>JBJMMR010000049.1:0-15485 GCA_045804645.1 Chloroflexota bacterium | reverse complement strand
GTCGCGGCGACCTGGGGCTGGGCGGCCATCCCGACGGTGACGAACGGGCGGAACTGGTTGACGAGGATCTCGGCCGAGCGGCTGAGCGCCTCCTCCGGGCTGATCGTGCCGTCGGTCTCGATCTCGATCGTGAGCTTGTCGAAGTTGGTCATCTGACCGACCCGCATGCTCTCGACCCAGTAGTTGACCTTGCGGACCGGTGTGAAGATCGCGTCGACCGCGATGACGCCGATGGGCAGCGCTTCCGCGCGCTCGGCGCCGAGATAGCCGACGCCCCGCTCGACCGTGAGGTCCATCTCGATCGTCACATCGTCCGAGTCGATGGTCATGAGGACCAGGTCCGGGTTGATGATCTCGACGTCGGCCGACTCCGCGACGTCCGCGGCCGTCACCGCACCGG
The DNA here is from genome assembly GCA_045804645.1 of Chloroflexota bacterium. Classification (GTDB taxonomy): domain Bacteria; phylum Chloroflexota; class Limnocylindria; order Limnocylindrales; family CSP1-4; genus SPCO01. The sequence continues at coordinate 15,085 of JBJMMR010000049.1, read as the reverse complement.
CGCCGCTCTTGATCAGGCGGAGCTGGACGGGGTGGGACGCGAAGCTCTTCAGGCGAAGCTTCTTGACGTTCAAGACGATCTGCGTGACGTCTTCCTTGACGCCCGGGATCGTCGAGAACTCCTGGTAGACGTCGCGGATCTGGATGCTCGTGACGGCTGCCCCTTCGAGGGACGACAGGAGGACCCGGCGGAGCGCGTTGCCGAGGGTGACGCCGTAGCCGGCCTGGAGGGGTCCGGCCTCGTACTTGGCGTACGTGCCGACTTCCTCGACAGACTCGATCTGCGGGTTCTCCAGTTGTTCGATCATGTGGGTCCAGTTACCTCGAGTAGTACTCGACCACGAGCTGCTCGTTGAGATCGAGCGGCATCTGGTCGCGAGTGGGCGGCGTCACGATGCTCCCGACGAGCTTGTCCGAGTCGATCGTCAGCCATTCGGGCGCCTGGTGGTTGCGGAGGGTCTCCTTGGCCACCTTGAACGGCTCGCGCGACCGGCGGCCCTCACGGACCTCCACCTTGTCGCCCGGCTTGACCTGGTACGACGGGATATCGGTGGGGACGCCGTTCACGGCGAAGTGGCCATGGGCGACGAGCTGGCGGGCGGCCGGTCGGGACGGCGCGAAACCCGCGCGGTAGACGACGTTGTCGAGCCGCATCTCGAGCGATCGAAGCAGGTTCTCGCCGGTCACGCCGGGTCGGTTCTCCGCGGCGATGAAGTAGTTGCGGAACTGCTTCTCCAGCACGCCGTACGTCTTGCGGACCTTCTGCTTCTCGCGCAGCTGCAGGCCGTACTCGCCGACCTTGCGCCGGCGGACGCCATGCTGCCCGGGGGGTGTCGGGCGCCGCTCGAACGAGCACTTCTTGGTATAGCAGCGCGTGCCCTTCAAGAAGAGCTTGGCGCCTTCACGCCGGCAGATCCGGCAGACGGATGCGGTGTAACGAGCCATGGATCTCCGGGTGACCTAGACGCGGCGCCGCTTGGGCGGGCGGCAGCCGTTGTGAGGGATGGGGGTGACGTCGGTGATGGCGCTGACCTCGAGACCGGCGGCCTGGAGCGAGCGGATGGCCTGCTCGCGACCGGCACCCGGGCCCTTCACGTAGACCTCGACCTGGCGCATGCCGTGCTCCATCGCGCGCTTGGCGGCACCATCCGCGGACAGCGCGGCGGCGTACGGCGTGCTCTTGCGCGAGCCCTTGAAGCCCGCGACACCGGCCGAACCCCAGCTGATGACCGCGCCGTTGAGGTCAGTGATCGTGATGATCGTGTTGTTGAAGGTCGCCTGGATGTGGACGTGCCCCTGGGGGACGTTCTTGCGCTCGCGCCGGCGCTGCTTGGTCGCCTTCTTGCGTTCCGCCATGCCCTCGTCAGTCCCTCATCACTTCTTGCGCCGGATGCCGACCGTCTTCTTCGGTCCGCGTCGCTGGCGAGCGTTGGTCTTGGTGCGCTGGCCGCGGACCGGGAGGTTGCGCCGATGGCGCAGGCCGCGGTACGAGCCGATCTCGATGAGTCGCTTGATGTTCAACGCGACCTCGCGGCGGAGGTCACCCTCGACCTTGTAGCGACGATCGATCAACTCGCGGAGGCGGTTGACCTGCTCCTCGGTGAGGTCGCGGACCCGAGTATCGGGGTTGATGTTCGTCTGGTTGAGGATCTTCTGGCTCGTGGGCAGGCCGATCCCGAAGACATACGTGAGCGCTACTTCGACGCGCTTCTCACGCGGGATGTCGACGCCGGCGATGCGTGCCATCGGTTACCCCTGCCGCTGCTTGTGCTTGGGATTGGAGCAGATGACCATCACGGTCCCGTGGCGACGGATCACTTTGCAGTTGTCGCAGCGTGCCTTGACGGAAGCTCTGACCTTCAACGGTTCCTCGATCGTTCGTTACGTGCGTGTCGTGCTTACTTGAGTCGGTACGTGATGCGGCCCCTGGTCAGGTCATACGGCGACAGTTCGACGCGGACCCGGTCACCAGGCAGGATCCGGATGAAATTCATCCGCAACTTGCCGCTGATGTGGGCGAGCACCCGGTGGCCATTCTCGAGCTCCACCGCGAACATCGTGTTCGGGAGCGGCTCGATGACCGTCCCTTCCACTTCGATCGCATCCTTCTTGGCCACAGGCTGGAGTGCTTCCCTTTCTCACGCGGAGTGCCGGCCCGGACGGGCCGACACACGAACGCGCAGCATATCAAAAACAGCCGTTCCCGGCAAATACGACGGACGGACGACGACGGCCTTCATACCGTCGTCAGGATCTCCGGGCCGTTGTCCGTGACGGCGATCGAATGCTCGAAGTGCGCAGCCAGCGAGCCGTCGATGGTCGAGACCGTCCAGTCGTCGTCGAGCACGTGGGCGCGGTAGTCGCCCAACGTGAGCATCGGCTCGATGGCGAGACACAGACCCGGCTCGATCTTGCGTCCGCGGCGACCGGTCCGGTAGTTCGGGACCTGCGGCTCCTCGTGCATCTCGGTGCCGATGCCGTGGCCGACGAACTGGCGGATGATCCCGAGGCCGTGGGGCGTCGCGACGTCCTCGACAGCCGCCGAGATGTCCTCGATGTGGTTGCCGGGGACCGCGGCCGCGATGCCGGCCATCATCGCTTCACGCGTGACGTCGATGAGCGTCTGGACGCGCTGGGGCGGCTCCCCGACGAAGAAGGTGCGTGCTCCATCGCCATGCCAGCCCTCGACGATGGCGCCGGCGTCGATCGACACGATCTGGCCCTCGCGGATCACGCGGTCGCCCGGGATGCCGTGGACGATCTCGTCATCGAGCGAGATGCACAGGCTCCCTGGGAACGGCCGCCGCGGATTGATGCCCGGGTAGCCCTTGAACGAGGGTGTTGCGCCTGCCGCGCGGATGTGCCCCTCGGCCAGACGATCGAGGTGCGCCGTCGAGACCCCAGGTTTCAGTTCGCTCTCGACCAGCGCGAGCACCTCGGCCACGATACGGCCCGCTCGACGCATCCGAGCGATCTCGGCGTGGGACTTGCGCGTGACCACGTCAGGCGTCGGAGCTGGCGGCGCCGTCCCGGACGACCTCGAGCAGGTCGCGGAACACGTCGTCGATCGACTGGAGCCCATTCACCCGCCGGAGGATGCCGGTCGACGCGTAGTGGTCGATGACCTCCTGAAGGCTCGCGAGCTGCAGATCGAGCCGGGCGCGGACGGTCTCAGGCTTGTCGTCCTCACGCTGGTACAACGGCGAGCCGTCGATGTCGCAGATCCCCGCGACCGCCGGTGGATTCGATGTCTCGTTGTAGACATGCCCTGCGTCCCGGCACAGCCACCGTCCGGACATGCGGCGGAAGATCTCCTGGCTGTCGACCTCGATGAGCGGCGCGAGGTCGACGGCTTCGCCTCGTTCTGCCAAGGCGTCGTCGAGCGCCTTCGCCTGCGCGCCATTGCGGGGGAAACCATCGAGGATCGCGCCGTCGGTCGCGTCGGACTGATCGAATCGACCGAGCAGCATCCGGATCGTGATGTCGTCCGGGACGAGCTGACCACGCTCCATGAACCGGCGCGCCTCGAGGCCGATCGGCGAGCCGTCACGGACGGCAGCCCGGAACAGGTCGCCGGTCGCGATGTTCGGGATCCCGAGCTCCTCGGCGAGGAGGGCGGCCTGGGTCCCCTTCCCCGCCCCAGGTGCGCCCAGGAGGACGAGCACGTTCATGCGTCGACAACGACTCCGTGGAGCTTCGCCCGCGTCATCTGATGAAGCCCTCGTAGTTGCGCATCATCAACTGCGCTTCGATCTGTTTCATGGTCTCCACGACGACCGACACGACGATCAGCAGACTCGTGCCACCGAGCCCGATCGCACCGAGGTCCGGGAACAGGATCCCGACGAAGGTCGGCAGCACAGCGACCACGCCGAGGAACAGCGCACCGGCGAACGTGATACGGGAGACGACGCGGGCGAGGTACTCCTGGGTCGGCCGTCCGGGCCGGATGCCGGGGATGAACCCGCCGTTCTTGCGGAGCTGTTCGGCGGTCTCGTCGGGCTTGAACGTGAACGCCGTGTAGAAGTACGTGAAACCGATCGTCAACAGGAAGTACAGGACGACGTACAGCACCGACTGCGGGTTGAGCAGCGTGATGATCCCGTTCGCGATGTCGCGGATGATCGGGATGTCCGACGCCGTGAAGTACGACGCCAGCTGGACGGGAAACAGCAGGATGCTGACCGCGAAGATGATCGGGATGACGCCCGCCTGGTTGACGCGGAGCGGCAAGAAGGTCTGACCACCCTGATACATCCGTCGGCCTCGGACGCGGCTGGCGTATTGGATCGGGATCCGCCGCTGGCCCTCCTGGATATAGATGATCACCGCGACGGCGAGGACCGCCACCACGGCGAACGCGATCAGACCCGGGATGTTCGGGTTGACCGTGAAGGCGCCGATCGCCGAAGGGGCGTGGCTGACGATGCCTGCGAAGATGATGAAGCTGATGCCATTGCCGATACCGCGCTCGGTGATGAGTTCGCCGATCCACATCAACGTGATCGCACCCGCGGTCAGCGTGGCGATCTGCGTCAGCGTGTCGAAGCTGCCGAGGTCGAAGCTGCCGGTCAGGACGCCGTTCGCGTTGAGGAGCGCGAGGAACCCGTACGCCTGGAGCATGGCCATCGGGACGGACAGGTACCGCGTGTACTGCGTGATCTTGTTGCGCCCGTACTCACCCTCGCGGCTGAGCGCCTGCAGCGACGGGACGACGCCCTGCATCAGCTGCATGATGATCGAGGCGTTGATGTACGGGTTCATGCCGAGCGCGATGACCGAGAAGTTCGACAGTCCGCCGCCCGAGAACAGGTTGAGCAGCCCGAACAGCGGGTTGCCCGCCAGGAACTGCGCGAGCTGCGTCCGGTCGATCCCCGGCACCGGCACGGCGGCCAGGAACCGGAAGACGATCAGGAGGCCGAGGACGATCAGGATCCGGCGCCGGATATCCGGCGCCCGGAACGCGTTCAGCAGGGAGTCGAACACGAGCAGTTACGCGTCGTCGCCGGACGTCGCGGCGTCGTCTGGCGTCGTGGCGGCCTCTGCCTCCGATTCGGTGGTGCTGGTATCACTGGCGGCGGGTCCGTCGCTCTCGGTCGCCCTGGCGCGGCGCTGACGGGCCGGCCTCGCGCCCTCGACCTCGGACGCTTCTTCAGCGGGCGTCTGCCCGCCCTCAGCCGGCGTCTGTACGGCGTCGGGAGCAGCGCTCGCCGTCGCGCCGTCATCGGCAGCGGCGGTCGACGCCGTCTCCTTCGGGGCAGCGGCAGCACTCTCGTCCCCCACCCCGATCGCCTTGGTCGGTCGCTTCGGAACTTCGAGGACGGAGACCGTCCCTCCGGCCGCCTCGATCTTGGTTCGGGCAGAACCCGTGAACGCGTCGGCGACGACGAACAGCGGTGCGCCGAGCTCACCCGCGCCGAGGATCTTGAGCGGCTTGTCGAGGCTGCGGACCAGCCCGACGGCACGCAGGATGTCCTGGTTCACCGTGATCTGGCCACTGCCCTTCGACTTGCCCTTGGCGTCGGCGCCCGCCTCGAGCGCGCCGCGCTGGACGGCCGCATCGATATCGCCGACGTTGACGATCTCGAAGACGACCTTCCCGCGGTTGCGGAAGCCCCGGAGCTTGGGGATGCGGACATGGAGGGGTGTCTGGCCACCTTCGAACCACGCCGGGATCGAGCCGCCGGCGCGCGCCTTCTGGCCTTTCGTGCCACGGCCCGCGGTCTTGCCCTTGCCCGCGGCGATGCCGCGACCGACACGCGTTCGCTCGGTGCGCGACCCTTCAGCGGGTCGCAGATCGTGCAGCTTCATCTCTACTCCTGGGTCGCCCCGGCGTCGCTCTGACCCGCGTCGCTCTGACCAGCGTCGCTTGCCACACGGCCACGGCCACGGGCCGCCTCCTCGGCGACCTCCTCGACCGACACGAGGAAGCGGACCTGACGGACCATGCCGCGAGTCGCTTCGTTGTCCGGGACGATGCTGGTCGAGCCGATCCCGTGCAAGCCGAGCGCCTTGATCGTCGCGCGGTTGCGCGCGATGTGGCTGATCGTCGACCGGGTCTGGGTGACCCGGAGCCTAGCCTGAGTCCCCGCGGCGACTTGCGGCGCTCGGCCGGAAGACTTACCGGCCATCGGCCGTCTCCAAGGTCGGTGCCGGCTGGCCCGAGATGCGGCTGACGAGTCTGACGCCGCGGCGCGCGGAAAGCTCCTCGGCCGAATGGAGGCCCCGAAGCGCCTCGATCGTCGCACGCGTCACGTTGACGGGGTTGGTCGACCCGTAGATCTTCGAGAGGATGTCGCGGACACCGGCCGCCTCGAGCACGGCGCGGACCGAGCCGCCGGCGATGACGCCAGTGCCCTGCGACGCCGGCTTCAGCATCACCTTGCTGGCCGCGAACTCGACGTTGACCTCGTGCGGGATCGTCGTCCCGACCATCGGGATCTTGATGATGTGCTTCTTCGCGTCCTCGACGCCCTTCCGGATCGCCTCGGGGACCTCGCCCGCCTTGCCGAGCCCGGCGCCGACGTGGCCCTGGCCGTCACCGACGACGACGACCGCGCTGAAGCTGAAGCGCCGGCCGCCCTTGACGACCTTCGCTACCCGGTTGATCTGGACGACGCGCTCCTCGAGCGCGAGTTTGTTGGGATCGATGCGTGCCACGGATGTTCCTCCCGATCAGAAGTCGAGGCCGGCTTCGCGGGCGGCATCGGCGAGCGACTTGATCCGCCCGTGGTACCGGAACCCGGCTCGATCGAAGACGACGCGCTCGATCCCGGCCGCCTTCGACCGCTCGGCGATGAGCCGGCCGACGACGGCTGCCTCCTCCGCCTTGGTCGAGCTGCCGCCCCGGAGATCCTTCTCCAGGGTCGACGCGGCGACGAGCGTCCGGCCGGACGCGTCATCGATGACCTGCGCGTAGATGTGATTGAGGCTGCGGAAGATGGCCAGACGAGGCCGCCCAGCCGTACCCGCCAACGTGAGGCGGATGCGGTCGTGGCGCTTGCGTCGGGCAGCGCCTCTGGTGGCGGTCTGCGTCATCGTGTCAGTCCATCTCCGTTACTTCTTTACGCCGATCTTGCCGGCCATGCCGGCCTTGCGGCGGATGTACTCACCGGCGTAGCGCACGCCCTTGCCCTTGTACGGCTCCGGCTTGCGCGTCGACCGCACCTGGGCGGCGATCTGGCCGACGAGCTCCTTGTCGATCCCGACGACAGCGAGGCGCGTGGGGTTCTCGACCTCGAAGCTGATGCCCTCCGGCGGGTCGATCTCGATCGGGTGGCTGTAGCCGAGGTTGAGCGTCAGCTTTCGCCCGCTCAGGGCCGCCCGATAGCCGACACCGGTGATCTCGAGACCCTTCCGATAGCCGTCGGTGACCCCGACGACCATGTTGTTCACGAGGGTCCGGGTCAGACCGTGAAGCTGCTTGTGGGTCTTCTGCTCGGTCGGCCGGGTGACGACGAGCGAGCCGTCCTCCTGGCTGACGCTCATGTCGGGGTGCAGGGTGCGGGTGAGGCTGCCCCTGGGTCCCTTCACCGTGACCTGGCGCCCGTCGATCGTCACGTCGACACCCGACGGGACGGCGATGGGAAGGCGTCCGATACGCGACATGTCTCCCGCCTACCAGACGTATGCCAGGACTTCGCCGCCGAGCTGGGCCTGCCGCGCCTGTTGGCCGGTCATGATGCCCTTGCTCGTGCTGACGATGACGATGCCGAGGCCGCCGAGCACCCGCGGGATGTCGGTCTTGCGCGCGTACACACGCAGGCCCGGCTTGCTGATCCGCTTGAGCCCGGAGACCACCGGGACCTTCCCGTCGACGTACTTCAGGGTCAGGCGCAGGACCGTGCCGGGCCCGTCCTGCTCCTCGCTCACGTCGGCGATGAAGCCTTCGTCCTTGAGGATGCGCGCGATCTCACGCTTCGTCCGCGACGCCGGCACGACCACCTCGGTGTGGCGGGCGCGCGACGCGTTCCGGACGCGCGTGAGCATGTCCGCGATCGGGTCGGAGATGTTCATCGGTTTCCTACCAGCTCGACTTGGTGACGCCGGGCAGCTCGCCCAGGAGCGCCCGCTCCCGGAAGCAGATGCGGCACAACGCGAACCGTCGCATGTACGCCCGCGGGCGACCGCACACGATGCAGCGGTGATACGACTGCACCTTGTGCTTCGGCTTGCGCGCGGCCTTGGCGATCATCGACTTCTTTGCCATGTGTCTCCCTCCCCGCGCCTACGAGGCGAAGGGCATGCCGAGGAGCTCGAGGAGCTTCTTCGATTCCTCGTCGGTCTTCGCCGTCGTCACGATGCTGATCTCCAGCCCGCGGAGACGGTCGACCTTGTCGTAATCGATCTCGGGGAACGCGAGCTGCTCGCGCATCCCGAGTGAGTAGTTACCGCGGCCGTCGAACGACTTCCCAGGGACTCCGCGGAAGTCTCGGATGCGCGGCAGGGCGAGCGTCGTGAGCCGGTCGAGGAAGTCCCACATCCGCTCGCCGCGCAGCGTCACCTTCGCGCCGATCGAGTTACCAGTGCGCAGGCGGAACTGTGCGATCGAGCGCTTGGCCTTCGTCACGATCGGCCGCTGGCCCGTGATCGTCGCCAGGTCGCCGACGGCGTTGTCGAGCGCCTTCGCGTTCGTCAATGCCTCGCCGAGCCCGATGTTCACGACGATCTTCGTGAGGCGCGGCACCTCGTTCGGGTTGCTGTACTCGAACTGCTTCTGAAGCGCGGGCACGATCTCGGCTGCGTAGCGCTCGTGCAGGCGGCTGGTCACGACTTCGCCTCCAGCTGCTCACCGCACTGCTTACAGACGCGGACCCGCCGACCGTTCTCAAGCGTGCGATGTCCGATCCGCGTCGGCTTGCCACAGTTGCCGCAGACGAGCATCACCTTGCCGATCGGCAGCGGGTGGTTGACGTCGAGGATGCCGCCCGGCTCGATGCGCGGCACGCCGCCGATCCCGGAGGTCGACCCCTGGCGCGGCTTGGTGTGGCGCTTCGAGACGTTGATGCCCTCGACCACGACGCTCACGCCGCCCGCCGACGACCCGCGCCGGAAGATGCTGCGCGTGCCACCGGGCGAGGGTTCGCGCCGGATGACCCGGTCGACCGTCCCTCGCTTGCCGGCGTCCTTGCCGGCGAGCACGACGACGGTGTCGCCCTTGCGGATCTCAGGCACCTTGGGCGATCGCCCGTGCTTCGCCGGCATCACAGCACCTCCGGCGCGAGCGACACGATCTTCATGTAATTGCGGTCGCGGAGCTCGCGGGCCACTGGGCCGAAGATGCGCGTCCCGCGCGGGTTGCCCTGGTTGTTGATCAGGACCGCCGCGTTCTCGTCGAAGCGGATATAGCTTCCGTCGGCGCGGCCGTATTCCTTGTTCGTGCGGACGATCACGGCGCGCACGACGTCGCCCTTCTTGACGGCAGCGTTCGGGATCGCCTGCTTGACGCTCGCGACGATCACGTCACCGACCCCAGCGGTCGTCTTGAGGGAACGACCCATCACCCGGATGCACTGGATGCTCCGGGCGCCGGTGTTGTCGGCGACCTTGAGACGGGTCTGGGGCTGGATCACGACGCCGCCTCCGAGCGCTCCTCGGCGCCTTCGGTCTCCGCCGCTGCTGTCCCAGCCGCCGCTGTCCCGGCCGCTGCCGTCCCGGCCGCTGCCGTCCCGCCAATCGCGGGCTCCGCCTGATCGGCCACGTCGGACGCGACGGGGGCTGTCGTCTCCGCGCCCTCATCGCCGTCGCCGGATGTCTTGATACGGCCCGGGTGCGCCGCGGCGTGGATCGCCTCGCTGACCGCGGCCTCCTCGCCGACGACCGCCTCGCCGGGCAGCCCGTGCTCGCCGGCACGCTGGATGACGCTGACCAATCGCCAGCGCTTCGTCGCGGACATCGGCCGCGACTCCTCGATGAGGACCGTGTCGCCGATGCGCGCGTCGTTCGTCTCGTCGTGCGCCTTGAACTTCGTCGTCAGGCGGATGACCCGCTTGTACAGCCGGTGGCGGGCGAGCCGCTCCACGGACACGACGATCGTCTTGTCCATCCGGTCGCTGACGACGCGGCCGACCTTGGTCTTCCGCTTCACTTGCACCTTCGTGTTCGCTCCTGTCATCGCGTGATATCCCTCAAGCGGTCCGGCCGAGCTTGCGCTCGCGCTGGACGGTCAGGATCCGCGCGATCGTTCGCCGCGTCTGCGGGATCGTGCTGTAGTCCTTGAGTTGTCGGGTCGAGAGCGCGAAGCGCGCTCCCCAGAGGTCCTGCTTCGCCTCGCGCAGGGCATCGTCCAGCTCCGCGTCGGAGAGCGTGCGAATCTTGTTCAGATCCACCTCAGGCCTCCTTCGCGCCTTCCCGGACGACCACGCGGGTCGCGACGGGGAGCTTGTGGCTGGCGAGACGCATCGCCTCGACAGCGGCGTCGTGGTCCACGCCGGCCATCTCGAAGAGGATCCTGCCGGGCTTGACGACGGCCACCCAGTGATCGGGCGCGCCCTTGCCGGAGCCCATCCGGGTCTCGGCGGGCTTCTTGGTCGCCGGCTTGTCCGGGAAGACGCGGATCCAGATCTTGCCGCCGCGCTTGACCGAGCGCGTCATCGCGCGTCGCGCCGCCTCGATCTGGCGGCTCGTGATCCACGCCGGTTCCTGGGTCGCAAGGCCGTACTCACCGAATGCCACGGTGTGACCGCCCTTGGCCAGACCGGACATGCGTCCGCGCATGACCTTGCGATGCTTGACGCGTTTCGGCATCAGCATGGTTCAGCCCCCCTGACCGGCCTGCGCGCCGGCACCGGCGAGCTCGGGTCGTCGTACCGGCTCAGGGGCGAAGTCGCCCCGGTAGATCCAGACCTTGACGCCGATGCGGCCGTAGGTCGTGTGGGCGTGGACCTGGCCGTAGCTGATGTCGGCACGCAGCGTCCCGAGCGGGATGCGGCCTTCCTTATCCCACTCGCGGCGACCCATCTCCGAGCCGCCGAGGCGGCCGGCGACGGCGATCTTGACGCCCTTCGCGCCGGCTTTCATCGAGCGCTGGATCGCCTGCTTCATCGCCTTCTTGAACGCGATGCGGCGCGCCAGCTGACCGGCGATGTTCATCGCAACGAGATGCGCGTCGAGCTCCGGCTGGCGGATCTCCTTGATCTCGAGCTTGACCTTCCGGTTGCTGAGGCCACCGATCTGCTGGCGGAGGACCTCGACGTTCGCGCCACCCTTGCCGATGACGATGCCCGGCTTGGCGGTGTGGATCGTGACGGTCACGTGGTTGATGCCACGCTCGATCTCGACGCCACTGACGCTGGCGTTGGCGAGCCGCCGCTCGATGAGCGTGCGGATCGCGATGTCCTCCTTGAGGGAGTCGGTGTATTCCTTGTCCGCGTACCACTTCGCGGTCCAGGTGCGCGAGACACCCAGGCGGAAGCCGTACGGATGGACCTTGTGTCCCATGTCAGGCCTCCTGGTCCGCGACGACGATCGTGATGTGGGTCATGGGCTTGTGGATCGGGAACGCCCGACCCTGTGCCCGCGGTTGGAACCGCTTGATCGTCGGGCCCTCATCGGCGATGGCATCGAAGACGATCAGGTCCTCCGCGGACAGGTTGTGGTTGTTCTCGGCGTTGGCAGTCGCGCTCTTCAGCACGCGTGCGACGTCCGCAGCCGCCTTCTGCGGCATGAACCGCAGGAGCGCGGCGGCCTCCTCGACCGGCTTGCCCTTGATGGCAGTCGTGACGAGACGCGTCTTGCGCGTCGAAGCGCGCTGGTACTTGGCGGTCGCGGACACACGCATCGGCGGACCTACTTCAGCGCCGTCGACCGCTCGGTGTGCCTGCCGTGCCCGCGATAGTTGCGGGTCGGGCTGAACTCACCGAGCCGGTGGCCGACCATGTTCTCGGTCACGTAGACCGGGACGTGCTTGTGGCCGTTGTAGACCGCGATGGTGTGGCCGATGAACGTCGGGAAGATCACCGACGCTCGCGACCAGGTCTTGACGACCTTCTTCTCGTTGCGCGTGTTCATCTCCTCGATGCGGCCGAGGAGACGGGCCTCGACGAACGGGCCCTTCTTGACGGAACGGGACATCTGCTCCTACCTCCCCGCCTACTTGCGATGTCGCGAGCGGACGATGAGGCGTCCGGTGGTCTTGGCGCGGCGGGTGCGGTAGCCCATCGCGGGTGAGCCCCACGGCGTCTTGGGCGGCATGCCGGTCGGCGACTTGCCCTCGCCACCGCCATGCGGATGGTCGCGCGGGTTCATCACGACGCCGCGGACCTCGGGCCGCTGGCCCATATGGCGAGCGCGGCCCGCCTTGCCGAGGTTCTGGTTCTCGTGATCGAGGTTGCTGACCTGGCCGACCGTCGCCATGCACCGCATCGGGATGCGGCGCATCTCGCCCGACGGCATCCGGACCGTGGCGTAGCCACCTTCCTTCGCCAGCAGCTGGGCCGACGTTCCGGCTGACCGGACGATCTGGCCGCCCTTGCCGGGCGTCAGCTCGATGTTGTGGATCGTCGTGCCGAGCGGGATGTTCGTCAGCGGCAGCGCGTTGCCGACGCGCGCCTCGGCCTCGGGTCCGGACACGACGACATCGCCGACCCGGAGCCCGTGCGGCAACAGCATGTAGCGCTTTTCGCCGTCCCGGTAATGGAGCAGACCGATCCGCGCCGAGCGATTGGGGTCGTACTCGATCGTCGCGACACGCGCCGGCACGCCGGTCTTGTCCCGCTTGAAGTCGATCCTGCGATAGTGCTGCTTCTCGCCGCCACCGCGGTGACGGACCGTCATACGGCCCTGGTTGTTCCTCCCCGAGCCACGCTTCTGCGACTCGAGCAGCGGCTTGTACGGCTCCTTGGTCGTGATCTCCTCGAAGGTCGAGCGAGTCATCTGCCGGAGGCCGGGCGAGGTGGGCTTGTAATCGCGAAGCGGCATCGTCAGACCCCCTCGAAGAATTCGATCTTCTGGCCCGCGGCCAGCGTGACGATGGCCTTCTTCCAGGGCGTCGTATGACCGACGATCCGGCCGCGCCGCGTCCCGCGTCGCTTCTCCTTGGCCTTCGTCGTGAGGACGTTGACCGACACGACGGTCACGGCCTCCTTCTTGTACAGCTCCTCGACGGCCGACTTGATCTGGATCTTGTTGGCCTTCTCGTGGACCGCGAATGTGTACTTGCCGCGTCCCGACTCGTCGATCGACTTCTCACTCACGACGGGGCGCACGATGATCTCGGCCGCGGTGAGGGCGCTCACGCGTGCACCTCCGTCGCGGAGCCGCCGTACACGCTCTCCATCCGGGCAAGCGCGGGCTGCTCGATCACGACGAGGTCCGCATCGATCAGATCGACCACGTTCAGCGAGTCGGCCAGGATCACGTTGACCGCCGGCAGATTGCGCGCCGACAGCTCGAGGTTCTCGTCGCGGCCGGGAGCGACGAGGAGGACGCGGCCGTTCGCCTCGAGCGCCTTGAGGACGCCCGCAAGCTCCCTGGTCTTCATCGCCTCCAGACCGAAGCCGTCGATGACCTTGACCTGGTCGTCGCCGAGCTTCGCGGTGAGCGCACCGCGGAGCGCGAGGCGCTTCATCTTGCGTGGCAGCCGCTGCTCGTAGGAGCGCGGGTGCGGCCCGAACACGGCGCCGCCGCCGCGGTAGTGCGGTGCGCTTCGCGAGCCCTGCCGGGCCCGGCCGGTGCCCTTCTGACGGTACGGCTTCGCACCGCCGCCGCGGACCTCGCCACGCGTGCGCGTGTCGTGCGTCCCGACCCGACGGGCCGCCAACTGAGCAGTCACGACCTGATGCAGGACGGCGGTGTTGACCGGGGCCGCGAAGAGCTCGTCGCTGAGCTCGACGTTGCCGACGGTCTTGCCGGTGCGGTCGTAGAGGGGCGTCGACGGCATCGTCAGGCCTTCCTCACCAGGATGAGCGAGCCGCGCGCGCCCGGGAGCGTCCCCTTGACGAGCAGCAGGTTGCGCTCGGGATCGGTGCGCACGACGCGCACCTTCTTGATGGTCACGGTGTCATCGCCCATATGGCCCGCCATCCGGACGCCCTTGTAGACGCGACCCGGGGTCGTGCCAGGACCGATCGACCCGGGCTCACGGTGGTGATCCGAGCCGTGGGTCTTCGGTCCGCGCTTGAAGTGGTGACGCTTGATGTGGCCGGCGAACCCCTTGCCCTTCGAGACACCCGACACGTCGACGTTGTCGCCGGCCGTGAACAGGTCCTCGATCGAAACGGTCTGGCCGACTTCGTAGTCGTCGACGCTGTCGACCCGGAACTCGCGCACGGTCGCCAGGGTCTGAGCACCCTTGGGCAGGGTCTTGAGCTGGCCCGCCTCCGGCTTGCTGAGCTTCTTGGCCGGCTCGCTGCCGAGCTGGACGGCTGTGTACCCGTCCCGGTCGGTCGTGCGCAGACGCGTGACGGTATTCGGTTCGATCGCAAGCACGCTCACGGCCACCATCGTCCCGTCGTCCTGGAACACCTGGGTCATCCCGACCTTCCGGCCGATCAATCCGATGGACATCAGAACAGTTCCCGATGGGCGCGCTCAGCGGCCCGGATGGCAAGGCGGAGCCGAGCACCGGAGCGAGCGCACGCGATCGTGCGTGAACGAGGAGCGCAGGCGCCAACACCGCCAGCGGGGTCGATCAGCGCGCTCATCACATCTTGATCTCGATGTCGACGCCAGCGGCGAGGCTGAGTCGCATCAGGGCGTCGACCGTCTTCGAGCTCGGATCGAGGATGTCGACGAGCCGCTTGTGGGTGCGGATCTCGAACTGCTCCCGCGAGTCCTTGTCGATGAACGGCGAACGCAAGACGGTGAACTTCTCGATGCGAGTGGGCAGCGGCACCGGGCCGAGCACGTCAGCGCCGGTGCGCTGCGCGGTCTCGACGATCTGCGCCGCCGACTGGTCGAGCAGTCGGTGGTCGTAGGCCTTGAGGCGGATCCGGATCCGCTGCTTCGCCATCGGTCGCTACTCGGTGATCTTGGTGATGGCGCCGGCACCGACGGTCCGGCCACCCTCGCGGATGGCGAAGCGCTGGCCGATCTCGAGACCGATCGGGGTGATCAGCTCGACGGTCATCTCGACGTTGTCGCCGGGC
>JBJMMR010000048.1:0-22285 GCA_045804645.1 Chloroflexota bacterium | reverse complement strand
AGCGAGGCCGGCGGGGCGTTCGAGGAACGGCCGCGCCGCGAGCAGCGCCAGCGCGATCACGAGCAGCAGTTGGATCAGCAGCAGCAGGCTTCGACGCAGCCGCTGCCACGGCGCGTTGGCCTCCAGGTCGGCCACGAGGCGCGTCCATAGCAGCGTCGACGGCACGACCGCCTCGTCCCGCCGCAGCTTGAGCAGGTACATCGCGATGACGGCCGGCACGAAAAGCAGCCCGAGCAGCGCGAGTGGGGTCGCGAATGGCACGCGCGCTACCCGAGGACGCGCCGGCGTCGCAGCTCGGCGAACATGAGGTCAGCGAGGTTCACGTCGGATGCCAGGTCGACGTAGGACGCGCCGCGACGTGCGGCGAGATCGGCGAGGTCGGCCTTCCACGCGGCGAGACGCGTCTTGTAGGCGTCGATCGTGGCGAGGTCCGCGGTGATATCGACCCGCTCGTCGGTCTCGGTATCGACGAGCCGCAGGTCGCCTTGAAGCGGCGGATCGAGCTCGTCGGGGGACAGGACGTGAAGCACGATCAGCTCGGAGCCGGTCGCGGCCAGGTCTCGGATCACGCGGTCGGCTGCTGGATCGAGCAGGTCACTCAGCAGGACGATGACGCCACGTCCGTGGAGCTGGGCCGCAGCGTGGCGAGCAGCGGCGAGCAGGTCCGTCCGGCGCTCGGCCGCGTCGATCGCCGAAAGGTCGGCGAGCAGCCGGAAGACGCGACCCGACCCACGCAGCGACGCCCGGCGCCGTGCGGTCCGACCGCTCAGCGCGGTCACCGCGATCCGGTCCTCGCTGGCGAGCCCGATGTAGCCGAGGGCCGCGGCGGCACGCTTCGCGAACAGGAGTTTCGACGGCTGTCCCGTCGCCATGGACGCGGACGCGTCCACCAGCAACGTGACGGTTATGTCCTCCTCCTCGACGAACAGCTTGACGAACAGTCGCTCGAGACGGGCGTACACGTTCCAGTCGAGCTGACGGAGGTCGTCGCCGAGCGTGTACTCGCGGTAATCGGCGAACTCGACCGACTGACCTCGCTTGACGCTCCGGCGGCCGCCCTTCAGCCCGCCGCGGACCGGCGAGCGCATGATCAGCAGCAGCCGCTCGAGCTGGCGGAGGAACGCCTCGTCGAAGACGGTCGGGTCGACCTCGCTCGGCAGGAACGCCGGGCGCGTACCGGCCTTCGCCGGCGGAGCAGCGGCAGCCGGGCCACGCGCGGCGCCCGGTGCAGTCGCCGCACCCTGCGCAGGCGCATCGTCGGTGGAGGCGGCCCCAGGCTCGAGGCTCGCGCGCTCGGTCATGGACTGGCTATTCGACGGTCGGGACGGCGACGGCGTCGAGGACGGCGCGGACGGCCGACTCGCTGGTGATGCCCTCGGCCTCGCCCTCGAAGTTCAGGATGATGCGATGCCGGAGCGCTGGCAGGGCGACGGCCCGGATGTCGTCCGTCGACACATTGAAGCGGCCATCGAGCAGGGCGTAGATCTTGCCTGCCGCCACGAGCGCCTGAGCGCCGCGAGGCGACCCTCCGTAGCGGACGTATTCACGGACGAGGCCAGGTGCCCGCCCGTTGTCGGGATGGGTCGCGGCGAGCAGGCTGACCGCGTACGCCGTGACGTGCGGCGCGATCGGGACCGCGCGCGCGAGGCGCTGCATCTCGACGATCTCGTCAGCCGAGCACACCTTGCTCGCCGACACTCCCTCGGCGCCGGTGGTCCGGTCCATGATCTGGACGAGGTCCTCCTCGGACGGGAACGGGACCATGACCTTGAACAGGAACCGGTCGAGCTGCGCCTCGGGGAGGGGATACGTGCCCTCCATCTCGAGTGGGTTCTGGGTCGCCAGCACGAAGAACGGCGGATCGAGCTTGTAGCGCTGGCGCGCGACCGTGACCTGGTGCTCCTGCATGGCCTCGAGGAGGCTCGACTGGGTCTTCGGCGTCGCGCGGTTGATCTCGTCAGCGAGGACGAGGTTCGCGAAGACCGGACCCGGCTGGAACTGGAAGACCCGCTGCCCGCCCTCCTCGATGAGGATGTTCGTGCCGGTGATGTCGGCGGGCATCAGGTCGGGCGTGAACTGGATCCGGTTGAAGGAGCAGTCGATCACGTCGGCGATCGTCCGGACGAGCATGGTCTTGCCGAGGCCGGGAACGCCCTCGAGCAGGACGTGGCTGTTCGCGAGCAGGCCGGTCACGGTCTGGCGCACGAGCTCGCGTTGGCCGACGATCACGCGCCCGACCTCGCGCTCGATCGCCCCCGCGCGCTCGGCGAAGGCCTCGGGTGCGAGGCGTGGCGTCTGGTCGGTCGTGACGGGCGCTTCCATATGGCCTCCGGATCCGGTCATCGACCGACGGTCGATGTCCTCAGTTCGACGGGTCGAGCGAGCTGAAGTACTCGCGCACGTAGTCCTTGATCGAGAGCGGGACATAGCCGCGGTCAAGCGAGGTCTGGGCGTACTGCTGGAAATCGCTGTAGACCTGCTGGTACGGCGTGAGCGCCCCGTTGTCGGTGCCGCTACCGACCTGGCTACCCTGCTGGGTCTGGCCGTCGCCACCGGTCCCGGCGACATATGAGGGATCGCCTGGCTTGCCGAGCCGGTCGAACGGCGCGAACACCGACGACAGGTCCGCACCGAGCTGAGCCGCGCGGTTGGCGCCGGTCGGCGCACCGGGCCGTACGTTGCTGCCGATCCCCGAACCGAGGGAGCGGGCGTTGGAGCCTCCGCCGCCGACGCCGCCCTGGCCTTGACCCTGCCCCTGGCCTTGACCCTGCCCCTGGCCCTGGCCTTGACCCTGCCCCTGCCCCTGGCCTTGACCCTGCCCCTGCCCCTGGCCCTGACCCTGCGCCTGACCGCTGCCGCTTGGGCGCGGGCTTCCCTGACCCTGGCCTTGCCCCTGCGGACCCTGGCCCTGCTGACCCTGGCCCTGCTGGCCGGCATCCGCCAGATCTCGCCGCGCATCCTGGAGCCGCGACGCCGCCTGGGCGAGATCGCGGTTCGTCGCGACGTTCTGCTGGGCACCGTTCATGGCGTCGCCGAGGCGATCAAGAGCGGAGCGCGCCCCATCCGTGTCCCCCTGGGCGAGGCTTTGCGCCGCGGCCCCCAGCGCGGTCGCGGCGGCACCATCCGCAGCCTTGGCGGTCGACTGCATCTCTGCGAGCTGCTGCGCGAGTTCGCGACGCTGCGCCTCGCTCATCGAGTCGAGCTTCTCGCCGAGCTTGTCGAGGTCCTCGCGGGCCTTCTCGGGGTCGCCGTCACGGTTCGCATCCGGGTTCCCCGTGGCGGCCCTCGACAGCGATCGGGACAGTGACGTCATGGCGGATGCGCGCTGCTCCGTCGCAGGATCGATCCGCGCCCGGATGTCGCTTTCGACCGCGCCGAGCTGGCGCAGGTTCGCGGCCAGTTCGTCGGGCTTCTCGCGGAGCTGACGCGCGAGCTGACGAAGCTCCTCGGCGAGACGGGTCCTCGGATCGTCAGCGGTGCGGCCCTTGTCCTGCAGGTCGCGCGCGACCGCCTCGATCCGATCTGCCTGTCGTGCGGCCGCGTCGCGGACCTGACGCTGCTGCGCGATGACGGCCGTCTGTGGGTTCGGCAAGGCCAGGACCGGCACGAGCAGGGCGACCGCGACGAGCGCGACCACCGCGGAACTCCGGGAGAACCGCGGCTTGAACAAGCGGGGCGCCGTTCGCAACGTTCCGAGAGCATCTCGCCTCTGACGGCGGACGAAGCGGTCGGTCTCGGCGGCCTCGTCGAGGGTGACACCAGGCCCGTCGAGGTCGACGTCCTCTGCCGGTGGCGTCGCCGACGCGGGAAAGCCGACCGCGAGCTCCAGCGCTGAGGAGACACGGTCGCCGAGACGCCCCTCCACGTCGACGGCCAGTGCCGTCTCGCCGATGGACGGGCGTGCGCGCAGCACGGCGATGAGCAGGATGAGCGCGACCACGATCGGGATCGTGACTGCGATCACCGGTGCTGCTTCCAGCGGCACGAACCGAGCGATGGTCCACAGGATCGCCTCTGCGACCGCGATCGCCGCCCCCGCGACCCACGCTCTCCGCACGATCCGGCGGAGCCACAGGCGCGTCCGATGACCACCGAGCTCACCCCGGATCGATTCCAGCGTCGGGTCGAGCGGTCCGCTCAGTGATGCACGCGGATCCGGCGGCACGAGGACCCGATCGACGGGCGGTCTCCGCCGGCGCCCAGGAAACGCCGCGGTCCGGCGAAGGCCGATCGTCACGGTGCCTGACTCTTCGCGCGGCGAGGCCGGAGGAACCGCCAGCGGCGCGTCGGTGACACGGCCTGGACTGACAGGAGGACGAAGAACACCGACATCCCGAGCCACATCGCGACGGTCTTCGGCCAGAGCGTGTCCTGCCGAGCCCCGAACGGCTGGTCCGGGGCGGCGACGTCGTTGACGATGGGGTTGCCACTGTCATCGATCGCGACGGCACCGGCGGGTGCGAACCCCTTCTCGGGTATAGCCGGGGCGGGCATCGGCATCGGCACGCCTCCGCCACCGACGTTGTTGATGATCACGCCGTTTTCCGTCGTCGGCGCGAGCCCCTGCACGACCGAGCACCAGCCGCCGCCGAAGGTCGACTCGGTGCCACACAGGACGTCGGCCTGCGCGAGGAATGGGTTGATCCACGCGAGCGGGTACGGCGTGCGGATCCCGAGGGGACCCGGGCGCCGATTGCCCGTGGCGTCGAACGACCCCATGGCTTGCCAGAAGACGAGCAGGAAGACCGTGCCGATCGTGATCGCGAGGACGCCGAAGATCGTGATCGCTGTCGACGCCGTGGTCCGCTTCACGAGGCTCGAGCAGAGGATGCCGAAGGAGCCGAGCCCGAGGGCTGTGACGATCAGCACGATGTAGCCCCGGACGATGTCCTCGGGGCCGACACCGCCGAAGACGAACACGACCGCCATCAACGGGATCGAGGCGGCGATCAGCAGGAACACGTAGACGAGCGCCGAGAGCAGCTTGCCGATGACGATCGCGAACGAGCTGATCGGCGTCGTGACGAGCAGTTCGAGGGTCTGCTTCTCTCGCTCGAGCGAGATCGCGCCCGCCGTCGACGACGGTGCGAGGAACACCACCTGCAGGGTCATCAGCAACAGGACCGCGGCGAAGATGGCCTGGCCGATCGCAGGGCCCGCCGTGGCCGATGCGCCGGCGAACGGGTTCTGGAACTGCTGCTCCATGATCTGCTCGACCATCAGGGCGAAGCCGCCAAGCAGGAGCAGGTAGATGGTCAGGATGATGAATGCGCGCCGGCCACGCATCCGGCCGCGCAACTCCTTGACGCCGATGGCGGCGATGCCGCCGATCGCCCGGAGCACCGCCCCGAAGCGCGGGTTCGGAGGGCGGACAGGCGTCGCGGTCATCTCGGCCATGCTCGCCTCCCTACGCTGCCGCGACCGGCTCGTCGGCTGAGGTCACCTGCAGGAACAGTTCCTCCAGGTCGCTCGCCGCACGCGAGAAGCTCACGACCGGCAGTCCCGCCGCGACGGTCGCCTTGAGCAGGCGAGCGGTCGCTTCGTCGTCGCCTCGAAACCCGAGCTCGATCGTGCCGTCGTCGAGCACGACCGCCGACGCGACGTCGTCGTCGGCCGCGAGTCGCTCGCGGGCCGCCTCGAGGGCCTCCCCCTCGAGCAGCAACCTGATCCGAAGCACCGCGCCGAAGCGCAATCGCTTCTCGATCTCGGCCACGCGGCCCTGGGCGAGCACCTGTCCGCGGTCGATGATCGCGACGCTCGTGCACAGCTCCTCGAGCTCGGGAAGGATGTGGCTGCTGATCAGGATCGTCTTGCCCATCGCTCGCAGTTCGCGGAGCAGCTCACGCAGCTCGACGCGAGCGCGGGGATCGAGGCCGGACGCGGGCTCGTCAAGGAGCAAGACCTGTGGGTCGTGCACAAGTGAGTGCGCGAGGCATAGCCGCTGCTGCATTCCCCGGGACAGCGTCTGGACGTACTCGTGGCGCTTGGGCGCGAGATCAACCAGTTCGAGCAGGTCGGTGATCACGCGACGCCTCGCCGCGGGAGCGATGCCGTAGCAGCGTGCGAAGAAATCGAGGTACTCCCAGACCTTCATGTCGTCGTACACGCCGAACGAGTCGGGCATGAAGCCGATGACGCGTCGGACCTGGTCCGGGTTCCGGGTGACCGACATCCCGCCGATCTCCGCCGTGCCCGCCGACGGCGCGAGCAGCGTCGCCAGGATGCGAAGGGTCGTCGTCTTGCCGGCACCGTTCGGTCCGACAAGGCCGAAGATCTCGCCGGCGTCGACGCTCAGGTCGACACCAGCGACGGCGAGCGTGCCGTCATAGCGTTTCACGAGGCCTTCCGTGCGGACGATCTCGGTCATGGCTGGATATCCCCGGTGATCGACAGGTCGAGACTGAACCCGACCGAGTCACTCGCGTCATTGATGAACCGGACGAGCACGGTGCCGGTCGTCGCATCGACATAGTGCGCCGGTTGATCGATGGCGTATCGGAGGCCGCTGCTCATGTGCGGGAGGTGGCGCCAGGTCGACGAAGTCAGGTCGAACAACTCGACCTCCGGTAGCCCGTCAAAGACCCGCTGGATGCAGCCGTCGATGGGCTTGTCACCGCACGCCACGGGGATCTGCTCCAGCGGCTTCACGAGCTTCGGATCGCCTGGGGCCCCGATCTCGCCGAAGTTGAAGCCGATCGCCAACTGCGAGGCCGCGATCGTCCCGTCGAACGAGATCGGCCGGAACGACAGGTCGGCCTTGCCCTTGCCGAAGTTCATGCTGAACGGGTCCTTGTTGAAGAACGCGGCGTCGCTCGAGACGACCGTGTTGCGAATCAGGTCCTGGCGGAACGTCGTCTTGCCGCTGACCGCGACGTCTGCGGGGAGGAACCACAGGACGTTCGCGCTCCGCCGCGCGACCTGGCCCTCGATCTCGACCGGGAGCAGCTCCCGGTCCGACCACGCCAGGACGACCGCGCTTTCTGCGGGCAACTGCCCGGTGAAGCCCCAATTCGGATCGAACGTCAGCTGGTCGATGATCGTGTGGCGCGCGTACTGGCGGGCCGACCCCTCGCCGGCCTGACGCGGGTCACCGAAGAACAGCGCCCCGACGATCTTGTCGGACAGCTGCTGGCCCATCTGGACCGGCTGGAGCGCGGCATCGACCGTCGCACTCTGCCCGGGTGCCAGATCGTTGAGCTTCGCGACCGTCCCGCCGAGGACGACGGCGGGCGCCTCGAGCGTCTCCTGCGACGCATTCGTGACGGTGCCCCGAAGCCGCCCATCCTGGAGCCGGAGTGCCGCCTGGACGAGCGGTACGGGGACGGCGCTTTCGGCGCGGATGGTGCGCAACGACCCGAACCCGACACCCAGGTCGCGGACTCGTGACGGATCGCCTTGGAGGACATCGAGGCCGGCAGCGGTGCCGTCTCCGAGGAAGTCGCCGTTGGTCGGTGATGACAGCAGGGCGCCGCCCGGGAAGCGGATCTGGTAGTTCGCCCGGGTCGGTGAGAAGACGCCGAGGTAAGTCTGCGCGAGCCCCTCGGTGGCGCCGGGCGCACCGCGGACGATCGCCGCCTCGTTGACCAGCACGTTCGTGCCACGGAGGAGTGAGCCGAATCCGTACGCGCCGACGGCGAAGGCGGCGATCAGCACCGGCATCGTCACCCAGGCCCATTCCCGGCGGTCGATCCTCTTCAGGACCACGTAGTTGATCGGGCCGATCAGCAGGATGTAGACGACGAGGAGGGCGATCAGCCCGCCGACGGGCGGCAGGGCAAGATTCGGGAGTTGCGCCGCGGCCTGCACGATCTGGCTGTCATCCCCGCTGCCTGCCGTCCCTGTCGAGCGGGTCGGGATGAGCCGGCGCCAGAGGCCTTCGGCAGCGTTCGTGCCGCTCAACCACTTCGCGGTCGGGTCGAATCCGACCAGCGTCACGGCGCCGCCGCCGTAGCCGCGTTCCGCCGCGACGGTCTGTCCGCCGACGCTCGCGAGCGCGCGACCCGTGGCGAGCTTCCCGGACAGCGCGGGCAGATCCGTGGCACCAGCGGGCGGCTCACCGAGGAGCGCGACCAGCGACGAGGGCGCGATATCGGTCGTCGCCGTCGGGCGGTAGGGGAGCAGGGCGTCCGGGAAGGCCGACAGGCTCGAGGGTCCGGCGGTCCCGCCGGCGATGATGAGGCGACCGCCGCCGGCGACCCAGCCCCGTAGCGCCGCGATCTGTTCCGGCGTCAGCTCGTTCGAGTCGACGTCCTGCCACACAAGGCGATCGAGGGAGCCCCACGCCTCGACGCGATCGGGGAGATCGGTCGGCTGCAGGCCGATCGTGAGCGGCTTGACGTTGTTGACGTTCGGCAGCAGGTCGAGGTCGCCGATGATGTCGCCGGGGCGCTCCGCGACGATGCCGACGATCATCTGGGTGCCGTCGTGGACTTGGTACGTCGCCTTGGTCGTCGCGATCGTGGTCTTACCGTCGACGAGGCTTACCTCGACATCTCGGCCGAAGCCGGGCGGCTGGACGTACAGCCGATGCGTCTGGTCGGACTGGGTCGCTGCCTCAACCTGCGTGCCGAACCGCGTCCGGCCCTGCGTCCCGCCGGTCAGGCGCAGCTCGCCGGAGATCGGTGGGCCTTCGTTCTTGAGCTGGACGTCGATGGCCATCCACGCGCCGATTCGAGCGTGACCCTGGAGCAGGACCGTGGCTGCCATCGTGAGCCCGGGCGGGGGGGTAACGGTCGCCGGGAGTGCCGCTCGGGCGGCGGCGGGCGACGCCGCCATCGTCGCGAGGAGCGCCGCAACGGCGCCCAAACGCGCGACGCGAACAACGAACGGGACCCTGGTGGACCGTGGTTGGGACACGCCGACTCCGGAGCTGCCGTCAGGCGGGGATGGACGCAGCAAGGACGCCTGATCCCCCGTGAAAGTTGCGTGTCGCCCCTCGACGACGCGTCTCCGACGCTTCGGTCGCGGTCCGCACGGAACCTATCGTACGATGAGGTCGTCCCCTGAGCCGCAGGCCGCGTGCCGTCACCGCCGAAGGATCCGTTGCCCGACCTCCGACCTTTCCGCGCCCTGCGTTACGAACCGTCACGCGTCGGGGACCTCGCGAAGGTCGTCGCGCCGCCCTACGACGTCATCGATGAAGAGACGAGAGCCCGGCTGATCGCGCGCGACCCGGTGAACGTGGTCCGCCTCGACATGCCGGTCGAGGAACCGGGTGACGGGCCTGACGACAGGTATCGCCGCGCTGCACAGACGCTCGCGGCGTGGCGGTCCGACGGGACGCTCCGGAAGGATCCTCAGCCGTCGATATACGCATATGAACAGCGCTACCACGTGCCGGGCACTGCACGCGAGCGGACGCAGCGCGGCTTCTTCGCACGACTTCGCCTCGAGCCATACGGACCCGACTCGGATGTCCTGCCGCACGAACGCACGCTCAGTGGCCCCAAGGAGGACCGCTACAAGCTGCTGCGGGCGACGGGCGTCAACACGAGCCCCGTCGTGATGTTGTTCGCCGACATCTCAGGCGAAAGCGCGGAGCGGTTGGCGGCGGTCGCCGGCGGTCAACCGGACATCGACGTGACCGACGACGACGGCGTCTGCCATCGGATGTGGGCCCTGCCCGCCGCCGGCGACGGGCCGGCGAGCATCGTGGCCGGCTCGTTGCTCGAGGCCGGAGGCGCCGGACCCGTGACGATCGCCGACGGTCATCACCGCTACGAGACCGCGCTCCGGTACCGCGACGAGCGCCGGATGACGCGGTCGTGCGACGAGGACCCGCCGTTCGACTACGTCCTCGTCCTCATGCTCGAAGCGACCCGCCAGGAGCTGACCGTGCTGCCGACGCATCGCATCGTCCGCGGGATCGGACCGGACGGTGCCGAGCGCGTGCTCGCGCGCGCACACGAACTCTTCGACGTCGATACGGTCGGATCGTCCGAGGCGCTCGTCGCCAGTGTCGCGAGCGGCGACCGATCCGGTGGCCGGGGCAGGTTCGGGCTGTGGACGCGCGCCGGCGGCGCGATCTTGACCGCGCGTCGCGATGCGTTCGAGCCGTTCCTTCCACCGGGCGGCGAGGCGGTACGATCGCTCGACGTCACGCTGCTCGCGGTGGCCCTCGATCGGCTCTCCGGCATCGACGCGGAAGCTGTCGCGGGCGGCACGATCGGGTACACGAAGTCGGCCGATGAGGCGATCGCCGCCGTCGATGCGGGATCAGGCGTCGATGCCGCCTTCCTTCTCGAGCCGACGCCGGTCGTCTCTATCGAAGCCGTCGCCCGCGAGGGTGACGTGATGCCGCAGAAATCGACGTACTTCTATCCCAAGGCCCTGACCGGCCTGGTCATCAACCCCCACGAGTGGTGAGCCGTATGCCCGACACGATCCCGGAACCCGTCCTGACCCACGCCGCGCTGCCGCCGTCCAACGGACGGCCCGTGCGCAAGGATGAGATCGAGCTGCACGAGCGTGGCATCTACATCGAGTCGTGGTTGCCTGAGCGGCGCTCGCGGCGCAAGCCGCTCATGTTCGTCCACGGCGAACTCGCGGGGTCGTGGGTCTGGGAGCGGTTCCTCGGGTACTTCGCCGGGCGGGGCTGGGAAGGGCACGCGATCAATCTGCGCAACCACTATTGGTCGCAGACAGCCGACCCGACGACGCTCTCGTTCGATACGTACGTCGAGGACGTCGTCGCAGCGCTGGATCGTTTGGGGCCCACGACCGTGGCCGTCGGGCACGGGATGGGGTCCCTGCTCGCACTCAAGGCCGCCGAACGGGTCGCGATCTCAGGGCTGGTGCTCATCGCCCCGCAGATGCCGCGCGACCTTCGACCACCGGCCCGTCCGTACGAGATCCGAGAGGTCCCCGAGGTCTACGGCCGTAGCCTCATCGGTTGGGAGACGCTGCCGGAGCGGCTGTTCCGCGACGAGCGGGACCTGAGCCTCCCGGACGTGCTCCGCATCCAGCATCTCCTCGGCCAGAAGCCGCACGAGTCCG
Organism: Chloroflexota bacterium; assembly: GCA_045804645.1. Classification (GTDB taxonomy): domain Bacteria; phylum Chloroflexota; class Limnocylindria; order Limnocylindrales; family CSP1-4; genus SPCO01. The sequence continues at coordinate 11,290 of JBJMMR010000048.1, read as the reverse complement.
GAGCCGCCAGACGCCAGGTGATCGCCGGGATCCCGGTCGATCGGCGCGTGGTCGCCGATGTGCCACGGCTCGTCATCGCCGGCGGTCTCGACCGCTACACGCCACTCGATGACGCCGAGCGGCTCGCTGAGTGGCTTGACTCGGAGTTCGAGCCGTTCGGCGCCCACTCCCACTACGGATTGATCCACGGCGAAGCGAGCTATCAGCAGGTCGCCGAGGCCATCCGGAGCTTCCTCGAGACACACCGCCTGTAGGTCGCGGCGTCGGCCACGGACCGTCTCGGGCGACGATTTCTGGTGCACACCGGCACCGTTTCCCTGCGACGCCCGCGTAATGTGCCTCGCCGCCAGCAGCATGCCTTTGTGATGTCTGCCAGAATGACCCGCGCAGGGAGTCCCCCAACGGCGGTCGATCGCCGCGCTCACTGACGACCGGTCGCCGGCCCCCATCCCCCCAACCGCTCCCTGGATACCCCGGCCGTGCACAGTCACGCCCGGACAGCCTTCGTTCGCCGTCCCCCGACGGCGTCCAGGTAGGAAGGAGCGTCATGTCGGCGGTCTCAAACGGCGCCCAGTGGGCGTCTCGTCGGACCATCCCCTCTCTGATCGTCAACTCCGTGGCGATCCTCGTCGCGGTCGCGACCATCCTCGCGATCGCCCGACTCAGCCCCACCGCAGCGGCATCTGATTACATCCTGATGTCGCGTTCGCAGCTCCTCTCGCTGCCGACATCCGGCGCCGCATGGAGCGCGCTCAAGGCACGTGCCGACTCGTCCATCGGGACCCCAGACGTCTCGAACCAGGACGAGTCCGCGGACCAGACCACCCTCGCCAAGTCCCTCGTGTTCGCCCGTACCGGCACAGCCTCCTATCGGACGGCCGTCATCGCCGGGTTGAAGGCTGCCGTGGGGACCGAGAGCGGTGGGCGCACGCTCGCTCTCGCCCGGAACCTGCCTGGATACGTGCTCGCCGCCGACTTCATCGATCTCCCGTCGGCGGACCCCTCATTCGATCAGAACACGTTCCGTCCATGGCTCCGGCGGACGCTCACCGAGACGCTCGACGGCAAGACGCTGATCAGCACCCAGGAGGGTCGTCCCAACAACTGGGGCACCCACGCGGGTGCGGCACGCGCCGCAGTCGCGGGATATCTCGGTGACTCCGCGCAACTCGCTCGGACCGCGCAGGTGTTCCGTGGCTGGCTCGGGGACCGGACCGCCTACGCCAGCTTCACCTACGGCGATCTCAGCTGGCAGTGCACCAGCGGCCAGCCCGTCGGCATCGATCCCCCGTGCGTCAAGTCGGGGGTCGATATCGGCGGTGCGCTGCCCGACGACATGCGGCGCGGCGGCTCGTTCAAGTGGCCGCCGGCATCGACGGGCTACCCGTGGGAAGCGCTGCAAGGCGCGACCCTCGAGGCGGAGCTCCTGCGAGCCCAGGGCTACGACGCGTGGTCCTGGTCGAACAAGGCACTGCTGCGCGCCGTTCGCTTCCTCTACGAACGGGCGCACTGGCCCGCGACCGGCGACGACGAGTGGCAGACCTGGCTGATCGACCGTCGCTACGGGACGTCGTACCACGGCTCCCCGCCGGCGCGCGGTGGCAAGAATTTCGGGTTCACGGACTGGCTGTACGGACCGTCATCGAGCGGTAATACGACGACGGCATCCACGCCGGCGCCGACCGCGACACCTCGGCCGACCCCGCGGCCGACCGCGGCCCCGACCGCTTCGCCGAGTCCGACGCGGACACCGAGTCCGACGCCGGCCCCGACAGGCGACACCGCCGGCTCGCCGACGGACCCGACCGCGGCGCCGACGTCGACCGACGGCTCGAACGGCGGAGGGTCGACGAACGGCGGAGGGTCGACGGGGAAGCCGACCGCCACGCCGGATCCGACGCCCGGGCCTACCGCTGAACCGACACCGGCTCCGACGCCGGCGCCGACACCGGCTCCCCGACCGCAGCCGCCGGCCGGCGACCCGCCGCAGGTCTCGCGCCCTGTGGTGCTCCTATCGGCGAGTTCCGACGTGCCGACATCCGGTGTTCCCGTCGTGGTCGACTGGGATCTCGAGTCGGCTGACGCCGGGCTCCAGGGCTATGACCTGGAGTACCGCATCGGGTCCGGCGACTGGGTGCGGCTGCCGCTTCAGGCGCCGACGTCAAGCGTGGCTCGCCACGTCCTGCCGTCGGCGCACGAGGTGCGCTACCGGGTCCGTGCGGTCGATCGCAACGGCCAGGCCGGCGATTGGCGGTCGTCCGCGTGGACGATCCCGAGCGCCGTGTCGGACTCGTCCACCGCGATCGGCTACAGCGGGACGTGGTCGTTCGTGAACTATTCCTCGTATCTGAACCGCCGAGCGCATTGGACGAAGGCTCGCAGCGCGACTGCGACGTATACGTTCGATGGCGCCTCGGTCGCGTGGGCCGGCCCCGTCGGCCCGACGCGTGGCAAGGCGCGGGTCATCGTCGATGGGCGGCTTGTCGCCACCGTCGACACGTACCGAGCGACGTTCAACGCCCGAGACGTCATCTGGGCAGCGGCGCTCAAGGACGGCCGGCACACGCTGCGGATCCAGGTCCTCGGTACCACCGGGCGACCGACCGTCGCCGTCGACGGTATCTACGTGCTTCAGCCGGGCTGACACGGTCCGCCCGGGCGACCGGGCGGCACGCCTTTGGTATCCTGTCGGCCGTCGTGGTGGTCCCCACCCGGCGGCCGACGCCGCATTCGTCTAGAGGCCTAGGACACCGCCCTCTCAAGGCGGAGATCACCGGTTCGAATCCGGTATGCGGTACCAACCCCGCCTTGCGAACTGTCGTGCGGGCGCGCGCCTATGGCTGCGGCTGCCAGTACGCTTCGCCGGCTGCCAGCGCATAGGGGCACACGGTGCATCCGAGCTGCGTCAATGCCCGGACGTCATCAGCGGCGATCCGCGTCTTGTTGCCGCCATCTGCGTCCATCACCCAGGTCTCCGCGGTCGCGCCCGCGTCCGACAGCGAGCGAACGTCGCGGTAGACGATCCGTCCCTCCGTCGTCCAGCGAGCCATGACCGATGTGCCGTCATCAGTCAGGCGCTGGAGGTCCGAACCATCCGGTCGCACGGTGTAGATATCAGCGGTCACCGCGTCCTCGGCCTGGGGATAGCCCTTCTTCGGCGTCGCGGTGTGGAAGACGAGCCGACTCCCGTCCGGCGACCAGCTCGGCCAAAGCGCCACCATCCGCTCGGGGACGAGCTGGACCAGGTTGCCTCCGTCAGCATCGACGACATAGATAGTCGCCTGGCACCCGCCGTTTCGTAGCGGGCCGATGACCTGCCGCTCGAAGGCGAGCCTGGTGCCGTCCGGGGACCACGTCGGCCGGCCGTTGACGCCCCCGCTGGCACTCGTCCTGCACTGGAACGAGCCTCCGGTCCGGGTGGAGCCGATTCTGGTGACGCGCCCGGACGAGAGGTCGTAGGTGACCACCGTCGAGCTATCTAGCTCGCGCCCCTCGGACACGACATAACCGATCCGAGCACCGTCCGGCGAGACGGCGATCCCTTCCTCGATGCTCGCCTGGCAGTTGTCGTCCCTGACCTGGGTCGGACACAGCGTCCGATCAGGCACGAGCAGCGGTGACGGCTCGGCTCCGCCCTCGACGATCGGGACCTCGCAGTCTCCTCGCTTGATCTGCGGCGGACACCACGGCCGATTCGGCACGATGACCGATGTCGACCCGGTGACGTCCGTCATCGCAAGGTTGCCGTTATCGGAGTACATCAGCCGAGAGCCGTCTTGCGTCCACCCGAGAATTTGTCGGACCGAAGCCTGCGGCAGGGCGTGGGCGCCCGTCCCGTCCATGTTCACGACCCAGGCGCGGTCAACGCTGCAGAGGGACCGCAGCGGCCGCTGACAGTCCTTGATCGGCTCGCTCACGGTGTACGCGACGAGGCGTGTCGGAGCCTCGGGAGACGCTGAAGGTGACCCATCCAGCGATGAGGCAGGTGACGGCGTCACGCGAGGTGATGCTGTCGACGCGTCGGGAAGCACGAGCGCCGGACGCCTCGTCGGTCCCGACCCGATCGCCACGATGCCGGCCACGAGGCCGATGACGACGGCCGCCGTCGCCAGGACGGTGATCGTCGACCGCCGCCTCGGGCGTCGCGTTGGCGGTCGCGGCCGAGAAACGGCCGCCACCGGAGCCACCGGCGCGAACGCCAGAGAGCGCTGCTCGATCGTGTCCCACAGATCGGGCGTCGAAATGTCATCAAGAGCCGCGAAGCGGCCTCGAAGGTCATCCATCGCGCTCTCCCAGAAGGTCCCGAAGGCGTCGACGACCGCGAGTCAGATTCGCGCGCACCGCGAGGCTGTTGCTGCCGAGGCGGTCGGCGATCTCCCGCACCGGCAGGTCGGCGTAGTAGAAGAGGACGACCGCCGCTCGTTGGCCATCCGGCAGCCGGCCGACGGCGTCCAGCAGGTCCTGATCGATGTAGGCATCGGTGTGAGGTGGGTGCTGCAGCCGAACCACGTCGTCCTGCCGCCGAGCCTTGAGTGACCCCCGCGAGACGCGGAAGGCGGTTCGCCAGACCCATGCCGCCGGGTCGCGTACCGCGCCCCCGCGACGCAGGAGCTGCGCGTACGCCTCGGCCACCGCGTCGCTGGCGATCTCCGGGTCACCGGCGAAGGCGTAGATCGCGCGCCACAGCCGATCACCGTCGGCTCTGTAGAGGCCCTCGATGTCAGGGCGAGCGTCGATCACGGCAACAGCGCTTTCCATCACCTGCATAGGGCCGCGATTTCGCCAAAAGGTGACATCGCGAGCGCGGCGCAGATGGATGTTCGCGTGCCGCTGGCATCGGCAGGAAGAGACGCGCCGTCCGGGCGCTGTTACCCGGCTGCGATCGCTTCGCCAGTCTGGCGGCGCTCGAGGCCGTCGAGGACCAGGTCCAGGGCGAACTCGAACTCGAGCTGATCGTCGCAGCCGGCGCCCACGACCGACGCCTCGTCGTGCTGGACCTGGCGCACGATCTCGGTGATGTGCGGGTAGGTCTCGGACATCTGCTGCAGCATGAGGGCCTGCATCTCGGGGCTCTGTACGAGCTTGCCGCTGTCGTCGAAGAGCTCCTGGCTGAAGCCCAGCACGCGGCTCCCGAGGACGTGCATCGCGTGGTGCAGCAGGTCGACCGAGAACCCACCTTGCAGGAGGATGCCAGCGACGCCATCCATGTACTGCATCATGGCTGGGCTCGCTTGCCGTCGCGAGACGATGACCCCAGATGCCCAAGGATGGCGCAGCATCGCGCGCCGGGCAGACAGGATCCGGGCGCGGAGCGTCGCTTTCCACTCGCCGACTTCGGTCGAGCTGCCGATCTCGCGGAGGATGACGTCGACCATCCCGTCGAGGACGTCCTCCTTGTTCGCGACGTGGTTGTAGAGGGACATCGCTTCCACGCCGAGCTCTGTCCCCAGGCGCCGCATGCTGACCGCGTCGATCCCCTCGCGGTCCGCCAGATCAACGGCGGCCGTCAGGACTCGCTCGCGCGTCAGGGGCGCCCGCCGTTCGACCGTCGAACGGGTCTCCGTCGTCATACAGCCACTTTACGCACCTCCGACCCAAGCCTTGACAACCTTACGGTGTACGTACAAACTTACGACATAAGTTTACGACGTATGTAGGGAGCTGACATGAGCGCCGATCGTTCGAGCACTGGGGACATCTCCGAGAAGCGGCCCACCGCGTTCCTTCCGCCGCGATGGTTCATCAGGGCCGCGTGGATCGGCCACCGAGCGCTGTACGACGTCACCGGTGGCCGGCTCGGCCTTCGGGATCCATCTGCTCAGAGATGGGGACTGATGCGGCTCCGGACGATCGGGCGGCGTTCAGGCGAGGAGCGGATCGCGATCCTGGCGTACTTCCTCGATGGTCCCGACATCGTGACCATGGCCATGAACGGATGGGGCGACGCCGAGCCTGCCTGGTGGCTGAACCTCCAGGCGCAGCCCGACGTCGTCGTAGAGCTGCCGAGCGGTTCGCGGCGGGTCCACGGACGGATCGCCACGCCGACCGAGAGGCCTCGACTGTGGGGTCGGTGGGCCGAATACAACGGGGCGAACCAGGAGGGCTGGGCGGCTCGGCGCTCGCGCGAGACGGCAGTCGTCATCCTGGAGCCGCGGGCCGCGTGATCATCTCCGCGGTGGGAGCTCCGCCGCGGGCGGGACCGTTCCGTAGACTGCGGCGATGCTGCCGACCGAGCCGCGCCATCTGGTGATCCTCACGGAGGGCCATGGCATCGACGACGCCAAGACCGCGATGGGCGTGATCCGCTACGGCCGCGACCATATCGTCGCGATCCTCGACTCGACGATGGCCGGTCGGAATGTCAATGAGTCCCTGCCTGGCCACGACATCCCGTTCGTCGGCCGGTTGTCCGACGCGTTCGATGGCCCGGTCCGTCCCGACGGGCTCCTGCTCGGCATCGCGCCGACCGGCGGCAAACTCCCGCCCGCCTGGCGGTCGATCATCCTCGAGGCGATCGAGGCCGGCCTCGACGTCCATTCCGGGCTCCATCAGTTCCTCGCGGACGATCCGGAGTTCGCCCCAGCCGCCGCCCGCTGCGGTTCCAGGCTTATCGACTATCGGCGGCCGCCCGACCGGATGGAGACGACGCTCGGGCGGCGGCACCTGCCGGGCAAGCGCGTGATCTTGACGGTCGGTACGGACAGTGCGATCGGGAAGATGTCGGTCGCCCTCGAGCTCGTGGGTGCGGCGCGCCGGAGCGGGGTTTCGGCCGTCATGGTGCCGACGGGCCAGACCGGGATGATGATCGAGGGCTGGGGCGCCGCGGTCGACCGGCTGATCAGCGATTTCACGAACGGCACCGTCGAGTGGCTCGTGGAGCAGGGCGAGGCTCGCGGCGACTGGGTCGTCATCGAGGGCCAGGGGTCGATCGATCATCCGGCCTACAGCGCCGTGACGATGGGCCTGATCCACGGCGGGACACCACACGCGATGGTGCTCGTCCACAAGCCCGGGCTGGTGGAGCACGACTTCGACCATCTGCCCGGGGTCTCGTTCCCGATCGCGCCGCTCGTCCCCTTCATCGAGATGCACGAGCGGATCGCCGGCCTGGTCGCGCCATCGAAGGTCGTCGCGATCGCGCTCAACACGTCGCTGTACCCCGCCGACGACGAGGCGCTTGGCCTGATCGACGCCATCCATGCCGAGACCGGTCTGCCGACGGACGATGTCGTCCGGTTCGGCGCCGATGGCCTCTGGGCTGCCGTGCGGGACCGCGTCGAAGCATTGCCGTGGGTCTGAGCGTCAGCCACGAGGTCCTGACCCTGGCGCTGCGCGATCCGTTCCGCATCGCGCGGTCCGACCACGACGCCGGTACCCGGATCACGACCGTCGTCATCGAACTACGGGACGACCGGCTACCCGGCATCGTCGGCCTCGGGGAGGGCTACCCCGACCGCTTCTACGGGGAGACGCCCGACACGATGGCGACCCTCATGCCGCTGCTGCTCGAGGCGATCGGCGAGCCCACCATCGACCTCGCGGGCATCGACGCGGCGGCAAAGACGATGTCGGCCACGATCCGTGGCCATGGCGCCGCCCGCTGCGCGCTCGACATCGCACTCCACGACCTGGTCGGCAAGGCCCTGGGCATCCCGGTCCATGAGCTGCGTGGCTTGTCGCCGGATCTTCCGCCGACCGACTTCACGCTCGGCCTCGACGAGCCGTCGATCGTCGCCGAGAGGGCCACGCGGGCCGGCGATTTCCCCGCGCTCAAGATCAAGGTCGGTGGCCCGGCGGACCTCGCGACGCTGCGCGCGGTGCGGGAGGTCTACGGCGGCCCGATCCGTGTGGACGCGAACACCGGCTGGACCCGCGACGATGCCGTCGCCCTGTTGCCACAGCTGGCGGCGCTCGGCGTCGAGCTCATCGAGCAGCCGTTCCCGGCACGTCGGTACCGCGACCTGGCGTGGCTCCAGGAACGTTCGACCATCCCCGTCGTCGCCGACGAATCCTGCGTTCTCCCGGAGGATCTCGACGCCCTCGAGGGGGTCGTCGCCGGGATCAACGTCAAGCTCGCGAAATGCGGCGGCATCGCGCCGGCTCACGCGATGCTCGAGGAGGGGCGTCGGCGCGGCTTCAGGACGTTCCTCGGCTGCATGGAGGAGACGTCGATCGGGATCGCCGGCTCTGCTGTCGTCGCGTCGCTGGCTGACTGGGTCGATCTCGACGGCAACCTGTTGCTTGCCGACGACCCCTTCGACGGCCTCGTCCTTGGCCCCGACAAGCGCTGGCGGCTGTCCGATGGTCCCGGTCTCGGACTGGCGCCGAAGAGGCCCTGACGGCGCGTCCCGCACGTACAGCACGGGCGTTCTACGGACTATCCACCTATGTGGAAAAGTTCGTGGATGAAGTCGTGGACAAGCCCTCTTTCCGAGCCGTCCCCGTGACGCCTACCATGTCGCGACATCGGCCGCCGAGACCCAGGAAGAGGGGCGGGACCGAGCACCAAAGGTGATCAGCCGGTCGGCATCACCGACGTATCGTCGGCCGGTCTGGCTTCGTAATGCCGTCGTACGGCGAGCGCGCGGCACGACCCTGCCCGGGGTCGATCTGCCCGCCGGAGGGAGGGTCTGCCATCGATGGAGCCAAGCGACGCCGCCACGCGAGTCCCCGACCCGGACGCGGCCGAGTTCATCCGTTTTTGCTATCGGCGCCGACGCGTGGGCTGGCCGGAGCTGTATGACGAGATGTGCGCCGTCGCCGCACGAGGCCTCTTTCGGGGCCTCGGTGCCGAGGATCTCGCCTGCCATGGGATCGGCTTCGGGTTGTCCGAGATGCCGGCCCTGGCCGCGATGGCGTCAGGGGTCGTCGCCGAGGAGCAGGCGCTCCGCCGGCCCGTCACCGTCGTGATCACGCCATCGGAACCGGGGATCGAGGACGTGGCCACGGCCGACGAGCCGAGGTCGGTCAAGGACCAAGGACGCGAACGACCCATCCGTCTCGCTGCGGTGCCCGCCGGGGCTTGACCTGGCACCGCTCTCATCACAAGACCCCGCCGGCATCGGCGGGGTCTTTCTTTGATCGGCCGGGTCTTTCTTTCGTCGGCGGGGTCTTCTTTGATCGGCGGGGTCTTTCTTTCGTCGGCGGGGTCTTTCTGTACCGGCTCCGGGCCGACCGTCGCAAACCCTCGTCAGGCGCGGATCACGCGCCTCGCCATCTCGCCCTCGATCTGGCGCTCGGCCTCGACGTAGCGATCGATCTGCTCGCGCAACTGGTTAGCCTCGGGCGTATAGAGGTGGACCTGCTGCTGGAGGATGTAGGAGAGGCGACGACTCGTCATCCGGACGTGGTCGAGGTTCTTCATCAGGACCAGCGGATCCATCGAGGCGAGGTCCGACGGGTCGTACATCTGCCGCATGGCCGAATGATAGTGTCGAGGCACCCGGCCGCGAAGGAGCTAGTCGCGACGGGGGTCAGAGCGCCCGGAGCGCCCTCGGCGGCCAGTCCCAGTCGATGTCGAGCGTCGCTCCGGACAGTGCCCGCCGCCGGCCCGACTCGGTCGCGCCAAGGACCAGGATCCGGTCGGTCTTCGTCGCTCGCCCGGCCTCGTCGCCCCACAGCTTGGTCATCTTCCGGACGGCGGCCACGTCGTCGAGTGCGACCCCGGCGAGCTTGTACCCCTCGGGCTCGGCTGCGTGCTCCCAGGCCCGCTCCGCCAGACCGACGCCGCCCTTGAGCCGGCGACCTCGGTCCGTCTCGACGTCTCCGATCACGAGGACGACCACGGCGTCATCGGTGAGTACCGGTCGAAGGCCGGCCAGCACGTCGCGGAGGAACGCGAGATACGGCTCGCGGTGGTGGGCGTCGTCGAGCGTCGCGTCGATCCTGCGGGCGTCGAAGCCGAGGAACCAGGTCCGAAGCCAGTTGTAGTAGCCGTACTTGACGACGCGCAGGTAGGGCGGGGACGTGACCACGAGCCTCGCCCGGTCGGGTCGCCCGAGCGCGCGAAGCGCCGCTCCGACCCGTGGCGCGACATCGCGCGCGTCGCCGAGGAGCGCGACACCTTCGGTCGAAGGGGCCGCCTGGCGATAGAGCCGGTCGATCTTTGACGCGAGGCCGTCGAAGACGTCGCGACGTGGCGACGTGAACGAGGTCCGCGCGGCGAACTCGCGGACGTACCGAGGAGCCATGCTGAACGTGTTCGGCATCAGCTCCGAGAGGTAGCTCGCGCTCTTCCCGTGAAGGATCCCGGTGATCGCCGCCGCGAGGAATCGGTCGGTGCGATCGTCGAGGCGTAGTTCGGAGCGGACGAACAGCAGCTGACCGAGCGTCTCCGGGTGGAAGGCGAGCGCGACCTCGGCGGGCACCGCCTCACTGGTAACGGCGGGGCCGCCGCCGGATCCAGCCGCGGGGACCCGTGCATCCGTCTCGCCGATGCTCACACGATGAGCCAGCCGAGACCAGGCGGCGGCCTCGGCGTTCCAACCGAGGCGGAGCTGGGTCAGGCGCGTCATCGCGGCCGCGCGGCTCGCCGGTTCGACCTTCGACGCGGTCAGCAGGTGGGCGAAGGGGTTGAGGTCGTTGCCGACGCCGATCCGCCCCTCGGCGCACGCCTGGAGCGGCGTCGTGCCACGTCCCGAGAACGGGTCGAGCACGACATCGCCGGGTCGCGAATAGCGGGCGATGAAGGCATGTGCCAGAGCCGCTGGGAAGCTCGCGAGGTACGAGCACATCGGATGGAAGGAATGGCCCCACAGGCGCTGTTGCGCCTTCCATTCCGGTTCGATCGCGATGGCCGGCAGTGATACCGGCAGGTCCAGGGCCAGCTGTTGCGCGGCGGTGGGCGTTCGCGCGCGAGTCGGTCCGGCCGTCATGGGCGGAACGGTCCTTTGCGTCTGTGGCACCGATCCCGGCCGGTGCGATAGGCCGCGCAGTCTAGCACCGGGGTCGGCCCTCTCCGTCCTCCCCCGATGGTCCCGTCGGCCGTCCGCCGGGTGGAGCGCGGGATGGGTGGTCGTGAGCCCCGATCGGGCGTACCCTAGCCGCAGGTCCGAGGATCACGCGGAACCGAGCGATGGTCCCGGGGGCCAGGGAGACGGTCTCGGCCGACTCCGTGGCGTCCGGTCGGCGCTCAGCCCCGTACCCGCCGTCCGGCCTTCGCCGGCGAAGGGACTACCTCGGACCTTTTCATGCCCCCGTCGCCCCCACCACCCCCCGGCTCCCTTGGACCCCCGCTTCCCCTTGACCCCGCGGAAGCGAGTCGGCTCCGGGACCCCCGTCCCGGAGCCGC
>JBJMMR010000047.1:0-112031 GCA_045804645.1 Chloroflexota bacterium | reverse complement strand
TTATCGCATCACCCGCCGCATCGACGTGCCCAGGGAGCAGGCGTTTCGTGCATTCACGGACCCGCGCATCCTCGCCGACTGGATGGATGCATCAGGCGTGACCGACCTCTCCGGGCCGCTTGACCGAGCAGGGACCAGCTACACCCTCGTGATCGCCGGGCCGTGGCGCTTCCGGTCCGAAGTCATTCGCGTCGACGCGCCCCACCTCCATGAGACTGCCGGTCGCGGGCTGCTCGGCGCCGCGTACCGGATGGTCGCGACATTGGAGCAGACGGACGGCGGGACCGAACTCGCGCTGCTGACCGAATACACCGTGCCGCTCGGGCCGATCGGACGCTGGATCGATCGACGCTGGATCGACCGAGAGCCCCGAACGGCATCGAATCGCGAGTTCGATCGACTCGTGGCTCTCGTATCTGACCCGTCACTCTCGCCGCAGCCGCACGGCGCGTCGAGGTCGCTCAAAGGCGTAACGACAGACGCGACGATCTAGGCGTACCTGCACGACGCTCTTCGCATGAGGAAAGAATCAACCGCCCCCGAGTAGATCGGGGGCGGTCCTCGCGAGTCAAACCGAGGTCAGCTGCAGCCCGACGTGCTCCCGCAGTTCAGGCACTTGTAGCAGCTGCCGTTGCGAACCATGATCGAGCCGCATTCGGCGCACGACGGGGCGTCCGCCTGGGTCTGGAAGCTGACCTTGGTCGCGCCAAGGCTGAGCGTCATCGCGCCGCCGCCACTCCCGCCACCATTGCCGTGGGCCTTGCCGTTGCCGTTCGCCGCGTGGCCGTTGGCAGCCGGAGCCCCGACCGGGTTACTCGCGATCACCGCAAGCTCTTCCCGGGGAGGTGCCTCGGCCGCGCCGCCCTGTGCCGCAGTCGCCGAGGCACTCTCCGGGACGTCTCCGTTAGCCGGTGAGGGAGTTGCCTCCGAGGCGGTTGGAGGAGCCACCGCCTCGGAGGCATCGGGCTGTGCCCCCGGGCTCGACGTCGAACCTCCCGACGCCGAGGTTGCACTTTGCCCAGTTGAAAGCGGGGTGGAAATGGCCGGCGCCGCGAACGGCGTCGAAGCCTCAGGAGCCAGCGAGTCGATAGCAGCTGACCGGTCGATCAGCCCGAGCGTCGCCTTCTCTTCGGTCGACAGGAACCGCGAGCCGAGCCACCGGAAGATGTAGTCGACGATCGACTTCGCGATCGGGATCTCCTGGTTGCCGGTGAAGCCCGACGGCTCGAACCGGACGTGGGCGAACTTGTTCACCAGGTCGCGCAACGGAACGCCGTACTGCAGCGCGACGGAGACGGTCGTTGCGAACGAGTCCATGAGACCCGAGACCGTCGAGCCCTCCTTCGCCATCTTGAGGAAGATCTCGCCGGGCTGACCGTCGGGATAGAGCCCGACGGTGATGTAGCCCTCGTGACCGGCGATGTCGAAGCGGTGCGTCACCGCGCTCCGCTCGGCCGGCAGGCGGCGTCGATGCGGCAAGGCCGCCTCGGCCTGCGCCTTCTCGAGATCCCTCTTGAGCTTGGCGACCGCCTCGGAGTCGGCGAGCGTCGCATCGCCCGACTTCTTGCTCGTCGACAGCGGCTGGCTGCGCTTCGAGTTGTCACGGTAGATGGCGATCGCCTTGAGGCCCTGCTTCCAGCCCTCGAGGTACACCTGCTCGATCTCTTCGGCCGTCGCCGCCTCGGGCATGTTGACGGTCTTGGAGATCGCGCCGCTGATGAACGGCTGGATGGCGCCCATCATCCGGACGTGGCCCATGTAGTGGATGGACCGCACGCCGTTCGCCGGCTTGAAGGCGCAGTCGAAGACCGACAGGTGCTCGGGCTTGATGTGCGGGGCGCCCTCGATGGTCTCGCGCTCATTGATGTACTCGAGGATCTCCTCGACCTGTGGGGCCGAGTAGCCGAGCTTCTTGAGCGCCGACGGGACCGTCTGGTTGACGATCTTGAGGAAGCCCTCGCCGACGAGCTTCTTGTACTTGATGAGCGCGATGTCCGGCTCCACACCCGTCGTATCGCAATCCATCATGAAGGCGATGGTCCCGGTCGGGGCGAGCACGGTCACCTGCGCGTTGCGGTAGCCGTACTTCTTCCCCAGCTCGAGGGCCTCGTCGTAGACCTGGTGGGCGTGGCGCACGAGGTCCTTGGGCACGCCGGCGACAGGGATCCGGTACGCGGCATCGCGGTGCTTACCGATGACCCGCAGGAACGGCTGCTCGTTGACCTTGTACTCCTGGAACGGGCCGCCGTGATCGCGCGCGATGATCGACGACTGCTTGTACGCCTCGCCGTGCATGATCGCGGTGAGGGCAGCCGCGAAGTTGCGGCCCTCATCGGAGTCGTAGGCAAGACCGCGGCTCATCAGCAGTGCGCCGAGGTTGGCGTACCCGAGGCCGAGCGGTCGGAACTTGTGGCTGTTCTCCTCGATCTTCGGCGTCGGATAGCTGGCGTTATCGACCAGGATCTCCTGCGCCGTGATCGTGACCTTGGCGGCGTACCGGTACGCCTCGGGGTCAAACTCGCCGTCCGCGTCGACGAACTTCATCAGGTTGAGGCTCGCCAGGTTGCACGCGGTGTCGTTGAGGAACATGTACTCGGAGCACGGGTTGCTCGCGTGGATGCGATCCGTGTTCGCCGAGGTGTGCCAGTCGTTGATGGTCGAGTCGTACTGGATGCCGGGATCGCCGCACACCCAGGCGGCGTCGGCCATGCGCCGGAAGATGTCCTTGGCCTTGTAGGTCTCCGCGGGCGAACCGTCGACGACGTTGTGGGTCGTCCACTCCTGGTCGTTCTCGACCGCCTTCATGAAGTCGTCGGTGACCCGGACGGAGTGGTTCGCGTTCTGGAAGAAGACGCTCCCGTAGGCCTCGCCGGTGAACGACGGGTCGTAGCCCTGCTCGATGAGGGCCCAGGCCTTCTTCTCCTCGTTCAGCTTGGAGTCGATGAACTCGAGGACGTCCGGGTGGCCCGCGTCGAGGATGACCATCTTGGCTGCGCGGCGCGTCTTGCCGCCCGACTTCACGACACCGGCGAAGGCGTCGTAGCCCTTCATGAAGCTGACCGGGCCGGACGCCGTGCCGCCGCCGGACATCTTCTCCTTGCTCGAGCGGATGGTGCTCAGGTTGCTGCCGGCGCCCGAGCCGAACTTGAAGAGCATGGCCTCGGTCTTGGCGAGGTCCATGATCGACGACATCGAGTCCTGCACGGAGTTGATGAAGCAGGCCGAGCACTGCGGCTTCTCTTCGATGCCGACGTTGAACCAGACCGGCGAGTTGAAGCTCATCTTCTGGTGGACGAGCAGGTGGGTCAGCTCAGCCTTGAAGGTGCTCAGGTCCTCGTCCGTCGCGAAGTAGCGCTGGGTCTCGGCCCAGGCCGCGATCGTGTTGACGACTCGGTCGATGAGCTGGCGGACGCTGGTCTCGCGTTCCTCGGTATTGAGGTGGCCGCGGAAGTACTTGCTGACCACGACGTTGGTGGCGAGCTGCGACCAGAAGTTCGGGACCTCGACGTCCTTCTGCTCGAAGACGTTCTTGCCCGACTCGTTGCCGATGCTGGCGTCGCGGCGCTCCCAGGTGATCTCGTCGTAGGGATGGATCCCGGGTGTCGTCCAGCGGCGCTCGAAGGTGAGGCCCTTGGTCGGCTTCCCATTCGGATCCGTGCCGTCGAAGCTGGCGCCCCACGGACCGGCCTGGCGGCGAGATGCCTTGGTCGACTTCTCGACGCGATCCATGACGGGAGTGCCGTTCGCTCGAGCCATCTGGTCTCTCCTCACCTCATCCCCGCGGCAGCTACGTGTCCGCGATGGTCGCCATCGCCTCCCGAGGTGTCGCGGCGCGCGGAATGAGCGCGGATCGGACGTTCGCGGGTGCTGTTTCGACTCGTCGAACGATACGCGCAGGGGAGGGTGGCGTCAAGTTACAAACACTAGATGTTGTGGTCGCCTTCTGTTCCCGAGCGCAACATGTGGTGGTTTCGCGGTTTCCACGCAGGGTCCGTGTTCATCCACATCGACGAGGGCCCGGTCAACAAGCGGCAGCGACCTTTCCACCAACCAGACGGCACCTTTCCGCGAGTTGTCCACGACGGCCGAATCGAACGCGCGTGCGGTTTGTGGCGGTAATATGGCAGATACTCGCGGCCGGGGACGTCAGGTCGAGGGCGCAACCGCCCGTGCCAGCGCTTCCACGATGATCGCGAAGGACGTGGCGCCCGGATCGGGAGTCCCGATACTGCGCTCGCCGAAGCGTGACGAACGGCCCACCCGTGCCCGCAGCGATGCCGTCGCGTCCGCCCCAGCGCGAGCGGCCGCCGCTGCCTCTGTCGCCGCTTCCGCCAGGCTGCGTCCGCGCGATTCGGCGGACGCCAGTGCCTCGACGAATGGGACCAGCGCGTCGAGGATCGTCTTGTCGCCCGGTCTCGCACCGCCGAGCGCCGCGACCGCAGCCGCCGCCGCGTCGACCGCGCGCCGGGCGACGGCCACGTCCTCAGCGTCCCGCTCGCTCGCGACCGAATCCGCGAGTGCCGACAGCCCGCGCCCGTAGATCGGCCCGATCGCACCGCCGGCCGAACCCATCCCCGCGGCTGCGGCGCGTACGAGTCTGACGGGATCCTCGTCGGCCACCCGCTCCAGCTGCCTCCGCACGCCCCGTGCCCCGATCGTCATCGTCATCCCGTGGTCGCCGTCTCCCGTGGTCGCGTCGAGAGCGCACAACGGCTCGCGGGCGGCTTCGATCGCCTCCGCCGCGGCCAGGATCGCCGCCCGCAGGCCTCCGCTCGGGGCCGCCCGTGCGTGGTCGACCGTCACGCCGGCCAGCGGGCGGATCGCGCCGGCGCGTCGAGCAACGCGCGCAGCTCCGCGTCGAGATCCATCACCGTCAGCGATGCGCCGGCCATCTCGAGCGACGTCACGTACTCGCCGACGAACATCCTGCTGACTTCGAAATCGGCGTCCCCGAGAACCCGGAAGGCCGCTCGACACATGATGTAGAGGTCCATATATGAGGTCGCGCCGAGGCCGTTCACGAGCAGCGCGACCTCGCCCGGGATGCGGCCATCAGCGGCCCGGTCACGGAGGATCGCGTCGAGCATCCGCTCGACGATCGCGTCCGCGGCCTGCAGTGACCCCCGCTCGATGCCGGGTTCGCCGTGGATCCCCATCCCGATCTCGATCTCGTCCGGTCCGATCTCGAACGTGGGTCGACCAGCTCCCGGCACCTCGCATGCCGAGAGCGCCACCCCGATACTCGAGCAGGCTTCGTTCGCGCGACGTGCCGACCGTTCGACGCCGGCCAGGTCATCCCCGCGATCCGCCGCCGCACCGGCGATCTTGAAAACGAACACATCGCCGGCGATCCCCCGCCGGCGCTGGCGTTCCGCCAACGAGGCAGATGCGACGTCGTCGGTCACCAGGACGGTGCGGCATTCGATACCCTCGCTTGCCGCGTCGGCGACAGCAATGTCGAAATTGAGCACGTCGCCTGCGTAGTTCCCGTAGACGACGACGACGCCGGCGCCCGTGGAGGCAGCGCGGATGGCGTCGAGACAGATGTCCGGCGAGGGCGCTGCGAAGACGTTTCCCAAGGCAGCCGCGTCGGCCAGGCCGGGGCCGACATACCCAGCGAACGCGGGCTCGTGGCCCGACCCGCCGCCCACGACGACCCCGACCTTCCCGGCCACTGGCGCGACGCGTGCCACCACGTGCGGCGACGCCAGGCGCACCACATCCGCGTGCGCCAGCGTGAACCCGTCGAGGAGTTCGTCGACGACGTCGAACGGGTCGTTGATGAGCTTCTTCACGCCCGGGGCCTCGCCGCCTCGGTCGGCCCGGATGCGCCGACATCACTCGCAGCGTCCGCGATCGCGGATGCCCACCCGTTGAGCGTCTGACCGGCGTCGATATGGAGGATCGCTCCCGTGACGTAGTGCTCGTCGGATGCCGTCAGGTAGTCGACCCATCGAGCGATGTCGTCGGGCTGGCCGATGAGCCCCAACGGCGTCGCGTCGCGCAGCGCCCGATACGCGGTCTCCATGTCGGCGGCCCACGTGAGATGGATCGGCGTGTCGATCGGTCCGGGCGCGATGCAGTTGACGCGGATCCCCATCGGCGCGAGTTCGGCCGCGTATGACCGAGTCATGTATTCGATGGCCGCCTTCGTGAACCCGTAGGCCGACTGACCCGGGATCGACAGGCTCCCGGATGACGACGAGATGTTCACGATCGACGCATTGCCGGCGGCGGCCAGCAGCGGGATCGCGGCCTGCGTCAAAAGGAAGGGTGCCCTGACGTTCACGGCGTAATGGGCGTCCATGAGCTCGACGGTGAGCTCGGCGATGGGCAGGTTCTTGATGATGGCGGCGTTGTTGACCATGGTGTCGAGGCGACCCCACCGTTCGCGAACCGCGGCGACGATACGAGCCGCCGCAAGCGAGTCCGCAAGGTCCTCCTCGATAGCCAGACAGTCTCCGCCGGCCGATGTGATCGACGCGGCGACGGCATCGCACAATGCGCCGCGCCGTCCGACCACCGCGACGGCGTCGCCACGGTGTGCGAGGCGGCGCGCGATCGCGGCTCCGATCCCGCTATTCCCGCCGGTCACCAGCGCGACACGCGCCGCGGATGCCATCTCAACCTCCTCTCGTCGACTCCTCGGTCGAGGCCTCGCCGGGCTAGTGTTCGAGCAGCGTACGCGCCGTGCGCTCGTCGGTGACGAGGCTGTCGATGGCACCCGTCGCGAGCGCCCCGTCGAGCGCCGCTACCTTGTCCATACCGCCCGCGATCGCGACGACATTGGGGATCGAGCGAAGCTCATCCCACAGGATCGCGACCGTGCGGTCGTCAAGCTCCGGCACGGGACGCCCATCGCGGTCGAAGAAGCGCGTGTTCATGTTGCCTATCGCCCCGGCCTTCACGAGGCTCGACCAGTCGTCCCGGCCGACGTGACCGCCTCGATAGAGTGTCGACTGGGGCGAGATCTGGCCGACACCGACGAGGGCCACCTCGCAAGCGCGCGCAGCCGCCAGGGCGGATTCGACCGCCGGGTCGGCAGCCAGCGCGGCGCGTGTCGCGGGCGAGCCGACGATGGCGGGCGCGTGCAGGTAATGGACACGGGTACCCGGGTACAGCTCGGCGACGCGTCGGACGAGGTCGGCTCCCTGGATGCCCGGTACCGGGTCGTTGACGCCGCCCGCCAGCTGCGCTGCATCGATACCCGCCACCGCGCGAGGGCGCAGGTGATGGACGACGTTCGCGAGCGTGCGGCCCCACGAGATCCCGAGACGCGTGCCGCCCGAAAGCAGCCCTTCGATGAACTCGGCTGCGACCGCGCCGAGGACGTCGTCGGTGCCGTCCGCAGCGTCGGGCGCGACGATGGCGCGCGCGAGGCCGTAGTGCGCTGCGAGCTGGAGACCGAGGTCGACGTCCTCGCGACGAGGCGGCCTGATCTCGACGTGAACGATGCCTTCGCTGCGCGCACGCTTGAGGTGCCGGGACACGGTCGACGGATCGAGGCCGAGTGCCTGGGCGATCTGGGTCTGACTCTCGCCGCGCAGATAGAACCGGGTCGCGATATCCGTCAGAAGCTCGACGGTACGAGTGTCGTCGCCAAGGGGGATCAGCTGTCGTTGCCGCACGCTACCCCTCGCTCACGCGGTCCGCTTCGCCTACCTTAGCATCGCCTGCAAGGACTTGACGCGGGTGACACAATCTTGCACGAGGAGCCCGCATCCAGTCGTCGTGGCTCGTGCGGGCCGTCATCGCGTCCACGGCTGTGGCGGAGAGGGGAGCACGCCAAAGGCGCGCAAGCGAGGAGGGCTCGCCATGGCCGCGCTGAAGGCGCCCGCGCACATCTCCCAGGTCGCCATGGTCGTTCACGATCTCGACTCCTCGATGAAGATGCTTCACGACACCCTGGGCTGGGGGCCGTGGAACGTCTATGAGCATGTCCCACCCAAGCTCCACCACACGCACCTGCGTGGTGAGCCGGTTGCCTTCTCGATGCTCGGTGCGGAGTGTGAGGTGCAACCGGGTCTCGTCGTCGAACTGGTGCAGCCGCTGGACGGGCCGAGCATCTACAAGGAGTGGTTGGAGGAGCATGGCGAGGGTGTGCAGCACATCGCCTGCATGATGCATTCGCAAGCGGACTCCGACGCCTTCAAGGCCGAATGGGAAGCCCGCGGCGCAAAGGTCCTGATGGGCGGCCGGATCGGGGAGACGATCGAGTTCTACTACCTCGACACCGAGCCGATGCTCAAGTTCGTCCTCGAATCGGGCAGCGGCCATGCGATAGACCTGACGCCGAGTCGGACATACCCACCGTCCTGACCTGGATCGCCGGAGGCGCGCCGTGGATGATCGGGGGCTGCGCGAATTGGCCTGCGGAGCGAACCGGGAGCTTGCCCGACTCGGGCTGGCGACCCTCGCCTTCGGCAACGTGAGCGTCGTCGATCGGGCGGCTGGCGTCGTCGCGATCAAGGCGAGCGGGGTCGCATGCGGCGACCTCGAGCCTGATGACGTCGCCCTCGTGTCGCTGGCCGACGGGACCGCGGCCGATCCCGGGAGGAGAGCATCTTCCGACACGCCGACCCACCTCGAGCTATACCGCGCTTTCGCAGGAACAGGCGCGGTGATCCACATCCATTCGCCGTACGCGACGAGCTGGGCTCAAGCGGCCCGGCCGATCCCTCCCCTTGGCACGACCCACGCCGATCATTTCCGCGGACCGGTACCGGTGACCCGTGAACTGGACCGCGACGAGATCGCCGGCGACTACGAGGCCGCGACGGGCCGAGTCATCGTCGAGCGCTTCGCCGATGGCCCGGATCCGCTCGACGTGCCGGCCGTCCTCGTCGCGTCGCACGGCGCATTCATCTGGGGGACAGACGCGACGAGCGCTTTAGACAACGCGGTCGCGCTCGAACACGTCGCCGCGATCGCCTGCCACCAGGCCGCGCTGGGTCCGTTGGAGCCGATCCCGGCGGAGCTCCGCGATCGCCACTTCGACCGCAAACACGGGCCGACGGCCTACTACGGCCAGCCCGCGCGGGTCCGCACGCCGTAGCGAGGCGCGACGATGCGGATCCTCGTGGCCGGTGATCGCTTCTGCCCCTCCTCGGCGTTCCGTGAGGCATTCAAGCCGCTCGCCGCCGAGCACGAGATCACGTTCGTCGACGTGGTCGACGAGCCCGACTGGCGTCCGGAGAGCCCGTCGGAACTTCAGCTCAGGGAGACTATGGGGAGTCCCCGCCAGGTGATCGACGCGCTCGACCGCCATGAGGTCCTCGTGATCCAGGGGGCTCCAGTGACCGACGCCGTCCTTGATGCCGCGCCACTCCGGCTCGTCTGTTGCGCGCGTGGCGGCCCGGTCAACGTCGACGTGGCGGCGGCGACGAAGCGTGGCATCCCGGTCGTGACGACACCGGGCAAGAACGCGGACGCGGTCGCCGAGCTCACGATGGCGTTCCTCGTGATGCTCGCTCGCCAGCTCCCGGTCGTCATCCGCTACGTCGAGGGCGGGGGCGAGTTCGCTCATGACAACTACGAGGGCGCGAGATGGTTCGGCCACGACCTGTCCGGTCACACTCTGGGGCTGGTCGGACTCGGCCAGATCGGCGGGCGCGTGACATCGCGCGCGCGCGCGTTCGGCATGAAGGTCGTCGCCTATGACCCGTTCGTCGAGCCATCCGCGGTCCTGGAGACCGGAGCCGAGCCGGTCGACCTCGACACCCTCCTCGCGGTCTCCGACTTCGTCTCGCTACATGCGCGCGCGACGGCCGACAACCGCGGGCTCATCGGCTCGCCGCAGATCGCGCGGATGAAGCGTGGCGCGTACCTCGTCAACACGGCGCGGGACACGCTCGTCGACGAGACGGCGATCATCGATGGGCTCGCCAGCGGTCGGCTTGCGGGCGTCGCGGTCGACCTCATCAGCCCGTCGCCTGCCACGGGTCTCCACCCGCTCCTCAAGTTCCCGAACGTCATCATCACGACCCACATCGGCGGCGCGACGTACGAGACACTGCACCACGCTGGCGATATGGCCGTCGCGGCGATCCGCCGGCTCGCCGCCGGCCAACCGCTACTCGACCTCGCCGACCCGTCTGTGGCGGCCGGACAACGAGCGGGATCGCCGGTCTGATGCGCTACCTGCTCGCCCTCGACCTCGGGACCGGCAGTTGTCGGGCCGTCCTCTTCGACGAGGACGCACGCCAGACCGCGATCGGACAGCGTGAATGGTCCCATCCGGGCGTGCCCGGGCACCCCGGGTCGCAGGTCTTCGACACTGCCCATAACTGGCCACTGATCTGCGAGTGCATCCGCGAGGCACTCGACCGGGCGTCGGTCGCGGCGCAGGATGTTGCCGCTGTCGCGACGACGAGCATGCGCGAGGGGATGGTCCTATACGACGCGGCCGGGGATGAGATCTGGGCCTGCCCGAACGTCGATTCGCGGGCCTCGAGCCAGGCGACGGAGCTCGTCCGCAACGGTGATGCGCGGCGCATCTTCGAGATCGGTGGCGATTGGGTCTCGATCACGTCGCCCGCGCGGTTCCGTTGGATCCGCGAGGTGGAGCCCGAGGTCTTCGATGCGATCCAGCACGTCGGGATGCTCAGCGACTGGGCCCTATATCGACTCACCGGCCGATTCGTGACCGACCCGAGTTCGGGTTCGAGCTCCGGCCTCTTCGACCTGACCAGACGGACATGGTCGTCGGAGCTACTTGACCTCGTCGGCCTGTCGCCGGCTGTCGTGCCCGAGGTCCTCGAACCTGGGAGCGTGGTCGGGCCGCTGACGGCGCGCGCGGCGGAGGAGACGGGCCTGGCGATGGGGACGCCGGTCGTCGTCGGCGGCGCCGATACGCAGCTGGGGCTCGTCGGGATCGGCGTCGTCAATCCGGACCACTTGACCTTGGTCGGAGGCAGCTTCTGGCAGCTGACGGCGGTCACCGACCGACCGATCATCGATCCCGAGGCTCGCGTCCGGACCTTGTGTCACACCGTGCCCGGTCAGTGGATGACCGAAGGCATCGGCTTCTACTGCGGTATCGCGATGCGCTGGTATCGGGATGCATTCTGCGAGGTCGAAGTCGCCGAGGCGGCGCGTCGCGGCGTAGACGCCTACTCCGTGATGGAGGAGGCGGCCGCGACGATCCCTGCCGGCTCGAACGGCATCGTCGCACTGTTCTCGAACGTCATGGACGTCAAGCGCTGGGTCCAGGCGCCACCGGGGTTCGTCGGTTTCGACCTCGACCGTCCCGAGGCATCCAACCGGCGGGCATGCATCCGGGCGCTCGAGGAACAGGCGGCCTATGCCTCGCGCGGGCACCTCGCGATCATCCAGGAGCTCACGGGGCGGTCACACGGCGAGGTCCTGTTCACCGGGGGTGCCGCCAAGGGTCGCCTCTGGCCGCAGATCGTCGCCGACGTCTTAGGTGTGCAGGTTCGGGTCCCCGAGGTCAAAGAGTCGACGGCCCTAGGCGCGGCGATCTACGCCGGCATCGGCACGGGCATCTACGACGACCTGGGCGAAGTGGTCGGACGGCTCGTCCGCTTCGAGCAGATCTATTCGCCGGATCCGCGCGACTGCGCCATCTATGAAGAGCACTTCGATCGCTGGACGAAGCTCTATCCCCGCCAGCTCTCACTCGCGGAAGAGGGGCTGCTCAAACCCATGTGGTGGCCGGCGGGGGCATGAGAGATGAACCCGACTGATGCAGAGGCGAGCTGATGCCTGAAGCCGACGACGTCGTCCGTAAGCAATTCCACGAGGACGTGCCACAACGGGCGCAACCGTTCTTCCTGAAGGGCTCGGCCGCCTATGACTGGGGGATGCAGCATCGGCTGGCGCGGATCTTCCGGCCGGACAGCGGCCGCACGGTCATGCTGGCCATCGACCACGGCTACTTCCAGGGGCCGACCACTGGCCTCGAGCGCGTGGACATCGGGATCCTCCCGCTGATCCCCTACGCCGACGCGTTGATGGTCACCCGCGGCATCCTCCGCTCGGTCATCCCGCCGACGATGACGCCCGGATTGGTCGTCCGCGCGAGCGGTGGACCGAGCATCCTCAAGGAGCTGTCGAATGAACAGCTCGCGCTCGATGTCGATGACGCCGTCCGGCTCGGCGCCTCGGCGATGGCGGTCCAGGTCTTCATCGGCGGCGAATTCGAGACGCAGTCGGTCCACAACATGACCCGGCTCGTCGACGAGGGCTATCGCCGTGGCATCCCGGTCCTCGGTGTCACAGCCGTGGGCAAGCAGCTGGTCCGCGATGCGCGTTACCTCGGCTTGGCGACCCGGATCTGCGCAGAGCTGGGCGCACAGATCGTGAAGACGTATCACTGCGACGAGGGCTTCGAGCGTGTCACCTCCGGCTGTCCGGTGCCGGTCGTCATGGCTGGCGGCAAGAAGCTCGCCGAGTTCGACGCGCTGACGATGGCTCGCCGGGCGATCGATGCCGGTGCCGCGGGCGTCGACATGGGACGGAACATCTTCCAGAGCGATGCCCCGATCGCGATGCTCCAGGCGGTACGGCGCGTCGTCCACGACGGCGTCAGTGCCGAGGAGGCCTACGACTCGTTCCGCGCGCTACAGAGCGAGTTCACCCGCTCGAGTGAGGCCGTCGGGTGACGACCGTGCCTATCGCCGGCCGCGCCTTCGACCACCTGTTGTCGGGCGGTCCGCGCCTGACCGCAGGGCTCATGACGGCTGACCTCGGGCACCTCGCCGACGAGATCGCGGTGCTGGGGTCGGCGGGCGTCGAACTCGTCCACATCGACGTGATGGACGGCGTCTTCTGCCCGCTGCTCACCGTGGGTCCGCCGGTCGTCAGCGCCATCCGGTCGCCTCTGCTCAAGGATGCCCACCTGATGATCGACGACCCGCTCTCGAAGGTCGACGCTTTCGTGGCAGCGGGGGCGGACATCGTCACGTTCCACGTCGAGGCTGCCCTGCAGCCACACCGCGTTCTTCGCGTCCTTGGCGACGCGGTGAACGCCAACGACCCCGGGCGTGGGGTCGTGCGCGGCGTCGCGCTGAACCCGAGCACCCCGCTCGAGGTCGTCGAGCCGCTGCTCGACGACCTGGAGCTCGTCCTGGCCCTGGCGGTCGACCCAGGCTGGGGTGGCCAGACGTTCATCCCGTCCACCGAACGTCGCCTTGAGCGACTCCGATCCTTGATCGAAGCTTCGGGTCGACCGATCCTCCTCGGCGTCGATGGCGGCGTCACGCGCGAGAACGTCGGCCGGATCGCGGCGATGGGCGTGGACCTCATCGTCTCCGGCACCGCGATCTTCGATGGTCGGGCCGCGGCCGAGAACGCGACCGCCATGCTCGATCTCGTCCGAGCGGCGCGCCCGGCCCTGACCACGGCATGAAAGAGGGAGCTACGAGATGACCGACATCCTCGATCCGCCGCCGGTCCTGGCGGATACCTACGACCGCGTCCGGCGCGAATACGGCGGCGCGGTCGGGCGGCACCGGGGCGATCTCGCGACCCCGGCACTGGTCCTTGACCTGCCGGCAGCGAAACGCAACATCAGGCGGATGGCTGACGCCATGGCCGAACTGCCGGCGGACATTCGGCCGCACATCAAGGTGCACAAGAGCCCCGAGATTTCGCGGCTCCAGGTCGAAGCGGGTGCCATCGGGTTGTCCGTTGCCACGGTCTGGGAGGCGATCGTCCTCGTTCGGTCGGGACTTGACCACATCTTCGTCGTCAATACCGTGGCCGGACCCGCGAAGCTGCGGGCCCTCGCTGAGCTCGCTCGCCAGGCCGACATCATGGTCGCGGTCGACGACCCGATCGGCGTCGAGGCGTTGTCCCAGGCTGCGCTCGCCGCGGGTTCGGAGGTTGGCGTCTTCGTCGAGGTCGACACCGGCATGGACCGGTGCGGTGTGGACAGCCCGGAGGAGGCCGTCTCGGTGGCCAGGCTCGTGACGGATGCGGCGGGCCTCAGGCTCGTCGGCATCACCGGGTACGAGGGGCACTGCTCGCTGACGCCAGACCACGATCAGCGGCTTGCCAAGGAACAGACGGCCATGGGCTACTTCGTCGAGGTCGCGGAGCGTCTCGAGGCGGCCGGACTGCCGGTGCCGATCAGGTCGGCCGGCGGGACGGCGACCTGGGATTGGACCGCCGCCCACCCCGGGATCACCGAGATCCAGGCCGGCACATATGCCGTGATGGACAACTTCCACGGCCGCATGGTCGGCGGCTTCGAGCACTCGCTCACGGTCCAGGCCACTGTCATCAGTCGTCGGCCCGACCGGGTGGTCGTCGATGCGGGCAACAAGTCGATGGGTGCCGGCGATCTCGCCAGCATCGTCGGCCATCCGTTGCCAGCGTTCCGGTTCGACGAGGAGCACGGGATCTTCGATGCGAGCGGCGGGACGGCGCTGAAGTTCGGGGACACGGTGGCGCTCGTCCCGGGTTACTCCCCGTCGACCGTCAACTGGTACGACGCCTTCCACATCGTCGAGGACGACGTGGTCGTCGACATCTGGCCGGTCATCCCGCGCGGGCCCGGCCATCACGGGCTGGTGCAGGCCTGACCGCCCCACAGCTCGAAAGGGCACGCGATCGGAGGTCTTGAGATGGAGAGACGGTTCGAAGGCAAGGGGGCGGTCGTCACGGGCGCGGGCCGTGGTATCGGCCGTGCCACCGCGGAGCAGTTCGCGGAAGAGGGTGCGGGCGTGGTCCTGTTCGGATGGCACGCCGACGTCCTCGAGGACGCAGCGGCGGGGATCCGCGAGAAGGGTGGCCGGTGCGAGGTCGTGGTCGGCGACGTTTCGAAGCGCGCCGACGTGCAGCGGGCAGTGCAGACATGCTCCGAGACGTTCGGTCGGCACGACTACATGGTCGCCAACGCGGGCATCGCTGACTTCGTCCCGTTCCTCGATGGGACGGACGAGTCGTGGGATCAGCAGATCGGCATCGACCTCAAGGGCACCTGGCTGGCGCTCCAGGAGGGCGCCCGGCAGATGGTGAAGGAGGGCCATGGCGGCGCGATGGTCGTGGTCTCCTCGACCAACGCGTATCAGCCCGAGCAAGAGGGCGTCTTCTACAACACGAGCAAGTCGGGCCAGGTGGCGGTGATGCACACAGCCGCGATGGAGCTCGGCAAGTACGGGATCCGGGTCAACGGGATCGCGCCGGGCATCATCAACACCCGCCTGTCGTGGTTCGTGATCAACGACCCCGTCCAGTCGAAGGTCTTCCTCGACCGGACGCCGATGGGCCGCTTCGCCGAACCGGTCGAGATGGCGCGGCCGATCCTGTTCATGTGCTCGGATGACGCCTCGTTCATGTCGGGCGCCCTGATGGTCGTCGACGGGGCCTACTCGGTCGGGCTGCCGGTGCCTGGCGTCCTCGATGCGCCGCTCGTGCCCGGAGGCGTCCGATGAAGGGCGAGACCGCGACGATCACGGCGACGACGGCACCGCCGAAGGTGTCGATGGCCGATTTCGATGCCATCTTCGAATCCGTCAAGAACTGGGGTCGCTGGGGTCCGGACGACCAACTCGGGACACTCAACTACATCACCCCTGAGAGGGTTCGCGAAGCCGCCGGCCTGGTTCGCTCGGGTCGGCGCGTATCCATGGAGATCCCGCTCAACACGGTTGCCGGCCCGGACAACCCGAACCCGGCGATCCACTTTGTCAGCCAGGCGCACGACATCGACATCGGCTCGAGCGGTCTGCGCTTCGGGCTCGACTTCCTAGGGATGGCGTGCCACGGGGATTGCCACACGCACGTGGATGCGTTGTGCCACGTCTCGTACAAGGGCCAGGTCTACAACGGCAAGCCTGCCCAGGAGGTGTTGACCTCGAAGGGCGCGGCCACCCTTGACATCACCAATGTCGGACAGGGCCTTGTGGGTCGCGGCGTGCTGCTCGATCTGCCGCGGTTCCGCGGAGTCAAGTGGCTCGAGCCCGGCGAGGCCGTCACACGCGCCGAGCTGGAGGCATGCGAGGCGGCCCAGGGCGTGTCGATCGGCGAGGGCGACATCTTCGTGTACCGCACGGGGCATCACCGCCGCCGGCTGGAGGTCGGCGCTTGGGACAACGGTTACCCGCCCGGCGGCGAGGGGAAGGCCGGTCTCCACGTCGACACCGTCCCGTGGATGCACGAACGGCGCATCGCCGCGTTCCTCCCGGACGGGGACGGCGAAGCCGTGCCGAGCACGGTCGAGGGGATGCTCTATCCGATCCACCCGCTCCAGATCGCGGCGATGGGGATGCTCGCCGCCGACAGCCTCCAATTCGAGGACCTGGCCACGGCCTGCGAGGAAGAGGGCCGCTGGGAATTCATGGTCGTCGGCCTGCCGCTCCGCCTACCTGGCGGGACCGGCTCGCCGTGGAACCCGATCGCGATCTTCTGAGGGAGGGAGCCATCGGAAGAAGCGACGACGGATAAACGAGCGAGGGCAAGCCGACGCCTTGTACATCGCCAAAGGGGGAGGGAGGGAAGCACAACGGATGACCAGTGACCCTGCACGTTCCCCGACGTTCAACCGATCCGGTAGGTGAGGAGCGATACATGAGTGCTCAAACCGCGGCCGGGAGCACGGTCGCCGAAACCAATCTGAGGCCGGGGGCCCTCCGGCTGCCATCGATCTTCATGCAGAGCTTGACGATGGTCGCCCCGGGCATCGCGGCCCTGTTCTATACACCGGTGGTGGTCGGCCAGACCGGTCTTGCTGCGCCGCTGGCCTACCCCATCGCGTTCATCATCGTGTTGCTGACCGCGATCGTACTGGCGCAGCTGGCGCGCGCTGTGCCGGGAGCCGGCGGCTACTACAACTACGTCTCACGGGGGATCAACCCATCAGCGGGCTTCCTCGTGTCATGGCTCAACATCATCTTCGCCCCGCTCGTCCTGGGCGCGGTGACGGTATTCGGCGGGTGGGTCCTCGCGAGCTCGCTCGAGTGGAGCGGCCCCCTTCGAGACTGGTTCCCGATCATCTTCGGCGTCGTGATCGTCTCGATCGTGGCGATCATCCAGTACCTCGGGGTCCAGCTCTCCGGCAAGACCCTGATCATCACCGGCGGGATCGAGCTCATCGTCGTCTCCCTGCTCGGCCTGTGGGGGCTGGCGAATCCGGGTCCCGGCGGGCTCAACTTCGAACCCTTCAACCCGGGCAACGCCTCGAGCACCGCCGGCCTGTTCATCGCCGCCGTCTTCGCCATCCAGGCCTTCACCGGCTGGGAGGGCGCGGCGCCGATGGCCGAGGAGTCCGAGAACCCGACCACGAACGTGCCTCGGGCCCTCATCGGCTCGGTGATCTTGTTCGGGATCTTCATCGTCATCGTCCAGTGGGGCGTGATGGTCGGATGGGGGACGGACCGGTTTGCCGAAATCCCGAAGTCGCCCGAGCTGCCCGGGATCGCCCTGGCGAAGCAATTCTGGGGCGGCGCCTGGGGGATCCTGCTGATCATGCTGATCAGCTCCGTGATCGCAGTTTCGATCGCCTGCGCGAACGTGGGGACCAGGATGTACTACCGGATGGGCGCTGACGGCGCCTTCCCGAGGTGGTTCGGCAAGGTCCATCCCGAACGCAAGACCCCGGTCAACGCGATCGTCGCCCAGTGGGTCCTGGCCCTCGCGACGATCGTCATCTTCTGCCTTGTCGCCGCGCTGTTCACCCCGGTCCCCGAGGGGCAGACGTCCGTCCCGCTCGACACCATCTACCAGAACCAGTACTACATCGATGGCTACCTGATCGGGTACGTCGTGTTGATCATCTACACGATGGGCAACATCGCCGCCTACATGCTGTATCGACGGGAGCGCAAGGCCGAGTTCAGCTGGATCCTCCACGGCCTGTTCCCGATCCTGTCGACCTTCGGCATGCTCGTCGTCCTGCTGTTCTCACTCAACTTCTTCGGGCCCAACCTGGAGTTCCAGCCGGACAAGTGGACGCTGCCTCCGGCGCCGTTCAACATCCCGGTCGTCTTCGTGGGGGTGTGGTTCATCATCGGGTTGATCCTCGTGGCCTACCTGCGCTCGTCGGGTCACACCGACTGGATGCAGGCTGCCGCCGATGGCGCCTCCGAGCGACCCGCCACGTCCGAGGAGCTCGAGGCCCTCAAGGGCGAGTGGTGAGCGCTCCGCGCTGACCCATCACGCTCCGCCCCGGGCCGTCCCTCCGCCCGGGGCGGGGTCGCTCGACTCCGTCGATCAGTCGAGGGGAAAGACAGAGGCATGCCATGCCCGCCCTCTTCGGTCGTCAGCTCGGGCGCACCGAGCTCCTTCGCCGCGTCGGCCGGCTCGACCAGGTCGCCGGCGTCCGACTCGTCACGCTGGGCGACGGCCTCGGTCGCGGCGTCCGGTTGTTGGAGTTCCGGACCGGCACGGGCTTCGCCTTCGATGTCGTGGTCGACCG
Organism: Chloroflexota bacterium; assembly: GCA_045804645.1. Lineage (GTDB taxonomy): Bacteria > Chloroflexota > Limnocylindria > Limnocylindrales > CSP1-4 > SPCO01. Next base: position 93,652 of record JBJMMR010000047.1, on the reverse strand, counting down.
GGCCTTCGATATCGGACGCTGCGAGCTTGGCGGGACCTCGCTTGCCTGGATCGCCAATCCGGGCACGGTCGCGCCATGGTTCTATGAGAACGACGCGTGGGGCTGGTTCCGCGCCTGGGGCGGGGGCATGGTCGTGACCTGCGGGCTCGACCACACATTGGGGCCGGGCGAGGACTCCGCCGAGGACTTCCATCAGCCACACATCCGCACGAAGCAGTCGTTCGGGCTCCACGGGCGGATCGGCGGTCTGCCCGCGCGCCTCGTCGGCTACGGCGAGCGGTGGGACGGCGACGAATGCGTCTTGTGGGCCGAGGGGGAGGTACTCCAGTCGGCGATCTTCGGCGAGCATCTCACGCTACGACGGCGGATCGAGGCGCGCGTTGGTGAGAGCCGGTTCACGATCCATGACGTGGTCGAGAACGTCGGCCACCACCCGACCAGCCATATGTTCCTGTACCACTGCAATGTCGGCTTCCCGATCGTCGATCGCGGCTCGCGGTTGCTCGTGCCGTCGGCACGGACGACGACCGATTACGGAGTCCCGATCGAGGGCTACGCGACGCTGAGTGATCCGGTCGCGGGCTTCACCGAGGCATGCTTCGAGCACGAGCTCGTCCCCGATCGGGCTGGGGCGGCACCGGTCGCGGTCGTCAATGAGGGACTCGGCATCGGCGTGTATCAGGAGTTCCAGATCAGCCAGCTCCCCCACCACACCGTGTGGCGGATGATGGGCGAGGACACCTACGCGCTGGCGATGGAGCCATCGACCAACCGGGACGCGGGCCGCTGGGACGCCCGCGAGCGCGGGGAGCTCCAGGAGCTGGCGCCTGGTGAGACGCGGGAGTACGACCTCGAGATCGGCGCCCTCGCGGGAGGGTCCGCGATCGCCACGTTCGAGCGTCGTGTCAACGCCATCACCCCGAGGGTCCCGGCCTGACCGATATGGAGGAGCCGCGCGGGGCGATCGAGGCGGCGATCCGGCGGCCCTTGCCGCTGCCGTACCACCCGCTCTATCGCTTCTACGAGGGCGGCTCACTGACGCGGCAGTTCCGCGGTCTACCTGATCGGCCCGACGACTGGTGGTCCGAGGACTGGGTCGGCTCCGTGACGCGTGCGGCGAATGACGATCCGGACGGTCGAGCGCAAGGACTGAGCCACGTCGACGTACCCGGACTGGGGACCGTGTCGCTCACGAGCATCGTCGAGGCGTTCCCGGAGGTGATGGTTGGTGACGCCTTCGCGAGCCGATGGGGACCGATCACGGGAGTCCTCGTGAAGTTGTTGTCGCCGGCCGGTCAGGTCCCACTGCACGCGCATCCGACTCGCGAATGGGCGGCACGCCATCTCGCATCGCCGTTCGGCAAGACAGAGGCCTGGATCCTGCTCGACACGCCAGGCGATGGTGACGAGCCCGCCTACGCCGGCATCGGGTTCCACGAAGGCGTCACCCGGGAATGGTTCCGCGAGGCGGTGGACGCCCGTGATCGGGCCGCGCTCCGGTCATCGCTACACCGGACGCAGATCGAACCGGGCCAGGTGTACGTGGCCCATGCCGGAGTGCCGCATTTCCTTGGGCCGCGGATCTCGTTCATCGAGGTCCAGGAGCCGTCCGACCACATCGTCATCCCGGAGACGGACGGTGACGGCGACGCGGGCGCGACGATGGGTCTGGGTTGGGACCTCGCCCTCGACATGATCGACTATGGCACCCACACGGCCGAGGAGACGTTCGCCCGGGCGCTCCAGCGGCCGACCACGCTCCGTGAGCAGGGCGAGAACCGCGAGACCCGCCTGTTCGACGACCGCGTGCTGCCCTTCTTCGACGCGACGCGTCTCGACGTCGCGGACCGGATCGACGTCGATGATGGACGGTTCGCCATCGGCATCGTCGTCGGGGGCGACGGCTGGTTGGAGGGAGAGTTCGGGCGGTTCGCGGTCACCCGCGGCCAGACGTTCGCCACGGCGGCGGCGCTGCCATACGAGGTCGTCGCGGACCGAGCACCGCTATCGATCGTCCGATGCACGGGTCCTCAGACATGAGCGGATGGCAGCAGGGATGAGCGACACGGCGCCGCTGCCCGTCGGTCTCGCAGGGTTGCCCTACCCGATCACGCAGATCTCTCTCGCTGTCACGGACCTTGATGCCCTGATGGAGCGTTATCACCGGGCCTTCGGATGGGCGCCGTGGCAAGTGTTCGACCACGTGCCGCCGGTCCACCACGCCACGATGTTGCGGGGCGAGTCGGTCCACTACGCGCTTCGAGGCGCGGAGGTCTATGTCGGGTCTGTCAACTTCGAGCTCCTGCAGCCGCTGGAGGGGCCGAACCTGTGGACCGAGTTCATCGATCGCCGGGGACCGGGCATCGCGTCGATCGCGACCATGTTCCACGAGCGCGTCGACGGCGATGCGGTGAAGGCTGCCTTCAAGGACCGCTACGGGATCCCGGTCACGATGAAGGCCGACATCGGCGATCACATCGAGTACTACTACCTGGACACGGAGGCCCGCTTCGGTTGTCTGATCGAGTCGGGCAGCGGGCATGCGATCGATTTCGTCCGCCCGGCTTCCGTCGTCCCGCACGACGGCGCCGAGCCCGGACCGTCGCCGACGACGGGCCTTGAGTACGCGATCACGTCGGTGACGTTGGTCGTGCGTGATCTCGAGTCGGCCGTCGCTGCCTACCGCGAGGCGTTCGGGTGGGGCCCGTGGCGGTCCAGGCGACTCGCGGATGACCGCCCGCGCTCGGCCCGCGCGAAACTCGCCGCGGCGCTCGTCGGCGACGTTCGCTTCGAGGTCGTGGAGCCCGACGCCGTCGGCCCGTGGCGCGACGTCCTCGAGCGCGCGGGTGAGGGCCTGGCGGCGATCGGCCTCGGCCTCGCGGACGCTGACGCGGAGGACACGGCGCGGGCGGCGTTGGTCGAGCTCGGAGCACCGCTCATCGCGGAGGTCCCGTCGTCGGCAGGCGCCGGCCGGCTGGCCTGGTCGCTCCACGACGCCACGCGTGACCTCGCCTGTCTCATCGCCGTCGGGACCATCCCACTCGACTGATTGTTCTGGGATCGCATCCGAGGCTGTCGCGTCCGGCCACCGTACCCGCCGGTGCCTCCGCCGTACGTCCGCGCAACACGTGACGGCGGGACGAGGTCGCAGCCGTAGCGCTCCTGGGTCGAGGCTCGCCACCATGGCGATCCTCGTCGGGACATCCGGTTTCGACTACAAGGACTGGCGCGGCCCGTTCTACCCGCGCTTCATCAAGGGCGGTGACCGACTCGCTTTCTACGCCGAGCACTTCGCGACGGTCGAGCTGAACGTCACCTTCTACAGGATGCCAGCCGCCTCGGCGTTCGCGGGCTGGCGTGACGCCGTGCCGGACGGGTTCATCTTCGCGGTGAAGGCGAGTCGATACCTGACACACATCAAGCGGCTCACCGACCCGCAGGGGTCCGTCGACTTCATGATGGAGCGGGCCTCGATCCTGGGCGATCGACTCGGGCCGGTCCTGCTGCAGTTGCCGCCGTCGATGGAGGTCGACTTCGACCGACTCGAACGGACGCTGGAGGCCTTCGGCCGCGACGTGCGGGTGGGGGTCGAGCCCCGCCACAAGAGCTGGTTCGTGCCGGCATTGTGCGACGTCCTTCGCCGGCACGACGCGGCGTTCGTCATGGCCGACCGACGATCCCGGCCGATCACGCCGCTCTGGTCCCCCGCGTCATGGACGTACGTGCGGCTACATGAGGGGAGGGCAGTTCCCCGGCCGTGCTACGGCAGAGGCGCCCTCCGTTCCTGGGTCGATCGACTCGGTGGCGCGACCGTCGGCTACGTCTACTTCAACAACGACCACCGGGCCTGCGCGGTGGCGAACGCACGAACGTTCGAGCGGATGCTGGAGCGGCGGCGAGGGTAGTCGCCCTGCGCGGCTTCCCGGTCCCCATACGACCCCGCTGTGGTCGAGGGCTGGAGCGCCAAGAGGCACTTGATCAACATGCACCCCGCGCATGCGGCGTCGCCGATCACGGACGTATGCGCTGGATGCATCTTGTGTGATGGCTGCGCGCCGCGGGTCCGCCCGGATGACGGGCGGCATGCAGGGATCGGTGACGTTCGGCACTCGTCGCCTGATAGCTCCATTGGCGATGCTGGGTTCGCGAAGGAGGCAACCATGCGCAAAACACTGCTCGCCCTCGGGATCCTCGGCAGCTTCGTCCTCGGCGCGGCGGCGTATTGGCGAAGGCACCCGCGGTTCGGAACCGCGTGGGTCAACCGGGTCGTCGACCCGTGGCTGGTCCGTCAAGGCTTGATCGACAAGTCGGAAGGCGAGATCGGTCTCATCGAACACGTCGGCAGGAAGTCCGGGATCGTCCGGGTCTCGCCTGTCCACCCCGTCCAGACCGCAAACGGGTTCCGGATCGTCGTCCCGCTCGGGCTCGAGTCCCAATGGGCCCGGAATGTGCTGACCGCTGGACGGTGCCGGCTGCAGCTCGGCGAGGTCGTGTATGAACTCGACGAGCCGATGCTGGTTTCGCCGCTGGTCGTCGACGACATCGCGCGGATCGCCCGGCAGTTGATGGTCCACCTCGGGTTCCAATACCTCGAGCTGCATCGTTTCGCCGAGGCGCCTGGCACGTTACGGGTCCCCGTCGCGCCGGAGATGGCGGAGATCGAGCCCGACCTGGTGCCGGCATAGCGGTACAAATCCCCGCTTGACCCGGCTGGCCGCGCCAAACCGGGCGCCCGCGGCAAGATTGCCTACTTAGTCCGGACTATTGACAAAGCCTCGGCCATGGCTGCCTCCGGGTGGGCTGCTGCCGGTCCGGTGGTCGTCCATCGGTCGCGTCTTCGCGGTCATGCCACGACCGACCGACCTGACGCCGGCCGACACGTCGTCGACGGTCCGACCGGCGCTCGCGGCCGCCCTCCGTCGATACCATGGCGACGTGGACGAGGTGATCGTCGAACCCGAACCCGACCAGGCGTCGATCGCCGCCGTCGTCGCGCGAGCCGAGGCGGCTGACCTCGCCGTCATCGGGACGATCGATGCACATCGACTGCGCTCGCAGCTCGACCTGGTCGAGGCGGTCGTCGCGACCGGCACGCCGACGATCGTCGTCGCGATGCGCGGGCCGTGGGATGTGGCGGCGGTGCCGGCCAGCGTGACTGCCCTCGCCACGTACTCGATCCTGCCGGGCTCGCTCGAGGCGTTCACCGCCGTGCTCGACGGGGCCACTGCGCCGGGCCGCCTGCCCGTCGCGGTATGACGCTCCGCGGCGAGATCCTCGAGCAGCCCGAGGTCGCGCGGCGGTTCCTCGCAAGGGCCCCGGACGTCGTCGGACCGTTGGCTGACGCGATCCGCGCGCATGAGGTCGATCACGTCGTCATCGCGGCCCGCGGCACGAGCGACCACGCCGCGATCTACGCGCAGTACGTCCTTGGGGTCCGTCACGCGCTGTCGGTCGGGCTCGGCACGCCGTCGGTCATCTCGCTGTACGGCGCGCAGCCGCGACTCGATCGGTCGCTGGTCATCGGCATCAGCCAGTCCGGCGCCTCCCCTGACGTCGTCGCGGTCGTCGCAGCCGGCCGATCGCAGGGCGCCCCGACCGTCGCGATCACCAACGATGCAGCCTCGCCGCTGGCGCTTGCGGCGGCGACCTGCATCGATCTCGGGGCGGGACCGGAGATCGCGATCGCGGCGACCAAGACCTACACGACGGAGCTGTTGGCCATCGCGTCGCTGTCCGCTGCGCTGTCCGGCGACCCGGCCGACGCCGCCGCGCTCACCGCGATCCCGGACGCGATGGCGTCCACGCTCGAGCTCGAGTCCGCGGTCGAGGGGATGGCGCGCGACCAGGCGGCAGCCGATCGACTGCTGGTGCTTGCGCGCGGCTTCGAGTACGCGACCGCGCGCGAGTGGGCGTTGAAGCTCAAGGAGCTGGCGCGTGTCTTCGCCGACCCGTACTCGGCGGCCGATTTCGAGCACGGACCGCTCGCCTTGCTCGAGCCCGGCGTGCCGGTCCTCGCGACCGTCCGACCCGGGCCGACAGCCGCGTCGCTCGTGGAGCTGCTTCGACGGCTGCGGGACGAGCTCGACGCCGACATCGCGGTGGTGTCGGATCAGCCGGAGGCGCTGGCGATCGCACGCTGGCCGTTCGCGTTGGCCACCGGAACGCCCGAATGGCTCGGCCCGATCGTCTCGATCGTGGTCGGGCAGCTTCACGCGATGTACCTGGCGGGCGCACGCGGCGTGGACCCGGAACGACCACGCAACCTGAACAAGGTGACGCGCACGCGATAAGGGCGGATCGGGCATCCGAACCCGTCGCTCGCGACGAATCCTGTGTTGCAGCAGCGCACGTCGTTTTCGCCGCGTGCACGAAATCGGCACTACACTGCCCGGCACACGTTCACCTGGAACGGAGGATCGATGCGTCGACGAGGGGTCTGGAGACGCCGCCTGGGTCGGGCGGCGGCCACGCTCGCGATCGGGGGCCTGATCGGCTTCCTCGTGCCCACGATCACGCAGGACCTCACGCCCAAGCCCGAAACGCAGTCGCGGACCGCGGAATCCCCCGTCGCGCGGCAGTTCATCACGGCGTACGTCGCCGACGATCAGAGCACGCTCGACCTGCTCGGTGTGTCGGCCGCGGTGAAGGCGAAGTCGGCGCGCGTCAAGGCCGAGTACGTCAAGGTCGACCCGCCCGTCCACCTCGGATCGTGGGTCGTCGGTCAGGGGCTGTCGCTCCACGCGTATTCATCGCACGTCGTCGACAATTCCGGTGCGGACGGCCAACTCGCGTGGCGCGTCGCGACGCAGGCCGGGCGCGTCGAGCTGATCGACCCGCCGCCGTCGGTGCAGACGCCATGACGGCCGAGCCAGCTCGCCGTCCCGAGGACGAGGAGGCACCCGCCTCCCAGGGCGCAGCCACGAAACCAGCCGCTCCCGCGCCCGATGAGATCCTGCCGCCGGGCGTCGACGAACCCGTCCCGAACCCCGACGGCTCACTCACTCCGGAGGCCACCCCCGCTGCCGCCCCGGACGCTGCCGCCGGGCCCACCGGCGCAGAAGGCGTGACACCGACCGACACGCTCGCCCCGGACGATCCGGTCGCAGCTGAAGCGGGCGTCGTGACCACCGACACACAGACTGCCGATACGACCGCCGAGGCGTTGGCGACGATCGATGCCGCGAGCGATCCGGCGGTAGCGGAAGCCAAGGCCGCACAGGACGCGGCCGACGCGAAGGCCGAGCGCCGGATGGCTCGCCGCCGGCGGCTCGGCGGCGCGGTCAAGGCGGTGCTGACCGTCGTCATCGGCGTGGTCCTGTTCGTCGGCGGTGTCGCCATCGGCAACTACGTATTCCTCGCGACGCACCCGGCACCAACCGGGCTCGCGAGCGACCCCGGGGTGACCGCTCAGGATGCGCCACCCGCGGCCAAGGAGTTCATCGCCGCGCTTGCCGTGAACGACGCCGACGCGATCCGTTCGTCGCTCGATCACGACCCGCACATCGACCTCACGAATGAGATGACGAAGTACGGTGTCCAGCACGTCGATTCGGTCGATGTGCTCGGCACCTCGGTCGACGGGAAGCGCTCCGCTACTGAGATCCTGATGCACTACCAACGGGAGGATGGCATCCCGTTTGCGATCAACCTAGTCATCCTGGTGAATGACGGAAAGATCGAGGGTTTCCGATGACGGCTGTCCGCGGGTTCTTCGGCCACCTGGGTTTCGTGTGGAACCGGAACCTGTGGCGACTGCTTCTCGTCCTGCTCGTGCTCACGGCGGTCATCGCGTCGAGCGGCACCGTCGCGTTCATCCAGAGCGTCTTCGGGATCATCGCGTCGATCCCGGCCTTCGCCCTCCAGCTGTCGTTCGCGGCGTTCTACCTGATCGTCCAGTTCGGCTTCCTGTTCTGGTTCCTGTCGCGCCCTCGCAAGTACACCGTGACGCCGGACGACCCGCAGATCGGGATGTCATTCGCCGACTATCGCGGTCAGCCCGATCTGCTCGAACACGCGAAGACGACCGTCGGCATCCTCCGCGGCGTCAAGGAGTTCGAGCTGCGGGGCGGCGAGATGCCGCGAGGCATGCTCCTGTCGGGCGCCCCTGGGACGGGCAAGACGTTCCTGGCGGCGGTGATCGCCGCGGAGGCCGGACTGCCGTTCATCTACATCGATGCGAGCTCGATCCGCGGCATGTTCTGGGGCATGACCGAGATGATGATCATGAAGCTCTTCCGCGACGCCCGCGGGCTCGGCCGGAAGTACGCCCCGGACGGTCAGCGCGGGGCATGCATCGTGTTCATGGACGAGATCGACTCCATCGGCATGAACCGCGGCGGCCAGAGCAGCGGCGGCATGATGATGGGCGGGATGATGATGGGTGGCGGCCAGGGGCTGAACACCCTCCTCAACCAGATGGACTCGCTGGCGAACCTCGTCGAGGACCGCTGGCGCTACAAGATCCTGCGCTGGTTCGGCATCGTCCGCGGACCCGTCGCCGACAAGCCGCTCGTGTTCATCATCGGTGCGACGAACCGGCCTGAGGTGCTCGACCCGGCTTTGATCCGGCCCGGTCGACTCGACCGGATGATCGTCGTCCACGAGCCCGACGCCGAGGGCCGCCGCGACATCATCACTCACTACCTGTCGAAGAAGCAGCACGACCCGGATATCCCGATGGAGCTGCTGTTGACCGACTCGATGGGCTGGACTCCGATCATGATCAAGACGATCATCAACGAGGCCCTCATCAAGGCCCACGAGGTGGGTCGCGATTACCTCACTTACAAGGATTGGCTCGACGCGGCCGATGAGCGGACGATGGGCCTCAAGCAGCCGATCCGCTCGTGGAACCTCACCGACCGCCGCGAGACGGCGTATCACGAGTCAGGGCATGCCGTCGCGGCGCGCTACCTGCGACCGTCGTACCGGATCTCGAAGGCCACGATCATCCGCCGCGGCCACGCGCTCGGCTACGTGCAACAGAAGCCACTCGAAGAGCGGACGTCCCTGTACGCGCGCTGGATCGAGACGCAGATCATGGTGTCGCTGGCGGGCCACGTCGTCGAGAACCGGTTCCTTGACACGCTGTCGACCGGGCCGTCGAGCGACCTTCAGGCGGCCACAACGGCGGCCGTCCGCTACGTCTCGCAGTTCGGGATGGGTCCCACGAAGCTGATCGCCCCCCTCCAGCCGGGGCAGTTCCCGCCGGCCCCGTTCGTCGTCGCCGCGCACGAGATGCTCGACGAGCTGTACGCCGAGACCGAGCGGCTCCTGCGCGAGAAGGAGGCGGCGATCCATCACCTCGCGAAGGCGTTGATCGAGCGGGACGAGCTCATCGGCGACGAGCTCGAAGAGGTGTTCGCCGAGGTCGAGCGCGCACATCCCGAGCTCCTCGACAAGTTCGAACGCAAGATCATCCCCTTCCGAGACTTCGCACCGCCCGAGCGGCAGGTCCCCGGCGAGGGCTTCTTCCCGCAGCCCGTCGGGCAGGAAGCGGCCGCCGAGCCCGCCGCATCTGTCGGCGGCGCGGCCGGTGCCGGCGCCGCCGAGACGGCCGATGCCTTGGCCCGGGCCCAGGCAGCTGCCTGGCTGCCGCCCGGTGAAGGGTCGGCGCGTGATCGCGGTCGGCGCCCTCGGGCGCCAGGCGAACCGGGCATGCCGACGGACGTGATCCCGCCCTGGGCGACGGCTCGGCACTGATCCCGGAGGGCCGCGAGCCCCGGCGGTCCCGGGCGGCCGCGGCGGTCCACGGGGCGGGCGGTCGGACGCCCGCGCTCGTGAGTACCTCGAGTAGCCGCGAGCGCCGAGCGGACTCGCCTTCCACATGGGATGGCTGAACCCCCCAGGTTCGAACCGGCGGGTGAACCGCGGGCAAGGCCCGACAGGGCTCGTTTCTGGTGCGATCCGAACGTGCAGGGTTCGAGCTGACCGACGGACGCCGGTTGGCTGGTCGGTTCGAACGCCGGGCGTTCGATCACAGGCGGATGATCGAGGAACCGCCCGGGTGGTGCCCCGCGGCGAGCGCCCGGAGCGCGCGTCGAGGCGGGATCGGAAAGTCGCCGAGCACAGCTGAGGCCGCAGCCGCCAGGGCCTCGCGGTTCCTCCGTGTGTCGGAAACGACCACCAGGACGTGCGCGAGTCCACTGTCTCGCAACTTGAGCATGATCCGTCGCACCTGCGCCTGGACGTCGATGAGGCGTGACTCGGCTTCGACGGGGAGGTGGTCGCTCAGGCCGAGGAGCCGGTCGATCATCGCGTCCCATGCGCGCTGATCGCCGCGGAACGGCAGCGGGACTTCGGCGCGGAAACCAAGATGGTCGGGGAGCCGCTCGCGCAGGCGACCAAGGAGCGCGACCTGTCCGGCGTCCACGATGGCTGCCGGGCCAGGATACGCGCGAACGCGAACATCGAGGCCGACGACGGCGCCGATCGACGCCAACTGGTCAAGGCTCACGGTCGCAACCACGCCGCGTTCGATCCTTCCGACGTGAGCGCCTGACATTCGCGCGTCGTCGCCGACCGAATCAAGCGATCGGCCTAAGACCTGCCGCGCGAGACGTAGTTCGCCTCCGATGCGGCGACGGTCCGCTGTCGCGAGGCGCCGGCCGCGGTCGATCGGGCGTTCGCGCGTGCTCACGGCAGGGAGTGTGGCGCGACGACCTCACCGGGCCGTTACTCGGCTATAGGTCGCGCCTCGACAACGACCACGTCGCCAGTGCGAGGACCAGGGCGATCCAGATCACCGACCAGACGATGAACTCGGTCTCTGGCGGTGTCGGCGAGAAGAAGGGGTTCGCCTGCGCTCTCGGGCCACCCACGCCGACGATGCCGGCGATCACGACCGACGGCTCGAGCGCATAGATCGTTCCCCGCCACAGGCCGTCGGACGGCAGCAGCCAACGTGACGCCTCGGCTGCGGCGACCAATGGCCCGGTGTCGAAGAACCGGCCGATCCCAGCGAACACGCCGGCCATCCAGCCGAGCCCGAACAACACCACGCACACCGCCCCGCTCGCGATCGCCGGGAGCCGAGTGCTGAGCAGCATCGCGAACGTCAAGAGCACGATCGCCTGGCCCGACAAGAACACGACGGCCAGCCACGGTTGCGGGGGCGAATACCCCGACACGAGGCGGACTGCGGCCACCTCGAGCAAGCCCGACAGCGATGCATACCCGATCACGATCGCGGCGAGGCCGATCCACCGCCCGACGATGAGGTCCGCCCGCCGGATGGGCCGCGCGAGGATGGCATGAGCGATCCCCGACTCGACATCTGACGCGATCGATGGCGCACCGAGGAACGCCGCGGTCATCGCGAGCACGAAGCTGAACATGAACGCGACAAGGATCAGGACCTGCGATACGCCAACCTGGATCTCGATCTCGTTCGCCGGGTCAGGACCCTCGCGGGCGAGGGTCACGAGCCGCTCGACCCCCCACGTCGTCAACACCACGCTGATCAGCGTGAGGGCGAGCAGAACCCACAGGATCCGGCGACGCGCTGCCTCCTCGACGGTGAGCCGGGCGATGATCCACGCGGCTGTCATGTGGGCTCGGCGCCATCGCCCGCGCCGCCCGAACCGCCCCCGCCGCCCCGGCCGACCAAGCGCATGAACAGATCCTCGAGGGTGAGGCGCCCGGATTCGACCGCGTGGACCCGCCCGCCGACGGCCACGATCGCCGCGACGACGTCGGGTACCCGTTCTGGATCGAGACCTGCGATCGAGAACCACCCGTCCTCGGTCACGGCGACGCGTCCGAACCGTCGGAGTTCGGCGACGTCGGCCGCCGCGAGGTCCGTGACGCGAACACGGACCGACGACTCACCGAGCAGGTCGTCGATCCGACCGCTGGCGAGGACGCGCCCGTGGTCGACGATCGCGACCCGGTCACATACGCGCTCGACTTCGGTCAAGAGATGACTGTTGAGGAAGATCGTCGACCCGGCGTCGGCCGCCTGTCGGACGATCGATCGAACGTCGGCACGACCGACCGGGTCGAGGGCCGAGGTCGGCTCGTCGAGGATCACGAGACGGGGCGCACCGAGGAGCGCTACCGCCAGACCGAGCCGCTGCTGCATCCCCTTCGAAAAGCCACCGACGGTGTCGTCGGCGCGATCCGCGAGGCCGACAAGCTCGAGCGCCGCCGCGACCTCATCGGCCGAGGCGGAGCCCGACCCTGACGACTTCGGCGCGCGCGAGGCCGACGACTTCGGTGAGCCCGAGGGCGACGCGGAGCGCGAGCCCGAGGTCGACGGCTTCGCCGAGCCCGAGCCCGAGGCCGACCGCGAACCCGAGGCTGACCCACCGCCGTCGACCGCCCGCAACCGTCGGTGCAGCTCGACCACCTCTCGCGCACGGAGCCAGGGCTGGTACCGGAACAGCTCGGGGAGATACCCGATCTCCCGTCGCGCCCGTCGGTCGCCGAGTGGCGCGCCCAAAACGGTGCCACTGCCCCCGGTCGCCCGCGCCAACCCGAGTAGCAGCTTGACGGCGGTCGTCTTGCCGGCGCCGTTCGGGCCGAGAAAACCGAAGACCTCACCCGGCTCGACGCGCAGGGTGAGGTCGATCAGGGCGTCGGCGTGGCCGTAGCGCTTCGCGAGTCCGAGGGTGTCGATGACCGGAGCGTCGGTCGGCGCCTCGGCCATAGGCGATCAGAGACCGCTATACGCGTGCAGTCCGGAGAACCAGAGCGAGCCGGAATATGTGACGAGGACCATGCCGAAGCCGACGACGAGCAGCAGGGCCGCCGGTCGGCCGGCCCATGAACGCTGATTGCGCGCGTGCAGGTAGACGGCGTACGTGAGCCACGTCACGAGGGCCGCCGTCTCCTTGGGGTCCCAGCCCCAGTAGCGGGACCAGGCGATCGATGCCCACCACGAGCCCAGGATGATCATGGTCGCAAAGATCGGGAAACCGATGATGACCGCGCGATACGCGACCTCGTCGAGCACCTTGTGTGACGGCAGCCACGCGAATCGATCGTCCTGCCCCTGGATCAGATAGGCCACGCCTGCCGCGAACGACGTCGCGAAGATCCCGTACGAGAGCACTGCCATGCCCACGTGGATCGTGAGCAGCGGCGGGTTCTGGAGCGCCGGCACCAGCTGCGAGATCTCGCGCGGAAGCGACGACGCGTACAACAGCAAGGCGAGCGCGACGCCGAGCGGCAGGAAGCCGATCGAACGGATCGGGTAGCGGCGGGCGAGGAACTCGTATCCCGCGACCATCGATGTCGCGAAGGCGACTGTGAACTCGAACATGTTCCCCCACGGCCCACGCCCGACGACGATGCCGCGCAGCAGGATCGACGCTCCGAGGACCGCGACGGCCGCGACGGTCAGCCAGGAGGCGGCGCGCGACAGCGGGCTCGGCGAGGCGGCGATCGCCGGAGTGGCGCCAGCGGAGCCGACCGTCGAAGTGACGAACGAACCCGTCGCGACACCGGCGTAGGCAGGCTGCCCCGACGCACCGATCGCGGGGAGTGCGACGCGGCGCCCATTCGCGAGCATCACGCCATGCCCGACGTGCGCTGCGAACGCGAGCGCGACGAGCACGACCCCGATAGGAAAGAGGATCGATGACAGTTCAGCCATGTCGTTGCCTCTGTGGACGCTCGAAGGACGACGAGGGTTGCCCGGGGGCTGGCGACCGCTAAGCGACCGCGGCGCCGCCCGGCTTGGGACCGCTCGACCGGACGACTGGGACCGGCCGGGACTTCACGTTGAGGACGAGCCCGCAGTTCGTGCAGGTCTCGATGGCCGCGGGTCGGCCGAGTCCACACATCGGGCAGATCACCGACAGGTCCTCGCCGCCGCGTTCGCAGTGGATGGTGCCAGTCGAGTAGATGAGGCCGTGCTGGCGGCAGAACGGGAGGCCGGGCGGGAAGATCGGCTGCCCGTTCGCACCGATCTGCGCGACCTCCGGACCCTCGGCAAGCTGGAGGCGCGGCCGGGGTTTCGCGACCTGGTAGACCACGATCCCAAGCATCAGGAACGTGACGAGCGGCCCGACGACACCGAGGAAGATCAGGATCGGCAACAGGCCGATGACCGACCCCCAGTCCGGGATCACGAACATCTGCGTGATGTCCAGGATCGAGTTCCAGATCTGGTTCAGCGTGTCGACGAGGCTCACGACGGCATGCTACCCGAGGAAGGCCGTCGACGACGTGGGTTGCCCTTCTTGACAGTGGCGCCGCGACCGGGCTTCCACGGGGTTCGATCCGGGTCGCCGCCGTATGTTCGGGGCGGCGCAGGCGGGGTGCGATTCCCGACCGAGGGCGACGCGAGTCGCGGTCGCTGCAAACGGCCGATGAGCCAGCCTGTCCCGGCGGTCCGCCCGCCGCGAGCGCGGACGCCAGCCGCGAGTCCGCGATCGTCGGTGACGACCAGGAACGTGTCAGCGTTTCGGGTGGCGAAGGTCGGTCCGGCGCGTTCGATCAGTTCGAGGATCGCCTCGTCCGCGGTGCGTCGACCGGCGTTGCGGACCGTGACGCCGGCAGCGATCCGCTCGCCTCGAAGGCCGGGATCCGGCGGGCCGTCGAAGACAAGCTCGACGGCGATCGTCGCGGGGATAGCGGCGCGCAACCGGCCGATCAGCGCCGCCGGCGGCACCCCACCGCTGCTTCGAGCGAGCGCGGGCAGGAGGTTCGAGCCGTCGACGATGAGTCGCTCCGTGTCGGCCAGGGGGTCACGAGAGGTGGGCATGTGACGGCGATCGTACGCGGCTCCGACGCCGTCCCGGGGCGGCCGGTACGATCGGACGCGTGAGTCTCCTCCTGCTCGTCGACCTCGACGGAGTCGTGTATCGCGGCAGTGAGCCCGTGCCCGGCGTCGCAGGCCTGCTGGCCGCGCTCGCGAGCCACGGCGCCGAGGTCGTCTATGTCACGAACAACTCGATGCACTACCGGGCCGACTACGTGACCCGGCTGGCGGCGATGGGCTGTCCCGTGTCCGGGGATCGCGTCGTGTCGTCGTCCCGGGCGACCGCGCTGCACATCGAGCGCCACGAACCGGGGATCCACCGCGTGCTGACGCTCGGCGCGAGCGGTCTCGACCGCGAGCTGCGCGACGTCGGGGTCGACGTGGTGACCGCCGGCCACGCGGCGACACGGATGCATCAGGAGGGCATCGATGGGTGGGCTGCCGCCGGTGCTCCCGACGCCGTCGTCACGGGCCTGGATCCCGCGTTGACCTACCTGCGGATCGCGGCGGCTGCCGACTGCATCCGTGCCGGAGCCAGGTTCATCGCGACCAACCGGGATCCGGTCTATCCGACCGAGCGTGGTCTCCGACCAGGGGCGGGGTCGATCGCCGCGGCGTTGGAGGCCACGACCGGCGTGACCCCGCTGTCGATCGGGAAGCCAGAGCCCCACCTGTTCGAGTTGGCGGCCGAGGCCGTCGGCCGGTCACCGAAGGACGCCATCGTGATCGGCGACGGGATCGCGACGGACCTCGCGGGGGCGAAGGCGATCGGCGCTCGAAGCGTCCTGATGCTTACGGGCATCGCGACCCAGGCCGACGTCGACGCACTCCCGCCGGACCAGCGACCCGACGCCGTCGCCGCGAACGCCGAGGAGCTCTCGGCTGCTCTCGAGGGGTTCGCGAAGTAGGCCGCTGCCCCTTCTGTCATCCCAAGGTTGAAACGGCGGGCGAGATGGCGCGGAAGGCCTTTGATCCGCCGAACCTGTCGGCCGGTGACCGGGCCGGCGGCTGGGAGCGCCGTTCGCGCGGTTCGTCCGCTCGTTCGGTCGCCGGGTGACAGGAGGGCGGCGATTCGGTCGCCGGGTGACAGCAGGCCGGCCGAGGCCCGTTTCATTCGCTCGTTCGGTCGCCGGGTGACAGCAGGTCGGGCGGCCGTCGGTGAGTAAGCGTCGGGCGGCCGTCGGCGCGTGAGCGTCGCCAGCGTGTCCGCGCGTCGCCCTAGCCGCCTGGGCCGGCGAGCTCGGGGACGTTCGCTGCCCACAGGTCGAAGTCCGCGCGGAGGTGCTCGCGCGTCGTCTCGTCGAGGAAGGCGACGTCGAGCGCATGGCGGTCGATCGCCCAGAGGTCGGGCAACGCGAGCCCGATCTGCTCGGCGGCGTTCACGTACTCGTCGGACAGCTTCAGGTCGGAGACGGTGAGGTCGTCGGTGTTCAGCGTGACCGGCACGCCCATCCGATAGAGCGGGCCGATCGGGTGCTCCGCCACCGACGAGACGATCCCCGCCTGCCAGTTCGAGGTCGGCGCAAGGTCGAGCGTGATTCCGCGAGCCGTGAGGTCCGCGCACAAGGGTCGGTCATCGATCGCGCCCGGACCGTGCGCGATGCGTTCCGGGTCGACTACCAGCGCGCGGCGTACCTGCGCGGCGCCGCCCCATTCGCCGGCGTGGATCGTGATGTGGAGTCCGTTCTCGCGCGCTACCTCGAACGACCGTCCGTGCAGCAAGGGGTCCGGGTACGCCGCTTCCTGACCCGCGAGGTCCCAGCCCGTCAGCCCGTCGTCGATGAACCCGGCGGCGGTCTGTGCCAGTTCCACGTTCCGGTCCGGATCGTGCGATCGCAGCGCCGTGGAGATGAGGCGGACCGTGATGCCCGTACGAGCCGCCGCCGAGCGCGCCCCGCGGACCACGGCCGCGATCCCGTCCGCGAGCGGCAGCCCCCCCATGACGTGAAGCAGCGGGCCCCAGCGGATCTCGGCGTAGCGGACGTTGTCGGCGGCCTTGTCCTCGACGAGTTCGACCGTGATGCGCTCGAGCGCCTCGGCGTCCTGCATCAGGGCGATCGGCAGGTCGAACCGCTTGAGCAGCTCCGCCTGTGACGTCCCGGGCATCTCCCCGACCAGCGCCGCCGACATACCGAACCAGTCGTCAGGTGCCTCGATCCCACGCGTCCTCGCGAGTTCGATCGCCGTCGCGATGCGCAGCGAGCCATCGAGGTGCAGGTGGAGCTCGGCCTTCGGCATCGTCTCCAACAGCCGTCGGCGAGCTGCCCTGGTGGCGTCGCGGGCCTGGGCGTCATCGCGGGCCGTTGCGGCGCCGACGGCCTGGGCGTCATCACGGGCCATCGTGGCGTCGACGGTCTGAGCGTCATCACGGGCCCGTCTGTCATCAGGAGCGGTCATCGGCCGATGCTACGATTCCGCCGCCTCGACCGCGGGACGATCCCGCGGGTCCACGAGCGCCCTCACCCCGCGGCGACCCGAACGCCCTGACCCGGAGGAAAGCACTGGCTCGGATCGGCGACACCGCCCGGCAGGGAGGCCTCGCGCTCGTCTGGCTCCTCGCGGCGGCATTGATCGCCCTCGGTGCGGCGGGTGTGGTCGCCGGGATGGACACGCCCGCGCCGAATGGCGCCGATCGCACGGGGCGCACCGGTCACGGCGATGCCGTCGTGAACGCGTCGCTCGACGCGATCGAAGCCGACCTCCACACGCTGTCCGATGACGTCGCCGCGCTCGGTGAGCAGGCGCGTTCGATCCTTGCTTCGATGTCGGGCAACGACACCGATGCCGTCGATGCCGCGACGGCGCAGGGGACGCAGCTCGTCGGCGACATCACGGCACGAAGCGAGCGGATCCGAACTGCGTTGGGGCAGGTCCCGATCGTCGGGACGCCGGCGGCCGCGTACGAGCTATCGCCCGACACCGTGGATCGGCACGAGGCGTACGTCGGTGGGCTCGGCTCGACCGATCGACTCGATTCCGCGTGGGCAGGCCTTGTCGCCAGCGCGCTCGCCGCGAATCGGCTGTCCGGGCTCCTCGCCGAGCACGACCAAGCCGTCGTCGACGCCGCTGCAGCGGGGCGCAAGGCGGACTATCGCGTCGCGCTCGGTCATCTGGACGACGCGGACAAGGCGATCGCCGACGCGCGGAAGCTCCGCGACCAGCTGAAGGCCACGGTCGATGTCTCGACGCTCGACCAATGGCTCGACCGAAGCCACGCCTACGACGCGGCCCTTCGCGCCCTGTACGTCGCCGTGCAGCGCGGCGCGAGCACACAGGAGATCAAGCGGGCGGTCGAGAAGGAACAGGCCGCCAAGAACCAGCTGCCTCCCGACACCCGATCCCTGGTCCTGATCATGGCCGACATCGGGCAGGGCGGGATCAACGACGCCGCTGCCGACATCGAGCAGGCCCACAGCGACCTCGAGGAAGCGCTCGCGCCGCCGGTCGACGCGGGACCCTGACCCTCGGCGCGCCGCCGGTCGCCGCGGGACCCTGAACCCAGCCGCAGCCCGGCCTGCCGGGGCCGCCCCGCGCGCGCCAGACCCGCCGCGCCGATGCGCGGAGACTGCGGCACGGCGCCCGCCCCAGACCCCGGCGCCCGCCGGCAACAGGGTCCCGTCCGGGGCGGATAGGGGCGGTCGGCCACGGGTACACTGCGCCCACTACGACCAGCCGCCGCGATCGGGGCACCGCGAGCGGCGTGCCATCCCGGGGAGGATCACACCCACCGTGCAGCTTCGTGTCGTCACCGATCAGCCGTGGGACGTCGCTGCTGACGTCCTTCTCATCCCGCTCGTCGGCGAGCCGACGTTCGAAGGCGAGGTCGACGAGCTCGACCGACGCTCCGGCGGCGAGCTTCGCGCGCTTGCCGAGATCCGCGAGCTTCGCACGAGGCGCTGGACGACAGCGATGACGCGCGGTGGCGGTTTGCCGGCGCGCTGGCTCGTGACGGTCAGCGCGGGCGCGCCCGAAGAGATCGACCGCGAGACGACCGTCCGTGTCGCCGCCACCGCTGAGCGGCGGCTCGCCGGCCGCGTCGTCCACTCGATGGCGGTCTGGCTGTCGCCGTTCGTCGGCGCGTCCGGGTTCGACGGTGACGCCGCCACGGCGGCTGAGCTCGTCGCCCGCGGCGTGGTCGAGGGTTCGTACGACCCCAAGGCGCTGTACCGCCCCGAGATCGAATCGAAGCCGCCACAGCTCGACGAGCTGATCCTCGTCGCACCGGGCGGAGACGCGACCGCGATCCAGGCCGCGGGCGAGCGTGGCGTGATCATGGGCGAGGGCGCCAACACCGCGCGCACGCTCGGCAACCGTGCCGCGAACGAGATGTATCCCGAGGCCCTTGCCGAGGAGGCGCGCGCCATCGCGGAGCGCAACGGGCTCTGGTTCGACGTCATCGATGAGAAGCGGGCGACCGAGCTCGGCATGGGCATGTTCATGGCCGTCGGCCGCGGGTCGGACAACCCGCCACGGATGATCCTCATGCGCTCGGGCGAGGAAGGGCAGCGCGACAAGCTCGACCGCCATCTCGCCATCGTCGGCAAGGGCGTCTGCTTCGACTCCGGCGGCATCAGCATCAAGCCATCGGACCGGATGGAAGAGATGAAGATGGACAAGGCCGGGGCGTGCACGGTCATCGCGGCGATCGAGACCGTCGCTCGACTGGCGCCCGGGACGCCGCTGCTCGCGGTCGCGCCCGCGGTCGAGAACATGCCCGGCCCGCACTCGACGCGCCCAGGCGACATCGTCACCGCGTTGAACGGCAAGAAGGTCGACATCACCAACACCGACGCCGAGGGCCGGCTGATCCTGGGTGACGCGATGGTCTACGCCGAACGGCTCGGGGCCACGCACATCGTCGACGTCGCGACGCTGACGGGCGCCGTCGCGCGTGCGTTCGGCCACCTGATGACCGGCGCCTTCGGTCGACCGCAGGACTGGTATGACCAGGTCGCTGCGGCCGCGCGTCGGGCAGGGGAGCGCTACTGGCAGCTGCCGCTCATCGAGGACTACGTCCAGGACATGGAGAGCTGGTACAGCGACTTCCAGAACGCAGGGTCCGCCGAAGGTGGCCTCATCAAGAGCGCGCTGTTCCTGCGTGAGTTCGCGGAGGTGCCATGGGTGCACCTCGACATCGCCGGGACCGGCTACTACCGCAAGCCACTCCCGTTCGGGGCCCGAGGTGCGACCGGCGTGTCGCACGCCACGCTCGTCGAGCTCGCGCTCGCCGGAGCCGCCTGACGAACGAGCTCCTCGCCGTCGTCCTGGCGATCGCCGGGGCGGCGCTCGGCATCGGCGCCGACCGCTTCGCGACCCGCTGGCCGGAGCACGACGAGGAGCATCCGCCCGGCAGGGCCGTGGACTGGCGCACGCTCGTGTGCACGGTCGGTGGGGCGCTGGCGTTCGGTCTGCTCCCGGTTCGCTTCGCCGGCGACACGCTCGCGTTGGTCGCGTTCGGCGCGTGGTTCGTGACGTTGATCGTCGGGCTCGCCACGGATCTGGATCAAAGGGTCCTTCCGGATGAGCTGACGCTGCCGGTGATCCCGCTCGCGCTGCTGTATGCCTTCTCGGGTCGAAACCCGCTCGTCGACGGCGCGCTGCTGGTCGCGGTCCTCGCGGCGGTCCTCATCCCGGCGGTGCTCTACCTGCCATCGATCCCGTTCGGCGCCGGCGCGTTCGGGCTGGGCGATGTCAAGTTCCTGGCGGGGATGGGCCTCATGCTCGGTGGCGAGCTTGCGTTGAGCGCGACATTGTTCGGCCTGATCGTGGCGGGCGTCGTCCTGCTCGTCCTGCTCGCGACGCGCCGGATCGGGCGACGAAGCTTCGTCCCGTTCGGCCCGTTCCTCATCATCGGTGCCCTCTGGGCGGTGCTGATCCGGGTCTAGGGGCGCCACCTCCGGTGACGGCCGGCGCGGCCCACCCGTACTACCCATGACCATCAGCCCATCCGACCCACAGGCCCTACCCATCTAGACTTCACCGCCGAAACGCTGGACCCGACGGGGTATCATCCCGGGGAGCCGGATCCCGGCGTCGTCCTGCGGCGGTGTCCAGTCGAGGACGGCGACCCGTCCGGCGGGTGTGACCGTCGCCCGGTGCTGTGCCCCCCGTTACGGCAGCATCGACCTACGGAGCCTGCTCGCCACGATGACGTCGCCTTCGTGATCCGCCGCCTGTTCCGAGCGGATCGCCAGGTCCCACCAGAGGCCGCCACTCCTGGAGCCACGGGTTGGTCGAACCCGATGGGCGCCCGGCCGAGCCGTCGCGTCCGGCGACACGTCCCGACGCTCATCCTGCTGATCCCGCTCGTGACAGGGCTCCTCAGCGCGCCCGCGTCCAGCCCGACCGTTTCCGCCGACGAGCTCTCCGACGCCAAGGCCAAGCAGGCGGCGCTCAAGGACCGGGTCGAGAAGCAGAAGGCCGAGATCTCCGCGATCAACGATCTGCAGCAGGGGCTCGCCGCCGAGATCGCGGACACGAAGACGCAGCTCAACAAGGTCGGCGCGGACCTCGATGCCGTCCGCAAGAAGATCTCCCGGATGCAGACCCGCATCAACCGCGTGAAGGCCGTCTACAAGGACCTCGTCGTCCAGCTGGCGGACATGGACGAGCAATTAGCCCAGGTCGTCGCCCAGGAAGACGAGAAGCGGCTCGAGCTCGCCCAACGCCGCGCCCAGCTCGCCGACCGCGTGCGCAGCGCCTACGACACTGATCGGACATCTCCGCTCGAGACGTTCCTCTCAGGCGGCTCGTTCACCGACCTGCTCGCCGAGATGAGCTACTACATCGACGTCGGTGAGCAGGACAAGGCGCTTGCCGACGGCATCGCCAAGGCGAAGGAGACCCTCGAGGCGATCCATCAGACCGTCGCGGAAACCCGCGTGCGGACGAACGCGCTGCGGCAGCAGACGGCGGCCCAGAAGCGCGACCTCGACAAGGCCATGCGCGGTCTCCAGGAGACCAAGCAGGAGCTGCGGATCCTCGAGCGCCAGGTCGCCCGGACGCTCGCGGAGCAGCGGGCCCGCTACACCGCGCTGGCGCGCAACAAGCGCAACGCCGCGGCGATCATCCGCCGCGCCGCGGCCGATCAGAAGAAGCTCCAGTCGCACATCGAAGATCTCATCCGCCGACAGGTGGCCAAGGGCAACATCCCGAGCAAGTTCAACGGGTCGATGCGCTGGCCCATGGACAACTTCACCGTGAGCGGTGAGTACGGCTGCAGCACGTTCGAGTATTACGCCCCGGGTCACGGATGCGCTCACTTCCACAACGGGATCGACCTCGTCGGGGCGTACGGAACGCCGATCCGCGCGGCGGCCGGTGGCCAGGTGGTCTACGTCGGCTGGAACTGGGCCGACGGTTCGGATCCTGCGTGGATCGTGGTGATCGCCCACGCCGGGAACCTCCGCACGTGGTACGCGCACATGCAGCCGAAGCGACCGGTCGACGTCGGGCAGAGCGTCAAGAAGGGCCAGATCATCGGATACGAGGGGAGCACGGGCCATGCGACCGGTGCGCACCTTCACTGGATGGTCGAGTTGAACGACGACTTCGTGAATCCGAGGCTGTTCATCTAGGTCGGTGCCGCGCGCCGCGGGCCCCGAATGCAGGATGCAGCGTTCACGGAGCGTTGACAGCGGGCGTGCTGAGCCTTCACCGAACCGCGTGCTAGCATCGAAAAACAGGACCCCCAGAGCGTCCGGGAGGCAGGCCGTGGCCGCAAAGCGCACGATGGCGATCATCCTCGCGGGCGGCGAGGGCGAGCGCCTGTCGATCCTGTCGGCAGAGCGTGCCAAGCCTGCGGTCCCGTTCGGCGGCAAGTACCGGATCATCGACTTCACGCTCTCGAACTGCGTCAACTCCGACATCCACGACGTCGTCGTCCTGACCCAGTACAACCCACGCTCACTGAACGACCACATCGGTCTCGGTCGGCCATGGGACCTCGACCGCAACAAGGGCGGCGTCAAGCTCCTCCAGCCATACGTGTCACGCGGGCGGGTGGCCGAGTGGTATCGCGGGACGGCCGACGCGGTCCTCCGCAACATGAACGTCGTCGAGCACGACCCGTCGGACACCGTCGTGGTCCTCGCTGGCGACCACATCTACAAGATGGATTACCAGCCGTTCATCGCCGCGCACCGGCGCCACCGGGCCGACGTGACGATCGCGGTCCGTCGGGTGCCGCTCGCCGAGGCGTCGCGGATGGGGATCCTGGCCATGGACGACGGTGACCGGGTCACCGAGTGGCAGGAGAAGCCCAAGCAACCGAAGAGCGATCTCGCGTCGATGGGCGTGTACGTGTTCTCGAAGAAGACGCTCCGCCGCTGGTTGTCGGACGACCGCGTCGACTTCGGGCGGCACATCATCCCCGAGATGCTCGACGCCGGCGCGCGGGTCTTCGGCTACCGCTATTCGGGCTTCTGGCAGGACGTCGGGACGATCCAGTCCTTCTGGGAGGCCAACATGGCGCTCCTTCAGGACGAGCCCGAGCTCGACCTGTACGACCCCGAATGGGTGATCCACACGCGCTCGGAGGAGCGCGCGCCCGCGAAGGTCGGGCCGACGGCCCAGGTCCACCGAAGCCTCATCAGCCATGGCTGCATCATCAACGGCACCGTCGTGAACTCGGTCCTCTCTCCAGGCGTACGGGTCGACGTCGGCGCGGTGGTGCGCGACTCGATCGTCATGTTCGACTCGGTCATCCGCTCGGGCGCGGTCGTGGATCGGGCGATCCTCGACAAGGAGGTCGTCGTCGGGCAAGGCGCGATCGTCGGGACGGGGCCGTATGACGACCGGCCCAACCGCCAGGAACCGACGCGACTCAACACCGGTATCACCGTCGTCGGGAAGCGTGCCGTCGTCCCGCGTGGTACCCGGCTCGGCCGGAACGTCAAGGTCGCCGCGGACGTGCGTATCTCCGACTGGACCAAGAAGGTCATCAAGAGCGGCGAGTCGGTCGAGATGAAGGCCGGCGTGCGCCACGCCCATGACCACGGCCGTGCGGTCGGCGACGAAACCGTGTCGGAGGCCGCCGCGCAGGGCCGCTCCTGACCCTCCCGTAGACCCGCGCGACGCCTCGCGGGGGCGTCCCGCAGGGCCGATCGACCGAATCGGCTAGACTCCGCGGGCCATGCCTTCCGCCGATCCCGGCGCACCCGCGCTGCGGCCGGCCGACGTCGAGCGCTGGCTCTCCGACCTGGGTCTCGAGCCCATCGATCGGGGCGAGCGCGATGGGATCGCCAGCTGGGATCTCGTGCTCGACGGTCGCCGCCGGTTCGACCTTCGGGTGACGATCATCCTCGACCCGACCTTCGCGCTCATCTGCTGGGCCCAGTTCGCCCCGCCGATCAACGACATGTTCCGCAAGTCGTATCGGAAGCTGCTGCGCTGGAACGACGAGCTGCCGTTCGCCAAGTTCGCGGTGAGTGATGACGAGCGGCCCCTGCTGACCGTCGAACTGCCGATCGCCGATGCCGCGACGCCGCCGACCGAGGACCAGCTCGGTCTCGCCCTGGCACGGATCGTCGGCATCGCGGACCGGTTGCTCGACGAGTCCGCCGATTGGCTGTGGTTCGGCGGGAAGGTCCCCGACCAGTCGGACCGGACACCACGCAACGCCGCCTTCCTCGCACGATACGCCGGCCGCCTCGGCGAGCTCGAAGCGGCCGCTGCAGGCAGCGGCGATGGTGCGCCCGGCGCCACGACGCACGCGTGATCACCGCTCGTCTCGCCCGGCTCGTCCTGGCGCTCCTCGTGGCGGTCGGCGCGCTCGCCGGCGCTCTCCCGGGCACGGCTCCGCGCGATGTCCGTGCGGCCACGCCCGACCTCACGATCGTCTCCGACGCCCACTATGACGTCCAACCCGCGCAGCATCGCGTCCGCGTCACGCTGGACCTGACGCTGACGAACCGCCTCCACGACACGACGACGAGGCGCTACTTCTTCGACCACGCCTTCCTCGCCGTCCTGCCCGGCGCGACCGGGTACAGCGCGAGCTGGGGCGGCCGCGGCCGACCGACGGTGAGCGTCGCTCGACGGACCGCGTCATATACGTTGCTGCGCCTCAACCTCGCCCGGGACCTGTCGAGCGGCAAGACGGCCAGGTATCGCCTTCGGTTCGACCTGCGCGATCCCGGTGGGAAGGCGACCCGGGACCTGCGCATCGGCGACACGCTCGTGTCGTTCCCGGTGTGGGCGTTCGCCAGCGATTCGACGCCCGGCAGCTCGGTCACCGTGGTCTTCCCCAAGGGCTACCAGATCGCGGTCGAAGCTGGCCACATCGCGGCCCCGGCGACCCTGACGGACGGCCGGACCGTCTTCCGCACCGGTCCGTTGTCGGCGCCCCTCGACTTCTTCGCCTACCTCGTCGGGGACCGACCCGGTGCCTACCGAGACACCACGATCACGCCCACCGTCGTCGGGCGGCAGGTGGCGGTCACGGTGCGAGCGTGGTCCGACGACGTGACGTGGGGACAACGGGTCCGCCGGCTGCTCGCGACGGGGTTGCCGGCGCTCAGCGAGCGGATCGGTCTCGAGTGGCCCGATTACGACAAGCCACTCGTCGTGAGCGAGGCCGTCAGTCGCTCGACGGGCGGGTACGCCGGCATCTTCGACCCATCCGCGGGCGAGGTCGCCATCGCGTACTACGCCGATGACTTCGTCGTCCTCCACGAGGCGGCCCACACGTGGTTCAACGGGTCATTGCTCGCGGATCGCTGGTCGAACGAAGCGTTTGCCTCGTACTACGCAGCCCTCGCCGCCGGCGACCTCAAGCTCAAGGTCACGGCGGATCGTCTGACGCCTGCGCTGCAGAAGGCGCGCATCCCGCTGAACGAATGGGGCGCGGTCGGCACGCTGCCGGTCCCCCAGGAGGACTATGGGTATGCCGCTGGACTGGCGCTCGCACGCGAGATCGCCAAGCGAGCCGGCGACCGCGGCCTCCGCGACGTCTGGGCCGATGCCGCCGATCGGATCAGCGCGTACCAGCCAAGCGCGGGAGGTGAGGAGGTCGTGGCCGGCGCGGTCGACTGGCGGGGGCTGCTCGACCTGCTCGAAGAACACACCGGGGTCTCGTATGACGACCTGTGGCGGACATGGGTCGCGCGGCCGTCCGACCTCCCGCTTCTCGACGCCCGTCTGGCTGCACGTACGAAGTACCTGGCGTTCGTTTCGGCGGTGCGCGACTGGCAGGTCCCGCTGTCGATCCGCGACGCGATGCGCGCGTGGCGCTTCGACAAGGCCACGGAACTGATGGACGCGGCGACCTCGGTCCTCGACTTGCGCGCGAAGGTCGAAAAGGCGGCGGCGGACGCCGGTCTCGCCCCGCCGGTGGCGTTGCGCGAGGCCTTCGAGGATGACGACGGGTTCGATGACGCGATCGCCGAGGGCGGCGCGGAGCTACAGGCGATCGACCACTACGTCACCGCGGTCTCGAAGCGACCGGCAGAGATGACGGCGATGATGGAGCTCGGGCTGATCGGTCAGGCACCAGACGTCGACCTGACGACCGCACGCGCGGCCTTCGCGCGCGGTGATCTCGGCGCGTCTGCCGAGGCGTCCGATCAGGCCGCCGCATCATGGGTGGATGCCGAGCCGTCGGGCCAGGGCCGCGCGTTCAGCATCGCGACCATCGTCATCGCGCTGCTGTTCTTCATCGGTCTCGTGATCGTCGGCTTCCGTCGCGGACGACGGCGACGCCGGAAGATGCAGGCGACGCGACTTCGGACCTGAGCCGCATCCCTGCCCACATCGACTACACTCGCGGCCTCGCCGGAGCCGCGGAGAGCGCGACCCGAGGTGCCGGTCGTACCGATGGAGCCTGCGCCAGGAGCCGAGCCCGACTGAATGGGTGTCCAGCGAGCCCGACCCTCCCACGAGATCCTGTCCGGCGACTCCGCCGACGTCTACTTCGCGAGAGCCGAGAGCATCCTCGATGCCGAGGGGCTCGATCCGCTCGTCACGATGGAGGTGTTCACGCGGCGCGAGGCCGTTCTGTGCGGCATCGACGAGGCGAAGAACCTGCTGGGCCATGTGCTCGCCGAGTGCGACCCGGCAGAGACGCAGGTCGAGGCGCTGTCGGACGGCGATCGCATCGCCCCTCGTGAGGTCGTCCTCCGGATCCGGGCACGATATCGCCGCTTCGGGCTCTACGAGACGGCCCTCCTCGGGATGCTGGCACAGTCGACCGGGTGGGCCACGGCGGCACGGGAGATCGTCGACATCGCGGCGCCCGAGCCCGTCATCAGCTTCGGGGCACGACACGTCCATCCGGACATCACCGACGTCCTCGACTATGCAGCGATCGTCGGTGGATGCGTGGGTGCGTCGACCCCTGCCGGTGCCCGGCTCGCGGGCCTCGCCCCGACGGGGACGATGCCGCACTCGCTCGTGCTGATCTTCGGCGACACGGTGGAGGCGGCTCTCGCGTTCGACCGCCATCTGGGACCCGACGTCGCGCGCATCGTCCTTGTCGATACATTCAAGGACGAAGCGGAGGAGGCCCTCCGGGTGGCGCACGCGCTCGGCGACCGGTTGTGGGGCATCCGGCTCGATACGCCGTCGGAGCGGGGCCGCGTCACGGCCGATCTGGTCACGGAGATCCGAGCCCGGCTGGACCAGGAGGGCTATCAGCACGTCAAGATCGTCGTCTCTGGCGGCCTGAACCCCGATCGCGTCCGCTACTTCAAGGAGGCGGGTGCGCCGGTCGACTCGTACGCGGTGGGGTCCTACATCAGTGGCGCGTCGCCCATCGACTTCACCGGTGACATCAAGGAGATCGACGGGCGCCCGATCGCGAAGCGAGGCCGGATCCCCGGGATCACGCACTCACCGCGCCTGCAGCCGATCGACCTGACCCCATACCGACAGGTGGCGGACCCGGTCACCGGATAGGGCGGCGCAGCGAAGCGTTCGTCGGTTTGAACGTGGGGTGTTCGACGCCCGCCGTCAGGTGTCGGTCACGCCGCCTGACGAGACAGGAGCGTCGAGGACAGGGTCCAAAGCCAGGCGACAAGCGCTCCGAGTAGCGCGATCGACGCGATCCACAGGAGCGGTCCCATCGCCGCGGCCGCGACCAGGGCTTCGACGCCGATCAGGACGAGGACCGCGATCGCGGCCCAGCCGACGGTCGAGGGCAGGACCGCGCTCCCGAACGCGAGGATCGGCAACGCGACAAGCCAGACGATGATCGCGATGAACCCGATCCCACCCGTGACGTACGACCCGTCGAGCGTGAGGAGGCCGAGCACGAGCGCGGTCTGACCGATCGCGATCACCACGACGCCGACGATCGTCGCGATCGACACGAACCGCATCCAGCCAACGCCCTGCTGCGCGGCGAGCCGGTCGACGGCCAGGATCGGAAGGATCAACGCCAGGACGGTCACGACCAGGAACATGTCGTTGACGGGTCCCCAGAACGCGCCTGCGCCGCCGAAGAACAGTGCGAGCGCGACGCCCGAGATCACGAGCGCGATGAGCGAGACGACCGCTGAGGCGCCGGCGGCGGGATACAACTGCGCGTCCGAGAGCATGGCTGACCTCGTGGTAGTGATAGGCTGGTCGCGCCATCCTAATTTGACTGCCTACCAAAGTCAATCAATGTTGGCTGGAGGTTCGGTTGCCGCGTACATATCGCCTCGGACGACGCGCCGAACAGATGTCGGGGACAAGGGCCGCGATCGTGCGCTCCGCCATGGAGCTGATCAGGAACGGCGGGTTGCGGGCGGCCACGGTGCCGGCGATCGCCAAAGCCGCCGACGTCGCGCAGGCGACCGTTCGCAATCACTTCCCGGATCAGCCCGCCCTGCTCGACGAAGTCGGCGCCATGATCCTCGACGACCTGGCGCTGCCGGACAGCGAGATCTTCGACGGGCTCGAGACCCCGGTCGATCGCGTCTCGCGACTGGCCCACGAACTGGTCGCGTTCTACGGTCGCGGACAGGAATGGTGGTTCGTCCTCACGGCTGACGCGTCGATGTCGCCGGCGTTCCAGCACACGACCGAGATGTACGAGGAACGCTTCGACGCGCTCGTGAAGGAAGCGGTCGGGCCGATGGAGGACGACCCGCTCGTCGTTGCGATGGTCGGTTCGGTCATCGGTCCGCCGCTGCACTACGCGCTGATCGCGAAGGGGTTCACACCGGACGACGTGGTCGAGTCGAGCCTGGCGATGCTGTTGCCCTGGCTCGAGTCGCGGGGGCCGCGGTCGACCGCGGCGCGTCAACCCGGCCGCTCCAGACGTCGCGGCGGGGGTTGCCGCTGAGGGTCGCGAGCCCCGCCGAACACGGGGTGCTCGAACGGACCGCTGAACCGGCGCTCCTCGGTCGGAAGGAACACCGGAGGTTCGAACGGCGGCGACGGCGGCGTCCCTCGCGGCCCCGCGAGCGGTTCGTCTATCACTTCGAACGTGGTGGGTTCGCATCCGTGCGTGTTGCTGCCACGAGCCCGTCGCGTCCTCGATACGCCGTCGAGCATCCTCGTCAGGGACCTTCTTCGGCAGGTCGTGCGAGGATGAGACCGTGGACGAGCGACGACCCGACGACCCTGCGGAGCACGAATCCGCCTACGAGCTCTTCCAGCGAGGCGAGGCCTTGCTCGCCTCGAGGCATCACGCCCAGGCGGCGATCGTGCTCGAGCGCGCCGACCGTCTCGAGCCACGGAAGGCGTCGATCCTCGAGGCGCTCGGGCGCGCGTACTTCAACTCCGGGCAGCACGAGCGCGCGCGAGCCACGTTCGAGCGCGTCCTCGAGCTCGATCCGTCCGCGCCCTACGCCCACTACGCGCTCGGCCAGAGCCTGAAGCGGCTCGGCCGACGCAAGGAAGCTCGGACGCACCTGCGGATGGCGTGCGCCTTGAGCCCTGAGTCGACGTTGTACCGGGATGCGCTCGCTCGCCTCGGCCCTCCGCCCGAGACTGGGACGACGTCGGGTCGCGAACTGCCCCGCTAGATCGCGCCGTCTGCCTGCATCACGCGGGCGAGCCAGAACAGCCCGACGATCGATTTCGCGTCGCGGATCCCACCGCTCTCTGCGAGCGAGACGGCTTCCTGCCACGGGCGCCATTCGAGGATGAGCCGCTCGTCCTCATCGGGTCCGAGTCGACCGTCCGGGTCGGCGGGCGTCAATCCCGTCGCGATGTACAGATGCATCAGCTCATCGGTGAACCCCGGCGCCGAGTAGAAGGCGCCGAGCTTTCGCCAGGTGCCCGCTCGCAGGCCAGTCTCCTCTTCGAGCTCGCGGGCGGCTGCCAGCCCTGGATCCTCCTTCGAGCCGTGGTGCGCGATGTCGAGGCCCCCGGCGGGGATCTCCAGGAGCGCATCATCAGCGGCGAGCCGCCATTGCCTGACCAAGGCGACGCGGCGGGCAGCGTCGATGGCCACGATCGCGACCGCTCCCGGATGCCCGGCGAAATCGCGCGTCGCGCGCGAACCATCGGCTCGCTCGACGGTGTCGACGCGGAACTCGATGAACGCGCCGCGATGGATGACGTGGCGCTCGACGACGCGCTCTCGGAGGTCGTCGATCGTATGTGGCCGAGCGTCGTTCGAACGCGGATCGGCCCCGGAGGGTTCCTCCGGGGCCGTCGTATCGCCGGACGGTCGATCCCCGGTCAGGCCGCTACCTCGGCGGGCTGCTGGGTGATGGTCTCCCCGGACTCCGGCTCGAACAGGTGCAGCTTCTCGAGTGGCACCTTCAGGTCGACGATGTCACCAGGTCGGACGCGGTTGTCGGAATCGACGATCGCGACGACGTCCTGGTCGGCCGCACTGACGTGGAGCAGCTCCTCGTTGCCGAGGTACTCGACGACGTCGGCACGGGCGCGGAACGAGCCGGCCTCGCCGTCGACCCCACCGATCTCGAGGTGCTCGGGTCGGAAGCCGGCGATGACGCGCTGGCCGTTGCTCAGTTGGCTGCGTCCGCGCGGCGGCACAGGCACTGACCAGTCGCCAGGTCCCTTGAGCTGGCCGTCATTCACTTCGACATCGACGAAGTTCATCGCCGGGCTGCCGATGAATCCCGCGACGAACTTGTTGGCCGGGTGGTCGTAGAGCTGCTGCGGCGTGCCGACCTGCATCAGCAGCCCTTCGCTCATGACGGCGATACGCGAGCCCATCGTCATCGCCTCGACCTGGTCGTGCGTGACGTATACGACGGTGGTCTTGAGGCGCTGGTGGAGTCGGGCGATCTCGGCGCGCGTCTGGACGCGCAGCTTCGCGTCGAGGTTCGAGAGCGGCTCGTCCATGAGGAACACCGCCGGCTCGCGGACGATCGCTCGGCCGAGCGCGACGCGCTGACGCTGCCCGCCCGACAGCTCCTTCGGCTTGCGCTCGAGAAGCTTCTGGAGCTGGATGGTCTCCGCGGCCTCGTTGACCCGCCGCTCGATCTCCTGCTTCGGGACCTTGCGCAGCTTCAGCCCGAACGCGAGGTTGTCGCGGACCGACATATGCGGGTAGAGGGCGTAGCTCTGGAACACCATCGCGATGTCCCGATCCTTGGGGGCGACGTCGTTCACGACCCGATCGCCGATGCGAAGTGCGCCGCTCGAGATCTCCTCGAGCCCGGCGATCATCCGCAGGCTGGTGGTCTTGCCGCATCCCGACGGCCCGACCAGGACCATGAACTCGCCATCGCCGATCTCGAGGTTCAGGTCCTTCACGGCGTGGAAATCGCCGTAGACCTTGTTGACGTTGTCGAACGTCACCGTCGCCATGGCGCAGTCCTCCGACCTGACGGCCATCGCGGGTCCATGCATCCCAGTCGCCGAAGCGATGTCGTGCCTGTGGCGCGACGCGGACGGACCCCGTACGTGGCTGAGCAGGGTCGTCGCATCGTACGAGCGTCGTCGCTCCGTAGCAAGCGGTTTCGGCGCGCACGACGTCGGCGGCCGGAAGGATCCGCGCCACATACCCGTCGTACCATCGTCCGACGATGACGTACGCGATGGACCTCAGCCGCCGTTCGTTCCTCGTCCACGCGAGCCGCGGGTCCATCGCGCTGGCGGTCCTGGGTGTCGCGGCCTGCGGTCCAGCCGCCTTCAGCTCGACCGCGCCGTCCGAGGGGTCGTCGGCATCGGGCGGCGGGTCGACCGGATCGGTCGGAGCCGGCGGATCGGCCTCGACCGACGGGTCCTCCGGAGCCCCGCCGTCGTCGGCGGGCGGCGGCGTCACGTGGCAACGGGCCAACCTCGGCTTCGTGTCCGCGTACGTCCTGGTCAGGGCGGGGGAGGCCGCGATCGTCGATACCGGGCTGCCAGGCAGCGACGGCGGGATCCATGGGGCGTTGACCGCGGCGGGGCTCGACTGGGGCGATGTCGGGCACGTGATCCTCACGCACAGGCACGGTGATCACGTGGGCAGCATCGAGGCGATCCTCGGCGCGGCCGCCGACGCGACCGGGTACGCGGGCGAAGCCGACCTCCCCAGCATCACATCACCGCGCGCACTGACGCCGGTCAAGGACGGCGACACGGTCTTCGGGTTGCGGATCGTGGCGACGCCAGGCCACACCATCGGCCACGTGTCGGTGTTCGATGAGGTCGGCGGCATCCTCGTCGCGGGCGATGCGCTGTCGACCCAGGGCGGCCAGGTGGGCGACTCCAACCCGCAGTTCACTGACGACATGGACCAGGCGCTCGCCTCGATCCGGAAGCTCGGCCAGCTGACGTTCGAAACGTTGCTCGTCGGGCACGGCGAGCCGATCCTCGAGCAGGCATCGGCGAAGGTGGCGGCACTGGCCGCCGGAAGCTGAGGGTTCTTCGATGGCCACGACACCGGCGGTCCACATCGCGCGCGATCGATACCACCTGGCATGGGACCCAGCCATCCCGCCGATCGAGACCGTCGAGAGCGGTTCGATCGTCGAGTTCGACCTCCTCGACGCGGCGGGCGGTCAGCTGGCGGCGGATTCGACGGTCGAGGACCTGGGTCGACTGGATTTCGAAAGGGTCGACCAGGTCAACGGTCCCGTCGCGGTGGCGGGTGCGCAGCCCGGTGACGCGCTCCAGATCGATCTCCTCGAGTTCGAACCGGCTGACTGGGGCTGGACGGCGAACATCCCCGGGTTCGGCCTGCTAGCCGACCAGTTCCTGGAGCCGTACCTGCGGATCACCAGTGTGCCGCGTTCCGGCGAGCGTGCTGAGTTCCTGCCGGGCGTCCACGTCCCGATCGTCCCGTTCTGCGGCGAGATCGGAGTGGCGCCGGTCGACGGACCCCGGTCGACGATCCCGCCCGACGTCCACGGCGGCAACATGGACACGCGTCACCTCACCGCCGGCTCGACGCTGTTCCTCCCCGTCTTCCATGAGGGTGCGCGCATGTCGATGGGCGATGGCCACGCGGCACAGGGCGACGGCGAGGTGTGCGGGACGGCGATCGAGACCCCGATGCGGACGCTCGTCCGACTCACGGTGCGCAAGGACCTCCGCGTCACCGGTCCCGAATTCGTGACCGCCGATGTCTCGACGCCGGTGGGCAAGCGGTACGGAACGGATGGCGTCGGCCCTGACCTCCACCAGGCGGCCCGCGACGCCGTGAGCCGCATGATCGACTGGCTGGGACGCGAGCACGGGATCTCGGCGATCGACGCCTACCTCCTGACGAGCGTCGCGATCGACCTGCGGATCAGCGAGATCGTCGATATGCCGAACGTCATCGTCACCGCGCACTGCCCGCTGTCCATCTTCGACTGAGGCCCCGACGGCAGGACCGCTGCCTTTGGCCCTATATGCGACGGAGCCCCGGGCGGCACGGCGACCGGCGCGCGGCCGCCGCCCAACCTCACCGTCAGATCGAGGTCCGACCCTCCGCCGTCGCGACGCTGTCGCCGCCGAAGACGTCGTCGACCCTGGCCAGCGCCTCCGGATTCCGTGAGCGCAAGACGAAGTAGTAGACGACGCCGATCACGAGCCAGACCCCGACGACGGGCGCCGTGTAGCGAAGGGAGTTCTCGTACGGCGGCAGATCGATGTTCAGGATCGGGATCGTCACGCCGCCGATCACCGCCAGCACGGCCGGGATCATCGCGATGACGCCGAGCACGGGCACGACGACGTGCTTGAGGACGTTGAACTCGCTCCGGCCCTCGCCCAGGTAGTAGGCGATGCATGCGACGTTCACCGCGATGTACATCAGCGCGAAGAGCAGCCCGATCATCGTGCCGAGCCAGACGTAGACGTTCAGCGGCCCGCTGCCGGGGAACGGGTCGTCGGCAAGGATGAAGCCGAGGGCCAGCGCGATGACCAGCCCGATCGCCGCCTGGAAATGGACCGCATTCACCGGCGACTTGTATGTCGGGTGGACCGCACCGAACCAGCGCGGGATGAGCGTCGCGCGGCCCATCGCGAACAACGACCGGGTCGCGGCGGTCGCGCCGGAGTTGGCGTTCGCCAAGGAGCTGTTGAGGATCGCGAAGACGACGAGAAGGCCGCCGATCGGCAGCACCTTGTCTGCCATGAAGCCCCACGGGTCGCCGTTGTTGAACGTGTAGAAGTCCTTCATGCGATCCGGACCGAAGTAGACGGTCGCGGCGTAGTAGTTGAACACGTAGAACAGACCGACCAGGACGGCCGACCAGATCACGGCGCGCGGGATCGTCCGGCGCGGCTCCTGCGCTTCCTCACCCAGCGGAGCGACGGCCTCGAAGCCGACGAAGGCGAGCAGGCAGAAGATCATCCCCTGGAACGCGGGCAAGACGCCGTCGCTGCCGGGGAGGAACACATCGATCGTGTTCTTCGGCGCGTTCACGATGAGCAGGGTCGAGATCAGCAGGAAGATCGCGATCTCGATCACGCCGAGGATCACGCCGGTCCGAGTGGACAGGGCGATGCCTCGATAGGTCAGGTACCACACGATCGCCGCGCACAGGATGGCCAAGGCGACCCACGAGTACTGGAAGTCGATGCCGAGGTAGGTCGACAGCAGGATCGCGCCGTAGAATCCGAAGCCGCCCAGGAGGATCGGCATCACCATCGGCTCAGCGAGGGCGAACGACCACGCGACCAGCCAGCCGAGGAACGGCCCGAGTCCGCGGCCGACGTAGGTGTACATGCCGCCCGCCGACGGCAGATGGCGGGCAAGCTGGCTCATCGAGTAGGCGGTGAACAGCACCGCGATCATCGCGAACACGACCGCGAGGGGCGTGATGCCTCCGGCGAACGCCGTCGCTGCCCCGATCGAGAGGGCGGTGGCGACCGCGGGCGCCATGTGCGTGATCGACTGGAACAGGAGCTCGGGCAGCCCGATCGCATCGCGTTCGAGGCCGCTCTCAGCTGTCGTGGACGCCACGGAGACCCTCCTCTCCCTAAGCCCCCTGACTCCCCCGTCCGAGCGCCCGCTACTATGCGGCCCCCGGATGCAGACGGCAACGGCATCCGTCACGGCCTTGGTGCGCATCCTGCCGTCGTCGGTAGCCTTGGCGCATCGATCGCCGGTAGCCTTGCGGCATGTGGCTTCCGGAGTTCCAAACCGTCGTCGATCGGGCAGGGGGTCGGCTGGACGAATCACCTTTGGACCTGCGTATCGATGACCCCCAGTCCGGGAGGATCGTCGGCGAAGGGTCGTTCGAGGCGTACCGCGACTGGTCCGCGGAGTGGCTGCGGGTTCGGGACGGACGCGCCCGGCCGATCGCCACGACCGTCGGGGAAGGGCGGATCGTCGGCGAGTTCGAAGTCGACCTGACGCAGGACGGGCGAAGTTTCGCGCTGCCGGTGGCGGTCGTGGTCGAGCCGGATCCCGCCGCCGCTCAGCTGTCGGTCCGCGTCTATCACAGTCAATGGCCGCTTCTCGGGCATCACGTCATCCGGCCACCGCTCCTCTCGCGCGACCCGAACGTCCGGGAGTCGGACGTGGTCGGCGAGTACCAAGCGGCGCTCGCAGCGGGAGACACGGATCGGATCACGGCGACGTTCGAGGACGACGGTTGCTTCCGCGAGCCCGCAGGCGGTGATTTCCGTGTCTGTGGGCGCGCGGTCCTGCGCGAGTTCTTCGCGCGGTTCTTCAGTGCTGGGGGCGGCATCACCCTCGAGCACTGCACGGTCGCTGAGGACGGGACACGGACCGCCCTCGAGTTCAACGCGGTCAAGTGGGGAAGCGTGGAGATGCCGCACCAGGCGGGTGTCGCCGTCTACGAGCGCGGTGCCACTGGGCGACTGCGCGAAGCGCGCGTCTACGACGACGTCGAGGGTCCGGTCGAGTAACGATCCCGGCTAGTATCCAGCCCGGCTAGCAAGGGCGCTCCGGGCCGACGCGATGCCGCCGCAACCGTGCGATACGACCGGAAGGAGCGTTCCGGACTCCTCCGTCGCATCGGTTCCTCGCGTGTTCCGACACTCCTCGCCATCCACGGCGCGCCACCAAGTGTGTGGCCGCGGGATACCGGCGGAAGGAGATGGGGACACATGGTCAACCTACGGCGCGCCGCAGTGGCGGCGATCGCGGTCGGGGCACTCGTCGGCGGGGCGGGTAGCGCTACCGCCGCCACCTCGACGAAGCAGGACACGCAGGTGTGCGGACTGGACGTATCGTGGCTGAAGATGTCGACCGAGGGCGACTACTTCGAGATCCAGGGCGGCTGGCTCGCGCTGCACAAGGCCGCCAGCAAGAGCGATCGGCGGCTGGCGAAGCAGCTGATCGTCGACCACAAGAAGTCGCTCACCGAGAACAAGGCCGTCGCGGCGAAGTACGGGATCGAGTTGCCGGACGGCCCGTCGCCGACCCAGATGTGGCAGCTCGAGGAGCTGCGCGAGATGGGTCGCCAGGAGTTCGAGCACGACTACGCCGAGCTCGAGGTCAAGGACCACATCCAGGACATCGACGAGACCAAGGATGAGGTCAAGATGGGCTGCAACGACGAGATCCAGGCCCTCGCCAAGGACGAGATCCCCGTCCTCGAGTACCACCTTGTCCTGTCAAAGCGCGCCTACCGGGCCAACCCGGACGAGCGCTGACGATAGCGCTACCTCGCCACGACCCGCCCGGCAGACGTCCCCCTGCCGGAACGGGGCGTGATGGATCGATGGCAACGGCGTCGGTCAGATCGAGGGTTGTTGGGGTGGCCTACGGGGCTCGAACCCGTAACCTTCGGAGCCACAATCCGATGCTCTGCCGATTGAGCTAAGGCCACCGCGGCGCAGTCGTCCGTGGCAAGCGCACGGGGTGCGGATGGACGAGGCCTGCGGAGTATAGAGCGGCCGCACCGATGTCGCGGTGCGGCCGTTCTTCTCTGTCGTACGCGCCTGAGGCGCCGCGCTACTCCGACTCGGAGCGGTCGTTGGACCCCGATCCCGCGTGGGTCGGCGCGGTCCACGGCGCGACCGAACGGAGCAGGCGGACAGCCGCGCTCTGGTGGTCGACCGACGCCGCCACGGGCTCCGGCTCGGGCTCGGGGGCGGGCCAGCTGGAGTCGGCCGTCGCACTGGGATCCATCACCGGGATGGCGGCCGTCCCGCTAACGGGCTGTTCCGCGGAGGTTTCCGCTGCACCGGGTTCCGCGCTCACGGGGTCCGCTGCCCCGGCGATCGCTGCCTCAGCGATGCCCGCCCGGTCGTGGACCATCGTGTCCTGGGCGACCGCGTAAGCAGCGGCGGCGGATGCGATCGGAGCGCTCTCATCGACGGTGGGGGTCTCGACCGTCGGCGTCTCGACTGTCGGAGCCGGCTCGGCGACGATCGCGCCGATCGTGGCCTCCGGCGTCATCGCCGTGTCGGCCATCACCCGTGCTGTCTCGGCTTCTGTGGTGACCGGCGGCTCGGCCATCGGGGCCTCGGGCATCGCCGTCTCGGCCGTCGCCTCGGCGACCGGGACGTCAGCGAGCGCTTGTGGCGCGGCGCCGGCGTCGGACGCGGGCCGGGCTTCGTCTGCGACGGGCGGCGCCTCGTCCGCGGCGGCAAAGGCGGCGACGGCTCGAGAGCGCGCCTGGGCACGGACCTGATCGAGGTCGGGCGGCGCGGGTAGCGCTTCCGCGCGAGCGACGATCGCCGACGGGTCCTCGGACTGCGAGAGCTCCTCGAAGTAGCGGTCGAGCGTCGCGCTGTAGGCGTTGACCGCGTCGTTCACGCCCTCGATCTCGGTGTCGATGATCGAGTCGTGTTGCTGGAGGTATTCCTCCAGGCTCGAGCGCCGGTCCTCGACCTTCTTGTCGGCCTCAGCCCGGATCCGCTCCATCTCGGAAGCCGACCATTCCTGGATGTGCTGGACATCCTCTTCGGCGAGGCGCTTCAGCTCGTCGGTCTCGATGGCAGCTCGCGCGCGCACCCTCTCGACGTGGGCGGCAGCGTCGTCCGCGACACGCGCGGCGATCCGCTCGCGTTCCTTCTGGGCGGTGGCGCGCATGGCGACCGCAAGCTCGGCGAGGAACCCAGGTCGGAGGCCGGTCGCGACGCCTTCGGTCGCCCGGGCGGTGGCCCGCGCCTCGCTCACCCCGGCCGACCCTGTCGTCCCGCCGTCTGACGCGCCGTTGAGGTGGCCGTTATCCGGGAAGATCGAGTCGTCGTTCTGATCCATTCGTCCGCTCCATGGGGGTTGAGACCGTACTCGTCAGAGGAGGTTTTGGCAACACCTCGGCGGTTCGGTGGCGTCCGGGGTGGTGCGGGCCGGAACCGGTCTGTGGGGTCTTGTGCGGTCTTGTGTGGTTCGGGGGTCGATGGCCGTCGCCGGGGACGTGGCGTGCCATCATGCCCGGGTGGTGCTCGACGAACGCGCTGGGAAACCCGCGGATCCGGCGTCGCTTGTCGATATCGACGCCCTGATCGCGGCGTACTACGACGGCCGACCTGACCCATCCGACCCCGCCCAGCGTGTCGCGTTCGGGACGTCCGGCCACCGCGGATCGTCGCTTCGCAACGCCTTCAACGAGGCCCACATCCTCGCCACCACCGAGGCCATCTATCGCTACCGGGTCCAGCGCGGCTATAGCGGCCCGCTCTTCCTCGGGCGCGATACCCATGCGCTCTCAGAGCCCGCGACCCGGACCGCGTTGAGTGTCCTCGTCGAGCGGGGCGTCGACGTCCTGATCGACGAGCGAGACGGCTACACCCCGACGCCCGCCGTCTCGCACGCGATCCTCGCGGCGAACCGGCCCGCCAACAGCTGGCGGCAGCTGGCGGATGGGATCGTCGTGACGCCATCCCATAACCCGCCCGACGATGGTGGCTTCAAATACAACCCGCCGAACGGCGGTCCGGCCGACACCGACGTGACCCGCTGGATCCAGGACGAGGCGAACCGGATCCTCGAGGCGTCCGGGAGCGAGGGGCTCGACGGGATCCCGCGTGCCAGCGACGAGGACGTCCGTTCGCGTGTCGGCCGCTACGACTTCCTCGGCCACTACGTCGATGACCTGCCATCGATCGTCGATCTCGCCCGGATCCAGCAGTCGGGCGTTCGCATCGGCGTCGATCCGATGGGTGGCGCCAGCGTCGCCTACTGGGGCGTGATCGCGGAGCAGTATCGGCTCGACCTGACGGTCACGAACCAGACGGTCGATCCGACCTTCCGTTTCATGACCGTCGACTGGGACGGCAAGATCCGGATGGATCCGTCGTCCCCGTACGCGATGGCCAGGTTGGTCGACCTGCGCGATCGGTTCGACATCGCCCTCGGCAACGATGCCGATGCGGATCGGCATGGCATCGTCACGCCGACGACGGGGCTGATGAACCCGAACCATTTCCTGTCGGCCGCGGTGAGCTATCTGTTCGGCCGCGCGGCGGGCGGCGCCCCGGCGGACCGTGGCGCCCCGGCGGACCGTGGCGCCCGGGCATGGGGTCCGGAGGTGGGAGTCGGCAAGACCCTCGTCTCCTCATCGATGATCGACCGTGTCGTTGCCGAGCTCGGCCGCCACCTCGTGGAGGTGCCCGTCGGGTTCAAGTGGTTCGTGGACGGCCTCATCGACGGCTCGGTGGGTTTTGGCGGCGAGGAGAGCGCCGGCGCCTCGTTCCTGCGCCGGGACGGGACCGTCTGGACGACCGACAAGGACGGCATCATCGCCGACCTGCTGGCGTGCGAGATGGTCGTGGACTCTGGTCCCGCGCGGATCTACGAGCGGCTGACGGAGCGTTTCGGCGACCCTGTCTACCGACGGGTCGACACGCCGGCGACGCCCGAACAGAAGGCGGCGCTCGGGGCGCTCACCAAGTCCGACGTGACGGCGACCGACCTCGCGGGTGATCCGATCACGGCCATCCTGACGACCGCGCCAGGCAACGGTGCGCCGATCGGCGGCCTCAAGGTGACCACGGAGACGGGCTGGTTCGCCGCGCGCCCGTCCGGCACCGAGAACGTCGCGAAGGTCTACGCCGAGAGCTTCAGCGGCGAAGCGCATCTCGAGCGGCTGCTGACCGAGGCCCAGGCGCTGGTCGCCGAGGTGACGTCGCGGTCCTAGGCAGAGCCGTTGTGATGGCCCCGCGACGCCGTCAAGCCCCGGCGTAGCCGCCGCTGACCCGAGGCACTGGCACGGTGATCGTCCGTCGACCAGTGATCGGAGGAGCAGCCATGAGCGACGATCCGCGAGACCCGGGGCCTCGCCATAGCACCGAGCCACCGCAGAGCCAGGAGGAACGGATCGCGCAAGGACCCGCGGCCAACGTCGAGCCGCCCGGCGGGATGGCCACGTCCGCCGGTGGTGGGCACGGGACGGGAAGTGACAAGCAGTCCTCGGGTGGGAGCGGCGATGGCGAGCATCCCGCCGGCGACGATCCCGAGACCGAATGGCTGCGACGCGTGAACGAGGGCGAGACGCCGGCGCCCGTCCAGTCGAACGACTAGGGGCACACCCCTCGACCAGGCGTCAGACCGTCTCGACGTCCGTCCGGTCGAGCTTCGCGTGGATGCGTTCGAGCAGCTCTCGTGTGCGCTCGATCGACGCGCGCGAGTGGGTGACCACGGCGGGCGTCCGCTCGCTCGCTCCAGCCGTCAGGTTCTGGTACGTCTCGCGAAGTGAGCTGACAGCGAGCGCGACCGACTCATGATCGGGATGGACCGGCGGTAGCTGTTCAAGCAGACGTTCGGCGTCGCGCCACGTCTCGAGTGTCTCTTC
This sequence comes from Chloroflexota bacterium, assembly GCA_045804645.1. Classification (GTDB taxonomy): domain Bacteria; phylum Chloroflexota; class Limnocylindria; order Limnocylindrales; family CSP1-4; genus SPCO01. Next base: position 52,912 of record JBJMMR010000047.1, on the reverse strand, counting down.
GACGATCGTCACGGCTCGGGTCCCGGCCCCTCGCACCCCTCATCCGCCGTTGCGGCAGCGGTTCCGCTGGGAGCGCGATAGTAGTACGGAACCCTACGCGAATCCAGATAGCCCCGGCTAGCGCCGGCCGTCGCCCGCCGCCCGTTCTGGGGCGTTGGTCAGCGGGTCGCCGCTGCGATGAGATCCCGAGGCGACGAGGCGCGTCCGAGCTCCCGTTCGGGCAGTCCACGTTCGACCTGCTCGGCCGCGACGGGAACCGCCGCCCGCTCGACCGTCGCCGGCGTGATCAGGCGTCGGTAGACAGCCTCGTAGGCGTCGATCATGTGATCGACCGAGAAGCGCTCTCTCGTCTTGCTCGCGATGTCGGCCCGATCGAGCGCCGCGGCGCGAGAGACCGCGAGCGCTGCCTCATCCACGTCGTCGACGAGGAACCCCGTGACGCCGTGATCGATGGTCTCGGTGAGTCCACCAGCCCGGCGCGCTATGACGGGCGTCCCGGTCGCCATGGACTCGATCGCCACGAGCCCGAAGGGCTCGGGCCACGCACCCAGCATGACCGTCGCAAGGGCGCGGAGCATCAGCTGGTCGCGCGTCGCTGTGTCGACCTCACCGCGCCAGTCGACGACGCCTTCCTCGATCGCCGGTCGCACCACCGACTCGAACAGCGCGACTTCCTCGCGCTCGTGTGCCTTGGCAGCGACGACGAGACGACGGCGCGTCCGACGGGCGAGCTCGATCGCATGGTCGATGCCCTTCTCGCGCGTGATCCGCCCTATGAACAGGAGATCGTCGCCGACGCGCGTGACGGACGGCGTCGTCGTGAAGTCGATGCCGTGGTGGATCGTCGCGACCCAGTTCGCCGCTGGGTTCCAACGCCGCTGGCTCTCGCTGATCGCGATGAGCGGGATGGACGGCATCGCATCGATGTACTCCGCGGTCCCGGCCTTGTCCAGCCGGCCGTGGAGGGTCGTGACGACAGGAACCGGCGCGTGTGCCGCGAACTGGAATCCCTGCGTCTCGACGTGCGAGTGGATGATGTCGAACCGGTCCGCCTCGTCCCAGGCGCGAGCGACCGCCATCTGGAAGTAGACGCCGAGATCGCCCTTCTTGCCGTCGCGCCACAGCGCTCGGGGGACGACCGGCACCACCTCACACGGCAGATCCGAGTCACCGGTCGTGAAGACCGTGACCTGATGACCCCGAGCGTGGAGACCGAGCGCGAGCGACGTCACGATCCGCTCCGTGCCCGCATAGGTCGGCGGTGGGAGCGAAACGACGGGCGGGGCGAGCAGGCCGATGCGCATCGGCCGCGTATCGCCTGCTGAACGCGGCGCGCGCGGGAATGTCCTCACGTGGGGTGGCCTCCTCCGAGGGGTGACGTGAACCCGTGGCACCGCCGCGGGCCTTCATGCAAGGGTCGCTCCTCGCCCGATGAGGTCGCGCCAGCGACTGCCGGACGACACATTACGAAATCATCGCGAGCGCATATCGAGACGGCCGCAACATCATGCGGGGGTCCCGCAGCACGGAGGCATAGGTCGGCGCCCTAGCGTCAGCTGCGCCGCGCCGCGCCCCTTCCCCCGGCCGGGCGGCGCCGAACCGGGCCCGGCCGACATCCATCGGCGACCGGGCCCGCATCCGAATATCCCGCGCTCAGCGTCGGCGAGCGCACATCGGCGGAAACGTGGTGATGATCCTGCTGATCGCCCTGATCTCAGGCGGCTCCTAGACCCGAGTCAGGACTCGAGGCGGCGCCGGCGATTCCAGACGGCGCCAGGGAGTCAGGATCGCGTCAAGACTCCCGGCTCCCGCTGCGGAGGCCCGTCTGTCGCCGCAGGTCGTCGTCGACGTCAAGAAGGCGACGCAAAGCCACCTCATGGCGGTGCTCCAAGTCGCCCTGCCGCTGCTCGAGGCTCCCGGGCCTCACGATCTCGCGCCAGACGGTGTCAAGCTCGACGGTCGCCTCCGCCAGGGCGGCGAGTTGCGCTTCGACGGACCGATCCCCCATGTCGACCTCCCAGGCGGCGCTTACGCGGCGCGGATGCTCGTGTCCTTCGTCGTCTCGATGATCGCTCGGTCCGCGCCGTGCTCGGCGACGATGTGTGCGGGCTTCATGCGCACCCATGCGCGTTCGATCTCGATCGACCGCCAGCCCTCGGGTAGCACGACACGGCGCGACGGCCACGTGCTCGGATCCTCCGGACCGATCCTGATCCCGGGAAGCCCGAATATGAGACCCATGAGGAACCCACCCAGGTTGGCGAAGAACGGGCCCGCGGGTGCCTTCTCCGGAAACTTCTCGCGTGACTGCTCGAGCGTCTGCAGGAACCGTCCCATGATCAGATCGGCGTAACCCTCCTCGTACATCCGAAGAGCACGCCGGCGGTCGCCGGTCCATGCCGCCCATACCCCGTACAGCGCGGAGAGCATCGGACTGCCGATGTACTGCGGCGCGAGGTCCAGGTAGTAGTCGAGGGTGGCTCGCTCGACGTCGGGCGGCATGTCCCACCACACCGGAAACAGGGCCGCGAGCGGTCCGGGCGTCCCGCCCTTCTCCTCGTTCGGCCGGAAGCCGTCATGACTGAGGATGACCCTGTCGCGGTTCGGCCGAACGTCGAGGCCCGATTCCACCTCGTACCACGCGTCGGGCACGTCATGCCCCAGGCGGTGCGCGCAATCGATCGCCTGGCGCAGCACGGTCTTTGCGGAGAGGACCGTGAATGCATCGTTGTCGGTGGCCTCCTTCCGCTCCGCGATGCCCATCGTCTGGCGGAACACGAAGCCTCGTGCCGCGCGGCTCACCCGACTGGCGATCCAGTCGGAGACGCCATACAGGATCTGGGACGCGTCGTCGGCGAGGAACCGCCGATCGCCCGTCGCATACGCGTACTCGGCGAATGCCCGGGCCACGTCGAGCGAGACGTGGTCCTCGTACCACGATGCCTCGCCGGCACCCGGCGCTGTCTCCTCACCGTCGAGCGGCCCGCTTTCCCACGGGAACTGGATCCCGCGCCGCCCATGCATCTTGGCGTTCTTCCTGGCGGCCTTGATCGTGTCCACGCGGAATTCGAGCAGGGTCCGAGCGGCGTCGGGTTGGCTGAACAGAAGCGCCGGCACGCTGAACGTCTCGACATCCCACATGACGTGGCCGTAGTAGTAGTGGTAGTCGTGCCACTGGGCCAGGCCGAAGATCGACGTGCTTGACGGCGCGGACGGGTGGACCGACATGTTCAGGTAGAAGTACGCGGCGTCCGCGAGTGCCTGCCACCGCTGGTCGCGTGCGTCGATGAGGACGCGGCCCTTCCACAGCTCATCCCATTCGACGTGGTTCTCGCGCCGGAGCTCGTCGAAGCCATCGCGCCTGGCGCGGGCCGCAAGGCGGACCGCCGCGCGATCGGGCTGGTGATGGAGTGCCTCAGGGACGAGGCTGGCGATCTGGCGGAGGCGGTACGTGCGCCCCGTTCGTGCACGGAATCGGTAGTCCGTGGCGAGTGCGCTGTCCATTCCCCAGTCCTGGCGGATGCGCTCGGCGTCCTCATCACCGAGGAACTCGGTGACATAGGCGATCCCGCAGCTCGACTTGTCGCCGAACGAGACCCAGCGCATCGACCCGTCCGCCGCTTCTTCATCGCGGCCTGGCGGGTCGAGATCCTTCTCCTCCATCTCCCCCTGGATCCCGTCGGGATCGACCTTGGCCCGAAGAACGAGGTCAGATGGCCGGCTCACCCGCACGGACAGCTCCTGGAGCACGAGCGTCGGCTGTTTCCGGCTGCAGAACGTGAGGACCTCCGCCTCGACCGTCGCGCCGTCTGCCCGGAAGGTGAACCGCGTCGTCAACTCCCCTGTCGAGAAGTCGTAGCGCTGGTCGACGAATTCCGCCTGCTGAGGCGAGAGGCTCAGCCACAGGCCGTCGACGCAGATGTCGCCGGCGACGGGATAGGGGGTGGGCGCCTCGGCTTCCATCCGAAGCGATGGATGCAGCCCCGCGAAACCGTTGAGGATCGACATCCCGCCTCGGATCGGGATGTCGACGACGCGCAGGCCGATGAGACCGTTCGAGACGTACGCGGGCAGGTCCTTGGTGGCGGAGCTGGTGACGACTGATGGGCTGATCGGCTCGGACATGGGGTGAAACGATGGCGGACGCTGGGATGCGAGCCGGTTGCGGCGGCGTCCCGCCGTGTTGCATCTGCGCGCAGCGGCGGTCGGTGGCCGGCGGCTGTGACGTCGCTGCGACGTGCGCTCCGGCAGCCGTTCGGCCGTGGCCATGTCGGCGCCCGCAGAGTCAGGGCCATGGCGACATCACCTTCCGAAACCCCCACCGCGGACGGCCGCGGAAGACTGCACCTCGGCTACTCCCTGTCGTGCGAGGAACACCGACCGGAGGAGCTGGTCGGGTGGGCCCGCCGTGCCGAGGCGGTCGGCTTCGAGTACGCCTCGATCTCCGATCACTTCCATCCGTGGCTCGAGGCCCAGGGGAACAGCCCGTTCGTGTGGAGTGTCCTCGGCGGGATCGCGACCGCGACCGAACGACTCCAGGTCGGGACCGGGGTCACCTGCCCGACACGCCGCTACCACCCGGCGATCGTCGCCCAGGCGGCCGCCACGGTCGCATCCATGATGCCGGGGCGCTTCTTCCTGGGCGTCGGTACCGGCGAGAACCTCAACGAGCACATCGTCGGCGGTGATTGGCCGCGGTACGACGTGCGTGCAGCGATGCTCGAGGAAGCCGTCGGCATCATCCGGGGGCTGTGGACCGGCGAGAACTACTCGCACTGCGGCGAGCATTTCACGGTCGAGAACGCGCGGATCTACACCCTTCCGGAGGAGCCCCCACCCATCGTCGTGGCGGCCTCCGGTCCGAAGTCGGCCACGCTTGCCGGACGGATGGGCGACGGGCTCATCAACTTCGCCGCCGACCAGAGCGTCGTCGAGACCTTCCAGGCCGAGGGGGAGGGCAGCGCCGACGAGCGACCGCGGTATCTGCAGGTCAGTGTCTGCTACGCGAAGGACGAGGCCGAAGCGCGTCGGACGGCCTACCGCATCTGCGGGAATGTGGCGCTCCAGGGCGAGCTCGGAAACCTGCTGCCCATGCCTGCCCACTACGAGCAGTCGATCAAGATGCTCACCGAGGACGACGTCGCGAAGGTCATCGTCTGCAGCCCGGATCCACAGGCACACATCGCGAAGATCCGCGAGGCGCAGCAGGCCGGGTACGACCACGTCCACGTGTATCAGGTCGGTGACGACCAGGAGGGCTTCTTCCGCTTCTACGAGCGGGAGGTCATGCCCGAGCTGCTGTAACGCAGGTGGGCCCACCGAAGTCGACGGTCCGAGCGGAGCGCCACGGCCGGTCCGTCGTCGTGGACTTGCCCGAGGCGAGTGTCTCGATGACGGCGCTCGGGCCGCGGCTCGTCCACGTTCGATCCGCCCCCGGCCGGCGATGGGCTCCGCGCCGGTCGTGGGCTGTCACGAGATCCGACGAGGCCTTCGCGGCGGCTGACCCCGACATCCGCCAGACCGATGACGGTGGCGTCATCGTCGGACTCGGGCCCCTGACGACCGTCGTGGACGCCGCAGGTCGGTTGTCCGTGTCGAGCGGCGATGCGACGCTCATGGCTGACAGCGAGGTGTGCGCCGAACGCGGTGGCCTCCGCTGGACGTTCGATATGCCCGACGGTCGACGTTTCTTCGGGTTCGGCGAGCGCACGGGTCCGCTCGACAAGCGCGGCCGGCGGTACTCGTGCTGGACCACCGACGAGTGGCGGTCGCAGGACGACGACACGGACGCGTTGTACATCGCGATCCCGTTCTACCTCGGGCTCGACGAGGACGGACACGCTCACGGCGTGTTCCTCGACTCCACGTTCCGGAGCACCTTCGACATCACTGATACCCGCGGGCGTCGCGCTTCGATGTGGGCGGCGTCACCCGCGCTCGACTGGTATGTCATCGACGGTCCCGACCCCGCCGACGTCGTCGCCCGCTTCACCGAGCTCGTCGGTGCCGCGTCGCTGCCCCCACGCTGGGCGCTCGGCTATCACCAGGCACGCTGGAGCTACGAGACGGAGGCGGAGGTGCGCGAGATCGCCGACGGCTTACGCGGCAACGCCATCCCCGCCGACGCCGTCCACCTCGACATCCACCACATGGACGGCTATCGGGCGTTCACCTGGGATCACCAGCGATTCCCAGACCCGGCGGGACTCGCGCGATCGCTTGCGACGGCCGGCCTCCGGACGACCGTCGTCGTCGACGCGCCAGTCGCGATCGACGATGGAGCCGGCGACAGCGTGTACCAGGAAGGGCGACGTCTCGCGGCCTACGTTCGAACGTCCGATGCTCCAGACGCGCCCGAGGTGGTCGGCCACCTCTGGGGTGGCCTCAGCGTCTATCCCGACCACCTCCGGCCCGAGATCCGGGACTGGTGGGGCTCCCTGTATCGGCGGCAGCTCGACCTCGGGATGGCGGGCTTCGCGAACGACATGAACGAACCGGCGATGCACGACCGACCGATGGATGACCCTGGGACACGGAACGTCGAGCCGCCGCGCGACGCGCCCTTCGGTCCCGCCGATGAGCGGACCACCCACGCCGAAGCGCGAAACGTGTACGGGTTGCTCGAGGACGCCGCCACCCGCGCCGGCCTCCTCGCCGCGCGTCCCGACGAACGGCCGTTCCTCATCACGCGGTCGGGGTTCGCCGGCGTCCAGCGCTACGCGATCGTGTGGACCGGCGATGACTGGAGCCGCTGGGAGCATCTCGCGATGTCGTTGCCACAGCTGTTGAATCTCGGGCTCTCGGGTGTTCCGATCGCCGGCGCCGACATCGGTGGCTTCTTCGAGGACTGCTCGCCGGAGCTCCTGGTCCGCTGGATGCAGCTCGGCGCCTTCTACCCGTTCGCCCGGAACAACTCGGCCGTCGGGACGGGGCCTCAGGAACCGTGGGCGTTCGGTGAGCCGACGACATCTCGCTGCAGGCGGGCGATCGAGTTGCGCTACCGGCTCCTGCCGTACCTCTACACCGTGGTCGAGGAAGCGTGCCGGACCGGGTACCCGGTCCTCAGACCGCTCCTCTTCCACGCACCGCGCGACGTGCGGGCCGTCGGCGTCGAGGATGAGGCGTTCGTCGGGCGCGACCTTCTGATCGCCCCGATCCTGATGCAGGGTGCCGTCGAGCGGAAGGTCTACCTGCCCAGCGGCAGCTGGTACGACATCCGGACCGGCGAGGCCTCGAGCGGCGGAGCGGAGCTCGAGGCGTCAGCGTCGCTCGACGAGGACGTGCCGGTGTACGCACGAGCTGGGGCCATCATCCCGTCGGGACCGCTGATGCAGTGGAGCGACGAGCGCCCGGTCGACCCGTTGACACTCGATGTCTATCTCGACCCGGACGGCACCGCCAGCGGGCGGCTCTACGAGGACGATGGCGTGTCCATGGGCTACCTCGACGGCGAGACCGCGGAGACCACGTTTTCCGCGACGCCGACCGGTGATGGCAGCACGCTGGTCTCGGCGAAGCGCGCCGGTCGCTTCCGGCCACCGCCCCGCGCGATCGTCGTCAGGGCGCACGACGGACGCCACGTCAGCGAGCGTCGCATCCAGGACGCCGACGCGTGGGAGCTCACGATCCCGATGCGCTGACAGACGGTTGAGAGCCGAGCACGGCGGGATCGGTCGTGCAGGCAGCGTCAGGTCCGCCAACGTGGACGCATGCTCCATCGACTGCCGGCGTTCCACAGTGCGGGGCGGCTCAACGCCGTGATCGAGACGCCGCGCGGTAGCCGGAACAAGTTCAGCTTCGAGCCGGACAGCGGCACCTTCCGACTCGGCAAGCAACTGCCGGCCGGCGCCGTCTTCCCGTTCGACTTCGGGTTCGTTCCTTCGACGCTGGCCGACGACGGCGACCCGCTCGACGTCTTGGTGCTGCTGGAAACACCGACGTTCCCCGGATGCGTCGTTCGCGCGCGACTCGTCGGCGTGATCGACGGTCAGCAGACCGGGCGGTCGGGCCGGACGTCCTCGAATCCCCGCCTCGTCGCGGTCGCGACCAAATCGACCGAGTACGCGAAGATCCGCCGCCTGAGTGAGCTTCCGCAGGCCCTCGTCGACGAGATCACGCACTTCTTCGTCTCGTACAACGAGGCGACCGGCAAGACCTATCGCCCGACCGGAACGTTCGGTCGGCGGAAGGCGGCGTCGATGATCGAGGATGGCATCCGACGGCGGCAGAACGCATCGGCGCGGTCGCAGAAACGGCGTCGGCCGATGCGCCGTGTCGCCTGACATACGACCGTGACGGATACCACCGGCCGGCTGCTCGCTCCTGCATCCGGCGGCGAGCGATGCTTATCCCGAGCTCGATCCGGCAGCGCCGCGGTCGAGCAGAGCGGCGGAACGACGGCGTGACGGCAGCTCCGCGCTCAGGGCAACCACACATCGGTATGCCCCTGGGCCGGCTGCCCGACGCCGGCGCCCGCTCGACCGCCCCGATCGTGTTCCTCTCGCCGATGCGGCGCTCGCGCTCTGGCGAGTCGGCGGACGTCAGGCGCGAACGACGCTGAGCCGGACTTCACCGACGGGACGCAGGTCGGCGACAAGGTCGGGGATCCGGTCCCGGTCGTCCGCGAAGACCACCACGTTGTAGCGTTCCGGTCCGTCGATGGCGCCGGCGCTCGGAACGATCAGCGCGTCGCACCGGCCCGAGCGCCGCAGCGTTCGGCCGACCTCCTGGGTGCGCTCGCGATGCAGGATCCAATACAGGTCCCCGGGGAGTGACAGTTCGGCGCGGATGTCGCGGTCGCGAAGATCGATCGCCCGGGAGATCCGGAGATCCATCTCGAATAGCTTGACGCCGTCTTCGAGGTCCGACGGATGGCGTCCGCACTCGACGAGCGCGAGACCCGGATCGCCGCTGACGTAGATCGTCGGCTCCCCCTCCGCGTTCCATCGGTTCGGTTTGTCCGAGATGAGGTCGAGGGTCGAGGCCGCCGGGAGGTTCTCGCTCCGGCCGACCCAACCTCGCTGCTGGAATGAGGTCGTGGGGACGCTAGGCACCGCGAAGCTTCACGCGAGCGGCCGATGAGGGCGGCGCCATCCGCTCAGCCGGCGTGGGCCGATCGAGGCGGTAGCGGCGCACGGCCTCACCGGCGACCGCGACGATGAGCACGCCGACGATCGTCGCGAGGACCTGCTCGGGCTTCGCGATCGACCCGAGCGCGACGAGCAGTGTCGTCGCGGCGGCCGGCGGATGCGATGAGCGGGTGATGATGCCGCCGAGAGATGTCAGCAGGATCGCGAGTGTCGCTGCCGCGACCCGCACCGGTTCGAGCTGTCCGGTCTCGATCGGGTTCGGAGCGGACTGCGCGCTGAGCAGGGCGACGGCCGCGAGTCCCGCCGCCAGACCGATCAAGTGCCCAGCGACGATGTTCCAGGCGCGGGATGTCGGGTGGGCCGGCAACATCGTGACGAGGATGATGGTGGGGCCGAGGCTGGGTCCCAACCACGGACGCCCGGTCGCGAGCCCCAATAGGCCGACCACGAGGACGAGCGCGGCCGACATGAGCGGCACCCACAGGGAGTCCGGGATCGACGAGATGGCGGTTATGCGCTTGGGCAGGCTGATCGCCGCCTGATCGACCGGGTCCAGCGGCACCGCGAGCGCATCCGGCGCCACGTGGTTGATCTGCGTCCGGATCCAGGAGATCTGGCGTTTGTTGTGGTCGCGTGCACGGCCTGCGAGCTCCTCGAGTCCCGGATCGTGGATCTCGCGCGCCCCCTGGTACAGGACCGTCCAGGTCATGTCCGCCCGCTCTGCCAGCACGGCGAGATCGGATAGGTCCAGGATCTCGCCGACGATGCCGGGCCTCGTCCCGGACAGCAACGCCGACCGAAGCATCTCGGCGTTTTCGCTCGGCGCCGCGCCGTAGGCCTTCTCGAAGGGCTTCAGCCACTCGAGGTGGCGGCGCGACCAGAGGGCACAGGTCGCCGCGCCGCGCGAAAGCTCGTAGTTGCGTTCGTGCCGCTCTGCGACGAGAGCAAACGCGTCGAGGAGCTGCTCCTCGGTCGCCTTCACCATGCCGAGGAACGTCGCGACCTGGAGCTTGACGGCTGTCGGCGGATCGGCTGCTGGCGCGCTCGGGCCCGGCGACGGCGGGCCAGCTCGCTCGATCGCGCTCCGAGTCCGGCCGGCGGGGAGCGTGGTCATCGTTTGGTCACCTCGCTCGCCGTCGGCGTGCCGGCGCCCGCGGGAACGGCGGGCTCCGCACGGTGGCCGTTGGACCCTGCGACAGCCGCTCCGGCGCCGGTCCGTTCGAGCTCCATCGGCCGGCGGACCGGGCGGAGCGCGACGGCCGCGTACTTGAAATGGGGCTGCTTGCTGACAAGGTCCCAGCCGGTGATCGTGAGGCGGTTCGCGGCCGTCGGTGTATCGGCGGTCGAGTCGTCGCCGTAGTGCCACGGGATGAACACGACGCCGGGCTCCACGCCCGTCAGACGGGCGGGCACCACGACCCGACCGCGACGTGACGCGACCTCGACGGCGTCGCCCTCCTCGATCCCGAGTCGGACCGCGTCGACATCGGCGATCTCCACGAACGCTTCGGGCGCGGCGGCCTGCAGGGCGGGGGAGCGGGCTGTCTTGGTCCGCGTGTGGAAGTGATGGGTGACCCGCCCCGTCGTGAGCAGGAACGGGTAGTCCTCGTCGGGCTCCTCGGGCGGCGGCACGTATTCGGCGCCCTTGATGATCGCCCGGCCACCCGGGTCGCGCGCGGCGTACTGGGCTGGCTCGATCGCGGCGCCGGTCATCAGGTCGTGGCCGTAAGTCTCGCAATAGGCGGCGGACGTGTTGAAGACGCCGTTTTCGTATTGCCGCTCCTTGCCGTCTGGATACTCGTCCGTGCACGGCCACTGGATGCCGCTCGGTCCTCGCAGTCGCTCGTAGGTCATCGCCGAGTAGTCGCACGGCCGTCCGCGCGAGGTAGCGCGCCAGGCGTCAAAGGCACTTTCGGCGTCGCGGAATTTGATGAGCGGCTCGCCGTCCTTGTCCTTGAAGGCCATCCGGTTCGCGTAGTCAAGGAAGATGTCGAGATCCGAGCGGGCATCACCGGGCGGTTCGATCGCCTTCTCGGACAGGTGGACGGTCCGGTCGACGTTGGTGGCACAGCCCGTCTTCTCGGCCCAGATCGCCGCGGGCAGGACGACATCGGCGAGCTTCGCCGTCTCGGTAAGGAACGCGTCGCTCACGACGACGAACAGGTCCTCGCGCGCGAGGATCTTCCTGATCCGTTCGACCTCGGGAAGTGAGACCGCCGGGTTCGTGCAGATGATCCACATGAACCGGATCGAACCGGCTTCCGCGAAGTGGAAGATCTCCATCGCGTGCGTCGGTGGGGTCCACGTCGGCAGCTTGCTGGGCTCGACGTTCCAGATCCGCGCCTGCTCGGCGACGTGGTCGGGGTTCTGCCAGTTTCGGAACGCGATGAACTCGCCGTTCGCTCCGCATTCGCGCGTGTTCTGGGCCGTCGGCTGGCCGTTCATCTGGAAGACGGTCGAGCCGGGCTTCCCGAGGAGGCCGCGGATGATGTGGAGGTTGTTGACTTGCACGGCGCTCGCGGTCGCCTGGAGCGACTGATAGACGCCCTGCAGGCACGTCGAGACGAGTGATTCCGTCGTCCCGAGGATCTCCGCGGCCGCCTGGAGCTTCGACTCGGGAACGTTGGTGACGTCTGCGACCGCCCTCGGCGTCCACGGGCTCGTCGTCTCGACGACCGTCTCGAAGTCGACGGTGTGGTCGCGGATGAAGGCGCTGTCGATCCAGCCCTTCTCGATGATGATCCGCAGCAGCCCGTTGAGGAGCGGCAGGTTCGTCCCCGGTCGAGGCGCGAGGTGGACATCGGCGCGACGTGCCGGGACGGTGGGGCGAGGGTCGACCACGATCAACCGTGGCGGTCGCGGGCCCTCGAGTCTATCGAGGACCCGCGACCACAGGACCGTCTGGGTCGACGCCATGTTGTGCCCGACGAGGAAGACGGCATCGGTGAGGTCGAAGTCCGTATACGAGCCCGGTTGACCGTCGGTCCCGAAGGACTCGATGAGGGCGGTCGCCGCCGTTGCGGTGCAGAGGCGCGTGTTGCCATCGAGGTGGTTCGTCCCGATGCCCGCGTCCGCGATCATCGCGAGCGTGTAGTACTCCTCGAGGAACATCTGGCCGGTGTTGTAGAAGCCGTGCGACCCGGGCCCGTACGTCTCGAGGTCATGCTTGGACCGTTCGACGATGCGCCCCATCGCCTCGTCCCAGGTCGCGGGCCGCAGCCCGCCGTCCTCGCGGATCAGCGGCTGGGTGAGCCGATCGGGGCTGTTGTTGGCCTCCCACGCGTGAAGCCCCTTAGGTCCGAGCCGACCGTGGTTGACGCGGTCGGTCGCGAGGCCGCGGACGCCGACGATCTGGCCGTCGGCTACGCCGACCTCCATGCCGCAGCCCGTCGAACAGAGGACGCAGACCGAGCGAACCCAGTGGTCGGCCTCGCGGTGCATGCGCGAATCGACCCGGACCGGCCACTCGCCAAGGTGGGGCGTTCGCGGCCCCCAGATGTCCGTGATGCTGTCGCGCGTCGCGCTGGGCGACGCCGGGTCCGGAGTCGAAGGGATCGACGAAAGATCCTGGGTCATCGCGCCTTCTCCATGGCGTCGAGCTTCTTCTCGATCCGCTCGATCGCCTGCTGCATCTCGTCCTGCCCGTCGCGCGACTCCGGGCTGCCCCTGTGGATGAAGTACTTGGTCGCCACGATGAGGAGCAGGACCTCGAGGAACTCGGACTGCCAGTTCTGGAACGTCCACTCACCGAAGTACACGACGTACCCATCGGGTCCCCATAGCGTCGGGTCCTGGCTGTGCGACCTCTGATCGGAGGCGTATTGCCAATAACCGAAGATCGTGTGCAGAAGCATGCTCGACAGGAAGAGCATCCCGACGACGATGCTCAGGCTGTAATCGCGCCAGATCTGTCGAAGGCGTCCCTTGTCCGCGCCAGCGTTGCGTGCCGTCATGGCCGGACACTGCTCGCGCCCTGCTATCGCGAACCCGTCGGAGCGCGAGGCTTCGATATCGAGGTGCTTGCACTTCTGGTCCCGAGAGCGTGCTCGACGGTACCTCGGTGAACGGGGTAGCTGGGACCTTCGCCGGGGGGACCCATCAGGACCGACGACCTACCGTCGTCACCTCATCGACATGCCCGGCGCGCATCCGCCGACGGGTCGTGGAGGTCGCCCGATCCGATGCTCTCGGCACTCACTCCATCGTTCCCCGTTCGAGCCGGCCTCCTCATGCTGCCCGTCGTCGGATTCCTGCTTGCGCTCGTCCAGCCCAAGGTCGCTCAGGCCTGGGACAGCGGCGCGTTCAGCTCGACGGCCGAGCGGACGTTGATCGCGCTCACCGAAGACACGCGGGAGGCGGCCGGCGTCGATCCGCTGAACGTCGACGCAGCGCTGAGTTCCGTCGCCCGATGGCGGAGCCGCGACATGGTCGAGCGCGGGTACTTCAGCCACGACATCCCCGACGTGGGCAACGTGTTCCGGCGTCTCGATGCGAACGGGTACTGCTACGAGCTGGCGGGAGAGAACATCGGCTGGGACACGGACGCCGACGCGGCCGCGCCCGAGGCGATCCACGAGATGTTCCTGGCGTCATCCGGCCATCGCCGCACCATCCTCAAGGCGCGCTGGGAAGCGATCGGCGTCGGCGCCTACAAGGCCTCCGACGGCCGGAAGATGTGGACGGTCCTGTTCGCCGACCGCTGCGGATAGCCCTTCGCACGCACGGACAGGCCCGCCATGCGCGGACAGGGCCCGCCACGGGCCTGGTCGACGATCGGACCGGAGGCTGACCAGCCGGTTCGCGCCGAAGCAGGATGCTAGACTCGCCGCGAGGTCGCGCCCCCCGACGACCTGCCTTCGGAGCCTCGCTTGACGATCGCCCTGCCGCGACTCGACCGAAGCACCGCCGCTGATCGCGGCATCACCCTCGCAGACTTCCTGGTCCCGGTCGCCGTGGCCGAGCGCACCCCGACGCGCGTCAGACACGTCGCGTTGATCGTCGCCGGCGCGCTGATCGTCGCGCTGTCCGCCCAGGTCGTGATCCCGACGGTACCCGTGCCCTTCACCGGCCAGACGTTCGGCGTGCTGGTCGTCGGCGGAGCGCTCGGGTTCCGCCGCGGTGGACTCGCCCTGTTGCTGTATCTCGCGATCGGTGCCCTCGGGGTCGGGGTGTTCGCCGAGGGCGACTCAGGCGTCGCCAGGATCCTGGGCGCGACCGGCGGATATCTGATCGGGTTCGTCGTCGCCGCCGCGATCGTCGGCCGGCTGGCCGAGCTCGGCTGGGATCGACACATCGGTGGTTCGCTCGCGGCGATGGCCATCGGGACCGCGGTGATCTACGCGATCGGCGTCCCGTGGCTCAAGGTGACGACCGGCATCCCGTGGGAGACCGCCGTTTCCGCCGGCATGACGAAGTTCCTCATCTGGGACGCCGCCAAGCTCGTCGTCGCCGCGGGCATCTTCCCCGCCGCGTGGTGGTTCATCGGCCGTCGCCCCGAGGATCGCTGACGGCCGCCTTCAACGATCGATACGAGTCGCGCAACAGCCGCGCGACCTCCGGCCAGTAGGCCCGACCCGAACCCTTCGGCCCATCCGGGTCGGCAGTCGCGCCACGATCGCGCACTTCAGCCGCCAGCCCACGCAGGCGCCCCGCCTCGGCGACCGCGGCCTCGGGGACCTCGTAGATCGCGGAATACAGCCGCGTGATCGCATCCCCCGCGGCGACACCCGCCGCAAGCCCGATCTCGCGCCGAACGACCCACCACCGCAGCTCTCGCTTGGCGACGTCCTCTGCGTCGACGTTCCCGGGAAGCCCGAGCCGTCGGTAGGCGCGGGCGATGTCGCCCGCGTATCGGTCGTAGTCGCCCGACGCCCTCGCGAAGCCAGCCGCCGCGCGTGTGAGGAGCACGCTGGCGATCAGTGCCGTCGGCCACGACGCCCGGGCCTGTTCGCGCAGAGCGAACACGAGCCAGGCGAACAGCCGCGCCGGCTGGCGTCGGTAGTAGGCCTTCCACATCCGCGTCTCGAGCGTCGCCAACCGATCGGCGTCGAACTCGGTGCCCCAACGTCCCACGGTGCCTCCAGTGCGCGTCCCGCTATGGTGCTCGAGGTGGATACGCAACGTCGCGACCCAGGGATGTTCGGACCCGACTCGGCGGCGTGGCGGTTCGATCGCGAGGCGATGCTGCTGCTCGGGGCGGGTCCGCGTGCGTTGCTGCTGCAACTCGCCCACCCCTCGGTCGCGGCCGGCGTCGATGAGCACTCCGACTTCCGGGCCGACCCGTGGCGCCGGCTCGACGGGACGCTCCGCAGCTACCTCCGGATCATCTACGGCTCCACGCCTGCAGCGCGCGCTGAGATCCGCCGCCTGAATGCCCTCCATCGAGGGATACGGGGCGCGGGGTACAGCGCCCGCGACCCGGCGCTGTCGATGTGGGTCCACGCCACGCTCGTCGACTCGACGATCGTCGCGAACGACGCGTGGGCCGGTCCGGTCACCCGCGACGACGCTGCGCGTTTCTACGAGGAGACGAAGCCGATCGCTCGCGCCTTCGGCGTCACAGATCGGGACCTGCCCCACGACCTTGCGGCGTTCGAGACGTATCTCGCCGACCAGATCGGTCCCGACGGACCGGTGAAGGTCCGCGCCACCGCACGAGACCTGGCCGAGGCGATCCTCCACCCGCCACTCCCCGGGGTGCTCGGCGGCCTGGCGGTGCCACCACGGCTCTACGACTGGACGTTGTGGCCATCCCTGGGACTGCTACCGGCGGCCATCCGCGAGGCGTACGGGTTCCGGTGGGGACCGCTGGAGCGGACGGTATCGACCTGGCTGGTCGCGTCGTGGCGAGCGTGGAACCCGCTTCTACCCGCGTCGTTCCGCCAGATGCCGCAGGCCCTGGCGGCAGAGCGACGTCTCCGGATCGTGCCGCCCCGTCAGTAGATCGACGGGAACCTGGGTCGGAAGACCGCCGACAGGTAGACCGGTGTCGCATCGTCGAGCGTCGTGAGCAGCGTCGGCGTCGTTGAGATCCCGTAGTGCTGCGCCGTCACATACGACCGAAGCGTCGACCAGAACAAGGTCGAGCCCATCCGGCGACGCACATCGTTCAGCAGGTTGCCGCCCTGGATGTACACGATCTCGTAGTAGCAGGCGGCGCTGTACCGATAGATCGACAGGTCGAGCCGAGCCGTCCCGCAGCGACTCGCGCGGCGCGTACCGGTCACGTCCCGCGCCACGAAGTCGGCCACGGCCTCGTCTACGAATGGCTGCCGAGCCTGGTCGTTGCCGACGACGCCGTAGAACCACTGGTGGGCGGTCTCGTGGGCGACCAGATAGCGCAGATTCGCGCTTCCGACGCCGAACGGGATCCACGTCAGACCCGGGGACTCCATCCCATATCCGCCGGCCGACTGGACGACCTTGTAGATCGTGTATGGATACGGCCCGAGGCGTGCCTGCATCGCACGTAGCGCGTCGACGGCGGCGTCAAGGATGAGCGCCCGGTTCGCCGACGAGCGGTAGAAGTAGCGGACCTTCTTGGTGCCGAGTGTGGCGGTCGCCGTCCGGAAGTCGGGCGCTGCGGTCACCGTCACGTCGCGGACGTTTCGCGCGACGAACCGCTGCGTCAGGCCATCGCTCGACTGCGCCACGCGATCCGCCGTCGAGGCGATCACGAGCCGGCGGTCGGTTCGAATGCTGACCGTGACCTCCGGGCTCACCGGCGTCACGAACGGGTCGCCGTGGTTCGGGCGCGTGAACGGCGTGGCGCGGCTGACCCACGGGATCCAGCGATAGGCGTCGACGATGCCGTTCGTGCGGGTGAACATCCAGTTCGAGCCGCTCAGCGTGCTGCGCAGGGTCGCCGTGTAATGGACGCGGATCGTCACCGTCCCGCCGGCGGCCAGGATGCCGCCGAGCGGTACGACGATCGTCTGATCGCTGACCTTCGCGCTGACGCGTCGACCGTCCACCTCCACCACGCGCAGGCGCATCGCGCCGAGTCGTGCCGCGATCGTGTTGAGCTCGACGCGATCGATGGGTCCGCCCGACGTGTTGGTGATCGTCACGACGGTGTTCGCCTGGAAGGATCGGCTCGAGAATCCCAGCGTCAGTCCGATGAGGTAGCGCGCGGTGAGCTTGACGCTCGACCGGTTCACCGTGCCCGGGGTGACGGCCGTCGCGCTCTGGGGCAAGGCGGCGGCCGTGGCCGGCGCGGGAGCCTGGCCGGACGAGACCGTGTCGCTGAACGAACGCGAGCCGCCCAGGTCCGACAGGCGCGGGTCGCAGGCGAGCGCCCGTCCGGCGATGGCGGCGATCACGAGCGAGGCGAGCCCGAGCGAGACGAGCGCGCGCCCGGCGATCCCCCTTGTCATCGGTGAATCGTACGGGCGGCGTCCAACCGCGGACCTGGAGCCTTGCTCGATCGCGCCCGTACACTGGCCCTTCATGGCGGCCGGCATCGTCACCGAGCGGTTCATCGACGCACTCCGCACCCGGCTTCCGGACCTGCGGCTGCTGACCGACGAGACGGACCGCGAGTCGTACCGTCGCGATGAGACGCCGTTCATCGCCGCCGGCCTCCCTGGCGCCGTCGCGCTCCCGGTCGATACCGGGCAGGTCGTCGGCATCGTGAAGACGTGCGCCGAGTTCGACGTACCGATCGTTCCGCGCGGTGCGGGCTCAGGGCTCAGCGGCGGCGCGACCGGCATCGATGGGGCGCTGACCGTCGCGTTCACCGCGATGGATCGCATCGTCGAGATCGACGCCCCGAACCTGTGCGTCGTGACGCAGCCCGGCGTCATCAATGCACGACTCAAGGCTGCCGTCGCCGAGCATGGCCTCTTCTACGCGCCCGATCCGGCGAGCTTCGAGATGTGCTCGATCGGCGGCAACCTCGGCACGAACGCCGGCGGCCTGTGCTGTGTCAAGTACGGGCAGACGCGTGACTCGGTGCTGTCGCTCGAGGTCGTGATGGCGGATGGCAGCGTCATCCGGACCGGCGGCAAGAACGTCAAGGACGTGGCCGGCTACTCGCTGACGCACCTGATGGTCGGGTCGCAGGGCACGCTCGGGCTCATCACGGAGGCGACGCTGCGTCTCCGCCCGACGCCACCGATCCGCGGGACGCTGCTCGCCTTCTTCCCGACGCTCGAATCGGCAGGGGAAGCGGTCGCCGGCATCGCGGCCGCAGGCCTCTCGCCGGTCACGCTCGAGCTGATGGACCGGTTCACGATCCGTGCCGTCGACGACGTCCATGCGCTCGGTCTCGACCGGGATGCGGCCGCGATGCTGATGATCGAGTCCGACCTTCCCGGGGCCGCCGCGGATGATGAGCTGGCCCGCGCCGAGACGGTGTGCGTCGAGGTGGGTGCGACGAGCACGGTCCGCTCCCAGACCCCGGCCGAGGCCGACTTGCTGCGGCAGGCGCGTCGCGCCGCGCATTTCGCGTTGGAGCGCATCGGCGAGGTCAAGATGGAGGACGTCGGCGTGCCGCGCTCGCGGGTGCCGGACATGCTGCGTGCGGTCGAAGCCATCGCCGCGAAGCACGACGTCCGGATCGGGACGTTCGGGCATGCCGGCGACGGCAACCTGCATCCGGACCTCGTGCTCGAACGTGGCGACCCACGAGCCGAGGCGGTGACCAAAGCCGTCCAGGCGGACCTCTACCGCGCCGCGCTCGACCTGGGCGGTACCGTCACCGGGGAGCATGGCATCGGGTCGGCCCGCCGCGAGTGGCTCGAAGAGCAACGTGGACCGGACGCTGTCCGGGTGATGTGGGCGATCAAGACCGCGCTCGACCCGCAAGGTCTGCTCAATCCCGGCCGCGTCCTGCCCTAGCCGTCGTTACTGGCGGGGCTCGCGGCGCCGCATATCAAGGGCGACTCATCCGGTCGGGGGGTACCTGCGCATGACCGGTCGAACACCGACGGAAGAGTCGCGACGTCGTCGGGGTGATCGATCGGCCGGGGGCCCGTGGAGGAGCCCGGTCGCCACTCGACGCACAGGAGGGATCGAATCCCCCATGTCTCCTCGGAAGCTGGCCGCTTTCGGGACCGCGGTCGTAGCGCTGACCATCGGCGCCGCCCCGATCCTGACGAACGCGGCCGACCATCTCGACGCACCCGCCCTTGGCGGAGCGACGGCGAACGGGCAGATCGCCCCGCACTCGGAGCACGGCGACCGGGACATCAACGATGTCTACGTCTTCCGCGCTCCGGACAACTCGAACCGAACGGTGATCGCGATGACGGTGAACCCGGCGATCAACCTGTTCGGCGGGAACTTCGGGACCAGCGTCCGCTACATCTTCAACGTCGACAAGAACGGCGACAAGAAGGCCGATCTGGCCTACGTCGCGCGGTTCGGTCGCGTGGATCGTGATGGCGACGCGAAGTACCCGGAACAGGCATACCGGATCGTGAAGTACACGGGTTCGAACGCTCGGTCGTTCGAGCAGGGGACGACGGTCGCCTGGGGCGAGTCCAACGAGGGCAATGCCAACACCCGCTACAGCCTCCGGGCCTGGGCCGGAGTTCGCTCCGACCCGTTCTTCTTCGACCTCACGGGCTTCATCGGCACGACGACCAAGCTGACGACCGGCACAGCCGTCGGCGGCGATGCGCTCGGGAACCACCCGACCGACTTCTTCGCCAACCTGAACACGAACGCGATCGTGCTCTCCATCCCGAATTCGCAGCTCCCGGACACCATCGGTGTCTGGGCGACGACGCAGTACCGAAGCGATGGCCGCTGGCGCTCGGGCGACCAGATGGGCCGCCCGGCGATCAACACGGTCTTCAACCCGGTCGCCGACAAGGATCTGTTCAACCGGACCCCACCCAGTCGCCAGGCCACGGCCTACGACGGCAAGTTCCGCAAGAACGTGATCAACGGCCTGACGTTCTTCTCGAGCCTCGACAAGGAAGGCGCCTACTCGAACGCGCAGGCGGCGGCACTCGCCGGGGTCCTGATCCCGGACGTGCTCGTCTATAGCCGCTCGAGCAAGTTGCCGGCACCGCTGAACGGCCGCGCTCTGGCCGACGACGTCATCGACGTCGAGCTGAACGTGACGACCGGCGGCGACCCGCTCGGCCTGTTCTCGGATCGCGACGCTACCGGCGCCGTGCCGAGTGATGGCGTCGGGCCGCACACCGACTACCTGGGGCGCTTCCCGTACCTCGGAAAGCCGCACTAGGTCGGATCAGGGAGGCGGCCTCCCGCCGCCTCCCGCCACCTCTCGATGGGACGCGACACATGAGCCTTCTCACCTACGCCGGATCGCGCCGCGGCCCGCGCGCCGCCGGGTTCGTCCTCGCGGCACTCGCCGTGGTCGGGGGCACGTATCTGGCCTCGGGACTACGGCCGACGGCCGCTCCGGTCCCACGCTCCGTGCCCGCGGCCGCTCCGCAGGCAGAGGCCCTGGGGTCCGCCATCGCCCCGCTCGACGCCGGTGCGCCGAACGTCGGCCTGGACCAGGTCGACCACTCGATCGCGGCGTGGTCGAAGAACCTTGCGGCCAACCCACACGACTACCTCGCCGCCACCAACCTGGCGATCCTGTACCAGGGTCGCGGTCGGCTCAGCTACGACCTCAACGACTACCAGCGCTCGCTCGACGCGGCTCGCCAGGCACTCACGATCGAGCCCGGGGATGTCGAGGCTCGCCTCGTCCAGGCTTCGACGCTCGTCTCGCTCCACGATTTCGACACGGCGCGTACGACGGCGGATGGGATCCTGATCGATGTCCCTGCCGCGCCTGCCGCCCTCGCGGTCCGCTTCGACGCCGAGCTCGAGCTCGGTGCGATCGAGGCGGCGCGGAAGGACCTGATGGTGCTCCAGTCGACCGGCGGCCCGGCGATCCTCATCCGTGAGGCGCGGCTCGCTTCCGTGACGGGTGACGCGTCAGGGGCCGTCAGGCTCGCGAGCGAGGCCCGGAAGGCGGCCGTCCACGACGAGGTCCAGGATCTCGGCATCTATGACTACGCCGTCGGGGAGTACGCCCGCCTGGCCGGCGACGCCGTCACGGCTCGGGCGAGCTACGCGGCGGCGCTCGAGATCAGGCCGACCGACGTCGGTGCACGCATCGGGATGGCGAGGATCGACGCATTCGAGGGCGCGATCGCCGACGCGATCGATGGACTTCGGCGCGCCACGAGCATCGCGCCACAGCCCGAAGCGCTGAGCCTGCTGGGCGATCTGTTGATTGAGGCCGACCCCGCCGATGTGACCGCGACGAAAACGTTC
The DNA here is from genome assembly GCA_045804645.1 of Chloroflexota bacterium. Taxonomy (GTDB): domain Bacteria; phylum Chloroflexota; class Limnocylindria; order Limnocylindrales; family CSP1-4; genus SPCO01. Next base: position 31,577 of record JBJMMR010000047.1, on the reverse strand, counting down.
GACACGATCCGCTTCATCGAGCAGCTTGGCGACATCCAGGCGACCACCTACGACCGGCAGCTCCTGCGCTTCGAGATCGATCACGGCGGGGCGAACGATGCCCTGCTGAGCCGGGTTCGGGCGTCGGTCGAGGCGCGGCCAGACGCAGCCGGTCACGACCTGCTCGCCTGGACGCTCCACCGGCTCGGGCGGCCGGCGGACGCGGCGAGCGAGATCGCGGCGGCGCGCGCGCTCGGTGCTGACGACGCGCGGCTTCGGTTCCACGACGGCGCCATCCGGGTCGCATCCGGCGATGTCGAGGGCGGACGTTCGCTGCTCCGCAGCGCCGCCGACCTCGGGCCGGCACTCGATCCGAGCGAGCGCGAGGAGGTCGCGAAGCTCCTTGGGAGCTGACGGTTTGACGCCCGTCCGCGGCGCGGCGATGATGGCTCGAGATGGCCGCACATCTGTTCCGAACATCTGTGCATTGGCGATACCCCGGCCGCGATGGGCGCTGATCGCGACCTGCTCGTCCAGGTCAGCCGCCTGTACTACGAGCTTGGTGAGACCCAGAACGAGGTCGCCGATCGGCTCGGCCTGACGCGACCGCAGGTCAGCCGGTTGCTGAAGCGCGCCCGTGCCGAGGGCGTCGTCGAGATCCGGATCATCGATCGCGACGCCGTCGTGTCACCGGCCACAGACGAGCTCGCAGAGCGCTTCTCGCTGGCTGCCGTCCACCTCGCGCCGACGCTCGCGGGTCCGGAGGACCTGACGCGACGGATCGTGGGGCGGCTCGGTGCCCAGGTGCTGGGCTCGAGCGTTCGCGACGGCACGACGGTCGGGATCGGGGATGGCGCGTCGGTCAGCGCGGTGACGGATGCGCTCGAGGACGCCGTGAGCCCGATCCGGGCGACGGTCGTGCCGCTGGCGGGCGGCTACTGGTCCACGAGCCCTGATCGTGACCCGTTCCGCCGCGTGGCGGACGCGTTCGGCGCGCAACCTCATGGGCTGATGGCACCCGGGCTCCTCGATGACGCCCAGACCAAGGAGGCGCTCGAGAGCCATGCCGGCGTCCGCGCGGTCATCGATCTGTGGAGTCGCGTCGACGTCGCGTTGTTCGGGATCGGCGGTCCGTCATGGGGCGTCGCATCGCTCGGCCCCGACGTGACCCACGAGCTGACCGATCGTGGTGCCGTCGGGGAGATCCTGATCGCGCCGTTCGACATCAACGGGTCGTTCCTGTGTCCCGCGCTCCGTGACCGCGTCCTTGCGTTCGACGCGCGTGCGCTGCGTGACGTTCCCGTGGCCATCGGCGTCGCGGCCGGAGAGCGCAAGGTCACGCCGATCCTCGGCGCGCTTCGCTCGGGCGCGGTCAGGACGCTCGTCACGGACGTGGAAACCGCCGAGGCGGTCGTCGCGCTCGACGACGAGAGCCGGCAGTGACGACCCCGACCGCCGCGATCCTCGGCATCGACCTCGGGACGACCGAGGTGAAGGTCGGGCTCGTCGGCCTCGACGGTCGTTTGCTGGCCATCGCGCGCGCCGGATACGGGCTCGATGTCGGCCCCGATGGTCGCGCGGAACAGGACGCCGAGGCGTGGTGGTCCGCCGTCGTCGTCGGCGTCCACGCGCTGCGACCGCCGGAGGCCGTGGACGTCGTCGCGATCGGGGTCGACGGACACGGCCCGACCCTCGTCGCGGTGGACGCTCGCGGTGCGGCGATCCGGCCCGCGATCACGTTCCTCGACACCCGCTCGAGGACGGAGAGCGAAGAGCTTGCCGAGGCGACCGGGATCCGTGGCTGGGCGCTCGGACCGCTGCCTGCGGCGCTCTGGCTCGAGCGCAACGAGCCGGATGTGGCCGCCCGAGCATGCTGGTATCTCACGACCTGGGAGTGGCTGGCCTTCCGGCTCACGGGCGTCGCGGCGGCGCCCACCGTCCCCGGCCAGGGGCGTCCGGACGCCGCCGTGGTCGGCGCCGCCACCGGCCTTCGCGTCGACCGATTGCCGGACGCGACCGCGATGGGCGGGCTCGTTGCGACGCTCAGCGAGGTCGCCGCGGACGCCCTCCATCTGCGAGCCGGCATCCCCGTGGCCGGTGGCACCAACGACGCCTTCGCGAGCTACCTCGGCGCCGGGCTGACCGAGGCCGGCGACGCCTACGACCCCGGCGGCTCGGCCGGCGGGTTCGGCGTGTACTGGGATCAGCCTGTCGAGGTTGCTGGGGCGTTCGTGACGCCCGCGCCGTTGGCCGGGCTGTACAGCGTCGGCGCGGCGATGGCGTCGACCGGTCGAGCGCTCGATTGGTTCCGCGACGCCGTCGTCGGCGGTTCCGTGACGACCGAGGCCCTGCTCGAGGAGGCGGGCACGACGCCGCCTGGCGCTGACGGCGTCGTCTTCCTCCCGTACCTCGCCGGCGAACGATCGCCGATCTGGGACCCTGGAGCCACGGGCGCCTTCGTCGGGCTGACGCTCGGCCACGGCCGCAGCCACCTGACTCGGGCGATCCTCGAAGCGAGCGCATTCGCGATCCGCCATGTCGCCGAACCGATGCTGGCCGCCGGCGTGCGGGTCAGCGCGATGCGTGCGTGCGGTGGGCCGGCGCGAAGCGAAACGTGGAACCAGATCAAGGCTGACGTCACAGGGTTCCCCGTGCTCGTTCCCGCGGTCCTCGAAACCGCCGTACTCGGGTCGGCCATCCTCGGCGCGGTCGCGATCGGCGCGAGCCCGGACGTCCAGACCGCCGTCCGCTCGATGACCCGCATCGAACGTCGCCTCGAGCCGCGCCCCGAGACACGCGAGACCTACGACCGCGCGTACGGCATCTATGCGGGCTTGTACCCGGCGCTCCGGCCGTTGCTCGCAGAGCCACGGCGATGACCCGGCCCGGCGCGATCCAGGTCGAGGACATCGACCTTTCGTTCCCGATCCGCGGTGGCGGTCGGTTGCCCGTCCTCGACCACCTGAGTCTTGCCGTCGGCGGAGGCGAGATCGTCGCCTTGATCGGGCCCAACGGATCGGGCAAGTCGACGCTGTTGCGCGTGATCGCGGGGCTGCTGACGCCAGACTCCGGTCGCGTCGCGCTCGATGGGCAGCCTGTGACCGGCCCCGATGCCGGGATCGGCCTCGTCTTCCAGGAACCGCGCCTCCTGCCGTGGCGGTCCGCGGCCGGCAACATCACGTATCCGCTCGAGCTGGCGGGCTGGCAACCCGATCGGCGACGAGAACGGCTCGAGGCGCTGACCGATCTCGTGGCCCTCGACCCGTCCGTTCTGGGCAACCGCCCAGCGGAACTGTCGGGCGGCCAGGCGCAGCGGGTCGCCCTCGCGCGTTCCCTGGCGCTCGAGCCCGGCGTCCTCCTGCTCGATGAGCCCTTCAGCGCGCTCGACGCGTTGAGTCGCGAACGCTTCGATCTCGAGCTGCTCGCGCTCTGGGAGCGTGCGGCGCCGACGATCCTCCTCGTCACCCACAACATCGCCGAGGCGATCCTCGTCGCCGATCGCGTCGTCGTGCTCTCTGCGCGCCCCGGCCGCGTGGTCGCACAGCTCCCCGTCGAGCTGCCGCGGCCCCGTTCGATCGCCGATCTCGATGCGATCGTGGTAACGAGCACCTCGCGCGCCATCCGGCGTCACCTCGGCGAGGAGGCCGCCGCATGAGCCGGACCGCGATCGTGTCCGTCGTCGCCGCGCTCGTCGGCTTCCTGGTGCTCTGGCAACTGGTCGTGATGGTCAGCGGGTTCCCTCCGTTCATCCTCCCCCCGCCGGGCTCCGTCCTTACGCGCTGGGCGTCAGCCTGGTCGGCGGGAACGATCCAGCCGCACCTGGTCGCGACGCTCGTGGAGGTGGCGCTCGGTTTCGTGGTCGGCGCAGGTGCCGCCCTCGTGGTCGGGTACGCGCTCGCCCGAAGCGCGGTCATCGAGCGGCTTGCATCGCCCTACCTCGTCGCGGCCCAGGCGACGCCGATCCTCGCGCTCGCTCCGCTCATCGCGCTGTGGTTCGGGCCCGGCCTCCTCGGCAAGGTGGTCATCTGCGCGCTGATCGTCTTCTTCCCGGTCGCTGTCGCGACCATGGTCGGGATCCGCTCGGTCGACGCTCGCCTGCTCGAGCTTGGTCGATCACTGCGCGCGACCCGTCGCCAGGTGCTCACGACCCTCGAGATCCCAGCGGCCCTGCCGAGCATCCTCGGTGGCATGCGCGTCGGCGTGACGCTGGCCGTCGTCGGCGCGATCGTCGGCGAGTGGGCAGGCGCCGACAAGGGTCTCGGCGTGCTGATCAACCTCGCTCGCGGCTCGCTGTTCGACATCCCGCTGATGTTCGCGACGCTCCTGACGATCGCCGTCGTCGGGATCGTCCTGTACCTCGTCGTCGTGCTCATCGAGCGCCGTCTCGTCGGCGCTCGCTAACCTGCTACCCAGGAGGTCCTAGTGCCCCTTCGTCGATCGATCCTTCTCCTCGCCGTCCTGGTGCTCGTCGCCGCGTGCGGCGCGGGCGCGGGGAGCGCGTCGCCGGGCAGCGCCGCATCGGGCTCGGTCGCGCCCCCGTCCACGTCGTCGCCGAGCGGCGAGCCGAGTCCCGACGCGAGCCACGCGCGCGTCGCGCTGACCGTCGGGCTCGGCTTCATCCCGAGCGTCCAGTTCGCGCAGTTCTATCTCGCCGACCAGGCCGGCTACTACGACGAGGCGGGTCTCGACGTCACGTTCCAGAACAAGATCGACCCCGACCTCGTCACGCTGGTCGGGCAGGGATCCATCGACATCGGCCTCGCCGACGGGACGAGCGTCATCCCGGCGGTGAGCAACGCGATCCCGATCAAGTACGTCGCGACGATCTACGGCAAGTTCCCGTCGATCGTGTTCGCCAAGGCGTCGTCGGGCATCGCCGCTGCCAAGGACCTGAAGGGCAAGAAGCTCGGCATCCCGGGCAAGTACGGTTCGTCCTGGATCATGCTCCAGGCCCTCCTCAAGTCCGCGGATCTGACGCCGGACGACCTCCAGATCGTCGAGTACCCCGACTTCGGCCAGGGCGCCGCCGTGTCCCAGGGGGCGGTCGACGCAGCGACGGGCTTCGCCAACAACGAGCCCGTTCAGCTGCAGCTCACCGGGGAGAAGGTGAACGTCCTACATGTCGATGAGATCACGCCGCTGCCCGGGAACGGGCTGATCGTCGGGAAGGCGGCGCTCGAGTCGAAGCGCGACGCGATCAGCGGGTTCGTCGCCGCGACGCTCCACGCGATGGAGGACATCAAGTCCGACCCTGAGAAGGGCCTCGATGCCGCGCTCAAGGCGGTTCCCGATCTCGCCGCGCAGCGTGACACCCAGGCCGCGATCCTGGATGCCACCGTCGATGTCTGGACTGGCCCTGTCCAGGAGAGCAAGGGCCTGGGCGCGATCGAGCCGTCGGACTGGGAGAAGTCGGTCACGTTCATGAAGGACCTCGGTCTCGTCCCGAACCCGGTGACGACCGACGACCTGCTCGACACCGGCCTGCTGCCGCAGACCGGCTGATCGGCCGTCGACGCGGATGCTCTAGATGCTCGGCGGCGTTCGACCGAGCGGCTCGCGCCGCTCGTGGTGGTTGCGTGAGGCGGTGGCCGCGGAGGCCACGGCCGCACCGCACCTCGCTATGGCCGCGCCGCCACTTCGTGGTACGACCACGGCGGACGTCGTCGTGGTCGGTGGCGGCTACACCGGCCTGTGGACGGCGCTGCGGATCACCGACCTCGAACCCGCCGCGCGCGTCGTCCTCCTCGAGGCTGATATCTGCGGCGGTGGTCCCTCGGGCCGAAACGGGGGATTCGTCACGAACTGGTGGGACGAGTTCCCGACGCTCCTCGACCGCTATGGACCGATCGGTGCTCGCCAGACGGGCGAGGCGATCGAGGCCGCCGTTGACGAGGTCGGCGCCTTCTGCGCCGCGCACGCTGTCGATGCCTGGTTCACGAAGGCAGGATCGCTGACCGCCAGCGCGGCACCCGCGCAGGACGGCGCCTGGCGCGAGGCGGTCGAGGCCCTCCGATACCACGGTCTCGCTGAGAAGTTCGTGCCGTTGTCGGCGGCCGAGGTGGCCGAGCGCGTGCGCTCGCCCGTCTTCCGCGACGGGGTGTTCATGCCGGGCGCAGCGACCGTCCAGCCGGCGGTCCTCGCCCGCAGTCTGCGACGCGTCCTCCTCGAGCGCGGGGTGACGATCTTCGAGGGCACCGAGGCGGTCGAGATCGATGGATACGGACGGGGTCCACTCGGTCCATTGGGTGCCGGGGGCCGCCGCGCGCCGTCACGTCGGGGGAACGGGGCGGGATTCCGGCCTGTCCGGGTCCGGACGCGATCGGCGACCGGTGCCGGAGAGGTGATCGCGGCGTCGGCCGTCCTCGGACTGAACGCCTGGGCCGCCGGCTGGCCGTGGTTCGGCCGTCGGCTCGTGACCTGGTCGTCATATATCGTCCTGACCGAGCCCATCCCCGACCGACTGGCCGAGATCGGGTGGACCGGCGGCGAGGGCGTCGCTGACGCGCGCTTCACGCTGCACTACCTGCGCTCGACCCCAGATGGCCGTATCGCCCTGGGCGGAGGTGGCGGTACCGCCGGCTTCGGCGGACGGATCGGCGATGTGTTCACCGACTCGATCGACGACGCACGTCGAGCAGCTGCTGGGCTGCGGCGGCTGTTCCCGTCCCTCGCGGATGTTCGCATCGACGACGCGTGGGGTGGCCCGATCGACGTCACGAGCGACCATCTGCCGTGGTTCGGGTCGGTGCCCGGCCGGCCGATCCACTTCGTCCACGGCTACAGCGGCAACGGCGTCGGACCGTCGGTCGTTGCGGGCCGGATCCTCGCGGCGAACGCCGTCGAAGCATCCGCCGACCCGGCGCTGGCGCTGCCACTGGCGAACGGCGGCGCACCCCGGGCCTTCCCGCCCGAGCCGGCACGTTTCGTCGGGGCGCGGCTGGTGCGGGAGGCTGCCGCTCGCCGAGAGTCGATGGAGGAGCGCGGCCAGTCCCCGTCGCGGCTCCTGCGCGAGGTCAGCCGGTTACCGCGTCGGATCGGGTATCACCTCGGACCGGATTGAGGGCCCTGCGTGCGCCGGTGTCGCACCGCGCGCCGTCGTCGCGAAGCCTCTCGCCCAGCGAGAATCGGCTCGAACGGCTACAATAGGGAACTCCCGTTCACACGGACTCGCGTCCGTCCACGCGCATGAGGTTCCCTTGAACAGCCGACCGCCCGTCAAGCCCGTCGCCGCCAACGAACCGTTCAAGCACGTGATCGACGAGTACAAGCACCAGGCGCAGACGATCACCTGCACGTGCGGCTGGCACGGAAGCTCGGCGACGATCGACCGCGGCGGTTCTGAGTGGACGGCCCATCTGTTCGAGGTTCGCGGCAAGAAGCGCTAGCGGCGCGCCGAACGCCGCATGACGGCGTTGCCCGCCTGATCTTCCGGCCCGGATCGACCGATCCGGGTCGTTTCATGTCCGGTAGCCTGTCGCGCGTGGACCTGCCCACCACACCCCCCTTCGTCGTGCGCGGCCGACTGCTGACGCCGCTGGGGGCTGGCGGCACCCGCTTCGAGCGGGACGCCCTCGTCGACATCGATCGCACCGGACGCATCGCGTTCGCGGGCGCTTCCACCGAGCGGCCCGACCTCGTCGAGGGCGCTGTCGATCTTCGGCCGTGGGTGTTGTTGCCGGGGATGGTCGACCTGCACGCGCATGTTCCGCAGCTGCCGAACGCCGGTCTCGGTGCCGGGATGGATCTCTTGGCGTGGCTCGAGCGCTACATCTTCCCGTTGGAGCGCGGGTTCGACGTGGCTACGGCCGACCGCGTTGCCCCTGCCGCCTGGCGCGCGTTTGCGGCTGCGGGCACGACGACGGCGATGGTCTACGGGGCCGTGTACGAGGCCAGCCTCGATGCCACGTTCCGCGCGGCCGAGGCGCACGGCATCCGCGCGATCATCGGCAAGGTGATGATGGACCGCGTCACGTACGACTCGACCATCGACCCATCGACCATCCTCGATCGGACGCTGGCCGAGAGCGCTCGCCTGATCGACCGGTGGCACGGGGCAGACGACGGTCGACTCCGCTATGCGGTGACGCCGCGATTTGCCGTCTCGTGCACGGCCGACCTGCTGCGCGAGTCGGCGGCCCTCGCCGCATCGACCGGCGCCTACTGGCAGACGCATGTCTCCGAGGATCAGGGCGAGATCGCCGAGGTCGCGCGGCTGTTCCCCGACGCCCTCGACTACGTCGATGTCTACGACCGCGCCGGCGGGCTCGGCGAGCGGACGGTCCTGGCCCACGCCGTGCACCTGTCCGACCGGGAGTTGGCCCGGATGGTCGAGACCGGGACGCACGTCGCCCATTGCCCGATCTCGAACCTGTTCCTCGCGTCAGGCGTGATGCCGCTCGGGCGATACCTGGATGCGGGGTTGTCGCTCGGCCTCGGGTCCGACGTCGCCGGCGGGCCGGACCTCTCGATCTTCAGCGTGATGCGGGTCGGGTTCTACGCGCGGAACGCTCGCCGCGTGGCGGGTGTCGAGACCGGGCCCGTGCTCGGGCCGCTCGACTGGATCCGCCTCGGGACGCTCGGTGGCGCCCAGGCGCTCGGGCTGGCCGACGCGATCGGCTCGCTCGAGTCGGGCAAGGAAGCGGACGTCATCGCGATCGACCCGGCGTACGCAGCGCCGATCCCCGGCGTCGTCGACGACGAAGCCGAGGACCTCGCGAGCCGCCTCATCTTCCGAGCCCATTCCGACATGGTCCGGGCGACCTGGGTCCGCGGCCGGCGGCTGGAGGGTCCGGGCGACACTGCGTGATCGCGCCCCCTGCTGAGGCTGAGCGATGGCTCGCGGACCGGGATGTCCGGGCCTCGCGGCTCGAAGCGAGACCGAGTGGTCGCGCGCTCCTCGTCATGGCCGACGGCCTCGTACTCCGCTGGTATGGGACCGGGACCGCCGGTCCAGAGGAACCTGATGCGATCGTCCGGGAAGTCACCGCCCTCACGACGGTCGCAAGTTCGCAGGTCCCAGCCCCGCGACTCGTCGCTTGGTCGGACGAACCGCCCGCCATCCTCATGACCCGACTCGCCGGCGAGCATCGGCTCGACGCTTCTGGGTCGTCGGTAGTCCTCGAGCTCCTCGATGCGATCCACGCGACGCCACCAGGAGCGTCAGCAGGATGGACGTACCGGGGATACCACGAGGGCTTCGAGATGCGCCGGCCCACGTGGTGGAGGGATCCACGCCTCTGGGATCGCGCGCTCGAACTCTCGGCGCAGCGGCCGAATGGGGTGGTCGAACCTGTGTTCATCCATCGAGACTTCCACCCGGGCAACCTGTTGTGGGTCGGAGACGCGGTGACTGGTGTGATCGACTGGAGCGATGCGTGCGTCGGCCCAGCACCGTTCGACCTCGCCCATTACCGCGTGAATATCGCGACCCTCGTCGGGCCCGACGTGGCCGATCTGGCCTTCCCCGGTGATCCTGTCTGGGACGTCGAGGCAGGCCTCGGCTATCTCGACGTGGCCGGCCTCGATGATTGGGTCGGCCCGTGGCCCGGCGTCCCGCCTTCGACCGCCCGGGAGCGGGTGGTGGGATTCCTCGGGCGAGCGCTGGCCGCGCTCGGCTAACGTCTCATCGTGACCGACAGCGTCGACCTGCTCATCACCGGAGGCACGATCGTCGACGGGACCGGTGCACTCGGACGTCCCGGCACCGTGGTCGTCGAGGGCGACCGGATGCGCGTCCTGGACGCCGCCGGGGACCTCCCGACGAACGCCGCGATGACGCTTGACGCCACGGACAGGATCGTCGCCCCAGGCTTCATCGATCTTCACAGCCACGGGGGGCTCGTGATCCTCGCGGAACCGCGCCACGAGCCCAAGGTGCGTCAGGGCGTCACCACGGAGATCGTCGGGGTCGACGGCAACGGGTTCGCCCCGTTCCGGAGGCAAGAGGACCTCGACGCGTTCGTCCATCTCGACTCGGGGCTCGATGGCCGCCCCGACATCGACTACGACTGGCGCACTGTGGCCGACTATCTGGCGCGGTTCGACGACACCGTGAGCGTTAACGTCGGGACCCTGGTCGGCAACAGCCAGCTGCGGATCGACGCGCTCGGCTGGGACGATGTGCCTGTCGACGCCGGGTCACTCGACCGGATGGCCGCCACGCTTCGCGACGCGATGGCGGAGGGCGCCGTCGGGTTGAGCACCGGTCTCGACTACCCGCCGGGTAGCTACGCTACGACCGAGGAACTCGCCGCGCTGAGCGCGGTCGGCGCGGAGGCCGGCGGCTTCTATCACAGCCACGTGCGCTACACGCTCGGTGACCGCTATCTCGACCCGTTCAAGGAGGCGATCGAGATCGGCCGACGGTCCGGCGCGGCCGCCCATATCACCCACTTCTATCACCGCCAAACGCACCCGGGCGGCGCCGACAGGCTGCTCGCCCTCATCGATGACGGCCGCGCCGAGGGGCTCGATCTGACCTTCGACTCCTACCCGTACGAGTGGGCGAGCACGCGGCTCCTCATCCAGCTCCCCCAGTGGGTGCAAGCCGGCGGGCCACTCGCCCTCAAGGAGCGCCTCGCGGACAGGGCGACGCGCCAGCGGCTCAAGGAGGAGATGGCGCCGGCGTACACGAGCCCGGCCGGCTGGGCGGATCTCCGGCTCGGCAACTTCCAGCGGCCGGACCTGCTGCGATGGGAGGCGCACACGCTCGCCGACGTGATGGCCGAAGTCGGGACGGATCCCGTGGATACCATCTGCGACCTCCTGCTGGCCGAGGACCTGGGCGTCAACCAGGTCACGTCGGGGCCGTGGACGAAGACCGTCCCGGAGTTCGTGAAGCACCCCGTCGGCATGGTCGGCACCGACTCGACATTCATCGGAGCGAAGCCGAGCCCCCGAACCTACGGCTCCTACCCGCGCATCCTCGGCCAGTTCGTGCGGGATGAGCGCCTGCTCAGCCTCGAGGAGGCGGTCCGGAAGATGACAGGCGCGCCCGCTGCCCGTCTCGGTCTGCGGCAGCGAGGGACGATCCGCGACGGCAACCTCGCGGATCTCGTCGTGTTCGACCCAGTGACGATCCGCAGCAACGCCACGTACGACGAGCCCCGCCGGTTCCCGTCGGGTATCGACCACGTCATCGTGAATGGGACCCTCGTCGTGCGCGACGGCGAACACACCGGCGCCACGCCGGGTCGCGCGATCCGCCTCGGGGTCGACTGACTCCCCGGTCGAGGATCCTCAGCCCGCCGCCGCTTCGCCCGAAGTGCCGTCTGCGGCCAGACGGACGTTGCGGCGGAGCTCGAGGTGCATCCGGTCGACCGCGACTTGCATCGCCGTCGTCACGGACGCGGTGCCCGCGGTGCTCGCCCAACCGATGGCGAGCCGCATCGCGATCGCCCCCGATTCGAGCCATTCGTCGCAGGCCTGGCGGATGCGCTCGACGTAATTGATCGCGACGATCTCGTCCGTCTCGGGCATCAGGACGGCGAAGCGCCCGGGAGCGAGGCGAGCCACGTAGTCCGAGCGGCGAGCGAGCTTGGCGACCGTGGCCGCGACATCGGGTTCCACTCGCTCCGCCGCCGCTGCACCCAGTCGATCGACCAGCCGATCGAGCCCGTCGAGCTCCAGGACGACGACCGTGGTCGGTCGCCGGTACCGCTCCTCGCGAGCGTCCTCGTGGACGACCACCGCTTCGAATGACGCGGCATCAAGCACGACACGAAGGGGGTCGAGGCGCACATCTTCGGGCTCGGCGGCGTCGCCGCCGGTAGGCTCGTCCTCCGCCGCGAGATCGGCCGCTTGCCGCTTGTCGGCCGCGTGCTGCGTGCCGGCGGCGCCAGCGGACGTCGAGAACGTTGCCGAACGACGCGACACCCCGATGTACGACGAGGCGAGCAGCACGTCGACCGTCGCGAACCTGCGTTGGCGGCGTTCCCGACGGAGTGCCGGCCAGACGATCGCGAGCAAGATCCCCGTGGCCATCGTCCCCACGACAAAGGCGAACACCGGTCCTACTGAGACGTTCATCCTCAGGGTCACCCCCTGTTGCGCCACGCTCTTCGTGACGCGCCACCGGCTCCGGCGGGCCCGGATGATACGTGAAGGACGTGCCCCCGAACGCCTTGCGACCTCGCCCGCGGAGGATTCACGGTGCTGCTCGACACCGCCGTCGGGCAGTCCGGTGGGGTCGAAACGAGTTCGGTCGTGAACGGGTCGGATAGCGCTGCGGGCGATGGTATCGTCGCGGGCATGACGACTCGGACGTCCGTCCCCGACGCGCTCGTCATCCCACCCGGCACCACGGTCCCGGGTCGCGCGCGGCCCGCCGTGGCGCTTCGACGCGAGGGCCCGGAGAAGCTCACCGGCACGGCGCTCTACACCGACGACATCGTCGTGCCCGGTGCGTGGTACGGCACGACGATCCGGTCGACCGACGCGCACGCGACGTATAAAGCGCTCGAGCTCGATCCGGGGTTCGATTGGACCAAGGTCGTCGTCGTCACCGCCGAGGACATCCCGGGCGAGAACATCGTCAGCTCGATCAAGAACGACCAGCCGATCCTCGTCCCGGTCGGCGGCGAGATCCTCCACCACGCCGAGCCGCTCGCGCTGATCGCCGCGCCCGACAAGGCGACGCTCCGTGAAGCGCGCCGCCGAGCGAAGCCGCGAACCGTGAAGCTGCCCGCGGTCTTCGACCCCGATTCGTCCGACCACGTGTTCGCGGCCTACGCGATCGACCGCGGCGATCCCGACGCGGCGTTCGCCGCCGCCGATCTGATCCTCGAGGGCGAGTACCGGGTCGGCCACCAGGAACAGCTCTACATCGAGAACAACGCGATGATCGCCGTCCCGACCGACGGTGGCGGTGTGACGGTCACGGGTTCGCTCCAGTGCCCGTACTACGTCCACGCCGCCCTCAAGAAGGGGCTCGGGCTGGAGGACGACACCGCCCGAGTCGTCCAGGCCGAGACCGGTGGCGGGTTCGGCGGTAAGGAGGAGTTCCCCTCGGTCATCGCCCTGCACGCGGCGCTGCTCGCGCGCAAGGCGCAGAAGCCGGTTCGGATGATCTACGACCGCCACGAGGACATCGCCGCGACGACCAAGCGGCACCCGGCGATCGTCCGCCACCGGACGGGCGTGACGCGCGACGGCGCGCTGATCGCCCAAGAGATCGAGGTGGTCATGGACGGGGGCGCGTATTGCACGCTCACCCCGGTCGTGCTGTCGCGCGGGGCGATCCACGCCGGCGGACCGTATCGCTGCCCGAACGTGCGGATCCGAGCCCGGGCCACCCGCACCAACACGCCGCCGAACGGCGCGTTCCGCGGATTCGGTGCTCCGCAGACCGAGTTCGCCGCCGAGACGCACTTCAACCGGATCGCCGAACGACTCGGGATCTCACCGCTCGACATCCGGCGGCGGAACGTCTACCGCGATGGAGACACGACGCCGACGGGACAGGTCCTGCGCGAGAGCGTCGCCGGCGAGGACGTCCTCGAGCGCGCCGCCGAGGCCGCCGAATTCGTTCGAATGCGCAACCGCACCGCCGCGTCCCGGAGCGCACGGGCCGGATCCGGGACGATCCCGGGTTCACCGCTTCGCACCGATGGCGCCCGACTCGCCTCCGGGATCGGCCTGGCGCTGGCGTGGCACGGTGCCGGGTTCACGGGTTCGGGGGAGGTGCATCTCGCGTCGGTCGTCTCGATCGAGCTGACCGCCGAAGGCCACGTCCGCATCCTCACGGCATCGACCGAGATGGGCCAGGGCACCAAGACCATCTTTCCGCAGCTCGTCGCGGAGACGCTCGGGCTCGATGAACGCGAGGTCGAGATAGCGCCGCAGGACACCGCGTACGTCCCGGACTCGGGACCGACCGTCGCATCACGCACCGCGATGGTCGTGGGTGGGTTGCTGATCAAGGCGGCACGTCGATTGCGAGACGAGGTCGAAGGCGCGACCGGCGGGTCGTTCCGCGACACCGCCGTGGAGTACGCAACGGACCACGGCACGACGAGGATCGACCAGCAGTACGAGCCATATCCCGGCGGGACCCCGTTCGACGACGCGACGTACACCGGCGATGCCTACCCGGCGTTCGGCTGGGCGGCATGCGTCGCGCGTGTCGACGTCGATCTCGACACCGGCGAGGTCCACGTCCGTGAGGTCGTCGCCGCCGACGACATCGGACGGGTCATCCACCCGGTACTCGCGGAGGGCCAGGTCGAAGGCGGGACGCTGCAGGCCGTCGGCTACGCCACGATCGAGGAGATCAAGCTGCGCGACGGGCGCTATCTCAATGACCGCCTCGCGACGTACATCATCCCGACCGCGCTCGACGCGCCACGGATCTCGACCATCCTGGTCGAGTCGCCGTTCAGTGGCGCACCGCACGGCGCGAAGGGGGTCGGTGAACTGCCGATGGACGTCGGCGCCCCGGCGGTGGTCGCCGCCATCGCGGACGCCACAGGGGTGTGGATCACCGACCTTCCCGCGACGCCTGAACGGATCCTCGGCGCGATGGCCGAACGCCCCGACGTCGCCGGCCTCCGACCCGCGGAGTCCGCCCCGGCCAGGGAGCTCATCTCGTGACGGCCTACCGGCTGTCGGTCAACGGCACGGCCGTCGAGGTCGACGTCCCCGGCATGCGGCGGCTGCTCGACGTGCTGCGCGAGGATCTCGCCTTGACCGGGACGAAAGAGGGGTGCGGGGAAGGGGAGTGCGGCGCGTGCACTGTCCTCATCGACGGCGCACCGGTCGACTCCTGCCTCGTCCCGATCTGCCAGGTTGCGGACGCCGAGGTCCGCACGGTCGAAGGTCTCGCGCCGCGAGGGGCCGGCGAGCAGGACCGGCTCGACGAGCTGCAGCACGCGTTCCTGGTGACCGGTGGCGCCCAATGCGGGATCTGCACACCTGGCATGCTGATGGCGGCGCGCGCGTACCTCGATGGCGGCGGCGGTCCGGACGAGGACGCGATCCGCGAGTCGATCGCCGGCAACCTGTGCCGCTGCACGGGCTACACCAAGATCGTCGACGCGATCGCGCTCGTCGCCAGCGCACGGGCGCTGTGAGCTCAGCCCACCCCGTGGCGTCCGCGACCAACGGGCACCGGTTTGGCGGCGACTGAGCCGTACGCCGTGTCGATCGAGCCGCCCGTTGCGAGCCCCCGCGACCTACCCGCCGCCTATGCGGTCCTTGCCGCCGGTTCAGCCGACGCGCCAGTCAGGCCGATCGCCGGCGGCACGGATCTGATGGTCAGTCTGACCGGCGAACTGGCACCGCCCCCGGTGAGCGTCGTCGACCTGTGGGCGATCGAGGCGCTCCGCGGCATCGCCATCGATGGCGATTCGCTCACGCTCGGCGCGCTGACGACGTACACCGACGTCCGCCGTTCGGCGCTGTGCCGAGAGCACGTCCCGGCGCTCGTCGAAGCCGCCTCGACCATCGGCGCGGCGCAGATCCAGAACCGCGGCACGCTCGGCGGGAACATCGCGAACGCCTCGCCGGCCGGTGACACGCTCCCCGTGCTCCTCGCTGCCGATGCGGTGATCGTCGTCGGCTCGGAACGGGGAGAGCGCGAGGTGCCGGCGGCCGACTTCTGGACGGGCTATCGACAGACGGCGCTCGCCCACGACGAGCTCATCGTCCGGATCCGACTGCCGCTGGCGGCGGAGCGCGAGATGCGGTTCCGCAAGGTCGGTACACGACGCGCCCAGGCGATCAGCAAGGTCGTGATGTCCGTCGCGTGGCAGGGCGACGGAACGTGGCGCGACGTGCGCGTTGCGCTCGGGTCGGTCGCCGCGACGCCGATCCGCGCGACCGCCACCGAACAGGCGCTCGAGGGGCGCCGACCGACGCCGGAGACGGCGGACCGCGCCGCAGACACGCTCGCCGGGGAGCTGACACCGATCGACGACGTGCGGTCCACGGCGGAATACCGGCGGCTGGTGGCAGCTCGCGTGCTGCATCGCATCGTCCGCGACGCGGGCGGCTGGTAGCGGCCGGTCCGGCAGGCAACGGTGACCCTGGACCGCGCGACGCTCGAGACGCTGTTCGAAGGCGCACCGCGGTTCCTTGATCGGCTCGAGGCCGCCGGCCCGTTCGCATCGACCGACCTGCTCTTCCACGTCGCCCGCGACCTCGCCCACGCGATGCCCGAGGCCGACCAGATCGAGCTGATCGACGCCCACCCTCGACTCGGGGCGACGCCAGGGACGGTGTCGCAGATGAGCTACGTCGAGCAGGGGTACGACCGGGGAACCGGCACGACCCTCGATGTCGCCGCTGAGCTCGAGCGGCTCAACGATGCCTACGAACAGCGCCACGGTTTCCGCTACTGCATATTCGTAAAGGGCCGCCCGCGTGAGGCGCTACTCCCCGATATGGCCGCGGCGATCGACGCCGATCGGACGACCGAACTCCACCGTGCCCTCGACGCGGTGGTCGACATCGCCATCGACCGCCATGGCAAGCTGAC
Source organism: Chloroflexota bacterium (assembly GCA_045804645.1). Classification (GTDB taxonomy): domain Bacteria; phylum Chloroflexota; class Limnocylindria; order Limnocylindrales; family CSP1-4; genus SPCO01. Next base: position 15,124 of record JBJMMR010000047.1, on the reverse strand, counting down.
CGCACGATGATCGAGCTCGGTCCCAACCGCTACGGCAAGGCGGCCATCCGCGTCGTCCGGGTGGGCCGCGACGCGACGCCGCATCGACTGCGCGACCTGACCGTCGCGATCGCCCTCGAAGGCGACTTCACGGCGGCGCACGTCGATGGCGACAACTCGCTGGTCGTCGCGACCGACACGATGAAGAACACGACCTACGCCCTTGCGGCCGACCACCTGACCGGCTCGATCGAGGAGTTCGCCGCAGTCCTCGGGCGGCACTTCCTCGAGTTCGAACAGGTGGACCGCGCGGTCGTCAACATCCGGGAACACGGGTGGCGCCCGATCGACGTCGACGGAAGGCCCGCGCCGGACGCGTTCACGCGGACCGGGGAGTGGACACGGGTCGCGACGGTCGCCGCCGGGCGCGACGCGACCGTGGTCGAGGCGGGCATCGAGGACCTGACCGTGATGAAGACGACGCGGTCGGCCTTCTCGGGCTTTCCGCGCGACCGATTCACCACGCTCGCCGAGACCGACGACCGCCTCATGGCGACCAAGGTCACCGCGATCTGGCGTTACGGCGCGCCGGACATCGATTTCGATGCGACGTGGGACACGGTCCGTGGAACGTTGCTGGAAGTCTTCGCGGACCACGATTCGCCGAGCGTGCAGACCTCGATCTGGATCATGGCGAAGGCCATGCTCGAACGGCACGAGGAGGTCGACGAGGTGCGGATGGTGCTCCCGAACCTGCATCACTGGACGGTCGATCTCGAGCGGTTCGGCATCGATAACGACCGGCTGGTGTACGTCGCGACGACGGAGCCGCACGGCGTGATCGAGGCGACCGTGCGTCGCTCCGAGACGACCACGCGTCGCTCCGAGGCGACCTGATGCCGCCCGACGGCGTCGTCGTCACGGGGGCAGCCTTGCCTGGCTCCGACTGGGTCCTCACCGATGACGCCCTCGCCTTCGTCGCCGACCTGCAGCGTCGGTTCGGCCAGATGCGCATCGACCTGATCCAGCGGCGGCAGGAGCGACAGGCCGAGCTGGAGAACGGCGTCACCCTCGACTTCCTGCCGGGGACGCGCGAGGTCCGCGAGGCTGACTGGACCGTCGCTCCGACACCCGCGGACTTCGACGACCGTCGCGTCGAGATCACGGGCCCCGCCGAGCCGAAGATGATGATCAACGCGCTGAACTCGGGTGCGCGCGTGTTCATGGCCGACCTCGAGGACGCGCTCTCGCCGACCTGGGCGAACGTCGTCACCGGCCAGGCAGCACTCATCGATGCGGTCCGCGGCACGCTTGCCTTCGAATCGCCCGAGGGCAAGGCCTACCGTCTGAACGAGCGGACCGCGCAGCTCGTCGTTCGGCCGCGGGGATGGCACCTGGTCGAAAGCCATGTCCAGGTCGACGGCACACCGATCTCCGCATCGCTGTTCGACGCCGGGCTCTACCTCTTCCACAACGGCGCCGAGCGCGTCCGCCGCGGGTCGGCGCCCTACCTCTACCTGCCGAAGCTCGAGTCGCATCACGAGGCCCGTCTCTGGAACGAGGTCTTCGTGTTCGCCCAGGAACGCCTCGGCATCCCACGTGGCTCGATCCGCGCGACCGTCCTCATCGAGACGATCACGGCGGCCTTCGAGATGGACGAGATCCTGTACGAGCTGCGCGAGCACGCCGCCGGGCTGAACGCCGGGCGGTGGGACTACCTGTTCAGCGTGATCAAGCGGTTCCGCGAGTCGCCCTCGCTCGAGTCGCCCGACCGTGCGCAGCTGACGATGACCGTGCCGTTCATGCGCGCGTACACGAAGCTCCTGGTCGAGACCTGCCATCGACGCGGAGCGCACGCCATCGGTGGTATGGCGGCGTTCATCCCGAACCGCCGCGACCCCGAGGTCACCGAGCGGGCGCTCGCCAAGGTCCGCGAGGACAAGGAGCGTGAGTCGAGCGACGGGTTCGACGGGACGTGGGTGGCGCACCCGGACCTCGTACCGCTCGCGACCGAGATCTTCGACTCCGTGCTCGGCGATGCACCGAACCAGAAGGACCGACGGCCCGGCGCGGATGTCGCGGCCGCAGATCTCGCACGGTTCGGCGTCGACGGCGGCCAGGTGACCGACGCGGGCATCCGGGCCAACATCCGCGTCGCGCTCGCCTATCTCGACTCGTGGCTGCAGGGCGTCGGCGCCGCCGCGATCGACAACCTGATGGAGGACGCGGCGACGGCCGAGATCGCCAGGTCGCAGCTGTGGCTATGGCGAACGCGCGGGATCCTGCCAGTCGAGCGCTATGGGGCGATCCGGGACGAGGAGCTCGAACGTCTCGGTGGCGCTCGGAGTGGCCGGCTCAAGGACGCGTGGGACCTGCTCGACCACCTCGTGCTCGACGACGACTTCGCCGACTTCCTGACGCTTCGGGCGTACGCCGTCCTGGAGTAGGGCGCTCTACCAGCCGGCGCTGCCCGGGCCGCCCTTGAACGGCCCGACGACCCGTGATGTGACCCAGCCGCCATAGAAGTGACCGGGTTGCGGCGACGCCAGCTGATCGCCGACCCACGCCTCGTCGACCTTCCAGGCATAGAACGCCAGGTGGTCTCGGATCTCCTCGTAGCCCGGGTTCGGATCCGGGTACGACCAGGCGATGTCAGGGATCTCGCGCGACGGCAGCGCAAGAGAGTGGTAGGTCGCGGCGCCTTTCCACTCGCAATACGTCCGCTGGTTGCTCGATCGGAGGAGATCCATCCGGATGTCGCGCGCGGGAATGTAGTAGACGGGCGCACCGGCGGTCTCGAGCACGCGGACGGCGCTGGCCGAGTCAGCGATCTCGACGCCGTCGACGACCACACGGATCCGCTCGTTGACAGGCTCGACGCGCGGCGGCCGGGGGTAGTCCCAAACCGACTCCTGGCCGGGCCCGGGCACGACCCGCTCGATGGGTGTTGTGCTCATGGCTGGATGATGCCGGAATCCTTCGGGACGCGCCCCGGCCTCGCCCCGACCGGACTCGCCCCGACCGGGCATCCGTTTCTCGCGGTTCGCGCGCCTGGTCGCGGCGATGAACGGCCTTGAGGTCGACCACCCTCACCCGCCGCACCCACGACCGCATTGGTGGGGCTGAACCCGCGCGGATATTCAGGTGAGCTGCATCGGCGAGGAACGGTCGGCCCGGCGCTCGGAAATATGCATCAGCGCGGAGCGGTCAACTCGTCGCGAGAGCTGGCGTGGCGGCCGATGAGGACACTCGGCGCCTCCGGAGCCCGACGCGACCGACGCGGATCGCGCCGTCGACCAGGCGCAGCGCGGCGATCGCGAGCAAGACCTGCCCGATATCGATCCGCGCCATCACGGTCCAGTCGGTCGCGAAGTAGGCCGGCACGAACAGGATGATGCCGACCGGAACGACCACATCGACATACGTGCGGTACGCGTAGCGGACCGGCCGTCGCCAACGAGCCTGGGGCGCCGGGGCGACCGGAGGGACGATCGGGCGGCGGACGAGGCGGATGATGCCGAAGCCGATCAACCCGATGACGATCGCGGCGAGCGCGCTGAAGGCCGGATACAGCACCTCGATCGTGCCCGGCGGGTCCTGGCCGAGGAGGAGCGCCGTCGCGGCGAGACCGATCGTGTCGGGCTTGTGGAGCGTTTCGTACAGCGTGCTCGTGCCATTCATCAGGATCGCGACGCCCAGGTCTGACGACGGGACGAGCACAACCATCGAGGCCATGTCGGTCGTGCTTCCGGTGTGGCTGATGACCCGGGTCCCGCCGAGCGTCCCGTCGAACCAGCCGAAGCCGTACCGCTGGTCGGGGATGCCGGTCGCTGCATCGCCCGCATGCATCGCGGAGAGCATTGCGGGGCTTGCGACCGCCGGCGCGTGGCCCAGCTGCGCGAGCAGATACGCGCCCATGTCTGCCGCCGAGGCCACGACGAACCCGGCCGGGACCATGTCGGCGCGGTACAACGGCGCGCTGGACGGGGCCTGCCCGAACCACAGGCGATGAGCGAGCGTCAGGCCGTCGTCCTGGGCCGTCGATAGGTCCGCCGTCGCCGTGCGCATCCCGAGCGGATCGAAGATGTGGGTCTGGACGTAGGTCCCGAAATCGGTGCCCGAAACGGCCTCAAGGACACGTCCGAGCACCAAGTAGTTGGCATTCGAGTAGTGGTACGCGGCGCCGGGCGCCGACACCGGCGCGACGCGCTGCAGCTCGCCGACCCGTGCCGCCAGCGAGGTCACCGGGGTCGAGAACGGCCGTAACCCGGCCGCCGTCGGCAGGCCACTCGTCTGATCGAGCAGCTGCCGGATCGTGATCCCCCGCGTCGATTCGGCGTCCGCGGTCGCGAACTCTGGCAGCACGTCGATCACGTGTGCATCGAGCGAAAGGCGACCGTCCTGCACGAGCTGCATGACCGCCAGCGCCGTCATCGACTTCGTGAGTGACCCGATCATGAACGGCGTCGATGGCGTGATCGGCGCCCCGCGGTCGTCGCGGACTCCATAGGCGTGGACGTCAACGACCTGCCCGTCGCGGACGACGACCATCGCTGCGCCCGGGATCGCGGCGTCGCCCATCTGCCGATCGAACCAGGCGTCGAGCTCGGCGGTCGATGCCGGGCCGGCCGGGCGCGCAGCGCCCGACGACGGCATGACGGCCTGGATGACGACGAGGAGGAGGACAGCGACCGCGGCGACCCGTTTGGCGAGTCGTCGGATCGTCCGGGGAGGAGGAGTCGAAGCGGTCATTTCGACCACAGCCTCGACCCGTCTGCGCTCAGCGCCTGCGGACGAGCGTCGGCGACCGGCATGGACGACCGTCGATGGCGACCGTATACAGGCGAGCTACATCACCGAGAGAGCGTTCGGCGGGGACTCGAGAATATGCATCAGCCCGGCCAACGGCACGCCCTACGCGATCGAGACCCGCTCCACGAACTGGCCGAAGCCGCGCCTGCCGACGAACACGCCGCCTCGGATCACGTCCTCACCTCGGACGAGGACATCGCGGACGGCGCCGCTCACGTCCAGTCCCTCGTACGGCGTGTAGTCGCTGGTGTGATGCAATGACGCGGCCGTGATGGTCCGGCGAGCGGCCGGGTCGAAGACCACGATGTCGGCGTCTCGCCCGACCGCCAGCGCGCCCTTGCGCGCCAGCCCGAACCGAGCGGCGGGCGTCGTCGACAGAAGGTCGACCATCCGCTCCAGCGTGATCCGACCGCGCGCCACGCCTTCGCTGAAGACGAGCGGCAGCAGCGTCTCGATGCCAGGCGCGCCATTCGAGATCCGATCGAACGAGACGCCTGCCCCGGCCTCGGCCTTTTCCACCCCGACGCGGTCGGGGACGTGGTCGGTCGCGATGAGGTCGAGCGAACCGTCGGCCAGGCCCTCCCAGAGCGCGTCCCGATCGGCGGTGGATCTGAGCGGCGGCGAGATGACGTAGCACGCGCAACGAACGGGATCGGCCTCGTCGTAGCGCTCCTCGGAAAGGACGAGGTAATGGGGGCACGTCTCCGCCGAGACGCGGACGCCCGCCACACGGGCGCGCCGCACCTCATCGAGCGCGGCGGCTGAAGACAGGTGGACGACGTGCAACGGTGAGTCGGTCGCGCGGGCGAACGCGAGGGCGCGAGCGGTCGCGACCGCCTCGACATACGGGGGTCGCGAGGCAGCATGGTGGCGTGGCAGCGTGTCACCACGCTGAAGCGCGGCCGCTACGGCGTAATCCAGCAGCACCGGATCCTCGCAATGGACCTGGAGCATCCCCCTGCGAGCGGCCATAACGCGCATCGCGTCGAACAGCGCCTGATCCGGCAGGCGGAAGTCGAAGACCATGAACGCCTTGGAGGTCGCGACCCCACCTTCGATGGTCTCGGGGAGTTCCGCCAGGGGATCGTCCGCGTGGCCCGAGATGGCCAGCGACAGCCCGTAGTCGATCACGCTGTCGCTCTCCGTTGCCGCGCGCCACTCCGTTAGCCCGGTCCGGAGCGAGCGCTCGGCCTCGGGCGACGACCCCGTCCCAGGGTTGTTGAACGAGAGGAACGATGTCGTCCCGCCGTACGCGGCCGCGACAGAGTCCTGGAAGAAGCGGTCGGGTTCGGCATCCGTCGCGACACGGGTGTGCGTGTGGACGTCGACGACGCCGGGCAGCACCAGCATCCCGCTCGCATCGATGACCCGGCCTGCCACGGCTGCTGGCCCGTCGAGCGCGGGTTCGATGGCGGCGATCCGTCCCGCATCGACCGCGACGTCGGCCCGTCGCGAACCTCGAGCCGTTACGACCGTGCCGCCACGAACGACGAGCTCGGTCAGCCTTCGACCTCGGCGATCCTGATCGGCTGGGCGCCATCCCATAGCGCGCGCCGGCCGACTTCGCGCAGGCGATCCCGCCAGCCATCGTCCGGGTTGATCGAGGCGAAGTGGTTGGCGGCCAGCTGTCCGACCTTCGATGACGTCGTGCACGCCCCGTACGGGAAGAAGATCTCGCATTCGCTGATGCCGCCCGGGTACATCGCCAGCATCCCGGGGGAGGGGTGGGACGTGTGGTTCTCGTAGTCGATCCCGGGGCGGAAGTCACCGTACGGGATCCACGTCGACTCGCCCGACCAGCGGCAGTGGATCAGCTTCGATTCGATGGGGAGCATCCGTCGGATCGCCTCGATCGTCTGGGGCGCCTCTGGCTCCCAGCGGGCGGTAAAGTGCAGGTCACCGACCTCGATCCGCAGCGTACCCATGCCGGGAGGATAGCGTGGCCGCGGAGCCCGAAGCGCAGCGACCGACGATCAGCACCCACGTCCTCGATACGGAACGTGGGGTGCCGGCGAGCGGCGTCCACGTCACGTTGTACCGGTTGGATGTCGGTGATCCCGGGCCGATCCGCATGACCCAGGCGCTGACCGACGGGGATGGGCGGATCCGTGATCTCCTCGATCGGCCGCTGCAGGCCGGGGATTACCGGCTCGAGTTCGACGTGGCCCACGAGGACGGCTCGTTCTTCACGAAGATCGCGGTCGATATGCTGATCACCGACACGAGTCGGAGTTATCACGTCCCGTTGCTGCTCGCCCCATTCTCGATGACGACGTACCGGGGGTCCTGAGAGAGTTCCCCGTTCCGTGGCGCCGCGGGCGCTAGCGGACGATCGCGAACCCGTCGATATCGACCCGCGGCCGTCCCGCCGTCCCGAGGACGACGACGCGAACCGTGTGGGTCGCGACGGTCGACCACGCCCGGCTGAACAGGACGACGCGTGACTGGGACGTCGAGCGATAGAGGTCGATGTTCGAGACGAGGACGCCATCGACGTAGACCTTGGCCTTGCCGCTCGTCGGTCCGCGCCGTCCGACGATCGCCATCGCCATCGCGGCTCGGTGGAACTCGACGTAGGCGTTGGCATGGGTCGACGTTCGCAGCTTCCCGCCGCTGGCCGTGCTCGATGAGGTCGTCGCCCATGTACCGGAGTATCGGGCGAGGCTCGTGCCTTCCTGGAACAGCGCCGTCTCGACGTACTGCCCGTACGCGACGGGCCCGAGGGAACCGCCCGACGTGCGCGTCCGTGTCGCGTACCGGTATGCCGTTCCGAAGGTGAGCGTCTGCCGGACGGACCGACTGGTCTGCGTCGAGACCGTCGACCACGGCCCGGATTCGCGCCGTCGCAGCACGACGTAGGCGCTCCCCGCGGCCGTGCCGGTCGCCGGTTGCCATGACAGCGTCGAGCTGATGCCCGAGCCGACGACGGATCCGACATCGAACCGGTAGATGCATGGCGGGATCGCTGTGGGGCCGGCGCTCGTCACGGCTCGGTAGGCGTTCGCCAGGCGCCCGGTCGCGCTGAAGCAGCTCGCCGCCTGGAGCGGGACGGCGCTGGCGAGCACCAGCGAGCGCAGGGCGGTTGCGCTCATCGGTCCGCTCGCCTTGCTCAGGGCGAGGGCCGCGATCCCAGTCACATGGGGAGCGGCCATCGACGTTCCGTCGCTCCACGCGTAGCACGGCGACGGACAACCACTCTGTGCCGGGAATGTCGAGAGGATGTTCGTCCCCGGCGCCATGAGGTCCACCCTCGTCGCCCCGTAGTTCGTGAAATCGGCGAGCTGACCGGTCTGGTCGATCGCTCCGACGCTGAGGACATTCGCCGCGTTCGACTCTGCCGGGTAGAAGTCGGCGCCGGGAGCATCGAGGTCGACGCCGGCGTTGCCCGACGCGGCTACGAACAGGAGCCCGGAATCGATGATCGTCTGGTCGAGGACCGGGTTCGCGTCGGTGCCGCCCCACGACGCGTTGATCAGCGTCGCGCCGTTGTTCGCGGCGTAGTCGATCGCGTCGATGGCCTGCGCATCGTCACCGCAGGTGTTGACGTCGTCGATGAATTTCAAGGCCATGATCGTCACCCCGGGCGCCACCCCGACGACGCCGCTCCCGTTCAGCGACGCCGCGATCGTCCCGGCGACGTGCGTCCCGTGACCGTCGTGGCCGGCGTCGTGGACGGAGGCATCGTCATGGCAGAAGTCCCAGCCGTTGATGTCGTCGATGTAGCCGTTGCCGTCGTCGTCGATCCCGTTGCCGGGCGTCTCGGCTGGGTTGGTCCATTTCCGGCCCGCGAGATCCGGATGGCTGAAGTCGACCCCGTCGTCGATGACCGCGACCACGATGCTCGCCTTGCCCTGCTGGACGCGGAGTGCCTGCAGGCCATCGATGTCGACGTCGGGGACGCCCGTCTGCGGCTCGATCCCGGAGATCGACTGGCCGGTGTTGTCCAGGCCCCACTCGTTCTTGAACAACGGCTCGGCGGTCGGGTCCGCGGCGATCTCGCGACGATAGTTATGGCCGACCGCGCTGATGCGCGGATCGTCCGCCAGTTCTCGCCGGACCGTGGCGGCCGACACGCCCTTCCCTCGCAGGACCGCGGTCCGGCCAGTGCGGCTCTCACGAACGAGTGAGAGATCGAGGTCGCGTGCGACAGCCTTCCGCTCAGCCGGGCTCGTGTTCGCGCGATACCGCACGAGGATGTCGTCGCGTGTCGTCAGGGGCGCGGGCGCATCGGCCGCGATCGAAGCTGTGGGAGTGACGAGGCCCGTCGCGAGCACGACCAAGACCAGGAGCGCGTGACGGGTCAGATGCATCTGGGTCCATCGTACGACGGTCGGTCGTGCGGCCGTGACACCCTAGTTGTCACGGGTGGGTCCTACGGTCGGTGCCATGGAAGCGCACGTCATCCCGCTACATCCCACCGTTCGGCTCGAGGGGGATCGGATCGTCATCGACGGTCTGTCGATCTCCGACCCCGCGCTTGCCGCGTTCCTGGGCGAGCGCGAGGCCGCCGAACGCGAGGCCATCGCCGAGCGCGCGCTGCGGATCGGTCTGCTCGCGCTCCAGGACGTCGGCGTTACCGTCAACGTGGACGCCGTGCGGACCGAGTTCGAGCGGATGATGCGCCAGGCCGAGCAGGTCAACGAGCGGGCAGCGACGGCGCTCGAACAGACACTCCGGGCCAACTTCGCGGACGGCGATGGTCGGCTGCCGCGGACCCTCGAGAGGTTCCTCGGCGACCGTGGAGCGTTGCGGTCGATGGTCGATGAGCTGTTCGACGAGACGAAGCGCGACAGCGCGATCGGGCGCATCGGGACGATGCTCGAGCGCTACTTCGATGGCGACGCGTCGAAGCTCGCCCACCTGCTCGACCCGACGCGCCTCAACTCGCCCATGCATCAGTTCCGCCAGGAGATCGCGGCCGGCTTCAAGGGCATCGAGGAGCGGCTGGTCGCGATCGAGGCTGCGGCCGCGGCACGGGGCGCCGAACGGGCACGCTCCGCCGCCAAGGGCATCGACTTCGAGGACCTGCTCGACGGGCTGCTCGGCGACATCGCGCGGGGCTCGGGCGACATGGTCGACCGCACCACCCTCGACGCCGGCACGCTGATGCGCTCCAAGAAAGGCGACTTCGTCCTGACCATCGACCCGACGATCGCGCGTGGCTGCGACCTGCGGGTGGTCATCGAGGCCAAGGATCGCCCGATGTCGACGCGCCAGATGCGCGACGAGCTGCGTGAGGCACGGGAGAACCGCGCGGCCGCTGTCGCCGTCGCCGTGTTCACGCCGGCCCACGCGCCGAAGGGCGTCGCGCCGTTCACGATCGCCGGCGGCGACGTCTACTGCGTCATCGACCCCGAGGCGCCCGAGCTCGCGACCCTCGAAGCGGCCATCCGGCTGGCGCGACTGCTCGCCCTGGCCACGCTTGCCGAGCGTGACGTGACCGTTGACGCCGCCGCGATCGGTGCGGCGCTCGTCGGGATCCGCGAGCAGCTCGAACTGGTCCGCCAGCTCAAGTCGCAGCTCACTTCGATCTCGACGGCGACCAAGACGGTCTGGACCGGGCTCGACGAGATGCGCGCCGCGATCCTGACGCGCGTGACCGAAGCGGAAGCGGAGATCCGGACTGCCGCTACCTGAGGTGGCGGCACCGCGCGCATCGGGTTCGAATCGCGTAGGGACCGGTTGGCTAGGAGTCACCGGGACCACCGGCCGCTACGACCCGCTTGGCAGCTGGGGCAAGATAAGGGCGAGTCGCGCGCTGCCACCGGCGAGCGCCTCCCACCGGGGACGCATCGAGTCCGGAGATCCGAGTGCGCCGAATCTGTGCCCTTGCTCTTGCCGCCCTGATCTCGCTTTCCGGCGTTTCCGTCGTCGCCGCTGCCGATCCGTCGCCTGCGGCCGAGCCTGTCGCGAGCCCGGAGCCGGCGCCTTCCGTCGACGTCGCGCCCACGACGACACCGTCGCCCGCCCCTGACACGACCGCCGCTCCCACGCCTGCCCCGAGCGCGCCGCTGGCCACGGGGTCGTCTGCCGCGCCGAGCCCCTCGGCACGGCCGAAAGCGCCGGCCACCGCGAAGTCGGCGCCGGGAAAGTCGGCGCCGGTGACGTCGGTGCCGGTGACCGTCGACACCCAAGGTCGGCCGATCGCCACCGGGCACTACCTCGTGATGTTGAAGGCAGGCGCGGATCCGACGACCGTCGCGAGCGCCCATCGCAAGCGCGAAGGGACCGTCGCGGACCGTGCGTTCCGGCATGCGTTCCGGGGCTTCGCGGCCAAGCTCGACAAGGCGCAGCGTGCTGCCTTGCTCGCGGACCCGAACGTGGCCGCGGTCGTTCCGGACGAGGTGGTCGAGATCGAGGCCCAGTCGATGCCGACGGGCATCTCGCGCATCGGGACCCCGACCTCGGCGCTGTCCAAGATCAACGGCGTCGACGAGCGGGTCGATGCTGACGTCGCGATCGTGGATACCGGGATCGGCCCGCATTCCGACCTGAACATCGCCGGGGGGTACAACTGCAGCACGGCGGACCGCACCCGCTGGTACGACGAGAACGGGCACGGGACGCATGTCGCCGGAACGGTCGGCGCAAAGGACAACACCTGGGGCGTCGTCGGTGTCGCGCCCGGTGTGCGGCTGTGGGCCGTTCGCATCCTCAACTCGAGCGGCGCCGGGCTCCTCTCGTGGTACGTGTGCGGGCTCGACTGGATCCTCGCCCAGCGTGACCCGAGCGACTCGTCGAGGCCGCTGATCGAGGCCGTCAACATGAGCGTCGCGAAGACGGGCTCCGACGACGCCAACTGCGGTCGGTCGAACAACGACATCCTCCACCAGGCGATCTGTCGGCTCTACGCCGCCGGGATCACGGTGGTCGCGGCTGCCGCGAACTCGAGTCGGAGCGCCGCGGGTTTCGTGCCTGCGGCATACAACCAGGTCATCACGGTCTCGGCCCTTGCCGACACCGACGGCAGACCTGGTGGCGGTGGCGGCAACAAGTGCTATTCGTGGGGCACGTACGACCGTGACGACACATTCGCCGACTTCAGCAACTACGGCTCGGACGTCGACCTGATCGCGCCCGGCAAATGCATCCTCTCGACCAAGCCCGGGCCGACCTACGCGTACTCGTCGGGCACGTCCATGGCGGCGCCGCACGTCACAGGCGCCGCGGCGCTGTACAAGGCCTCACGCCGGCTCGCCACGCCGGCCGAGGTTCGCGAGTCGTTGCGTTACCTCGGCAATCTCAACTGGTATACGAACACGGACCCTGATCCGTACCACGAGCCGCTGCTCAACGTCTCGCGGATCGGCACGCTCGGCACGTTCTCGATATCGCCGGGCTCGACGGCGACGGTCTCGTCGAAGGGTGGGACCGTGAGCGCGCCGTTCAACGTGTTCCGCAGCTCGACGTTCTTCGAGCGAGTCCGCCTCAGCCTCTCAGGGATCCCGACCGGCTGGACGGCATCGCTACCGGCACCCAGCCTGTTCGGTTGGACTGCCACGGCTGGCACCGTTCGCCTGACGGCGCCACGGAACGTGAAGCCCGGTACGTATCACGTGCAGGTCACGGGCACGAACTGGGGCCGCACCAAGTCGACGACGCTGTCGATCAACGTCGCCGCGGACATCCCGACGGCACGGGCGCCGATCGCGACGGTCTTGAAGTCGAGCACGCTGGGACGCACGTCGACTGGCGTGACGACGGTGTCGCTGCGTGCGACGTGGGTTGCGGCGACCGATCCATCCGACCCGATCGTCGGCTACGAGGTCGAGAGGAGTGTCAACGGCGGGGCGTACGGCTGGACGGTGGCGACGAGCGCCTCGACGCGCGGAGCGACCTTCTCCGGGCTCGCGGTCGGTGCCGCACATCGGTTCCGCGTCCGTGCCCAGGACAGCGATGGCTCGTGGAGCAACTGGGCGGTGGCGGCGGCATCACTGACACCCTCCACGGTCAGCGATCGCTCGAGCACGGTCACGTACAGCGGTACGTGGCTTCGCTACGCGAGCGGCTCCTCGACGGACGGCTGGGTCACGAGCTCGAGCCAGGCAGGCGCGCGCGCTCGGTACCGGTTCACCGGTCGTACCGTCGCCGTCCTCGCGCCGACGAACTCGACGCGAGGCAAGGCGTCGATCTACATCGATGGCGTGTATCACGCGAGCGTCGACTTCTACTCGTCGTCGGCCACCTACAAGAAGGTGGTCTACGTCGGGAACTGGTCGGTCGCAGGGACGCACACGATCGAGCTGCGCGTGAGCGGCACATCGGGTCGCCCGACCGTCTCGCTGGACGGCTTCGTCGTCCTGAGCTGACCCTCGGTCGCCGGGGGAGTCGCGCGAAGCGCGGCGAGGAGCGGCGCCCGCCTCGCGCCTGACCGTCAGGCTCGCGCAGCCCACACGCGTCCCGCGTTAACGGGTGTGTTGCTCCGGTGCGCTATGGTGCTGCCGATGCGCCGGGCCGGAGAACTGGCGCGCTACATGAGGTTCCGACGCCGTGGCTCGAGCCATGTGGAAGGGGGCCATCCAGTTCGGCCTGGTCACCATCCCGATCAAGCTTTATCTCGCGACCGATTCCAAGGGCATCAGTTTCCACATGCTCCACAAGGAGGATCTGTCGCGCATCCAGATGAAAGTCTGGTGCCCAGTCGAGGACGAGCCGATCTCGCGGGGCGACACCGTGAAGGGCTACGAGTACTCGCCAGGCGAATACGTCGTCATCACCGACGAAGACCTCGACAAGGTCCCGCTCAAGACCGTCCGCAGCATCGAGATCGAGCAGTTCACGAAGGCGGAACGCGACGACAACGCTGTCCGCTTCGTGAAGTCCGCGTATTACGTCGAGCCCGACAAGATCGGCCGCAAGGCGTTCTACTTGCTGAAGTCGGTGCTCGAGGACGAGGGTCTCACGGCGATCTGCAAGGTCGTCATCAAGGACCGGGAGGCGCTCGCCGCCCTGGACCCGTTCGCCGAGACGCTACTGCTGACCACGCTCCACTGGCCGGACGAGATCCGCTCGATGAAGGAGCTCGAGCTCCCCGAGGAGGACTTCGACTTCAAGCCGGCCGAGTTGCAGATGGCGAAGCAGCTCGTGTCTGCGATGACCGGCGAGTTCGATCCGGCGCAGTACAAGGACGAGTACCGCGACGCGCTCGAGAAGATCATCGAAGCGAAGGTTGAGGGCCGCGAGACCGTCGAGGTCGAGGAGCCTGAGGAGACCGGCAAGCTGGTCGACCTCATGGCCGCGCTCGAGGCATCGGTCTCGGCGGCCAAGGCGGCTCGCGAATCCGGCGCCGAGAAGCCGGTGTCGGTCGCCGAGGCTCGGGAGAAGAAGGCAGCGCGCAAGCCCGCTGCCTCAAAGGCGCGATCCAAGGCCTCGGACGAACACGAGAAGGCCAAGCCGGCCGCCCGGAAGCGCAAGACGGCGTAGCGTCCGGGTCTCCCGGAGGGCGGGGTAGGAAGCGCCCGGGCCCTGCTCAGCGCGGGCGACTGGCAGGCTGTCCCAGCGCGCGGCCGGGCCTCGACGCCGCCGACTCCCAGGCTGCCCCGCGCCTCGCGTTATCCGCGACCGATCCGGGCGTGGGGCGTGGTCGGCCCGGCGACCGGCCGAGCGGCTCGCCCGCTCCGCGCTCGCCCGCTCCGCGCTCGCCCGCTCCGTGCTCGCCTTGGGAGAGCGATTCGTGATGAGCGCGCACGAGCGAGCGTCGAAACCGGCGATCAGCGGTCGCATTCGCGTCGAGGCACGCGCACGCATCGCCGAGCGCTCGATGTGAGCGAGCGCCTGACGGCGCCGCCCGCCGCGGTTCGCGAGGCGCCCGCCCCGCCCGTGCACGGTTCGCCGCGACCGTGAACACGGCCGCGCAACCGTGACTGCGGCACACTCACCCTCGACATGCCCCTCGAGGAATACCGCCGCAAACGTGACTTCGGGATCACCCCGGAGCCGCCGCCCGACGTCGCCACCGCCACGAGCGGCCGCTCGGGAAGGTTCGTCGTCCAGCGCCACCGAGCGACCCGACTCCACTACGACTTCCGGCTCGAGATCGATGGCGTCCTCGTGTCGTGGGCCGTGCCCAAGGGTCCGACCCTCGACCCGAAGGTCCGCCGGATGGCGGTCCACGTCGAAGACCACCCGATCGAGTACTTCGATTTCGAAGGCGTGATCCCCGCCAAGCAGTACGGCGCCGGCGACGTGATCGTGTGGGACTGGGGGACCTGGGAGCCCGAGGCTCCGACCCTCGACGGGCGCAAGAGCGTCAAGGAAGGGGAGCTCAAGTTCCGCCTGAACGGCGAGAAGCTGAAGGGCCGGTTCACGATCGTCCGTACGAGCGGACGGGGCG
>JBJMMR010000046.1:0-12714 GCA_045804645.1 Chloroflexota bacterium | reverse complement strand
GTCTCGGTGGCGAGCCGGGCCACGCCCTCCTGCTTGTTGTAGTAGGCCTGCGGCAAGGCGGTGTTCGGCTTGTGGCTCCCCGACGGACTGCCGCCTTCGTACTTGTAGTAGATGTGGGCGGGCGTCTCGAGTGCCTGCTCGAGCCGATGGGCGCGGAAGAGCGGACTCGGCCGATAGAGGCGGTACGCGTCGCGCACTTCCTCGGGGATCTCGATCTCCCGATCCTGGCTCACGACCTGCTTGATGAGCTCCATCGGGAACAGGGGCGCGAGGTCGGCCGGTCCGATCGGCTGCCCGGTCCCCGGGTGAAGGACGGGCGGCGCCGGGGTGGGCAGGTCCGCGGCGATGTTGTACCAGGCGCGCGGGATCCGGGATTCATCGAGGACGAACTTGGTCTGACGGGGATCCGAGGGCGCCATTGGGCTCTCCTGCTACGTCGCTGGCAGAGGTTGATGCTGCCGGCCCGGACGGGAGCCTAGCGCGCCCCGAGGTGCCGCTGCAACACGTCGTCGGGCGCAGAGCCCGTCAGTGCTTGCCGCCTCGGGCGGGGTGGTGGGGTGCGTGATGGCGCGCCCGGTCGCTGTGGTCGTGATGATCGTGTTTCGGCGGTTTAGGCGGTTTCGCGTGGTGGGGCGGTTTCGCCTGGTGGGGCGGCTTGGCGTGATGGGACGGCTTGTCTCCCCGGGGCGGCTTGTGCGACTGCCCGTGGCCCGCCTTCGGAGGCTCGTGGGTCGCGCACGCCCGAGCGTCGGCCGGCGGGACCGTGACCGATCGATGAGAGGCGCTCGTCGAGTCGCGGTGCCGATCGGCGAGGTTTGCTGCAGCCGCACCTCGACCCCGCGGGTCGCACGTCGGCGGTGGCACATCCGGTGGTCCGGACCCTTCCGTCGGCGGCGGCGGTGGCGGCGGCGTTGCGGCCGGAATCGCGTGCCCGTCGGTCGCGGGCTTCGGGTGGAAGGCGACAGCGACGGCCGGCGTCGTGGTGGGCGGCGTCGGAGTCGGCGTCCCTGACGGCACGGGCGACGGCTCGGCGGATGCGCCGGGCGCCCCGCTCGGTGTCGGCGAACCAGGGAACACAGGCTCTGCCGAGGGCACCGGGACCGATGGCGTCGACCCCGGCTCGCTCGACGGTCTCGGCGCGGGGACGGTCGGCGCCGGCGTCGGGCCAGGCGGGACGACGAGGGCGGTCGCGGGGGTCGGTGCCGCCGCGACCGAGGGCTCGGTGCTGATGCCGCCGATGCCGATCCCCAGCGCGACGGCGGCCAGGACGAGGTTCACGACGCCGAGGGCGAGCACGAGCCGGAGTCGCTGGGCAGCCGTCACGGACGATCCGAACCCCCACTTCTCGACGGGCCGGGCACGGCGTCCGCGTCGTGGGGATGGTAGCCGAGTTCGACCATTTCGACGGGTTCGTACCGAGCAGGTCCGCCGCCGGTGACGCTCTCGAAGAGCCCGATCCGCTCCGCTCGGAAGCGGACGTCCATCGCAGCCGCTTCCTCGGCAAGGTGCTGGCCGATCGCGGCCGCGGCTGAGACGCCATCGGATCGGGCCAGGGTGAGGTGCGCCGTGAACGGCTTCGGCTCGAACGTCCAGCCCGCGGCGGTCAGGGCCGCATCGACCATCGCCGCGAGGTCCGTGAGCGGCGCCTCACCGTCGCGAAGACCGAGCCACAACGCCCGCGGGCGGCCGTGCACGGGAAAGACGCCGGCTCCACCGATCGCGAGGTCGAACGGTTCCGCCGAGGAACCGGCGATGCGAACGGCATCGACGGCGTCGGGGATCCGTGGGTCGGGCGTCGGCCCGATGAACCGGAGCGTCAGGTGGAGGCCGTCGAGGCGGACCCAGCGAACGTCGCGGCCGCCACCCGGGACTCCTGCGCCACGGACCCGGTCCACGAGTCCCGCCACCGCATCCCGGGCCTCGGACGGCAGCGGGACGGCCACGAAGATCCGACGCCCGGGGATGTCGGCGCCGGGCCAGCGCGGTCGACGGGACGGCCCGGTCACCCTTGCGTTCGGCCGGTCTCGCGCTCCCATGCGTCCCTGTCCGTGCGCAAGACCTCGAAGGCGCGGTCGTGATCGCGCCAGCCGACGACATCGACCATCTTGTCCTCGAGCGCCTTGTACGTCTCGAAGAAGTGTTCGATCTCGACGAGACGGTGGGGACGGACCTGCTCGAGGCGCTCGATGTGCTGCTGGTGGGCGTCGCCGAGCGCGACGCACAGGACCTTGAAATCGAAGCCTTTCTCGTCGCGCATCTCGAGGCCACCGATCGGGCGGGCCCAGACGTGACAGCCGGTGAAGGTCGGCTCGTCGATGATCAGCAGGGCGTCGGTGTGGTCCCCGTCGCCGGCGCGCGTGCCCTCGATGTAGCCGTAATCGAAGTTGTAGTAGACCGCGCTCGACAGCACACGATCCAGCCGGAAGACGTGCGTCTCCTCGTCGTACTCGTACTTGTTGCGCGACCCCCGCGGGATCTCGACCACGATCTCGACGACCTCTGGGAACTCGCCGGGACTCTTCACCCGGTCAGTCTAGTCCGAGGGCGTCGCGGTCAATCGTTATACAGGCGCTCTTCGATGAGCTTTTCCTGGACGGTCCGTCCGTTGGGGTCGAAGCAGCTGAATTCGAAGTGCTTCTCGAATTCGACATCCACGTTGTCCTGGCCGCCGCGGTTCTTCTCGACGGAGACGACGACCCAGTCGCGGAAACGTTGCGCCTGGTATGGATTGAATTCGATGTTGACCTTCGCAACGATGTGGTACTTCTCGTTGAGGATGAGGATGATGTCGGCCTCGTAGTTGATGGCCGACGAGCCGCGCAGGTGGTAGTTGCGCAGGCGGGACGCCTTCAGGCCCTCCTTGTCGGCGGCGACGATGCAGATCATCGGCACGTCCTCGGACAGCGCGATGTCCTTGAGGCCGTTGATGAGGTAGGTGACCTTCTCGGTCTCGTTCTCGGGCTCCGGGATCTGGGGCACCTTCTGGAGGTAATCGACGAAGACGACGAGTCGGCGGTCGCCCGACAACCGGCGATGCTCCTGGACGAGCTTGCGGATGTTGTCGATCGTGCTGGCAGTCTGGGAGCCGCGCATCAGGAACAGGTTCTGGCCGTAGCGCGCGATCCGGTCCATCGACGGTCGGAGCCGCGGGTTGTTGGCCATCTGGGCGTTCGCCTCGCCCTCGGCCATCCACGTCCCGAGGATCTCCTTGCGGACGTCCTGGATCTTGATGGCGCCGGTCTTGTGCGGGAGATGCGCGAGGGCCGATTCCATCGCGATCAGGCGATTGAGCAGGTACTGCTCGTCGTGCTCGAAGCAGATGTAGAGCACATTGGCCTGGCCACCGGACGCGACATTGCGGGCCATCTGGAGGGCCATCGTCGTCTTGCCCGTCCCCTGCGCACCGCCGATGAGCAGCAGCTCACCGGTCCGCAGGCCCGTGCCGATCGTCTTGTCGAGGGGCGTGAAGCCGAGCGGGACCGGCTGGTACTCGGCGACCTGGCCCGAGGTCACCTTGTCGTTGAGGTCGACCAGGACATCGAGCGCCGAACGTGGTGTGAGGCTTCCATTGGCGGTGTCGAGGCGCCACGCGGAGGCATCGACGGCCTTGACGGGGGTGACGGGCGTATCGAGAGCGTCTGTGCTCACGCGGTTGGTTCCTCCCGGACTGGTGCGATGGCCACAGGGTAGCACCCGAACGAGCCTGAATCACCCGTCCGAACCCACCAAATCCGCACAGCGCCCGCGGGCTGCGTCTAGCGCGGCAGGTCGACCAGCTCGTCGAACATCCGCGCGAAGGTCCGGATGCCGGTCTCGTAGTTCCGGAGGTCCATCCACTCGTTCGGGGCGTGGGCGTTGTCGTCGGGCGGGGTGATCCCGAGCAGGACCACGGGCAGGCCGAGGATGGTCGAGAAGCTGGCGCAGACCGGGATCGAACCGCCCTCGCGGATGTACACCGGCGCCTGTCCGAAGGTCGCTTCGAGCGCTCGCGCCGCAGCCTGCGTCGCCGGGTGGTCCATCGGCGTCAGGCTCGGATGGCCGCCGCCGATGTAACGGACGGTCGTCGTGACACCAGGCGGCGCGATCTCCTCGACGTAGGCGCGGAAGGCCTCGAAGATCGTGTCCGGGTCCTGGTTCGCGACGAGCCGGCAGCTCACCTTGGCATGAGCGTGGGCGGGGATGATGGTCTTGCTCCCCTCCCCCATGAAACCGCCCCAGATGCCATTGACGTCGAGGGTCGGTCGGATCGCCCGGCGTTCGAGGGTCGTGTACCCGCTCTCGCCGACGAGAGTGGGGAGGCCGAGCCGGGCCAGGTAGTCGCCCTCGTCGAACGGGAGCGCGGCGAGTGCCGCGCGATCCTCATCCGGCAGGGCCGCGACGTCGTCATAGAAGCCCGGGATACGGATCCGGCCGTCCGGGCCCTTCAGCCCGGCGATGATCTGTGCGAGCGCGTTGGCCGGGTTCTGGACGACGCCACCGTAGCCGCCGGAATGGAGGTCGACCTCGGTCCCGACGACGTCGATCTGGGCATACATGATCCCGCGCAGGCTGAGGGTGATGGCCGGGATGTTGCCTTCGAAGAGGCCGGAGTCGCTGATGATCGCGACGTCCGCCGTGAGTCGGTCGCGGTTCGCTTCGAGCCAGGCGTCGAGGTGGACCGAGCTCGATTCCTCCTCGCCCTCGAAGACATACCGGACGTTGACCGGCATCGAGCCTCGCGTCGCGAGGAGCCCAGCCGCCGCCATGACGTGGGCGTGGATCTGGCCCTTGTCATCGGCAGCGCCTCGCGCGAGAAGCCGGTCGCCGACGACGATCGGCTCGAACGGAGTCGACGTCCACAGCTCGAGCGGGTCGACGGGCTGCACGTCGTAGTGGCCATAGACGATGACGGTCGGTGCGTCTGGTGCGTGGAGCCAATCGGCGTAGACGACGGGATGGCCGCCGGTCTCGGCGACCTCGACGTGCTCGAGCCCCGCAGCGGTGAGAGCGTCGGCGAGCCAGTTCGCGGCGGCCCGGCAGTCATCCGCATGAGCCGGGATCGCCGAGATGCTCGGGATCCGCAGGAAGTCCTTGTACGACTCGAGTCGCGCGGCTTTGGTCGAGTCCAGGTGCGCGTCGAGCGCGGCGTCGGGAGTGGCGGATGTCTTCGGCATCGCGCCATCCTAGCCGAGGGTTCGGCGGCGGAATCATCGAGCGGGCCCTTGCGGGCCCGCTCGAGTCGGTGCAGCGAAGGTTGGACCGGCGGGTCAGGCCGGCTGCGGGTTCGGTTCCGGGACCGGCTGCCCGGGGCCGACGATCGTCGGGATGCCGTGCATGTCGGGCTTCGGCGGGATGTCCGAGAACAGCGCCTCGAACTGGTCGGAGTCCACGGTCTCCTCCGCGACGAGCTTCTCGGCGAGCGCCGTCAGCTTGTCGCGATGGGTCGTCAGGACTTCGGTCGCGCGCTCGTAGGCCTGGTCGATGATCGCGCGGATCTCGTCATCGATGATCTTTGCGACCTCGTCGCTGTAGTCGCGCTGCTCGCCCATCGATCGGCCGAGGAAGACCATCTCGTCGCGCTTGCCGAAGGTCAGCGGGCCGAGCTTGTCGCTCATGCCGAACTCGGTGACCATGCGGCGGGCGAGGTCGGTCGCCTTCTCGATGTCGTTGCTGGCGCCGGTCGTCGTGTCGCCGAAGATGAGTCGTTCGGCGACGTTGCCGCCGAGGAGCCCTGCGATCTTGTCCTCGAACTCGGTCTTGCTCTGGAGGTAGCGGTCCTCGGTCGGCAGGGCCATCGTGTAGCCGAGGGCCATGCCGCGGCTGATGATCGTCACCTTGGCGACGGGATCGCACTTCGGCAGGATCCTCTGGACGACGGCGTGACCGCCCTCGTGGTAGGCGATGATCGCCTTCTCGGCGTCCGAGATCACCCGGGACTTGCGCTCGGGGCCGGCCACGATGCGCTCGAGCGCCTCCTGGAACTCCGACATCCCGATGACCTTCTTGTTCCGGCGGGCGGACAGGATCGCGGCCTCGTTGACGAGGTTCGCGAGGTCGGCGCCGGAGAAGCCGGGCGACTGCCGAGCGACGCCTTCGACATCGACGCCCTTGTCGAGCGGCTTGCCCTTGGTGTGCACCTTGAGGATCTCGACGCGGCCCTTCATGTCGGGTCGATCGAGGATGACCTGACGGTCGAAACGACCGGGGCGCAGAAGCGCCGGGTCGAGCACGTCAGGCCGGTTGGTGGCGGCCACGACGATCACATTGGTGTTCGTGTCGAAGCCGTCCATCTCGACCAGGATCTGGTTGAGGGTCTGCTCGCGCTCGTCGTGCGACCCACCGAGCCCGGCCCCGCGCTGGCGGCCCACCGCGTCGATCTCGTCCACGAAGACGATGCACGGCGAGTTGCGCTTGGCCTGATCGAACAGGTCGCGGACGCGGCTTGCGCCGACGCCGACGAACATCTCGACGAACTCGGACCCGGAGATGCTGAAGAACGGCACGCCGGCCTCACCGGCGACGGCACGGGCCATCAGCGTCTTGCCGGTGCCCGGAGGTCCGACCAGCAGCACGCCGCGCGGGATCCGTGCGCCGAGCGAGTTGAACTTCTCGGGGTACTTCAGGAACTCCACGACTTCCTGGAGCTCCGTCTTGGCCTCGTCCACGCCCGCCACGTCGGCGAACGTCACGACAGTCTTGTTGCCGAGGAACATCCGCGCCCGGCTCTTGCCGAAGCTCAGGGCCTGGTTATTCGTCCCCTGGGCCTGGCGCATCATGAAGAAGATGAACCCGCCGATGATCAGGATCGGCAACAGGCCGGTGATGATCAGGCCTAGCCAGCTGGTGTCGGCCGGCGGCTTCGCGATGAGCGATGGGCGAGGCTTGCCGCCGGCGTCGGCCGCGGCCTGGATGTCCGGCAGCGCCTCCGCCAGGAGGCCCGGCACGACGACTGTGTAGGTCTCGGGCGGGCTGCCGTTCGTGGTGACGGTGAGCTTCGAGCCCTCCTGGGTGATGTTGGCGACCTTGCCGGACTTCACATCGTCGAGAAAGGCCGTGTACGGGTGATCCTGGGTCGCGCTCGACTGGGTGACGAGCGTGATGACGACGGCGAGCGCGACGACCACGAGGGCGAGCATCACGATGCCGTTGCGGAAGAACTTGGGGTTCAACGAAGCCTCCGGAACTGAGCCGCCGCCGCGCGGCGACCACGGCGGGAGTATAGCGCCGGTCCATGACGACCCCGTTTCGACCGAAGGTCACGCTTCGACGGGGACGTCGGAACCGGATGGACGTCAGTGGGAGAGGCTGGTAGCGGAGGGCGGATTCGAACCACCGACCAAGGGCTTATGAGTCCCCTGCTCTACCACTGAGCTACTCCGCCAGCGACCGCGGATTCTAGCGGCGCCTGCGATTCTCGCCAACCGGCCGGGAGAGCGGCCAGGTCGGGCGAAGGTCAGTCGGCCGGACCAAACAGCAACGACAGCCAGGACTCGAGCGGCGTCACCTGCTCCTCGTCGCCGCCGACTCTAGCCGACGCCGAGCCAGGGGCGTCGGGGCCCGGCGTCGGGACCGCCGCGTCGAGCGTGAACGGAATCTCGCTATCGGTGCCGAGATCGTGGCCGCGGGCCTGCTGGGCGACGTACGCCGGTCGCTCGATCAGCTGCAGCTCGTGCTCGAGCGCCGCCACCTCGGACTCGAGGGCGGCGTTGTCGCGGGCGACCTGGTCCGCCCGCGCGGCGGCGGCGGCGCCCTCGTTCGCCTGCCTGGCGAAGATCACGACGATCCAGGTAGCGATCAGGGCCGCACACAGCCAGCCGACCCGCCGGCGGGTGATTCCGGCGATCGAAAGCGCCGAGAGGTCGATGACGTCGGCCTCGCGGGGATCACCGCTCGTCTCGGATGGTCCCGCGGCGGCGATGGCTGGAACGGCGGAGTCGTCGTCTGCGGGCGGCTCGGTCGGCGGATGCGATCGTCGGTCGTCCACGGTCCCGGCCAGCGTAGCTACCCGCAGCTGACGTGTCAAACCGGGCCCTGTTGGACCGCGAGCCAATTCGTGCGCGGTTGTGACAGCCGAGCTGTCACGACGGCCGCTGAACGTGTTGTTAAACTGGCGCGGTTTAGAACAGGTGTACGGTTTGGAGGTCGCATGCGAACCTACGCGCCGGCGAGCACGGAAGCGGTCCTCGCCTCGCTGCTCGAGGAGCCGTCGATCGCGCGCGGCGTCCTCCACCACCGCCACATCCCGGCCCGGCCGGCAGATCACGGCCCGTGGCCGCCGTGGCTCCAACCGGGACTAAGGGCAGGCCTCGAGGCGCGCGGCATCGAGCGGCTCTACACCCACCAGGCGGAGGCGGTCGAGGCCGTCCATGGGGGCGAGGACATCACTGTCGTCACGCCGACCGCCTCCGGTAAGACGCTGTGCTACGCCCTGCCGGTCCTCCAGGCGATCGCCGACGATCCCGCGGCCCGCGCCCTGTTCCTGTTCCCGACGAAGGCCCTCAGTCAGGACCAGGTAGCGGAGTTCTCGGACCTGTCACGGGCGGCCGGGATGTCGATCGCCGCGGCGACGTACGACGGCGACACGCCGGCGCCGATTCGGTCCGCCGTACGGAAGGCCGGCCAGGTGGTCGTGACCAACCCGGACATGCTCAACTCCGGGATCCTGCCTCATCACACGAAGTGGTTCCAGCTGTTCGAGCAGCTTCGCGTCATCGTCATCGACGAGCTGCATACCTACCGGGGCGTGTACGGCAGCCACGTCGCGAACGTCATCCGCCGGCTGCTCCGCCTGTGCGCTCACTACGGCAGCCAACCGGTCATCGTCTGCTGCTCGGCCACGATTGCGAACCCCGCGGAGCTGGCCGAGATGCTCACCGGTCGGCCGTCGCGGCTGATCGACCGAACCGGCGCGCCGACGGGTGAGCGCCACGTCCTGCTCGTCGATCCACCCATCATCGACGCCTCGACGGGGGCCCGTGGCTCCGCCCATACGCTCGCGAACCGCTGGGCGCTGCCGTTCCTGCGGGCCGGCCGCCAGACCATCGTGTTCGGTCGCGCCCGGACCTCCGTGGAGATCCTCCTCACCGGTCTCCGCGAATCGCTCCGGGAGGGGTTCGGGCCGCGGTCGCGGGTGCGCGGCTATCGCGGCGGCTATCTCCCAACGGAGCGCCGGGCGATCGAGCGCGGACTCCGCGACGGCGAGATCCTCGGCGTCGTCGCGACGAACGCGCTCGAGCTCGGGGTGGATATCGGCCGGCTCGACGTCTCGATCCTCGCCGGCTACCCCGGATCCGTCGCGGCGACGTGGCAACAGTTCGGGCGCGCCGGGCGGCGCAACGAGCCGGCGGTGTCGGTGCTCGTGGCTTCTCAGGCGCCCGTCGACCAGTACGTGATCCACCATCCGGAGTACATCCTCGACGGCACTCCGGAGGAAGCGCGGGTCGACCCGGACAACCTCCACATCCTGCTCGCCCACCTCCGGGCTGCGACGTTCGAGATGCCGTTCGAACCCGGCGAGGTCTTCGGACCGGGACCGGCCGACGACCTGCTGGCGTTCCTGTCGGAGTCGGGCCACGTCCGGCAGGCGGGCGACGGCAAGTGGTACTGGAGCTCGGAGAACTTCCCGGCGTCGGAGATCTCGATGCGGACGGCCGCCCCGGAGAACGTCGTGATCATCGACACGAGTCCGGACCGGCCGCGGGTCCTCGGCGAGGTCGACCTGTTCAGCGCGCAGGTGCTCGTCCACGACCACGCGATCTACATCCACGAGTCGATCCAGTACCACGTCGACAAGCTCGACTGGGGCGAGCGCAAGGCATACGTCCACAAGATCGACGCGGACCATTACACGTACGCGAATCGCGCCGTGACCCTCAAGCCGCTCGACGTCTTCGGCGAGGCCCGCGCCACCTCCGGGCGACGCGTCCACGGCGAAGTGATGGTCGCCAGCCTCGTCACGCTCTACAAGAAGCTCAAGTTCGTCACGGACGAGAACGTCGGCTGGGGCCCCGTCGACCTGCCGGAGATCGAGCTCCAGACGACCGCCTACTGGCTGACGGCGGACGCCCTGCCCACGCGCTGGAGCCGGAACGAGCTCGACATCGCGCTGATCGGCGCCGGCCGTGCGATCCAGGCGATCGCCGCGGTGTTGCTGATGGTCGACCCGCGCGACCTCGGGCTCGTCGCTCAGGTCCGCTCGCCGCACCAGGAGGCGCCGACCATCTACCTCTACGAGGCCGTCCCGGGCGGGATCGGCATGTCGGAACGGCTCTGGCAACGCCACGAGGAGCTGATCGCCGGCGCCGCGGACCTGATCGCGGGCTGCGCCTGCGACGCCGGCTGCCCGGCCTGCACCGGACCGCGTCTCGAGCCGGACATCGACGCGAAGGCGCTCGCGCTGCGCTTCCTGCACGAGGTCGGGGCGGGGGCGGCCGCGCCTGCGGAGGCGCCCGTCGAGGCCGGTGCGGCGTGAGCTCGATCACGCTCGAGCGGCGCCTCGCGAACTATCGGGCAGCGGCCCGGCCTGACGCGCTGCCGTCAGTCGAGGGGCGGCGGCGGACGACCGCCCAGGCACGTGTCCTGGCCGAGGCGATCGGGGGCGAGGTCATCGGGGACGACCTCGACGCCGTCGTGCGCTGCGAGCCGTTGACCGTCGTGCTGCCCGTCGATCGCGACGCTCTCGCCCGGCTGCCGGGCCAGCCGCCCGCGGACGCCCCGCTCGTGTGCCTGGATACGGAGACGACGGGACTCGCGACGGCCGCAGGAACGATGGCGTTCCTCGTCGGCCTCGGCTGGTGGGAGGCCGATCGGTTTCGGCAGGCGCAGCTGATCCTGCCGGACCAGCCGAACGAGCCGGCGATGCTCGCGCTGATCGAGGCTCACATCCCGGCCGACGCCTGGCTCGTGACATACAACGGCCGCGGCTTCGACTGGCCGCTGCTCGTCACGCGATACCGCATGGCCCGCCGCGACCCGCCGGCCCACGCCGGCCACCTCGACCTGCTCCCGTTCGTCCGGCGGGTATTCCGGCACCGCATGACCGACGCGAGGCTCCGGACGGTCGAGACGGAATTGCTCGGCGTGGAACGGCACGAGGACGTCGAGGGTTGGCAGATCCCGGGCCGGTACCTCGACTTCCTGCGCGCAGGGATCGTCGAGCCGCTGATCGAGGTCGTCCGGCACAACCGCGAAGACGTCCGGTCCCTCGCGCGGCTGCTCGCCGATGTCCAGGGTCGGTTCGGCGGGTCGAGCGCGCTTGACGCCGCGGACCCCGGCGATCTCGCCGGGCTCGCCCGCGCGTACGCCCGCGAGGGCCGTCTCGGCGATGCGCTCGCCTGCCTCGACGCGGCCACGTCGAGCAGGCACCGGCGCGGCGTCGGGCAGGACGACGACGCCTGGTGGCTCGCCGGCCAGCCGGTCGACTTCGGCGGCCGGCCGCGCCGCCCGGCTCTGGTCCTCGGGCCGCCGCGCGTGGATTCGCCCTGGACGGAGGACCGCATCCTCGTCGAACGAGCGCGGCTGCTCCGGAGGCTCGGTCGGTACGCCGAGGCGGCTGCGGTCTGGGAGGCGATCGGCGCCGGGGCCGGGCCGCTCAGCGCGCACGCCTGGATCGAGGTCGCGAAGCTTCGCGAGCACCGTCTGGGCGACCTGCCAGGCGCGGTCCTCGCGGTCGAGCGGGCCGCTGCCGTCATCGAGCGACGGCGAAGGCTCGGGCGGTTCGATCCCGCGCTCGATCGAGCACTCGCGGTGCGGCAGGGACGGCTCGTGCGGCGGCTCGCGACCCGCCGACGGTCGCCAGGTGTCCTGGGCAGGATTGCTGGCGTCAGATGAGCGGTCGCTGGGCCCGCTTCCCGGCCTCATAGCGAGCCCGTCCGTCGCGGACCGTGTCGAGGTCGGAGACCCCGGCCACGGGCACGTCCCACCACGACTCGCTGTCTGGAGCAGGGACGAGCGGATCGACCTCGACGTGGATCACGAACGGCCGCGCCTCGGATGACGCCTTGGCCTCGGCGAGGCAGGCACGCAGCTCCGCGACGCCGGAGACTCGCTCGACGCGGGCTCCGAGGCTCGCGGCGTTCGCCGCGAGGTCGACCGGCAGGATCTCGCCGTCGAGGCGGCCGGTATCGGGATTGCGGTAGCGATAGCTCGTGCCAAAGCGCTGCGAGCCAACCGACTCGGAGAGCGCGCCGATGGACCCGAACCCATGGTTCTGGACGAGGATGACGATGAGCTTGATCCGCTCCTGGAGCGCCGTCACGAGTTCCTGGCTCATCATCAGGTACGAGCCGTCTCCGACCATCACGAAGACGTCGCGGTCGGGTGCGGCGAGCTTCACGCCGAGACCGCCGGCGATCTCGTAGCCCATCGTCGAGTAGCCGTACTCGACGTGGTAGCCCTTGGGATCGCGCGTGCGCCAGAGCTTGTGCAGATCGCCGGGTAGCGAGCCCGCCGCGCACACGACGACGTCGCGTGGGCCCGACACGCGGTTGACGACGCCGATCACCTCCGACTGCGAGGGCAGCTCGTGGCGCGTCGTGTAGGCCGCCTCGACGACCGCGTCCCAGTGGTTCTCCGGGGTCTCGAAACTCACGTCCAGCGCCGCGTTGAGCGCCTCGAGGCCCAGCTTCGCGTCCGCGAGCAGCGGCACGCCGGCGTGCTTGCTCGAGTCGATCGCCGCAAGGTTGAGGTTGATGAAGACCGCGTCGTCGGAGAACAGCGTGCGCGAGGCGGTCGTGA
>JBJMMR010000045.1:0-2779 GCA_045804645.1 Chloroflexota bacterium | reverse complement strand
CTGCGCGGCACCTTCTCGTACCGCGCAGCGTGAACGCCAGGCTCAGGTCTCGCCGCGCCCGCGCGAGATCGCGATCTCGCCCGTGCGCATCATCTCGATCAGCCCGAACGGGCGGACCATGCGCTCGAAGGCCTCGACCTTCTCGGTCGTGCCCGTGATCTCCATGATGATCGAGCGCTTGGTGACGTCGACGACCTTGCCGCGGAAGATCTCGCAGATCTGCATGACCTCCGCGCGCTGCGCGCCATCGACCGCGACCTTGAAGAGCGCGAGCTCGCGGGCGACCGTGTCGCCCGGCTCGAGGTCGCGGATCTTCAGGACGTTGACGAGCTTGTGCAGCTGCTTCGTCACCTGGTCGATCGGGTGCAGCGCCCCGTCGACGGTCAGCGTGATGCGCGACAGGCGGTCCTCGTCCGTCGGGCCGACGGTGAGGGTGTCGATGTTGAACCCGCGCCGCGCGAACAGGCCGGCGATCCGGGTCAGGACACCCGGCTTGTTCTCGACGAGGATCGACAAGACGTGCTTGCGCCCGGTGCGCAGGCCCGCGACGGCCTCGAGCTCCTCGAGGCTCAGGATCTCCTTGGTTCCCGGCTCACCCATCGCCGATCACCCCACCATGTCCCGGGCGGCCTGGCCGGCCGGGATCATCGGGTAGACGTTCTCCTCCTGGGTGACGCGGACGTCGACCAGGACGGGGCCCTCGGTGTTGAGCGCCTCGCGCATGTCCTCGACGAGCGTGCTCTTGTCCGTGAAGCGCATGCCGGTCGCGCCGTAGGCGTCCGCGAGCTTCACGAAGTC
The DNA here is from genome assembly GCA_045804645.1 of Chloroflexota bacterium. Classification (GTDB taxonomy): domain Bacteria; phylum Chloroflexota; class Limnocylindria; order Limnocylindrales; family CSP1-4; genus SPCO01. Next base: position 1,981 of record JBJMMR010000045.1, on the reverse strand, counting down.
CGGGTAGCTGCCCATGTCGACGTGCGAGTAGCGCCGGTCCCAGAACAGCTCCTGCCACTGGCGGACCATGCCGAAGTAGCCGTTGTTCATCAGGAACACCTTGACGGGGATCTCGTGGCGGACGGCCGTGGCGAGCTCCTGGCAGGTCATGATCAGACTGCCGTCGCCCGCGAGGCAGACGACCGTGTCGTCGGGTTGGGCGACCTTGGCTCCGATCGCGCTCGGCAGGCCGAAGCCCATCGTGCCGAGACCGCCGGAGTTGATCCAGCGCCGCGGCTTCTCGAAGCCGTAGTACTGCGCGGCCCACATCTGGTGCTGGCCGACGTCGGACGTGATGATCGCGTCGCCGTCGGTGGCGGCGAACATCGCCTGGATCATCCGCTGCGGCTTGATCTCGCTATCGGTGGAGTCCTCGTAGGTGAGCGGGTACTCGTTCTGCCAAGCGTGGAGCTGGTCCCACCACGCGTCGAGGCGCGAGGGATCTGCCTGCGAGGCCCGGTACTCCTTGATCAGCTTCGGCAGGACCTCCTTGACGTCGCCGACGATCGGGATGTGCGCCGGGACGTTCTTGGAGATCTCCGCGGGATCGATGTCGATGTGGACGAACTTGGCCCGCGGGGCGAACTCCGACAGCTTGCCGGTCACCCGGTCGTCGAAGCGCGCGCCGATGGCCACGATCAGGTCCGCCTCGTCCATCGCGTAGTTCGCCGCGCGGGTGCCGTGCATGCCGAGCATGCCCAGCCACTGGTCGTGCGGCGCCGGGAACGCGCCGAGGCCCATCAGCGTGGCGGTGACCGGGAAGCGGTCGCTCGTCGCGAACTCCAGGAGCTCGGGCGACGCGTCGGCGTTGACGACGCCGCCGCCGACGTAGAGCACCGGGCGGCGCGCCGCGGCCAGCGCCTTGGCGGCCTGGCGCACCTGCTTGACGTTGCCCTCGGTCGTCGGCTGGTAGCCGGGCAGGCGGACGTCGGTCACCGGCTCGTACGCGATGTCGGCGCGCGACAGGTCGACCGGGATGTCGACGACCACCGGGCCGGGGCGGCCGGAGCGCGCGACGTGGAACGCCTCGTGGATCACGCGCGGGATCTCCAGCGGGTGCTGGATCATCCACGAGTGCTTCACGGCCGGGATCGTGATGCCGAGGATGTCGGCCTCCTGGAACCCGTCCGTGCCCAGGAGCTCGGTGCGGACCTGGCCGGTGAGGAACACCACCGGGACCGAGTCCATCATCGCGTCCATGATCGGCGTGACGAGGTTCGTCGCGCCCGGGCCGGAGGTGCCCAGCGACACCCCGACGCGCCCGGTCGCCTTGGCGTAGCCCTCGGCCGCGTGGCCGCCGCCCGCCTCGTGGCGGACGAGGACGTGGCGGATGCCGGCGTCCACGAAGGCGTCGTAGGTCGGGAGGTTCGCGCCGCCGGGGAGGCCGAATACGACGTCGACACCCTCCGCCTTCAGGCACTCCATCACGGCATCAACTGCTCGCATGCGCTCGACCTCCTTTCCGTTCCAGAGAAGCAAAAGAGTCGCCCGGGCGGCGACTCAGCGGGAGGCAAGTGTACCTACGTGTCCAGGCGCGCTCAGGCGTGCGCGGGCGGCGGCAGGACGTCCACCTCGTCCGGCCACTCGAGCTCGCATCCGCAGCGCGTGCACAGCGCGTCGTGGAGCATGCACTCGCGCCCGCACTGGGGGCAGTGGCGGCGCGGCTCGTCGGTGTCGTAGCGGTAGAGCACCGCGGCGGCCAGCCCGACGAACGGGAACAGGCCCGAGATCAGGAACCACAGGAAGAACGAGCTGCCCTTGATCCGGCCGACGATGCCGCCGGCCAGCGCGAACGACAAGGCGATGACGACGTAGGTCATCGGCCTGCGCTACAGGCTGTTCAGCGCCCAGATGATCGCCACGATGGCCACGACGATGATCACGATCGTCGCGATGCCCGCCAGGAGGCCGATCACGACCTTCAGCAGGATCCAGCCGGCGA
>JBJMMR010000044.1:0-4541 GCA_045804645.1 Chloroflexota bacterium | reverse complement strand
TGCCAGTTGTCCCGCCAGGGGCACCGCTGGGTAGCTATGTTCGGTCGGGATAAGCGCTGAAAGCATCTAAGTGCGAAGCTCGCCTCGAGATGAGGTTCCCCACCGGGTCAACCGGGTAAGACCGCAGGGAGACCACCTGTTCGATAGGCCGCATGTGGAAGTCCGGTGACGGATGAAGCTGAGCGGTACTAACGGTCGAGGGCTTGACCTCTTCAGCACCTGACCAGGGGTCAGTGGCTGGGGGATCGTGATCGATCCTTGACGACTCATTCGAGATCGAAGATCTCTTCCGGCGCCCGCCGGGTCCCATCGCGGACCTGCTGCGTGCCGCTGCCGACACGTCCAGACGCAACGAATCCCGGTGACTCTAGCGGAGAGGCCATACCCGTTCCCATCCCGAACACGGAAGTCAAGCTCTCCAGCGCCGAAGATACTGAGAGGGCAGCCTTTCGGGAAAATAGGTCGTCGCCGGGATTTTTGCGTTTTCCGGGACCTCGAACCCTCGGCATCGTTGCACGGGAGCGGTATCCTCCGGTCCGATGACGGACATCGCGGCACCGGGAACCGCCCTGTCCACCGCGCCGGGAACGGCTGCGGTCTGTCCGTACCTGCTCGGCACGGACGGGGCGTGGCGCGCCTCGAACGCGTCCCGCGAACACAGATGTCACGCGGTCGCGCCGGCGGCGATCCTCGCGACCGACAAACAACGCCGCCTGTGCCTGGTCGACGATCACGTCGGCTGCAGCACCTATATCGCCGCGATGGCGGCGTTCGAGGAGGCGGGCTCCGTCCTGGAGAAGCCGCTGCACCGACCTGTCACGCGGACCGCACCGCTCGTCCTCGACCGCGGCCGGATCTCGCTTGCGATCCCGGGGCTCCCAGAGCGGGGCATCGGCCAGGGCGGGCTTGTCGCCCTGATGGCGGTCGCTTTCGGGGCGCTGGCGATCACGCGCCTCGGGGGTCCGCCTCTCCAGCCAGCGGTCGTCGAGCCAGGAGCGACGCGATCACCGACGCCCATCGAGTCCCGCGCGGCTGAGGCGACATCCGATGCGACGACGGGCCCGGCGGCGACGCCGACTCTCGTTCCGTCCGGGGGTGACCCGACCGTCGCACCGCCCAAGGCCACGCCCACGCCGTCGACTCGCACGCCCAAGCCGACGGAGGCGTCGGGTGGGAGCGGCGGGACGTCGGGCACCTACACCGTCCAGACCGGCGACACGTTGAGCGGCATCGCTGCCAGGCACGGCACGACGTGGCAGATCCTCGCCCGACTCAACAAGCTCGACGACCCTCGCAGGATCAAGGTCGGCCAAGTCCTCGAGGTCCCGTAGGCGGGAGCGGGACCGCGCTCGCTAGCGCTGGCAGCCGCGGCAGTACGACGTGACGAAGCCGCCCGCCTTGACCTCGGTGATCCGTGTCCCACAACGTGGACACGGCTGTCCGCCCTTCATATGGACCGCGAGGAAATCGCGGACCTGGGTCTCGAACGTCGGCGGCACGCGCTCGCGCAGCACATCGACGGCGTGACCGAGCGTCGCGCGCATACCTTCATACAGCGCGTCGACCTCCTCGGCCGCCAGCGAAGCCCGCTTCCGGAACGGCTGGAGGCGCGCGGCGTGGAGCACCTCATCGCTGTACGCGTTGCCGATCCCAGCCACGAATGCCTGGTTCCGCAGCAGGTTCTTCAGCTCTCCCGGGTGTTTCCGGATCCGTTCTCGCCACACCTCGAGGGTGAGCGCAGGGTCGTCCGCCTCTGGACCCATCTCGTCGGCCCCGAGCCCGGGGACCGGACGATCGACACCGGTGGGAAGCAGGTAGACCTTGCCCATCTGCGTCGGGTCGCGATAACGAACCTCCGGCCGCGCGTCGGCCGCCGGTAGCCACGGCGCCCCGACGGTCCACGACGCGGGCTTGAACGAGGGCGTCGGCCCGCGCTCGCCGAAGGCGAGGACCAGGGCGGTCTTCGACGGAAGCTTGGTTCCGGGGGCGGCCAACTGGAACCTGCCTGTGAGCATCGGGTTGACGACGACCCGGTCACGATCGAGCTCGAATTCGAGGAACTTCCCGATGCGCCGGATGGCGGCAACCCGTTGTCCCACGAGCGCCTCGAGTTCGGCTGGCGTGCCGCGGACCGCCAACGGGCCTGGTGCGTTCGCGGCCGTTATCGGGCGTCCGCGGAGCGCCGCGTCGAACGCTTCGGCGACGACGGTGAGGTCCGGAAGTTCGGGCACGTCTGCCGATCGTAGCCGATTGTTGCCCCCAGAACCCCTGTGCTAGACTCTCCCGGCCCCAAGAGGCGACAGCTGAAGAGCGGTATCAGGCCACAGCGAGCGCGAAGGAGCGGACCGCGGAGTCGATCACCACGGACCACACCGGAACGGATCCTCGGACCCGGCCTGAGCAGCGCTCAGGCCGTTCGTGATTCTTGGCGCGAATCCACGACAGGAGAGACCCTTACATTGACCGAAGAACAGCAGGGCGGCACAACGCCGACCACCGACGCCGCAGCGACGGTGGACACCGAGGCGTCTGACCGACCCGCAGGGGCGATCGCGGTCGCCGACGAGCCGAGCGACGCCCCGGCCGCGGAGAGCGAGACCCCCACGGAGGCGAGCGCGAATGGCGCGGCCTCCACCGATCCCGCCGATGCACCCGCTGACACGGCGTCGGCTGCCGCCGCCACCGACGGCGACGAGCCGGGGGCCGCGAGCGCGCCTACTGCGGCCGTCCCCGCGCCTGCTGAGGCCACCCCGCGGCAGGGGACTGAGTCCTTGCCGGAAGAGGCCGCGGGATCCGAGCCTGTTGCCGAGTCCTCGCCCGTAGCTGAGCCGGCCGCCGCGCCGGATCCCGCCGGGGAGCAGGAAGCCGGCGAGTCCGAAAACGCCGAGGCCTCGGCCGCCGAGCCGCCTGCTCCTGAGGCGACAGCTTCGGAGGCACCCGCGGCCGAGCCGGAAGCTGTCGAGGCGCCGGCCGAACCCCCCACGCCGCCGCGCGAGCTTGGCCCTGAGCCGACCACGATGGAGGAGCTGCTCGCGGAGCAGGAATCCGATATCAAGAGCTTCAAGCACGGCGACGTCGTCGAGGGCAGCGTCGTTCGGATCGACAAGGACGAGATCCTCGTCGACATCGGTGCGAAGAGCGAGGGTGTCGTCAGCAATCGCGAGCTCTTCGGCCGGCATGGCGGCGAGGGCCAGGCGCCGCTGAACATCGGCGATACGGTCCTCGTCTACGTCCTGCAGCCCGAGTCGCCGGAAGGCCACGCCGTCCTGTCACTCCGTCGCGCCGGCCTCGAGCGCAAGTGGCGCGCGATGCAGGAGCAGTTCGAGGCAGGCGTCATCATCGAGGCGCCCGTCATCGATCACAACAAGGGCGGCCTCATCGTCGACTGCGGCATCCGAGGGTTCGTGCCGATCAGTCAGATCGTCGACTTCCCCCGCCGGCCCCAGAACGACCAGCCGCGCGACGCCGCGCAGGAGATCGCCGAGAAACTGCAGCCGTTCGTCGGCCGGAAGCTGCGGCTCAAGATCCTCGAGGTGAACCGCAAGGCCAACCGCCTGATCCTGTCCGAGAAGGTCGCCCTCTACGAGGAGCGCCGCGAGAAGCGGGACGAGCTGTTCAGCAGCCTCCAGGTCGGCCAGAAGGTCACCGGCAACGTCCGGTCGATCGCGCCGTTCGGCATCTTCATCGACCTCGGCGGGATCGACGGCCTCGTCCACAAGAGTGAGCTCTCGTGGAACAAGGTGAACAATCCCGAGGCCGGTTACAAGGTCGGAGACGAGGTCGAGGCCGAGGTCATCGACATCAACCACGAGCGCGGCCGGATCAGCCTCTCGATCCGCCGGCTCCAGCCCGATCCGTGGCACTCGACCGTTGCCGACTTCAACGTCGGCGACGTCATCGACGGAACCGTCACGAAGCTCGTCAACTTCGGTGCCTTCGTTCGGGTCCGGGATGGCCTCGAGGGGCTGATCCACATCAGCGAGCTGTCCCACCAGCGCGTCGCCCATCCGGGCGATGTCGTCCACGAGGGCCAGACGCTCAAACTGAAGATCATCTCGCTCGACTCGGAGCGGCACCGCCTCGGGTTGAGCCTGAAGCAGGCGGAGGAACCGCCGGCGCGGCCGGCGCCGGAGCCCGGAGCATCTCCCGCTCCGCGCGGCGAGCGGCGGCCCCGACCGGAGCGCGGCTGGTCGGCATCCGATGCGGTCCAGGAGCCCGAGGGTGGGATCGACAACACGCTGGCTGCGGCGTTCGCCCAGGTCCGCGACCAGCTTGCTGCCTCGGAGGAGGCGCAAACGACGCCTGACGACGTCGCTGCCGCCCAGGTCGCGACGAGCGAGCCCGAGTCGAGCGACGTGGAGCCGACCGCTCCGTCGGCCGACGTGGCCGCGGCTGATGAACCCGAACCGACGAGCAGCGTCGAATCAGCAGCCGACTCGGTCGGGGAGGCCGACGCGACCCCGGACGCCGCAGCTGGATCCGTCGACGTGGCCGAGGCGGCCGTCGAGCAGCCGGAGGTCACCGCCGCGTCAGCGCCGGCT
>JBJMMR010000043.1:0-23718 GCA_045804645.1 Chloroflexota bacterium | reverse complement strand
GGCGACGTGAACCAGGTCGAGCATGCCGCTCGGGCATGAATTGCCTTTTTAAGGGCAACGGCTGGGAACTGCTCCGGAAATCCAGCGGATCGCTCCGAGGGCATCCGAACTTCCTAGTGGCCCTCCAGGCTGCAATGCTAGGGCGGCCATCGCTCCTTTACTGTTACGGGCTCTCGATCGGGCTGGCTGAGGTTTTTTTGTAGCTGCAAGGCAGGCATCGGTGTGCGGGCGACGCATCGATGCCTGCCTTGCAGCTGACAAAAAAGCACGAGTGCCGGCACTACAGCGATTCGTAAGAGTAAAGGAGCGGTGCCGGCCCCACCGCAGGCAGCTTGGAGAGCCATTCGGAGGCACGGATTCCCTCTGAGAGATCCGCTGGATTTCCGAAGCAGTTCAAATGCCGTTGCAGTTCAAGCGCCGAGGCCGTAGCAGGTCGAGCCCGGGGCGCGCTGAACCCGACGCTCAGCTCTCCTGCGCCTCGTACATCTCCTTGAGCGAGTTGACGACGTTCGGATCCGCGAGCGTCGTCGTATCACCGAGGGCGCGGCCTTCGGCGATGTCGCGCAGGAGGCGGCGCATGATCTTGCCCGAGCGCGTCTTGGGAAGATCGGCCGAGAAGAGGATGTCGTCGGGTCGCGCGATCGCGCCGATCTTGTCGGCGACGAACTGTCGAAGCTCGTCGCGGAGATCGTTCTCGTAGCGGAAGCCTTCGCGCAGCGTCACGAACGCGGCGATCGCCTGGCCCTTGAGCTCATGTGCCCGGCCGACCACTGCCGCTTCGGCGACGGCGGGGTGCTCGACGAGCGCGCTTTCCACCTCCATCGTGCCGATGCGGTGGCCGGCGACGTTGAGCACGTCGTCGACGCGGCCGAGGATCCAGTAGTAGCCGTCCTCGTCGCGCTTCGCCCCGTCGCCGGCGAAGTACATCCCGGGGAAGCGGCTCCAGTACGTCTCCTTGTACCGCTCGGGGTCGCCGTAGATCCCGCGGAGCATCGCCGGCCAGGGTCGCTTGAGGACGAGGTAGCCGCCGCCACCGAACGGCACGCTGTTCCCGTTGCCATCGACCACATCGGCTTCGATGCCAGGGAACGGGAACGTGGCGCTCCCGGGTTTCGTGGTGGTCACGCCGGGGAGTGGCGAGATGAGGATCTGCCCGGTCTCGGTCTGCCACCACGTATCGACGATCGGCGCGCGTCCGCCACCGATGTTCTCGTGGTACCACAGCCACGCCTCGGGGTTGATCGGCTCGCCGACGGACCCGAGGACCCGCAGCGACGACAGGTCGTGCTTGGCCGGGAACGATTCGCCCTGCTTCATGAAGGCGCGGATGGCCGTCGGGGCGCAGTACAGGATGTTGACCTTGTACTCCTCGATGATCGACCACCAGCGGTCCCAGGCCGGCGTGTCGGGTGAGCCCTCGTAGAGGAGGCCCGTCGAGGCGTTGGCCAGCGGCCCGTAGACGATGTAGCTGTGCCCGGTGACCCAGCCGATGTCCGCCGCGCACCAGTACACGTCGTCGGGCTTGAGGTCGAAGATCGTCTCGTGGGTGTAGCTCGTCCCCAGGAGATAGCCGGCCGTCGTGTGCATGATCCCCTTGGGCTTCGCGGTCGTGCCCGAGGTGTACAGCAGGTAGAGCATGTGCTCCGAGTCGAGCGGCACATGCGGGCAGTCCGCCGGCTGGCGGTCGACGATGTCGTGCCACCAGACGTCGCGGCCCTCCTCGAACGTCGTGTCGGGCGCCTCGTCGCCGAGGCGGCGCACCATCAGGACGTGCTCGATGGTCGGGCTGTTCGCGACGGCGTCATCGACCGCGGGCTTGAGCGGCATCGCCTTTCCGCGTCGATAGCTGCCGTCGGCGGTGATGACCAGCTTCGCCTCGGCATCATTGATCCGGCCGCTCAGCGCCTCGGCGGAGAAGCCCGCGAACACGACCGTATGCGGCGCGCCGATGCGCGCACACGCGAGCATCGCGATCGGCAGCTCGGGGATCATCGGCATGTAGATCGCGACGCGATCGCCCGTCCCCACGCCGAGCTCCTTGAGTGCGTTGGCGGCCTTCTGGACCTCCCGATGGAGGTCGGCATAGGTGAGCGTGCGGGTCTCGCCGGGTTCGCCGATCCAGTGGTACGCGACCTTGTCGCCCAAGCCGTTCTTGACGTGCCGATCGACGCAGTTGTAGGCGACGTTCAACTTGCCGCCGACGAACCACTTGGCGAAGGGCAGATCCCACTCCAGCGGCGTCCCGAACGGTTCGTCCCAGTCCAGCCGCTCGCGTGCCAGTCGCGCCCAGAACTCGACCGGGTCCGCCTCGGCCTCGGCGTACAGGTCGGGCTTCGCGTTGGCCTGCGCCGCGAACGCCGGGTCGGGCGGGAATGTGCGGTTCTCGGCGAGGAGGTTCTCGATCGCGGGCGACTGGGGCGAGGTCAGATCTGCGCTCACGGACACTCCTCACGCACTCTCACTGGCCGGGCCATCCTACCGCGCCGTGCCGGGGGCGGACGCCTGCGGGTCCGGCGGTCGGATACGGCCGGGCGTGTCGATGCCGTTGGCCTCCAGAGCGGCGATCAACCGCTTGCGGTACTCACCCGCTGCGGCCCACTGATCCGACGCGCGTACGGAACCGAGGATCTTGAGGGTGACGCCCTGTTCGCTGATCGCTTCGACGCGCTCCACCCTCGGCGGCTCGAGGATCTGCTTTCGCCAGGCGGGGTCGGCCTTCATCGCCTGGCCGACGGCGTCGACCACCTCGGTCGCCCGATCGATGTCGGTGCCGTACGCGACGGTGACGTCCTGGTTGATGCGGGCCCACACCCGCGTGAGATTGGAGGCGACCTTGATCTCCCCGTTCGGGATCGAGTGGACGACGCCATCGATGTCGCGGAGGGTGGTCCGCCGAAGGTTGAAGTCCTCGACGGTCCCGGCGACCCCTGCGAGCCGGACGACGTCGCCGACGGCGAATTGGTTCTCGACGAGGATCAGCGCACCGGTCAGGTAATCCCGGACGAGCGTCTGGGCGCCGAAACCGACCGCGATCCCGATGACGCCAAGACCGGCGAGCGCCGGGCCGATCGACAACCCGAGCTTGTCGAGGATCATCAGCGCGGCGATCACGACGATGAAGAACTGGATCACGTTCGCGCACAGGCGCTCCAACGTGTCCATCCGCTTCTTGAGCTCGACGGCGCTCAGCTCCTGTGCCGTCCCCTCGGTCGCTTCGCGGTCGAGCAACGCCTTCACGATCCCGTGGACGAACACGCTCGCCGCGCGGATCGCCAGCCCCGCGACCGCGATGATCAGCAGGACCGGGAGCAGGATGTGACGGACGAAATCGGCGATCTCGGCGGACGTGAGCTCCGGCATCCGCTACAGCCTATCGACTCGGCACGCCACGCAGCGAGACCCGCCGCGTTGACGTCGACCAGTGGGGATCAGGCGGTCGCGTGGACGGCAGTCGGGGTCTCGCGCTCCGGCACGGTGCCGCCGAGGCGGACCGAGATCGCCGCGGCGGCTTCGCGGGCCTGCGCCGCGAGCTCGGGGATGCGCCGTGGGGTGAGGCGGAAGGCGGGCCCCCAGATGTCGACGGCGGCGATCACGTTGCCCCGGGCATCGTGGATCGGAGCCGATACCGCGTTGAGTCCCAGCTCGTACTCGCCGATCGCCGTCGCGTACCCGCGCCGGCGGATGCGTGCCAGTTCCTCGAGGAGTGGCTCCAACTCGATGATCGTCCGCTCGGTGTACTGGACGAGTCCGCGGCGGACCATCCGCAACACCTCGCGTTCCGCGAGCGATGACATCAGGACCTTGCCGGACGCAACGCAGTGCAGCGGCGTCGAGCGCCCCGTCCAGTCGCCGACCGCTATGAGGTTCGGTCCGTCCACCTGCGCCACCGTCAGCAGCGACTCGCCCTCGAGGATCCCGACGCCCGTCGTCTCGTGGGTCAGACGAGCAAGCCGCTCGAGCTCCGGCATCGCGAGCCCGCGAAGGTCGAGCGTCCGCTCGGCCCGTTCAGCCAGCCGGATGACCACGAGACCCAGCCGATACTTGCCGGTCTCGTCGTCCTGCTCCACGAGGCCGCGCCTCTGGAGCGTCGCGAGCAGCCGCGACGCCGTCGACTTGTGCAGCCCGAGCCGGCGCGCGAGCTCGGTCACGCCGGCCTCGCCCTGCGAGTCCCCCAGGGCCAGAAGGAGCGCTGCCGCCCGGTCGACCGAGCGGACCGCGTTGCCGTCGAGGACCATCGCGCTGCGCCTCGCTCAGCCTGCTGCCGGTGAGGCCATGCCGCCGTGGGGCGTGACGTGGAGTCCGGCCCGAGCGCGCTCCTCGAGCGCGACGTGGAGCGACTCCTCGAACGCGGTAAGGACACGGTCGATGATGTCGGCGTCGGCGTGTGCCTCGCAGATGAACCACGGCTCGCGCGAGTCAGGCTCCGGCATCGCGCCGCGAGCGTGCATGCCGATGGCGATCGCGTCGTACAGCTCGTGGTCGCTGCTGGCCCAGTCGCGGTACTCGGTCGGGACCTCTTCGCGGAACATCACCCCGAACATCGACGGATGGCCCGTGAAGTGGTACGGGACGCCGACCGGATCGAGGATCTCCTTCATGCCGTCCTGGATCGTCCGACCCGTCGCGTGGATCGTCTCGAGCGCGTTCGTGTCACGCAGGATCTGGAGCGTGGCGACCGCGGCAGCGGCGGCGACGCGGTTACCCGCATACGTCCCGCCGTGGCTGACCTTGTCGGGCAGCAGCTCCATGATCTCGCGTCGCCCACCGAATGCGGCCGCTGGGTAGCCGTTCCCCATCGCCTTGGCGAACGACGCGAGGTCGGGCTTGATCCCGAAGTACTCGGCAGCGCCTCCGCGGGCGAAGCGGAACCCGGTCTTGACCTCGTCGAAGATCAGCAGGATCCCGAACTCCTCGGTCAGCGCGCGCATCTGCTGATGGAAGCCTTCCTCGGGCAGGATGCCCTGCGCGTTGCCGAGGACCGGCTCCACGATGATCGCCGCGATCTCTTCGCCACGCGCTTCGAACAGCTCGCGCAGGCGCTCGATCCGGTTGTAGCGGGCGGGGATGATCGTGTCCGCAACCGCGCCCGGGATGCCGCGGCCCCACGCCAGGGCCACTGGCGCGTCCGGGTCGCCGAGCTGCGCCATGTCGTCCGGCCCGACGCTGATCAGCGCGTAGTCGTGCACGCCGTGGTACTGCCCCTCGAACTTCACGATCCGCTCGCGGCCCGTGTAGGCGCGCGCGAGACGCATGAGGTGCATCGTCGCCTCGGTGCCCGAGACGGTCATCCGCGCCATGTCCACCCAGCCGGTCAGCTCGCAGATGAGCTCGATCGTGCGGATCTCGTCCTCGCTGGTGAGGCTGAAGCTGACCCCCTTGCGCATCCGCTCGTTGACGTAGTCGTCGACACGTGCATCGCCGTGACCGAGGATGACGGGCCCGTAGCCCATCCGGAGATCGACGTACTCGTTGCCGTCGGCGTCCCAGACGAGTCCGCCCTCACCACGGTCGACGTAGACGGTGCTCTCGCCCCAGGCGCGGAAGTTCGAGTCCGTGCCGCCTGGCATGCGCTGCGATGCCCGCCGGTACAGCGCCAGCTGGCGCTCGCGGCGGAGGCTGGGGGTGCTGGCGGCGGCGGGCTCGGTGGCCATGAGGTCCTCGCGTGCGGATTCCGTGGCCCGGCGGGTGGGACGGGCGTTGCGCGATGTGAGACGCGCGGGCTGCCACTCTGACACAGGCGGTTGTCGCCCGTCAATGCGAGATTCGTGCTGATCCGTACGCCGGGGTGCGAATGACAGCCCACTGCAGGCGCCAGAGGGCTGTGACCCGCAGCCGCCGGACCCTATGCGCCAGCCGCTACTGCCAGGCGCCGATGATCATCCCGACAAGGACCAGCGACACCACGTGGTAGCCGCCGCTGATCGCGAACCAGTTCCATGGCTTCGGCTTGTTCGGATCGAAGACGGCATCCGTCGCCGTTACGGTGAGGGCATACCCGACGCCGACCATCAGCCCGAGGACGACGCCCTCGCTCACCGTGTCCGTGCCGCTGGCTTTGGCGAGCAACGCCGTCACCGCGGATGCGATCAGGTACAGGACCGCAGGCCCGGCGTAGCTGATCGGGCTCATCTGCGGCCGTGGCCGGGACTCGTCCCAGCCGATCGCCGCCATCCATGGTCGACCGAACACACCGGGGGCGAACCACGCAGCCCCCACCACGAGATACACGACGGCCGCGACGACGACCGCCAGCCAGTTGATCCCCGCGATATCGAGCGTCATCGCGCCGACCTCCTCCGAGCCCCCCTGGCAGCTGCCAGCGTAGACCGGCACACCAGGGGCGCCTCGCGTGCCACGATGCCCTCCGTGATCGACCGACCCGACACCCCCGTTTCCTACTGGCTTCGCGACCCCGTGCCGCCCGGGTTCGCCGATCCACCCCTGGACGCGGCCGAACGCCTCGACATCGACGTCGCGATCGTGGGCGCGGGGTTCACCGGGTTATGGACGGCGATCGCGTTGACCGACACCGATCCGACACTGCGTGTGGCGGTCCTCGAGGCGGCCACCGTCGGTTACGGGGCGAGCGGCCGCAACGGCGGCTTCTGCGAGGCGAGCCTGACCCACGGGTTGGCGAACGGCATCCGTCACTACGCGGACGAGCTCGAGACGCTCGAGCGCGAGGGCACCGACAACCTGGACGGCCTCATCGCCTTCACTCGCGAGCACGGCGTCGACTGCGATCTGGAGGAGACGGGGACGCTGGCACTCGCCGACCAGGCGTACCAGGCCGACGGATTCAAGGCATGGGTCGACGAGGCCGCCGAGTATGGTGAGCACCTCGAGTACCTCGACCGGGATGCTGTCCGCGCCGAGGTCCACTCCCCGCTGTGGCATGCCGGGCTGTACCGACCGCCAGGTCGCGACGTCCTCGTCGACCCGGCGAAGCTCTGCCGCGGCATCGCGCGAGTCGCGCACGAGCGTGGTGTACGGATCCACGAGGGCACCCCGGTGACGGGCCTCACGCGACGCGCCGGTCGTGTCGTCGTGACGACAGCGAACGGCGCCCAGGTGAACGCCGGTCATGTGGTGGTCGCGACCTCGGCGTACTCCGGATGGTTGAGCCGCCTCGGATCGACGTTCGTGCCGGTCTACGACTACGCACTGGTGACCGAGCCGCTGACACCGGAACAGCGCGAGGCGATCGGGTGGCGGCGACGGCAGGGCCTTGCGGACGCCAATAACCAGTTCCACTATTTCCGGCTCACCGCCGACGACCGGATCCTGTGGGGCGGCTACGACGCGATCCACCACCGCGGCAGCCGTGTCCACCCCGAGCTCGACCGGCGAGCGGCGACGTTCGAGCGGCTCGAGGCCCAGTTCCTGCGGGCGTTCCCGCAGCTCGAGGGCATCGCGTTCCCGTACCGCTGGGGCGGGGCGATCGACACCACCTCGCGGTTCACCGTGACCTTCGGCCGGCTGCTCGGCGGGCGCGTCTTCTACGCGCTCGGCTATACAGGTCTCGGGGTCGGCACGAGCCGTTGGGCGGCTGGCGTCGTGCGCGACATGATCCTCCGGCCCAGCGAGGACCGACTTCGACTCCGCCTCGTTTCGAGCCCGCCGATCCCCTTCCCGCCCGAGCCGTTGCGGTCACTTGCCGTCGACGTCGTCCGCCACGAGCTCGATCGCGCCGACCGCGACGCCGGCCGGCGCGGCCTCATCCTTCGAACGCTGGACGCGATCGGGATCGGCTTCGATTCCTGAGGCGGGGACATGACGAGACCCGGCGAGGGCCGTCCTTTCGTGTCAGCCGATCCGGCGGACGCGGCGTCAGGTCAGGCCGGGGACGTGACCCAGGTCGGCAGCTCGCGGGCGAGCGTCGCGAGCGGCAGGGAGCCGTGGCCGAGGACCTGGTCGTGGAACTCGCGAAGGTCGAAGCGCGACCCGTCGCGCTCCTCGATCTGTCGGCGGAGCGCCTCGATCTGACGCTGACCGAGCATGTATGTGAGCGCCTGGCCCGGCCAGCAGATGTATCGGTCGGTCTCGATCACGGCGTCGGTCTCGGACAGCCCGGCGTCGTTGCGCAGGAAGTCGATCGAGCGCTGACGCTCCCAGCGGAGCGCGTGCATCCCGGTGTCGACGACGAGCCGCGCGGCCCGCCATGCCTGGGCGTCGAGCATCCCGAAGCGCTCGCCCTCGGAGCGATAGAGGCCCATCTCGTCCGCCAGCCGCTCGCTGTACAGTCCCCACCCTTCGACGTAGGCACCGCCGACCATCCGCGCACCGAGCCGACGGAACGTGATCAGGTCGGGGTTCTCCATCTCCAGCGCGATCTGGAAATGGTGGCCGGGCGCGGCCTCGTGGTAGGTCGTCGACGCCAGCTTCGTGTACTTCCGCGAGGGCAGGTCGTATCCGTTCGCGTAGTAGATGCCGTGGCGCTCGCCGGTCGCCGACGGCGGGTAGTAGTAGGCGAACGGCGCGTCCTTCTCCTTGTACTCCTCGACCGGTCGGACCTCGAGCCCGGCTTTGGGCAGCCGGCCGAAGTAGCGCGGGGCCTCGGCCATCGAGCGGTCGATGTCCTCACGCGCCCGTGCGACGAGCGCCTCCTTGCTCTCGGGCGTGTTCCCGGGGGCAGTCTCGAGCGAGCTGCGATAGGCCTCGATGTCGTCACCGAATCCGGCCGCGCCGGCGATGGCGCGCCGCTCATCGTCGATCCCGGCGAGTGCCTCGAGCCCGATCCGGTGGATCTCCTCCGGATCCATCTCGAGCGTCGTCCAGCTGCGGATCGCGGTCCGGTAGATCGCGTCGCCGTTAGGCGCCGACCAGATGCCCGGCTCCTCGCGACTGGCGTGGCGGTACTCGCCGCGGAGCGTCTCGAGGAACGCCGCATCCGCCGGATAGACGACATCGCGGACGACGTCCCGGATCCGTTCGCGGTCCACGTCAGAGGCACCCTGGACGCTGCTCGGGATGATGGCCGAATCGATCGGGATGGCGAGCATCCGCTCGAGCTGGGCGATGACACGCTCGGTGACGATCGACGGGGCGGTGAGCCCGGTGCTGAGCGCCTCGCGGAGGATGTTCGCGTTGGCGGCCATGAAGGTCGGATAGGCGTGCAACCGGGCGATGAAGGCGTCGAGCCCCTCGGGCGTGTCGACGGGCTGGAATGCCGTAAGTTGCGGCATCAGCTGCTGCGGTCCGCCCATCTGGTCGACGACCCGGAGCTGGTACAGCCCCTGGTCGTCCTCCTCGACCGACAGCTCCCCGATGACCTGGAGCATGTCCCGGGTGATCCGCTCCTCGGTCGACAGCCCGTCGACCGGGATGTCGGCCGCCTCCGCGGCCGTGCGCTCCATCAGCGCTCGTGCCCGGGCGCGGCCCTCGGGTGACGGGTCCTCGAGCCGGTCCGCGTAGCGGGTGTCGCCGTAGAACGTCGCCGTGGTCGGATTGAGCTCGAGGATCCCCTCCCACAGCCGGTCGGCCAGCTCGTTGACGGGGGATGTCTGATCGGTCACGCGCGAAGGCCTCTCAGTACAGGGGGGTTCGGCCGCGGCCCGCGCGGCGGCCGCGCAAGCCGCGGCCGGCATGGGCCGCTAGGGTAGCGGCCGCGGCGTTCAGCCGCCGAACAGCGGCATCTGCTCGCCGCCGCGCTCGACGACGGGGTCGAGACCGACGAACGGCTCGAGGTCGCTGAGGTCGGGGCGCTCCGCCGCCAGGAACGCGCGCAGGTGATCCCACTTGATGATGTTCCAGCCGTGCTCTTCGATCGCGGCCCGCAGGAGGGGCGACCGCTCGAGCTTGTGGCGGATGAGATCGGTCCGTTCGGGCGCGACGACGAGGAAGCGGACGAACCGCTCGTCCGTTCCGATGCGGGCGTGCCGCCGAAGGAGCGGCTCGCCGAGCATCGCGGTCCATTCGACCTCGAACATGATCCCGAGCTTGCCGCGGATGTACCAGATCGCATCGACCTGCGACAGCGCATCGACCGCCCGGCCGATGGTGCCCAGGTAGGCACCCTTCTCGCGCTCGTCGAGGACGTCCCCGAGGTGGCCGTGCCCATAGCGGCGGCCCTGTTCACGTTCGGCGATCCACACCCGCAGCCCGAGGCGGTGGCCGGCATCGGCGATCGTCGCGAGCAGGTCGGTGTGCTCCTGGCTCCGGCGGAGGAGGTCGTCGCCAGTAACGAGATGGTCTGGCGTGCTGGCGAGGCTTCGGTAGCTATCGAGGCAGGCCGACACGAGGGTCTCGTCGGGCAGGTCGTGCCCTGTGAACAGCGTCGCGATGCGGTCGTAGAACGCCGTCTCCGGCAGCGGACCGGCGGTCGACAACAGGCTGAACACCGCCCATTCGACGCGGTCGGCGAGCGGCGGCGCCGCAGCTTCCCGGTCGGCCGCATCCGCCAGCCACCAGCGCCCGGGCTCGATCTCGGTCAGGCGTCGCTGGCCCGGGCGGGCGAGCTCGTCGCGGATGAGCGCAAGGAGCCGCTCGACCGGATCCGGAGCCGAGTCGGCGACCGCCACGGCCCGACGCGTCATGACCGGCGGACCCGACGCGCCGTCGGCGAGCTCTGCGACCGGACCTCCGGTGGGCGAGGCCGGGACGGTGGGCGTCGCCGGCGGCGGCGGAACGTCGCGAACGGGCGCGTTACGGTCGCTCGGCCCTGCGCCCGCCGAAAGGCGCCGGAGGTGACCCGACCGGTCGAGGCCGACGAGGATCTCGCCGAAGAGGCGTTCCATGCGAGCCGGTTCACCGCGTGCGCGGAGTGTCTCGACGGCCGCTTCGGACACGACCTTTGCGGCATCCGCCGGTGAGAACGGCCGCTGGTCGAAGCGCTCTGGCGGCGCGAAGAGGCCCTTGCCAGCGACGATGTCCGGGTCGCCGGCGCCGCCCGGTGCGTACGGGAGCGCGACGTTGGCCCGCGTCCGGGGACCCGGGGGGACGGCCGCTCCGGGTGGCACGAGCTCGATGACGCCCGCGCCCGCGTCGTCGGGATCCGACTGTCGTGCGACGACGACGCGGTAGCCGGCGGACGCGGCGCCGATCGCGACGGCGGCGAGCGCCTCGGCACCGCCGTCGACCAGCTGGACGACGCGTCCGTCGCGGGCCATGGACGGCTCGACCGAAGCGAGCGCCCGCCCGACGGTGACGGCCTGCCACGACCATGGGGCACGAAGCGACGCGTCGGCGAGCGCGTCGACCGGCAGCAGAGAGGTCGCCTCGCGACCCAGCGTCCACGCCGTCCCGAGGTAGGCCATCGCGAGCCGGTCGAGGCTCGGTCGCATCGGCGGCTGACCGAGGACCAGCCGGACCTTCGGGTTCGGCGCGCCGGCCCGACCGAACTCGCCCTCGCTCATGGCCCGTACGGCAGACGGACTGGCGACCGCCAGGACCGCCGTAGCCGAGCCTTCAGCAAGGGCCTGAAGATCCTCGCCGAGCCGTGCCTGGAGCGGCCCGAGGGCACCGCCCTCGAGGTGCTGGACGAACCCGCGGACCTGCCGGAACCCATCCTCGAAGGCGAGCCACGGGTTGCGCTCACGCCACTGGTTCGAGCTGGGCAAGCGAACGTGGCCTCCCGCGACACGGAGCGCGCCGCCGCGGCCTGCGCCGGTGGCCAACCGGCTCGACGGGATGAGGGCGTGGAGGAGCGCGAGCCGGAGTGCAGCAAGGACCGGGGCCGCACGGAGGTCGGCCTCGATCCGGTCCATGATCGCGGTCAGCGCGAGCAACTGGCGCGGCGTGTGGAGGTCGAGCAGCTCATCGACGAGGTCCGGCGCGCCGTCGACCGTCGGAAACCGGTCGCGCGCCCACGCCCTGGACGTCCCGCCGTCGGGATCCTTGGTCGCCCGCTCCAGATCCTCGAGGTCGAGCAGCGCGTGGCGCGCCTCGGACCCGCCGCGCATATCGCGGCAGACCGTGCAGCGATAGGTCCGCTGGATCGGCTGTGGCGGCGCCTCGCCATCGCTCGACCAGGTGAACTCGTCGGCGACCAGCATCCGCCCGCAGGTGGCGCAGCGAGTCGCGAAGAGATCACCCATCGAGACCTTCAGGCTCGACTCGCCGCGCGGGGACGCGGACATCCCCTGGAACGCGGCGTCGAGGTGGCGCACGTCCGGGGGACGGAGCACGACCTCTGCCAGCATCCGTGTCAGCGGGCTCGATTCGATCGAGATCGCCCGGCGCTGCCGATCGACCGCGGCACGGGCGACCCAGCCGCCGCGACCGGCAAGGTCCGCGACGACATCCCCGGGTCCCGTATGCGCCTCGATCCGCGCCGCAAGGAGGGGCGCCGGCGGCGCTGGTGCCAGCCGCTCGAAGACCGGGAGATTGCCGCCGACGTCGGCGCGTGAGGCGTGGTGACGGACGGCCATCTGGCGAATGCTACCTCCCTCGTGCCACCCCTCCGGGAGCGGCACGAGGGCCCGAGACGGGCGCGACGGGCGTCTTACGCCTCGTCGAGCTCGTCCTGCTCCTCTTCGAACGCCTCGTCGGTCGTCGACTCGGGCGGCAGGACGCGATCGAGGTCCGCGATCTCCTCGTCCTCCTCGTCCTCCTCGAGATCCTCCTCGAGCTCCATCTCCTCGCGGACGAGGGTGCCCTTGGTGTACGGCCGCAGGTCGGTCGACTTGGCTGCCGTGGGGAAGCTGACCTTGCCGTAGTTGGTCGGGTCCTGGAACGTCTCGCGGATGATCAGGCGGACGTCCTTGTCGCCGAGGCTCGTCACGCCGGCCGCGTACTTGTTCCCGTCGGCGATGAGCTTCAGCAGTCGCGCGGCCACACGCGGCTCCACGACACCGATCCGCACGCCGTTGGAGTGGGCGATCAAGCGGCTGCGCTCCGGCACCAGCTCCACCGAATCGCCGGGGTTGACCTGGGCGAGTTCCTTCGGCGAGGCGAGGTCGGTCAGGTAGGCGAACCCGGTCTTGCCGGTCTCCTCGACGAAGATGCTGACCGGGGCCTTGCTGCCCTCCTGCGCGGGGACGGTGCGTTCCCCGGCGGCCGTGAGCAAGACCTTGAGCCGGTCGATGTTGCGCTCCGCGATGCGGTTCGTCGGGTCGAGGGCGAGCGCGGTCTGATAGTGCTCGCGGGCCTCGCCGAGCGAGCCGAGCTCCCAGAGCGCCTTTGCGAGGCGATTCTCGGCCTCCGGATCCGGCCCGAGCTCGAGCAGCTTGCGATTGGTCTCGGCCGCGGCCTCCCACTGGGCCGCTGAGGCCTGGGCGATCGCCTGTTCGGCCAGCTGGCGCTTGGTCCGGGTCAGGTTGACCGGACTCTGCTGGTTGGTCTCGACATCGGGGAAGGTCACGGGCAGGTCGTCCTTTCGGGGCGTTTCGGGGCTCGGCGTTTCTAGCATCGGTGACGGGCGTCGTCAAACGCCGGCGGCCGCCGGCTCACGACAGAAGCTTCGCGGTCAGTCGCGGATCAGCAGATTGAGGGCGATGACGGCGACGCCGAGCACGACGAGCAGCGCGGTCTGCCAGATCCAGCGTACGTCACGTCGCCGCGAAGGACCGGCCGCATGGAATGCGTCCCAGAGGTAGAACGTGAGCGTGAGCAGGGCCGGGCCCATCAGTCGTGGGATCTGGACGAACCGCAGCGCGGCCGACGCGATGGCGATCGCGATCGCGTAGGTGGCGGCAGACCAGAGCGCGTCGCGCAGGGTCGTCACGCGCAGCGCCGCCGCACGGTAGCCGAGCAGGAAGGCCACGACGGCGTCGCCCGTCGCGAGCACAAGGAGGTCCCGACGGGGCAGCGGCTGGCCGGCGACGCCGGTCGTGCCGGGCTGTGCGAGACCGCCGGGGACCGTGGCGGCCACACCGACGAACGCGAGGAACGCGACGATGAGCGTCGTGACGAGCACGGTCGTCCGGAAATCGGCGTCGAGCCCGCCCGGGGACGACAGGATGCGCGCCTCGAGGGCCAGACAGCGCTCGATCAGGACGCCGGTGATCATCAATGCCGGAACGAGCGCGAGCCCGAACGGGACCAGGCGGATCGCGCCGAGGCAGGCCACCGCGGCGACGGCCGGCAGGATCAGCGACTCGATCGGGATCCCGAGTGCGTGGTCCGCTGCATCGACGGTCTCGTCGTGGAGGACCTGGAGGCTGCCCAGGATCACCGCGCCGAGCAGGAAGACGGCGACGAACCAGACTCCGGGCGGCTCGATGAGCCGCGACAGGCCGACGATCGTGACCGCTGCGAGCGCGAGGTCGCGACGGCCGGCCCGATCGTCCTGCATCGCCGGGATGGTACGCGAGGACGATCCCGCCGCCGGCATCGTCACACGCGATCGGGCTTGCCGGCGACCCAGGCGAGCAGGTTGGCGCGCGAGCGGGTGTTGATGACGTCGGCGGGTGTGACCCAGGCGCGCCGCGCCTGGGTCACGCCCCAACGAAGGTGGTCGTACTCGGCGATCTTGTGCGCATCGGAATCGATCGAGAGGGTCACGCCCATCCCGACCGCCCGGCGGGCTCGCTCGACGGCGAGGTCGAGCCGATGCGGGGACCCGTTCATCTCGAGGATCGTGCCGGTGCGGGCAGCCTCGCCGTAGACCGTGTCCCAATCGAGGTCGAGGTCGTCGCGCGTGCCGATCATCCGGCCCGATGGGTGAGCGATGACGTCGACGTGCGGACTACGGATGCCGTTCAGTGTCCGGCGCGTGAGCTCAGCCTTCGATTGGCGGCGCGATACATGGACCGACGCGACGACGAGGTCGAACCGCGCGAGCAGCTCGTCCGGGTAGTCGAGCTCGCCGTCCGCCCGGATCTCGAGCTCGCAGCCGTGCAGCAAGCGGAACCCCTCAGGGGGCGTCTCGGGCGGGGCCGTCCCTTCCGCTTCCTCCGTCGCGTAGCGGGCGTTGAGCTCGGCGATGATCGCTCGCTGCTGCTCGACGCGGTCCGGGGCGAGACCGCGAGCGATCGCCAATGACTGGCTGTGATCGGTCAGTACCTGGAAGGCGTGGCCGCGACGACGCGCCGCCTCCGCCATGACCTCGATCGGGTGGGTGCCGTCGGACCATTCGGAGTGGCTATGCAGGTCGCCCGTCAGATCCTCGAGCCGGACGACGGTCGGGAGGGTCCCGGCGAGGGCAGCCTCGATCTCGCCCTCGTCCTCGCGGAGCTCGGGTTCGATGAACGGCAACCCGAGGAAGGCGTACGCCTCCTCCTCGGTGGCGAACGTTCTGAGCTCGGCACCATCGCCCGTCAGCGGTTCGCCGTCGTCGCCGATCCGGAGGAAGCCCTTCTCGGACAGGCTCCAGCCCATGTCCCTGGCGCGCTCGCGGAGGCGAACGTTGTGCTGCTTCGAGCCGGTGAAATGGATGCGGTAGGTGCCCGCCGCCCCCGGCGGCATCACCATCAGGTCCACCTGCGGGCCGCGCAGGACCCGCACGGCTGCCTTGTAGCCGCCCTTGTTGAGCACCTGGTCGACGACCCCGAGTCCCGTGAAGCGCTCGATCAGGCCCGGGCCGTCGTCGGTCTCCGCGAGGAGGTCGAGGTCGCCGATGCTCTCCCGCTTCCGGCGGAACGAACCGGCGGGTTCGATCGTGCTGACCCCGGGCGTCTCCGTCAGGGCCTCGATGAACCCGAGGATCGTCGCCTCCGCGCGGTGGAGGAGCATCCGTCGCGGCGTCGTCTCGAGCCGCCGGATCCCGTCGAGGATCAGTGCCTCGGTCCGGTCACTCAGCCCCTTCAGGGTGCGGATGCGGCCCTGTTCGGCGGCGACGCGCAGGTCGTCGATCGAGACGATGCCGAGCTCTACCCAGATCTGGCGGACCGTTCGCGGCCCGAGGCCTGGGATCCGCAGCAGCTCGACGAGGGTCGGCGGCACCTCGGCGATGAGCTTGTCGTAGTACGCCATCCGGCCGGTCGTGACGATCTCCGTGATCTTGTCGCTGATCGCGGCCCCGACCCCGGGGATCTTGGGCGGGTCTCCAGACCGATACGCAGCGACGAGATCGACCGGGCTTCGTCCGATGGCATCCGCCGCACGGTGATACGCGACGGTCTTGAACCGCAGCTCGCCCTTGACCTCGAGCATGTCGCCGATGTCATGGAAGATCCGCGCCAGATCGCCATTGCCGAGATCACGCTCCTCGCGCTCGTCGTCATCGCTGAGGTCGACCTCGGCGGGCTCCAGGTTCGGATCCGTGGAGGGGGTCGCCGGCTCGTCGGCGTCCGACTGCGCGGACGGCAGCGGCGTCGGCGGGGCAGCGTCCGGTGGCGGATCCGTCCGGGCGACGCGGCGAGGCATGGCGGCGATGGTAGCCGGCAGCGCGCTTCTGCCGGTCGCTCCGTCCCTCGTGCTCCCTGCAGGCCGGTTCGCGCAGGCACCTTTCCCTACGCGGCGACCACCCGATCGCGCCCCGCGCGCTTGGCGCTGTACAGGTTCTGGTCGGCGAGGGCGAGGAGATCTTCGACGCTGTCCTCCGGCGCACTCGCGACCGCGACGCCCACGGACACACTTACCGGCGGCACCCCGACCTCGCGCAGGTCGAGTGCCCGGACGGCCGCTCGGATCCGCTCCCCGACCTCGACGGCCACACCGGGCGCCGGATTGCGCAGCAGGACGACGAACTCCTCGCCACCGAAGCGCGCCGGCACGTCGTCCTCGCGGACGGCCGAGACGATCGCCGCCGCGACGCCGCGCAGCACCACGTCACCTGTCGGGTGGCCGTACCTGTCGTTGAGCGTCTTGAACCGGTCGATGTCGATCATGAGGATCCCGACGGCATCCCCCGCGCGACGGCCCTGCGCGAGCAACCGGACGAATTCCTCGAAGTAGCCCCGGTTCGGGAGGCCGGTCAAGGCGTCGGTCGACGCCCGCGCCTCGGCATCACGATGCGATACCGCGCGTGCCAATGCCGCCGACGCCTCGACGGCCGCGCCGTTGAGGATCCGTCGAGTCGACTCGTGCCAGGTCGCCCCGACCCGACGTGACACGACGATCGCGCCGACGACCACGTCGCCGACGGCGAGTGGCGCGGCCATGACCTGCCCGAGGCCGTACACGTCGCGGACGCGCTGGGCGATCCGGTCGGCGATCTCTGGCGGACGCGCCGGTCGACCGCCGATGTCGTCGTCGAGGTCGCTGAGCGACAGCGGCGTCGAGTGGCTCGGGATCCCGGGACGAAGGCTCACGAGGTGGGCGGACAATGACCGACCCGTCTCATCGCGCCGCACCACGACGACATGGTCGGCCGCGGTCGCGCGGCCGAGCTCCTCCGCGATGGCATCGACGATCGCATCCGGCGATACCGACCGAGAAAGGCCGCTGAGGATCCGCGCGAACGACTCGGCCTCCCCGCGACGGCGTGTCTCGAGATCCCCGACGAGCAGCCCGTTGACGATGGCTGCCGCACCTGCGATCACGACGACGACGAGCAGGGCCCGATCCGCGAACGACGCGTCCGGTGACAGCGCGTCCAGCAGGACGATCGCGCTCAGGAGCAGGAACGCTCCGAAGAAGATCCGCCAGGACCGGCGGATCCGGCGATCCGACGGATCCATCGAGCGCCCGGTGCGCGGTGTGGATCTGGTCACGTCGGGAATACAGGATGCGGGCCAGAGGCTTCGGCGTCCACCCGGATCGCCTGGTACCGATGGCTAGGAGGGGGTAGTACTTCCGTCCTGGTCGGGCACGGGTCGGCCGACTCGCCCGTCGCGCTTCGCCTGATACAGCGCCCGGTCCGCCGATGCGATGAGCTCGGTCGCGGTGCGCCCGTGGACCGGGAAGGTCGCGGTCCCGATCGATGCCGCGATCGGTACTGGACCGCGTTGCTCCCCCACGAATGGCTCGTCCCGAAAGACGTCGAGGATCCGCTGCGCAGCGCGGCCGGCGTCAGCCCCATCGGTCTCGGGCAGGATCACCGCGAACTCGTCGCCACCGTACCGCGCCGGTACGTCGGACGCTCGCAGCGTCGCCCGGATGAGTTCGGCAGCCCACGTCAGCACCCGATCGCCGAACAGGTGCCCGAACGTGTCATTGACGAGCTTGAAGTCGTCGAGGTCGAGCATCATGACGCTCAGCGGCTGCTTGTTACGCTGCGCGCGGACGACCTCCTCGCCCATCCGCTCGTGCAGGTAGCGGTGGTTGAAGAAGCCCGTGAGTGGGTCGCGATCTGCGCGCTTGCGGGCGTCCTCGTAGAGCCGAGCGTTCTCGAGGGCCATCGCAGCCTCGTTCGCCATCGTCCGGGCGACCTCCAGCTGCTGCCCATCCCAGCGCACATACGCCTTCGAGAACAGCTCGACGAGCCCGATCGCCTGGCCCTTGGCGACGAGGGGCAGCATCCCGAGCATCCGGATCCCGTCCCGCCGCAGCAGCCGGACCTCGGCGGCGTCAGCGGTCGCGTCCTCCGCGTCGATGGTCACGGTCACGCCCCGCTCGAGGACGCGCATCGTCTCGGGATAGCCCGCCAGATCGAAGTACGGCTCCATGTCCTCGAGACGAATGACCGGATGGTAGCCGAGCGATTCGAGCCGACCGGCGGACCGGTCCCAGTAGCTGATCGCGCACTCGTCGACGCCCATGGCTCGCGCGAGATGACCGGCCATCAGGTTGGCGACCTGACGCGGGTCGAGGCTCTCGGACAACTCGCCGCTCATGTCGAGCAGCCGGCGGAGCTCGCGGGCGAGGTCCTGGCTCCGCGTCAGCAGCCGGGCCGTCTCGAGTGACGTCGCCGCATGGTCGGCGAGGATCGTGAGCAGGCGCAGATCGTCGGCGTCGAAGCCGCCGAGCCCGAGCTTCGAGAGCGTGATGACGCCGACCGTGACCTCGTCATAGCGCATCGGGACGACCAGCATCGATTCGTCGATCTCGTCCGTGCCGGCGATCGTGGCGCCTCGCAGGTCGGCGTTCGCATCGTTGATCAGCAGCGGCTCGCCGTGGAGCGCCACCCAACCCGTGAAGCCCTCGCCATAGCGACAGCGGAGCAGATCGAGGTCGACCTCGTTGTACGCACCCACGCGACCCTCGAACGCGATCGGGACGACCCAGTCGGGTGGCTCGAGCAGGTACACGCGGGCGTTGTGGTAATCGATGATCCGACGCGTCTCCTCGACGATCGCACGGCCGACCGCCTCGACGGACGTCGCCCGGCTAAGCCGGCCTGACGCCGCCTGGAGAACCTCGAGCTGCGCGGCTTTCGCCTCGGTCCCCTCGAACAGCTCGGCGTTGGTCAGGGCGATCGCGGCGTGCGTCGCGATCGTCGTCAGGAACGCGACATCCCCGTCGGTCCAGTCGCGCGGCTCGCGCGTGCACGCCGACAACGCGCCGATCACGCCGTCGTGGTGCGTCAGTGGCGCAACGAGGTCGCCCGCGAACTCGACGATCCCCTCGTAGCGCTCGGAACCGGCGCGCGGGTCGGTCCGGGCGTCCGACCACGCCCTGGGGCGACCGGTCCTGAGCACCTCGGCGACCCAACCGTCGCCCGCACCGAGGATCGGCAGCGCGGCGGCGGTCGCATCGTCGATGCCCGCCCACGCGACCAACGGCAATAGGTCGTCGCGCACCAGACGGATCGTCACGAAGTCCACACGGAGTGCTCGCTTCGTCTCGTCGACGATCGTCCGGAACAACTCGCGCCGATCATGGGACGCCGCGAGCTTCTCGGCGATCCCGAGGACGGTGTCGAGGCGCTCGGCAAGCTCGGATTCGCGGCCCTCCGCGATCGAGCTGGCCGCGACCGTTGGGGCGCCCACGAACGCGACGGCGTCCGGACCGACGACACGGCCTCGGGGGTGAGCACCCGACCCAAGGCGCGCGCCAGCAGCATCGCGGGGTCGCACACGCGCTGACATCGGGAGGATGGTCCCATCCGCGGGTGCCGGGACGCCCCTTGCCAGCGGTACCGGCAACGGGCCGGAGGTGGTCCTAGGTCGTTGTCCCTAGCGCCGCGGGTATCCGAAAGATGGCGTCAGGGTCACATCATCACGAGGCCGCCATCGACGGCCAGGACCTGTCCGGTGATGTAGCGCGCCTCGTCGGACACGAGGAACGCGACGCTGTCGGCGATCTCCTCGGCCGTCCCGAATCGGCCGAGCGGCGTCCGCGCGATGAGCTCGGTCTGGAGCGCCTCGGGAAGGTCCTTCGTCAGCTCGGTCAACACGAAGCCGGGCGCGACCGCGTTGACCGTGATGCTGCGCGATGCGAGCTCGCGGGCCGTCGCCTTCGTGAGCCCGATCAACCCGGCCTTCGCCGACGAATAGTTGGCCTGCCCCATCTGCCCCGCCTGCCCGGATACCGACGTGATGTTGACGATCCGCCCCGCGCGAGCCTTGAGCATCGGCCGGGTCACGGCCTTGGTCATCCAGAACGCCCCGAAGAGGTTCGTCTCGAGGACGTCCCGCCAGGCCTCCTCGGACATCCGCATGATCAGGTCATCGCGGGTCACGCCGGCGTTGTTGACCAGGATGTCGACCTTGCCGTAGGCATCGAGCGTCGTCTTCACGACGGACTCCGCCGATGCCGGGTCCTTGACGTCACCCTGGATCGCCAGCGCCCTGGTCCCGATCGACTCGATCTCATCGACGGTGGCCTTGGCTGCCTCGGCGTTGCCGCGAAAGCTGAACGCGACGTCCGCGCCCTGACGGGCGAGCCGCAGGCCGATGGCCTTGCCGATCCCGCGCGAGCCGCCGGTCACGAGCGCCGCCTTGCCGGTCAGATCGATCATCCGCGGACCTCTGAATGCGCGCGCTCGGGCTCACCGGGGACGACGTCGTCGAGAGGTACGTCCACCGAGCCCGGTCGGGCGAGCAGCTCGACGAGTGCCTCGGGGATCGGATCGACGGAGTCCCAGTCGACGGGTAGCCGTACCTGGACGTCGTCAGCATCGACCGCGTCTTCGCCGACGCGACCGCGGGCGGGATCCGCCGTCCATTCGACGGTCACCGCACCTGACGTGAAGCCGGCACCGAACGCGACCATCACGATGTTGTCGCCGATCTGCACGCGGCCCTCGTTGACCGCCTCGGCGAGGGCGATCGGCACCGAGGCGGCTGACGTGTTGCCATAGCGATCGAGGTTCACGTACATCTTCGACATCGGCAGGTCGAGTCCCTTGGCGACCGCCTCGACGATGCGCACGTTGGCCTGATGCGGGATGAAGAGGTCGATGTCCGACGCGTCGAGTCCGGACTTCCGCACCGACTCGAGGGCAGTCGTCGCCATCGTCTTGGTCGCGAACCGATAGGTCTCGCGACCTTCCATCCGGATGAAGTGCTCGCCGCGAGCGATCGTCTCTGCCGACGGCGGACTCTTGGCACCGCCGGCGGGCAGCCAGATCATGTAGGCGCCCTCGGGCGCCGTCGTGAGCTCGATGCCGAGCGCGCCTCCGGGCTCCGTGCTGGCCGACAGCACGACGGCGCCGGCACCATCCCCGAAGAGGATGCACGTGCTTCGGTCGGTGTAGTCGAGGAACCGTGTGAGCAGCTCTGCGCCGATGACGAGCACGTGCTTCGCGATACCGCTGGTGATGTAGGCCTGCGCCGTCGCGAACGCGTACACGAACCCCGAACATGCCGCTGCGACATCCATCGCCGCCGCCCGCTTGTTGCCGATCGCTTCCTTGACCAGCGCCGCGGTCGACGGCATCCAGTAGTCGGGCGTCAAGGTGGCAAGCAGGATGAGGTCGATCTCGTCGGGGTCGATGCCGGCGGTCTTGATCGCGCGCATCGACGCGACGGCCGCCATCGACGCCGTCGTCTCGTTCGCTGCCGCCACGCGTCGCTCGCGGATGCCGGTCCGGCTCACGATCCATTCGTCGGTCGTGTCGACGATCCGCTCGAGGTCGGCGTTGGTCAACACGCCGGCAGGGGCGTAGCGGCCCCAGCCGGTGACGTGGGCGCGGATGGCTTCCATCCCGACGGTCATAACGGCTCGACCTCGATGAGCGGCTGCTTCGCCTTCACGAGGGCGCCGCTTTCGGCGACGACGCGGACCACGCGCCCAGCGAGATCCGACTTGATCTCGTTGAACAGCTTCATCGCCTCGATCAGGCCGATGACCTGGCCGACGGCCACCTCCCCACCAACGGCCACGTAGGGCGCCGATCCCGGTGCAGGTGACGCATAGAAGATCCCGGTGAGCGGCGCCTTGACCGAAGGTTTCGCCGCCACCGTGGACTCGCGACCGACCGCCGACGACTCGCCGCCCGGCGGGATGGTCACGGTCGCGGCTGCCGCGGACGAGGCGGAAAGGTTCGTGACGGAGATCGGCGCAAGCGCCGCGGGCTTGCGCAGCACCAGCCCGGTGCCTCCGGACTCGACCTCGAGCTCCGTCAGGTCCGATCGATCGAGCAAGGCCGCGAGCCGGTCGATCAGGCGCAGCAGCTCGATGTCGCCGTCGTCGCTCGGCGGCGCGACAGCGTCGACCGGCGCCGATGCCGCGATGACATCGGGCGGCGGCTCGTCGCCAGGGACTGGCGATATCGGCTGGAGGTCGTCGGTCATCCGTCCCACCGCCGGAAGAGGAGGGCGGTGTTCTGGCCGCCGAAGCCGAACGAGTTGGAGAGAGCGAGGCGCACCTGATACGTCAGCGCGGAACCGGTGACGAGCGTCATCCCGTCGCCTTCGGGGTCGGGCTGGTGCAGGTTGATGGTCGGGGGGATGCACGAGTCGCGCATCGTCATGATCGTGGTGGCGGCTTCGATCGCGCCGGCAGCGCCGAGCGTGTGGCCGATCATCGACTTGTTGGCGGTCACCGGGACCGATGCGGCGCGCGCACCGAGGATCGTCTTGATCGCCTGGAGCTCTGCCTTGTCCCCCTCGGGCGTTGACGTCGCGTGAGCGTTGACGTGGTCGATCTCATCGGCGGCGACGCCCGCCTTCTCGATCGCGCGGCGCGCCGCCCGGACCGCACCGATGCCACCCGGCGCCGGCAGCGTGATGTGCGAGGCGTCGGCCGTCGCCCCGTACCCGATGAGCTCGGCGAGGGGTTCGGCGCCGCGGGCCTCAGCGTGCGCGAGCTCCTCGAGGACGATGACGCCGGAACCCTCACCGATCACGAATCCATCGCGCTCGACGTCGAAGGGGCGCGACGCTGCCTCGGGGTCGTCGTTGCGGGTGGACAGCGCCCGCATCGCCGCGAACCCGCCGACGAGCGTCTCGAAGACGCCGGCTTCGGAGCCCCCCGCGAGCATCACGTCCGCGTCGTCCCGACGGATCGTCTCCCACGCCTCGCCGATGGCGTGGCCGCCGGTCGCGCAGGCCGACACCGTCGCAAAGTTCGGTCCCGTCATGCCGAAGCTGATGGCGACCTGCCCGGACCCGACGTTCGGGATCCCGTAGGCGATGAGGAACGGGCTGATGCGATCCGGGCCTCGGGTGAGGTCGGTCGCGAAGCCGTCCTCAAGGGTCCCGACGCCGCCCAGCCCGGTCCCGAGGATCACCCCGGTGCGCTCGGCGAGCTCGCCCTCGAGCCGGGCCGGCAGCCCGGCCTGATCCATCGCCTCGCGTGCCGCCACGAGCCCGAACTGCATGTAGCGGTCCATCCGGCGCTGGTCCTTGCGATCGATCACCGCGCTCGGATCGAAGTCGTGCACCTGCCCGGCGAACCGAACGCTGAGGCGGGACGGATCGAAGGCGTCGATCGTGCTCACGCCCGAGCGGCCCGCGACCATGCCCGCCCACGTGCTCGGGAGATCGTTCCCGAGCGGCGTGACGAGTCCCATCCCGGTGATGACGACGCGGCGCGAGCTCACCGGACGAGCTTCCCGGTCCTGACCGTGGC
>JBJMMR010000042.1:0-148665 GCA_045804645.1 Chloroflexota bacterium | reverse complement strand
GGGCGCCGGATGCCGATCATGATCGCCGTCGTCATCCTGCTGGCCTTCATCCTGCTGATGGCGGTGTTCCGCTCCGTGGTCGTGCCCCTGAAGGCCGCGGTGATGAACCTGCTCTCGATCGGCGCGGCCTACGGCGTGCTCGTCGTGGTCTTCCAGTGGGGATGGCTCGACGGCTTCCTCGGCTTTCAGTCGACGGGTGCCATCGACACGCTGACGCCGCCGCTGGTGCTGGCCGTCGTCTTCGGCCTCTCGATGGACTACGAGGTCTTCCTGCTGTCGCGGATGAAGGAGGTCTGGGACACGACCGGCGACAACACCGAGGCGGTCGCGCGTGGCCTCGAACGAAGCGGTCGTATCGTGACGTCGGCAGCGCTCATCGTCGTCGTCGTCGCCGGCTCGTTCGCGTTCGCCGACATCGTCCTGATCAAGGCGCTCGGGCTTGGTGTCGCGATCGCCGTCGCCCTCGACGCGACGGTCGTCCGCGCCTTGCTCGTGCCGGCGACGATGCGCCTCCTCGGCCGCTGGAACTGGTGGATGCCCGCCTCGCTCGAGCGGTTCGTCGCGAACCGACTGCCCGCGTCCGAGGCCGAGGCCGAAGCCGCGGTGGCGCGATGAGGAACGCCGCCGCCCTATGGCTCGTCGCGGCGCTCCTCGTCGCGTGCTCGCCGAACGGCGGGCCGATCCTGGCGAACCCCGCGGCACCCCGACCCTCGATCCCGCCCGCGACTGCCCGGCCCGCGAAGGTCCAGGATCCGCTCCCCGTCGAGCTGCCACGGGACGACGGGCCGCATGACCGGCTCACCGAGTGGTGGTACTACACCGGCCATCTCCTGGGCACGACCCGTGACGAAGCGCAGGTCCCGCACCGCTTCGGCTTCGAATCCGTCATCTTCCGTGCCGAGCGCGGGGCCTACCCCACCACGTGGGCGTCACATCTCGCGATCACCGACGAGACCGGCGACGCGTTCCACTACGCGCAGCGCCTCGAGGTCGGGCCGAACGTCGACCGGTCACCGCGCGATGATGACGGCGCCCCGACCGGGTTCGATCTTGCGCTCACCGGTCTCGATCCGACCGATGCGGCGACCGTCGGTCGTCCGGCCTGGTCGATGGCTGGTTCGGACGGCATGGATCGGCTTACCGCCGCGATCGCACCCGCCGAGGCGACGGCCCAGGCCACGATCCCCATGGGGCTCGATCTCCGTCTCGTCGCGCGAAAGCCGCCCGCGCTCCATGACCGCGACGGCTGGATCGACTTCGGCCCTGGCGGCGGCTCGTACTACTACTCCCGGACCGATATGGCGGCACGCGGCACCCTCACGCTCGGCGACATCACGTTCCAGGTGGACGGCTCCGCGTGGTTCGATCACCAATGGGGCGACTTCATCAGTGTCGGGGGTGGCGGCTGGGATTGGTTCGCTGTCAACCTCGACGACGGCACCGATCTGACGCTATCGCTCGTCCGGGACGCCGACGGCAGCTATCCACTGATCTACGGCACCCGCGTCAGGCCGAACGGAACGACGCAGCACCTCGACCGCGAGGCCTTCACGGTGGACGTCACCCGCAGATGGACGAGCCCGTCGACCGGCGCGACCTACCCGGCAGGGTGGTCGATCCACATCCCGGACGACCAGCTCACGATCGACCTGACGCCGACCGTGGCGGCGCAGGAGCTCGATACCCGGGCGACGACCGGCGTCATCTACTGGGAGGGATCGCAGAAGGTCGCGGCCAGGCGAGGCCCCGACGGAGCAGATATCGGCGGCGCCGCCTATGTCGAGCTGACCGGGTATGGGCCGACCGAGACCTCCGGCGCGTCGCGGTCTCCGAAACCGACGCCCTGAACGTCAGCTCGGAGCGGTGAGCGGCGGCAGGTCGAGCCCCGCGCTGGTCGCGAGCGCCCGCGTGTCGGCGTCGAGACTCGCAAGGCGATCGAGGACGGCGAGCATGCGGGTACCGGCATCCTTGTATGCGCGGTCGTTGGTGATCGACGCCGTAAGCGCCTCCTCGGCGATCCGGTCGATCGAGGCGTAGAACGACGCGAGGGCCCTCGACAATCCGGCGGCCTCGTCCCACGTTCCGACCCTCGAGGCGACGCCGTCACCCAGCGATGCCGTGGCCGCGATATTCCTGAGCACCGGCGCGATGTCGGCAGGTGACGGATCACGGGCGGCCAATGCCTTGCCGAGGAGGTCGGCATCGCCCAGGAGTCTCTGGTTCACGCTGGTCGATCGCCGCAGCGCGGTCAGGACTGCGACCGGCACGCGAGCATCGACCGTGGCGGCGGTCGGATGTGGGGCGGCGCTGGCCATAGCGACGGTGCTCGGGACAGCGACCGTCGATGGGACGGCCGCGACGGGCGGCGCGATCTCCGGGGCGGCAGCGCGACCACCAGCGAACGTCAGTACTCCGAAGATCGAGGCGGTCGCAGCGAGCCCGACGATCAGCCCCAGACCGACGAAGCCGCTCACCTTCAGGAGGGGGACTCCGGCGACGAGTCGCGTACGGCAACCCGCGCACCTGGATACCCCGACCGCGAGCGGCCGCGTGCAGCGAGGACACAGGAAGATGTTCGCGTCGGGCGTGCCGATCGCGACGCCGTCGCTCGCCGGGTCGCGCGGCCGGTCGACCGAGCCGTGGAGAGCATCGACCGTCATGACGATGCCAGTCTCGGCGGGACACGCCCGAATCCCAGACTGACGAAGGTCCCGGCCCGACCGGGACCGCTCGGCTGCGCTGTCGCCCACTCTCGAAACGGCTCCCGCGCTCGACCAAGACGCCGCGACCCACCGGTACGCGGATGCCGTCCTTGCGACCGGCCTCGGATCCAGCGCGAGCCCGCCCGGATCATCGGCAGCCGAAGCAGCATGAAACCTTTTCGAACCTCGCCTTCTCAAGGGAGTGGAGCCTGCTCGCCCGGAGACGATATGACCCCACCCGTCGCTACTCATCGCCGACTGCCTACCCAGGCCGGCGGCGCCTTCCGCTTGAGCGGTCGCGGGAGTGCCGCTCTGTTCGCGCTCCTCGGACTCATGCTCCTGGTCGCGACCGACCAGATCGTTCCGGCCACGAGCGATCGCCAGGCGGAGTTACGACTCTGGCTCGCCGCGCGTGCGACCGGGCTCGTCGCGTTCGGACTCCTGACCGTCCAGGTGCTGATCGGTCTCGTTCTCAGCCATCCGAACAACAAGGCGACCTGGAAGCTGTCCAAGCGGATCTTCCCCTGGCACGACCATCTGTGGATCTTCGTTACGGCTTTCCTCGTCGTACACGTGCTATCCCTGATCGGCGATCCGAAGTCACATGTCGGCATCGTCGGAGCCTTCGTCCCGGGTATGTCCGAGTACAGAACGGTCGCCGTGGCGCTCGGGACCATCGGCCTGTACGCGTTGTTGATCACCGCTGTCTCGGCCCGCTGGACGAAGCTGCTCCCGCCGGGCGTCTGGCTACGGCTGCACCGTCTGTCGATCGTCGTGTTCCTGGCCGCCTGGACGCATGGCGTCCTTTCCGGCACGGATACGCCGACGCTCCGCCTCGCGTATGTCGCCGCCGGCGTCCTCGTCGCGCTCGCCGCGGCATATCGATATTGGGTGATCCGGGCGGCACGCAAGGCCCCCGCCGTCACGCACATGGAGGTCTCTCGCACATGACGACAGCAATCCTCGTGCGACGGCTGACGGTCATCGTCGGCGTCGCGATGGTCTTGGCGCTCGTGGTCGGCGCGATCCGCCTCGGAGCGGCATGGACGGCCGCCGCAGCACCTCTGACCATCACGCCCGCATCCGCGACCCAGCTCACGGCCGACCTCAGCGACGAGCGGGCTCGCGCCGAGGCACTGGCGAGCCAGCTCGAGGAGCTCGACGCCCGATCCAAGGATCTCGTCGCCGCCTTGGGACAGGCCCGCGACCGTATCGCCGCCGATGCGGCTCACGCCGCGGACCTCAAGGATCGGCTCGCGACGGCCAAGGCCCGCCTGGCCAAGCTCGACGCGCAGCTCGCGCGCTCCCGGCAGGCACTCGGGTCGACGGCGAGGACACCTGCGATGACAGTGATCTCGCGCCCGTCGGGAGAACGTGAGGAGGAGGGCGAGCATGGGGAATGAAGCTCGTCGTGGGCTGCACGTCGGCGTGCTCATCGGGGTTTCGACCGCCGCCTACGCGGCGACGCTCGCGGGCGTGACGACCGCGCAGTCGACCGCGGACCGTGCCCTGATCGCCGCGCGTGATCCGATCGCCGAGGCGGTCGCGGCGATGGCATCAGACCACGACGCGCTCGAACGTCGGCTCGGCGCCGCCTCCGACCACTACTCGCGGATCGCCAGCGACTACGCGGGCCTTCGCCCCGCGATCGACGACCTGGAGGCGACGCTCGATACGCTGGCGGCCACGACGCGTCGCGTCGGTGCCTCGGTGGCGCAGCTTCCCGCCCGGGTCGCCCTGCCGGCCGCTCGGTCGGCCCCAGGTCGCGCGACCGCACCCACGACCCACGCAGTGACGCGCGCCTCCGGTGTCTGACCGGCGCGGCGGACCTGTTCGGCGGTTCGATGGACGGTCGATGGGTTCACCGCTCCGACTGACCGCCGTCGGACGGGATGCCGACCGAGCCTGGAGTGAGGTAACGGACGAATTCGCTGAGGCGGACATCGCGCTCTCGCGGTTCCGTGACGACGCCGAGCTTGTGGCCCTTGATCGGTCCGCAGGCACGGGTGTCGCACGACGAGTCAGCCGCCGCCTCGAGCGAGCTGTCGTGGCGGCCGAGCGAGCCCGTCGTGTGACGCGCGGCGGCTTCGATGCGCGGGTCTTGCTCGATCTCGAGCGGCTCGGCGAACACGGCGCCGACATCGATGTCGACGCCTCGGCGGCAGCCGTCGACGATGATCGCAGCTGGGTCGACCGGCCCATCGCTCGCCGTCTCGCCCGCGGCTTCCTGAGTCTCGATCGACCGATCGACCTCGGCGGTATCGGGAAGGGCCTCGCCCTGCGCTGGGCGACGGCGCGCTGCGAGCGCCTCCGTCTCCACAGCTTCCTGATCGATGCGGGAGGCGACATCGTGGTCCGCGGCGATGCGCCGGAGGCCGGCCCGTGGCAGATCGGGATCGAGGACCCGGCCGCGGCGCAGGGATCGCCGCTCGCCGTGATCGGCCTCGCCGAGGGCGCGATCGCGACCTCATCGATCAGCCATCGCCGGTGGGTTCACCAGGGTCGACGCGTGCATCACCTCATCGACCCGATCACCGGCCAGCCAGCATCGGGTGGCCTGCTGGCCGTCACCGTCGTGTCACGGGATCCGGCGTGGTCCGAGGTCTGGTCGAAAACGCTGTTCCTTAGCGGGCGCCGGGGGATCGCCGACGAGGCGCGTCGTCGGGGACTCGCCGCGTGGTGGGTCGACGACAGTGGCGGCTTGTCGATGACCGCCGCGGCGCGATCACGGACGTGCTGGGTGCGAGCAGAGGCGGAGCAGGATCAGCGGATCGCGGCGAGTGCCGCCTCGAACTCGTCGGGCTTCGGCATCCTGTCGCCGGAGCGTGCCTTCGTGACGGCAGCCGGCTCGGCTGCCACGGACCGACGAGCCGGCTCCTCGAGCGGGTAGCCGGCGACCGTACCGACGGTCATGACCCGGTGACGAACTCCCCCCCATCGACGCTGATGATGTCGCCGTTGATGAAGTCCGTGCCCTCGCCGGACAGCGCGAGGATCGCGTTCGCGACATCCTGCGGCGTCGTCATCCGCCCGGTCGGGTTCCGCTTCATCGTGATGTCGATCATGGTCTGGGACTCGGGGATCTTGAGCAGCGCCGGCGTTACCGTCACTCCGGCGCGGATGCAGTTCGCCGTCGCCCCCGTGCCTTGACGAGCGAGTTCCATAGCCAACTGGCGGACATGCGATTCGAGCGCGGCCTTGGCCGACGAGACGACGCCGTACGACGGCACGACCCGGGTCGAGCCTTCGGACGTCATCGCGTAGATCTTCGAGCCTTGTCCGAGGAAGCTG
This sequence comes from Chloroflexota bacterium, assembly GCA_045804645.1. Classification (GTDB taxonomy): domain Bacteria; phylum Chloroflexota; class Limnocylindria; order Limnocylindrales; family CSP1-4; genus SPCO01. The sequence continues at coordinate 142,672 of JBJMMR010000042.1, read as the reverse complement.
CCGCGCCACAGGTCCTGGACCCAGTAGACGAGGCTGTTCGCCATGACGTCCTGCGTCATCTCCATCTTCTTGCGGTCGACTCCCGCCTTCGGATCCTCGCTGAGGAACGGAACCAGCGAGCCGAAGGCGAGCGAGTGCATGACGACACGCACGTACGGCTCGCGACCCTCGCTCTTCGAACGATCGAAGCGCTCACCGAGCGCTGCCAGTGCACCTGCGCGCTTGTCGTCGTCGGCGGCGTTCATGTTGATGAACAACGCCTCGGATCCCGCTGCCTGGATCCCCGCCTTGACCTCATCGACGTGGGCCAACGCGGCTCGGAAGTCGAGATGGATGCCGCAGATCTTGTAGCCTGCCTTCGCCAGCGTCAGCGCGGTCGCCTCGCCCATGCCGGAGGATGCGCCGAGGATCAGCGCCCAGCGCTCGCGGTCGTCGGTCATGTCGGGCGGGCCCTCCGATGTCGTGGCGCCATTCCTGGGTCGGAGCCGGCCGAGTCTAGCAGCGGGTGATGTGCGAAAGACGCCGACGCGTGCACGCCTGCACGGCGGGGTCGAGGCGGTGCGTACGGTGGCTCGCCTAACGTGATCCGGCGAGGCGAAGCGGCGCGAGCGCCTTCGTGAAGACGTAGCCGACGCGTCGGCGCGGCGTGCCGGGCTTCGCTGTCTCCTCGGGCGACGTCCCTTCGGCCGTGACGACCGTGCGCCGGTGCGAATGCTCCATCGACACATCGACGATGAGGAGCGGCAGGAACCCGACGGTCTGCTCTGGATGGAACGACATCAGTCACCTCCTGGGCCGCCACGCAGAGCAACGACCGGTCCTGTTCGGTTGGACCGCCTCACCGTACGAACGACGCGACCTCGGGCCTAGGTACGAAGGACGGGACCGTCCATGGACGGATGTCGACGTCAGACCGCCCCGGTCTCCCGCAGGAATGCGATCTCCTCGCCGGTGTACCCGAGCTCGTCGAGGATCTCGTCCGTGTGCTCGCCGAGGAGGGGGGGCGCCGTCCTGATCGCGCCCGGCGTCGACGCGAACGCGAGCGGGATCCCCGCCTGTCGGATGACGCCGAGCGATGGGTGCTCGACGTCGGTCGACATGCCGAGCGCCACCGCCTCGGACGAGCCGAACGCCTCGAGCACATCGGCAACCACGCCGTTCGGGACATCGACCTCGTCGAGGACCGCGGCCCATTCCGCGCTGGAGCGGGTCGCCAAGCGGTCGGCGATGAGCGGCCGAAGAGCATCGCGACGGACGACGCGGTCGCCGTTGGTGGCGAATCGCGCATCCGTCGCCAGGGCTGGGAGCCCGATGGCCTCGCAGAAGCGCGGCCACTGCCGCTCCGAGCCGACGGCGACCGCAAGCTCTCCATCGGCGGTCGCGAAGGTCTCATACGGGACGATGTTCGGGTGCGCGTTGCCGAGGCGACCCGGCGCTCGGCCGGTGACGAACGCGTTCTGTGCCTGGTTGACCAGTACGGCGAGCGTGGATCCGAGCAGCGACACATCGACCCGCTGACCGCTCGCCTCGCCACGGCCGATCAACGCGGCGAGGATCCCGATCGCGGAGTAGAGCCCGGTGACGACGTCGCTGATCGCGACGCCGACTTTCGTCGGACGTCCGTCGTCACGGTCGGGTGCGCCCGTGATCGACATCAGGCCGCCGACCGCCTGGACCACGAAGTCATAGCCCGGGCGACCCACCCCGGGACCCGTCGTCCCGTACCCGCTGATCGCGAGGTGGACGAGCTCTGGGTTGAGGGCCTTCAGCGTCGCCTCGTCGAAGCCGAGGCGGTCGAGCGAACCAGCCCGCAAGTTCTCCACGAGCACGTCGGCGCTGATGAGCAGCCGGCGAAGGACGTCCGCGCCCTCCGGCGACTTGAGGTCGAGTCGGAGCGACCGCTTGTTCCGGTTCACCGCGAGGTAGTAGGCGGCGGTCCGAGACGGGCCCTCGCCGACCCACGGCGGTCCCCACCCGCGTGTCGAGTCGCCGTCCGGGGGCTCTACCTTCACCACGTCCGCACCGAGGTCGGCAAGGACCATCGTCGCGTACGGACCCGCCAGGACCGTGGAGAGGTCGACGACCCGGATGCCGGTCAGCGGGCCGCGGTTGGCGGTGGGATCGGCGGGCATCGCCGCGATGGTAGCGCCGCGCGCTCGAGCTACGAGCTGCTGCTCGCCCTGTCGCCGAGGCCGGTGACGAGCGCGCCGGCGATCCTCGGCCGGTCTAGATCGGCCGCGTCGGGAGCGCGTCGACGACAGCCAGGTCGTGCTCGGGCGTCTCGATGATGTGGTCGATCGCCGCGCGATTGACGATCAGCGTGCCGATTCGGAGACGCTGCCACTCACCGGCGATCGGATAGTCGATGACGGCATCCGTCAGCGGCACCATCGGACCGCGCCGATGGAACGCTGAGAGAGCATCGAGGAATGGCGCCGTATGCAGGCTTCCCCGGACAAGGTACGGCCCGACGGCGATCTCGATGTGCGTCAGGCGGGTCCGGGTCCGGCGTGCCTGGTCGCCTCGCGGCCCGGTCGCGTGGACGAGCAGCAGCTCGTCGCGCGAGACGACGACCTCGGCCGCCTCGGCGGCCTCGCGGCCGGCGAGTGACTGGACGAGCACATCGACGAGCTGCAGCTCCTCGTGGTCGTTCAGCATGTCGGTCAGGCGGTCCGACCGGAGCCGGATCCGGCCCGACAACGTGCAGTCCTCGGCGAACGCGACGAAGTCGACGAGTGGAGGAAGGACCGCGGCGCCGGGACGAGTGGCCCCGGTCAGGTCAGGGCCGTCGGCGCCGCGGTCGAAGATGAGGCTGAGACGTCGTCCGAGACTTTGGATCATGGCCGGATGCTCCGCCGATGGTCCCGGATCCGGGCCTGGCCCATAGGTACCGCCATTGCCCATGGCGGTGCCTGCCGACACCGGTGCGTCGATGCACGTCCCACTCGCGGCCTGACCCGAAAGTACCGGCTCGTCGTTCCGCGCTAGCATCGATGCCATGAGCACCGACCACCTCCCGACCCTGATGACCGTCCATGCCCACCCCGATGACGAGACGATCGGCACGGGTGGCACGATGGCCAAAGCCGTCGCGGACGGCCGCCGCGTCGTGCTCGTGACGTGTACGCGTGGCGAGATGGGCGAGATCGTCGTGCCGGATATGGACACCCCGGACAACCACCGCCGGCTCGGTGAGATCCGCGCGGGCGAGCTCGAGCGCGCCATGGACAGGCTCGGCGTGACCGAGTGGGAGAACCTCGGGTACCGCGACTCGGACATGATGGGCCGCATCGCGAACCGCGACGCACGCTGCTTCTGGCAGGCCGACCTCGACGAGGCCGCGCGCCGGCTGGTCTGGCTCATCCGTCGCTACCAGCCGGATGTCGTGACGACGTACAACGACTTCGGCGGATACGGCCACCCCGATCACATCCGGACGCACGACGTCACGGTGCGCGCGTTCCCGCGGGCGGGCGACGTGGCGTGGTACCCGGAGCAGATCGCGCCGGACCATGGCGGCAGTGGACCATCGATCGAAGAGGGCGGCCTCGCGCCGTGGACCCCTTGGAAGCTGTACGAGCAGGCGATCCCCGCGTCGGTCAGGACCGCGATGCGTGACGCGATGGAGGCGCAGGACAAGCCGAACCCCTGGTCACCGCCGGCCGACGCGACCCCCGAGCAGCTGGCGGAGTTCGAGGCGTTCCAAGCCAGGATGCTCGTGCCCGACGAGATGATCACGACCTGGATCGACATCTCGGGCGATCCCCTGGAGCGCAAATGGGCCGCGCTCAAGGAGCACGTCACCCAGATCTCCGAGGACCAGTTCTTCATGGCCTTCGGCCTCGACGGATGGCGCGAGCAGTGGTTCCAGGAGGCTTTCATCCTCCGCGAGTCGACGGTGGAGACCGCCAAGCCCGAGGACGATCTCTTCGCCGGTCTGGTCTGACGGCCCGACCGTCAGTACGGGAGCAGCCCCTTCGAGGCGTCATAGATCGGACCCAACACGAACCGGCCGTCCTTGGCCGGGTCCATGAAGTTCGGCTGCGCTTTATCGAGGATGATGTGTGGCCGCATCCGGATCTGGCGGAGCTCGGCACCCTCGAACGTCAGCTCGAGCGTGATCCCTTCCATCGTGGGCTCGGACCAGGTCTGGTCGAAGACGAAGTTCCCGAGGGCGTACCAGATCGGCCTGCCCTTGTAGATCTCTACCGCCGCCGCGTAGTGGGCGTGGTTCCCGATGATCATGTCGGCGCCGGCATCGATGATCTGGCGGGCGAGGCGTTGCTGGTTCACGAACGGGCTGTAGCGGTACTCGACCCCCCAGTGCGGGAACACGATGACGACCTTCGCGCCGGCTTTGCGCGCGGCCTTGACGCCCGCTTGGACCGCCTTGATCGTCAGCTTCGAGCTGCCCGGCTCACCCTTGGCCGCGTGGTACGTCGGCGCGATGGCGTCATACGCGAGGATCGCGACCTTGGTGCCGTTCGCATCGAGGATGGCTGGCTTCTGGGCCGCTGCCAGGTCCTTGCCCGCACCTGAGTATCTGAGACCGCGTTTCTTGAGATTGGCGATCGTCTGGAGGATCCCGCTGTTGCCGGCGTCGCCGATGTGGTTGTTGGCGATCGAGACGTAGTCGATGCCGGCCTTCACCAGGCCGTCGATGAGCGTCGGGTCCGCGGTGAAGACCGTCTTCGATGTATGCCAGGTGAACCGGTTCGGGGCTGGGTTCTCGAAGTTCGCCATCGCGATGTCGGCGCCCGAGATGACGTGACGGACGGCGCCGGGATTCCCCGTCCGTCGTGTCCGTGGCAGATCCCAACCGAGCGGCGAGCAGTCCTTGCATCGCGACGTGATCTCGGCCGTGCCGCCCGCGAAGGGGAAGTTCGGGCCACGGCCCTTGACGCGGAGCGTCTCGTAGACGCCCCGGTCCAGCAGGATGTCTCCGCCGGCGAAGAGCGTCCACGTGGAGCGCGGATCGAATGCCGTCTCATCCGTGCGCTGCGGCAGTTCGGCGTTCAGCCGCCAGTCCGCGGCCTGCTTCACCCGATCCACGCCGAAGAGGGAACGATCGCCCCAGGCAAGCGCGCGGACGGCGGGCGTCACGTCTTGGGCGCGGATGAAGCCGAGGCGTTTGCGGTGCTTCGCTAGGTCGCGAGCCAGCGACGCGACGTCCTTGGCGAGTACGAGCCGGGATGAGTCCGACGGTCGCGCCACGCCGAGCGCGGCGAGGATCGCATCGGCCTCGTCGTCGACCAGGGTCACGGCCTCGTAGCGGCTGCTCGCCCCCGCGAGCACGCTGGCGAGCTCGGCCCGATTCGTGGACGTGATGGGCGAGCGGAACTGGGCGACCGGTACGATCGGGGTCGCGACGAGCGTCGCGGTCGGTGCCGGCGAGGAGGGCCCGGGAGCCGGTGTCGCCGCGACCGATGGGACGGCCGTGCTCCCCGGCGGCGTCGGCGAAACGGCCGCGACAGCGGACCCCGACGCAGATGCGCCGCCCGACGGAGACGAGCTCGCAGCGGCACCGAACCCCAGTTGGCCCTCGCTGATCGGGACGGCGATGCCGATGGCGAGCAACCCGGCCACGACCAGGAGCGGTAGGCGATTCACGGGCGGACGCTGCATCGGCGGCATTCTGCCAGAGCCATCGCGAACAGAAGGACGCCCCGTCCGGGCGGGCGGACGGGGCGTAGGTGGATTCGATGATGGCGGACCCGACCGGATTCGAACCGGCGATCTCCAGCGTGACAGGCTGGCATGTTGGGCCGCTACACCACGGGTCCGTTCGGCGGCGAGGGCGGAGCATAGCAGAGGCTTCCCGCCTTGACGAACCGGCGGCCTCCCGGAACGCACGCGCCTATACTCGATGTCCATGCCACAGCGACCCATCGACCTTCGCAGCGACACCGTCACGCGGCCGACGGAGGCGATGCGTCGAGCCATGGCGGACGCCGACGTCGGCGATGACGTTTTCGGCGATGACCCCACCGTCATCAAGCTCGAAGAACGCGCCGCGGATCTTCTCGGAAAGGACGCCGGCCTGTTCGTCGCATCCGGGACGATGGGCAACCTGGTCTCGATGATGGCGCACCTCGGCCGCGGCCAGGAGATCATCGCCGGCAAGGAGCACCACCTGGTCATCGATGAGGCCGCGGGCCACGCAGTGATCGTCGGTGCCAGCGCCCGGACCCTCGAGGACCAGGCCGACGGCACGCTCGATCTACATGCGATCGACGCCGCATTCCGCGACCCCACCGACGTCCACGAGCCGCTCTCGGGGCTGGTCACCCTCGAGAACACGCACGCACATTCGATGGGCAGGCCCCTCACGCCGTCGTACGAGCGAGAGGTAGCCGCGATCGCCCGACGCCATGGTGTCCCGCTGCACATCGACGGGGCGCGTTTCTGGAACGCGGTCGTGGCGCAGCGCGACGACGGCGTCACCGGCCGTGATCTCGCCGATCCCGCCCAGTCCGTCACGTTCTGCCTTTCGAAGGCGCTCGGGTGTCCGGTCGGGTCGGTCGTCGTCGGGTCACGGGACTTCATCGCGCGAGCCCGTCGGGCCCGGAAGATGGTCGGGGGCGGGATGCGCCAGGCCGGGATCCTCGCCGCTGCGGGACTCGTGGCGCTTTCGGACGGTCCGGACGGCATGATCGACCGCCTGGCCGACGACCATGCCAACGCTCGGCGCCTCGCCGAGGCCCTCGCGGACATGGACGGGATCGAGAGTCCCGGTGGCATCGCGCAGCCCACGCCGGGCCGGCTCGACCCCCGGCGCGTGGCGTCCAACTTCGTGCTGTTCACTGTCGATCGGGACCGCCGCGCCTTCCTCGACGCCCTCGCTGCACGTGGCGTCTGGATGGTCGAGTACTCGCACGGCCAGGTCCGCGCGGTTACCCATCACGACGTGTCCGACATCGATATCGACACCGTGATCGAGGCGACGCGCGGCGCGTTGGCCGATACGGCATCGCTCGCGCGGCCTCATCGCTCACCAGAACCGGTCGGCGCGAGCATCTGAACCACACCGGGCCTAGGCGCGTCAGGCGCGGGTCCGACCCCAGGAGCACATCCGCTTGACGGTCACCCACGGAACCGCGGAACCGACGCTGCCGCGTCCGGCGCCATCGCCGGCACCTGGCCCACTCGACTCGACCTTCTTTGACCTCGTCGAAGGGAGGTTCCGGCGCCTTCTCCGGAGTGAACCGATCGCCGCGACCTATTTCGGGGTCCACGCATACGACGATCGACTCGGCGACGGCGGACGCGACACGATCCTGGCCGACATCGCCGCCGACCGCGAGCACCTCGCCGCCATCGAGGCCCTCGACGATCCCGGACTTTCCTCGCCGGTCCGGTTCGAGCGCGACCTCGAGGTGCACAACGTCCGGCGTTCGATCTTCGAGGCGGATGAGCTGCGCATCTGGGAGCGCCGTTCGCTAGCGCTCGACACGATCGGCGACGGGCTGTTCCTGCTGTTCGCGCGCGACCATGCCCCACTTGCGGAACGCCTCGACGCGATCACGAGCCGCCTCGAGGCTGTGCCGACGCACCTCGAGGAAGCGAGGCACCGGTCGAGCCTCCCCCAAGTCAGGCTCTGGCAGCGCATCGAGATGGAATCGGCCGGGCAACTGCCTGCGTTCTTCGACGAGCTGGTCGCCGCCGGCCGGGGTGTGCTCGGGCCGGCGGAACAGCGGCGCATCGAGCGCGCGGCGTCGACGGCGTCGGTCGCGGTCGACCTCTACGCGTCGTGGCTCGAGGGCACGCTCGCCGGCGGCATCGACGCCTCCGGTGTGGGACGCGAGCTGCACGATCGCCTGGTCGAGTTGCGCGCGTTCGACGGTCTCGACGCCGACGCCATCCTCGCGCTCGGCGAGCAAAAGCTCGCGGACGAGATCGAGGCGCGCGGAGCGGCCGCGCGCGAGATCGACCCGGACGCCGACGTCAACGACGTCGTCGCGCGGGTGAAGGATGAGCACGCTGCGTCATTCGAGGAAGCGCTCGAGCAATATCGCGACGCGATGCGCCGGGCGCGTGCGCACCTGGTCGAGAAGGACCTCGCCTCGGTCCCTGATGACGAGCGGATCGACGTCCTCGAGACACCGGAGTATCTGCGCAACGTCATCCCGTTCGCGGCGTACTTCTCACCGGCTGCGTTCGATGGCGACTCGAAGGGCATCTACATCGTCACCCCGTCCGTCCACGGTGACCCGAACGCGATGCGCGAGCACAACCGCGCGTCGATCAGCAACACGAGCATCCACGAGGCGTACCCAGGTCACCACCTTCAGTTGGATGCGGCGCGGCGCCACCCGTCGCTGACCCGGCTGCTCGCGGATGCGCCAGAATTCGTCGAGGGCTGGGGGATGTACTCGGAGCTGATGATGCGCGAGCAGGGCTTCGATGACGGCCCGGAATACCGCGTCATGCTCCACACCGACGCGATCTGGCGTGCCTGTCGGATCATCCTCGACGTCCGACTGCACCGCGGCGAGATCGGCGTCGACGACGCCGTCGACTTCATGGTCGAGCAGACACGGTTCGAGCGCGACAACGCCCGATCGGAGGTCCAGTGGTACACGTACCGGCCGACGTATCCGCTGTCGTATCTGCTCGGCCGAACGCTCCTGCTGGAGCTGCGCGCCAGCGAGGAGCGCCGGCTCGGCCCCGATTTCTCGATCCGCTCGTTCCACGACACGCTGCTACACAACGGCTCGCTGCCGATCAGCTTCCATCGACGGCTCCTCGCCGGCGAGGGCGTCTGACCGGGTGCTCGTCATCCCCTCGATCGACCTCGAATCGGGTCGATCGCGCGTCGTCTACTGGCCCGGCGCCGCCGCCGGCATCGGTGCACCGACCGACCGACCGGAGCGCATCGTCGAGCAGCTCGTCCGTCAGGGCGCGAAGCTGGTCCACCTGATCGATTTCGACGGGGCCCGGAACGGCGCACCGGCGAATCTGGAAGCGGTCGGTGCTGTCGCGTCCCGCTCCGCGGTCCCGATCCAGCTCGCCGGTGGCGTCGATTCACCGGAGGCCATCCAGCTTGCATTCGCGGCCGGCGCGACGCGGGTCGTCCTGACCACCGCGATCGCCGATCGTGCCGATGACCTCCGGGCGTGCCTCGCTGTCGCCGGTGACTGGCTGGCGGTCGGTCTCGACCCTCGCCCGGAACGACTGGCGGCATACCCCTGGCGGCGCGCGATCCCACCCACCGTGGAGATGCTCGTCGGCGAGCTCGTCGGCGCGGGCGTGGCGCGCTTCGTACTCGCCCATGGCGGCACTGATCCCGACCTCGAACGGGTGCGCTCGGTCGTTCGGTCGTACGATGCCGAGGTCCTCGTCGCGGGCGGCGTCCGCGATCTCGACGCCGTTCGCCGTGTACGCGACACCGGCGCCACCGGGTTGATCCTCGGGGAGGCGCTCCTGTCCGGCGCCATCGACCTATCGACCGCCCTGGAGGCCGCTGCATGATCCCTCGTCAGATCCGTCCGTTCGCCCTGCTCGCGGCCATCGCCGTCGGGACGCTCGGCTGTTCGGCGCTGCCGGGAGCGACCACGGCCCCGACTCCGCCGCCGGTCGCGTCGCAGGCGGCGGGCGATGGCGGCGACACCGCGTGCCCGACGGGTCAACCGGCGCCACTTGCTGCGGGCGAGACCCGGACCGTGACGATCACCACGGACCTCGGGAACATGACGCTCAAGATCGAGGGCGGACTCTCCCCCATCGCGGCCGGGAACTTCGTCGCTCTGGCGGACTGCGGGTTCTACGACGGGGTCGTCTTCCATCGGGTGGTCCCCCGGTTCGTCATCCAGGGTGGCGACCCGACGGGCTCGGGCGCCGGCGGTCCGGGTTACACGATCCAGGACGAGCCAGTAACGACGAAATACTCTCGCGGCACCGTCGCGATGGCGCGGACCCAGGCGCCGAACTCGGTCGGCTCGCAGTTCTTCATCGTGCTCGATGATGAAGCTCGGTCCGCGCTCGAGGCGGCGAATACCTACCAGATCATCGGGTCGGTGACCGCCGGCATGGAAACCGCTGACGCCATCGCGGCCGCGGCCGACGCGGAACTGCCGAGCGACCCGGTCGCCATGACGGACGTCAGCGTCAGCAACCCCTAACGCATGAAAGGAGCCTGCCCATGACCCGCGCGACCATCGCCACCGACATCGGCGACATCGAGGTCGATCTGTTCGATGAAGCCGCACCGAAGGCGACGAAGAACTTCATCGACCTCGCGAACAAGGGCTTCTACGACGAGGTGATCTTCCATCGCGTCATCCCGGGGTTCGTCATCCAGGGCGGAGACGGACAGTTCGGGAAGAAGTCCGCGCTCGAGCGGTCGCGGGTCGGGACCGGCGGGCCGGGCTACAAGTTCGAGGACGAGCCGGTCCAGGGCGAGTACGCGCGTGGTTCGCTGGCGATGGCGAACTCCGGTCCGAACACGAACGGGAGCCAGTTCTTCATCTGTACAGACGACCTCAGTGGCCGGCTGCCCAAGAACTACACGCTATTCGGGCAGGTCACGAAGGGTCTCGATGTGGTCGACCGCATCGTCTCGGCGCCGCGTGACGCACGCGACGTGCCGAACGATCCCGTGGCGATGACGTCGGTGAGGATCCACGCCGAGCAGGCCTAGGCCCCTCGCTCCGTGCGAACGGCGTCGACCGCGGCCACGATCGCGCCGACGGAGCGGTCCGCGTCCGCGTCTGACGTGTTCCAGCCCGACACCGAGATGCGCAGCGCCGGCGTGCCGTGGAACGTCGTCGCCCCGAGCCAGAGGACGCCATCGGTCTGGATCCGCTCGACGACGGCCCTCGTCGTCGGACCATCGCCGACGGCGACCAGGACCTGGTTCAGGACGACCTCGTTCACGATCCGGACGCCCTCATGGTTCGCCAGCTGGCGGGCCATCCGGGCGGCCGTGTCGCAGCAGCGTTCGACCATGTCGGCGATCCCCGTCGCGCCGAGCGAGCGGATCGCGGCGTAGATCGGGAAGCCTCGCGCGCGACGCGACATCTCCGGGACGTAATCGAATGGGTCGCGCTCTTCTCCGGGCGCTGGCGGGAGATACGCGGCCGCCATCCCCATGGCGGCTCGGTGCGCGGCTGCGTCTCGGACGAACACGATGCCGGCGTCATACGGCACGTTGAGCCACTTGTGGGCGTCGGTACCCCAGGAGTCCGCCCCGTCGATGCCACGGACAAGATGGCGGAGCCGCGGGCTCGCAGCCGCCCAAAGCCCGAACGCACCATCGACGTGGAGCCATGCATTGGGGTGCTCGCGGACGATCGGCGCGATCCGGTCGATCGGATCGAACGCCCCGCTATTCACCTCGCCGGCTTGCACGCTCACGATCGTCGGACCGTCGCGGCCGCGCAACGCGTCGGCGAGGGCGGCGACGTCCATACGGCCCTCGTCGTCGGTCGCGATCCGCTCCACGCGACCACGGCCGAGACCGACGTAGCGGAGCGCGTTGAAGAGTGAGACGTGGCCATCCGCGCCGGCGATGACTCTGACAGGCGGTGCCCCCTGGAGGCCCTGCTCCTCGACGTCCCAACCGGCTGACCGGAGGACTGCGTGACGTGCAGCAGCCATGGCCGTGAAGTTCGCCATCGTCGCGCCGCTGACGAAGCCGACCGTGGTCCCACTCGGCAATCCGAACAGCTCGACGAGCCAGCCTGCGACGACCTCCTCGACCACCGCGGCGGCGGGCGTCCCGAGATACAACCCGACGTTCTGGTCCCAGACCGACGTGAGCCAGTCAGCGGCGAGGGCCGCTGGCACGGACCCGCCGATGACGAAGCCGAAGTAGCGCGGCCCGCTCATCGCCACAAGGCCCCGGTCCACGCCACTCGCGAGGTCATCGATCACGGTGCGGGGATCCGTACCGGCGATCGGCAAGGGCCCCCCGAGCCGAGCACGGAGGTCGTCCACGGTCGTCCCGGGCTCGACGCCGACGCGGCGTCCAGGCAGGCCGTTTCGATAGTCGATCGCCATCTCGGCGGCATGACGAAGCAGGTCGCCGGTATCGCGATCGCGCTCGTCGTCGAGCCGGTCGGGGGGTGGATCATCGGCCCGGACGGTCATGTGCTTGCAACCCCTGTATGACCCACGCCCCGCACGAAGGTTAAGGAATTTACACAGTTACGTATGCCAAAACCCTTGGAAAACGGGGCCTCGACCGGTACGATAACCCCGCTGCTCAGTCAGCCAAGCTGCCCCAGCGCCAAGGCCATGGGTAGGTAGGGTCAGGGTAGTCGGTACAGCCGACGTGATAGATGCTCTTGACGCGTGGCAGAAGTGTCCGCCCTCGTGACGGACTCCTTCACCGGGACAGCATCGAGGCGGCTCCTTCGGGAGCCGTCTCGTTCTTTGTACGCCGATCCACCCGAGACGTGGGATGACCGTATATGTTGCTACTTGACAGTAGCGTGTTTCTGTCGCACATTCTTGCTACCGGTAGATAGCAAGTACCGATAGCGACAGGAGGCCGACGATGGCTCTTCTCACGTTCCCACGGCGCTCGATCCGTCCCGCCGTGGTCATCCTCCGAATCGAGATCGTCGCCCTGACGCTGGCGACAGCCTGGATCCACGCCTCGCTCGGCAGCCCCCTCTTCTTGTTGAACGCGATCGGCTACGCAGCGCTCGCCCTGGCGATGGTCATCCCCGGTCCGGTCGCGCGCGTCCGGTGGCTGATCCGCTACGCGTTGATCGGGTTCGCGGCGACGACGATCGTTGCGTGGTTCGCGTTCGGTGCGCGCTTCGAGCTCGCGTATCTCAGCAAGGCGATCGAAGCGACGCTGATCGGACTCGTGCTCGTCGACTCCTGGATCGTCGACGGCGGACCCCTCGTCGTCGCGCGTCGGCTCGAGCGGCTGGCCGGGGCCGCGATCCGCTGATTGGTTCGCTCGCGTCCATTCCGGCCGCCAAAGATCCGGCGGTCGGCTCACGTCAGATGAGTCCGTCGAGCTCGTCGGCCAACCGCGTCTCCGCGATCTGGATCGCCAGCCTGAGGTCGGTCGTGGTCGATGATCCAGCCCAACCGATCCCGATCCTGACGAGGTCCGAGGTGCCGAGCTGGTACTCGCAGGCAGCGCGCACGCGCTCCACGATGTTGATCGCGGCGATCTCATCCGTCTCGGTGAGCAACAGCCCGAACCGTGTTCGTTCCAGCCTCGCGATGTGGTCGCTCGACCGGACGTTCACGGCCATCGTTCGGGCGAGTTGTACGAACAATCGCTCGGCGACGTCGACCCCCCACGAACGGGCATAGGCGTCGAGCCCGCTGATCTGGATGAGAGCGACGGTCACGGGACGGCGGTAGCGACCTACCCGGGCGACCTCACTCGACATCGTCCGGTCCCAGAGTCGCGGCCCGTCGGTGCCGGTAAGGGCGTCGGTCCAACCCGACGGAACGCCGGGCAGGAGGTTCGGCGGCATACCGCTGTCCCCGATCTCGATCTCGAGCGGTCCCTCTTCCTGCGTCACGCGACCTCCTGCTCACCCACAGCACGCAAACGTCGGCATCGGGTGAAACGGATGGTGGGTCCAGCGCGCACGTCGGGACCGGGCGGAGTGGTACCGGCACGACAGGCTGAAGGTCCGGGTGCATCCCGGTGTTCCCTCCGTCGCTCTGGGGCGCTAGCCTGTGCAGAAGGTCGATCGATCAGGAGGGTCCGCGATGGCGACGATGCACGAAGCGCTCGAGCAGGCGATGGGTCACCACTTCGAGCCCGGCACCGTGGACCGGATCCACCAGGAGGGCATGGCCATCGCCCACGAGGACACGATGAGCCAGGCGATCCACGACGTGTATTGCGGGATCATGGCTGATCACACCCACCCGAACGAGAAGGATCGTGAGCAGGCGCGCGCGATGATCGCCGCGTTGCAGAAGGCGTCCGCCTGACCTCGCGCCGGCGGTACCCGACCGTCAGCTGACGCTTCGGACATCGAGCACGCGGCCCCAGTGGAAGGCGCGCACAGCGAAGAGCACGCCGAGTGCCGCCAGCACGAGGATCGCCGCCGCAGCGATCGACGCATCGAGATCGCCTGCCTGGAACTCGCTGTAGACGACCAGCGGTAGGGTCTGCGTCCTGCCCTCGACATTGCCGGCGAACATGATCGTCGCCCCGAACTCGCCGAGCGCACGCGCCCAGCTCATGACGAGGCCGGCCGCAAGCGTCGCACCCGCCAGCGGCACCGTCATCGTCCTGAAGACCTGACGCTCATTCGCCCCGTCGACCCGTGCCGCGTCCTCGAGATCGCGGTCGACCCCCGCGATCCCGGCGCGTGCCGCCCGGACGAAGAACGGCGCAGACACGAAGGTCTGAGCGAGGATGACGGCGAGGGTCGTGAAGGCGATGTCGAGCCCCGCCGCCTGGAGTGGCGCTGCAAGCAGGCCGCGACGACCGAACACAAGGAGCAACGCGAGCCCGGCGACAGCCGGCGGCAGGACGATCGGGATGTCTACGAGCGCTTCGACGAACCATTTCCCTCGGAAGGTCCGCCGGGCGAGGACGATCGCCAGTGGCAACCCGATCGCGACGGTCAGCACGAGGCTGACGGCCGTCGTCGTGAGACTCAGCGCCAGGGCGGCGAGGACAGGGGACGTGCCGGCGATCGCCACGAGGGACCCGTCGAGGATCGCGCGCGCGATCAGCGTGACGATCGGCAGACCGAGGAAGATCGCGAAGATACCGGCGAGGACGAGGACGCTTGGCCCACCCGACCCGGCCTTCGATACGGCCGGGGGCCCACCGTGGGTCGTCGGACTGTCCGATCGGACGGCCGCGGTCATGACGGCGGCGGCAGGAACCCGGATCGCTGCAGGATCGCCTCGCCGTCGGGGCTCGTGAGCCACGCGAGGAACGCCTTCGCAGCGTCAACGTGGGGTGATCCCTTCACGACGACGCCGGCGTACGTCGCCCGGACGTTCGCGCCGTCCGGGATCGGGACAGTGTCGACGTCGGTCGATGCCTTCGCATCGGTGACGTAGACGATCCCGGCGTCACCCTCACCGAGCGCGACCTTCGCGACGACGGCCTTGACGTTGTCCTCCTTCGAGGCGACGTTCTGCGCGTAGCGAGCCTCGAAATCCGCCGGATATCCGGACACCTTCGCGAGATTCCTGACGAGCTGGCGGGCGTACTTGGCGATCGGGACCTGGTCGCTCGCCGCCACGACCTTGACGCCGGTCCTCGCCAGATCAGCGGGCGTCGAGATGGCGCCCGGATCGCCTTTCGGCACGATGATCGCCAGCTCGTTCCCGGCGAAGTCGACGGCCTCACCCGCCGCGAGTCCGCTCTCGACGAGCTTCTGGGGGTTCGTCGTGTCCGCGGCCAGGAAGACGTCGGCAGGAGCCCCTTGTTCGATCTGTGTCTCGAGCGCAGCGGAGGAGTCGGTCGAGATCGTGAGCTTCGAGCCAGGGTTCGCCGCCGCGTATGCGGCCTGCGCTGCGTCGAGGACGCCGGCCAGGGACGCCGCCCCGTAGATCGTCAGGTCGGCGGCTGCGGCGCTCGCCGTCGCCGGATGCGAGGCGGACGGACTGCCGGCGAGTACCGATGTCGACGGCTCGGCAGGCGCTCCGCGGGCAGCGGAGCAGCCGAGGACGGCAACGGCGACGAGCCCGGCCGCGATGGGCCGTGCGTTCACTCCCTGACCTCGCGCCGGGCCGGCAGCTCGACGATCACGTTCGTCGCCTTGACGACGCAGATCGCCTCGTCACCGACCTTCAAGCGCATCTCGTCGACCGCTTCGGCGGTCATCAGGCTCACCATCCGATGCGGACCGGCGATCACCTCCACGACGGCGGCGACCCGGTCCTTCTCGATCCGCGTGACGATCCCCGGGAAGCGGTTCCGGGCGGAGCCCGAAACGATCGGCCGGTCGGGTGCCTGCATCCTGCGTTCGGCGAGCAGACGGGTGACCTCGCTGATCGCCACCAACCGCTGGCCGCCAGAGGACCTCGTCACCTGGAGGCGGCCCTCCCCTTCCCACCGTCGGAGGGTCTCGATCGAGACCTGCAGCATCTCGGCGGCCTGCCCGACCCGGAGCGAGGTGCGGCTTGCGCCGTTGTCGTCTGCCATACCGCGAGAGTATGCCGTCAACGTCGAAGAAATGCGAGATATAGGGCGCTTCTCGCCTAGGTATCCTCAGGCGCCCGCCCCGTACCCGCTCAGCACGGCGTCGACCACTCGCTCGGCGAAGTCCCGGTCCAACGCTCCACCGAACATCACACGGAAATAGACCGGGCCGACGAGTAGCTCTGTGGCGACGCCCGCATCGGCGTCCGGCCGCAGGTCCCCCCGGCGGATCCCGCGCTCGATGACCCGGGCGATCTCGTCGCGTCTCGCCTGGACCACGGTGGCACGGAACGGATCGCCGAGCGTCGGGTTCGTCGCAATCTGCGACAGGAGCGACCGGATGACCGGCCCGAATGGGGTGTCCGTCACGGCGCGCATCGGATTGACGACACATGCCAGGAGCTCGGCGCGGGTGTCGCCGCTGTCGGCGATCGCGATGTGCGGCCCGGCGAGCTCGGCCAGCAACTCCTGGGCCAGCGCCTCCTTCGACGGCCACCGCCGATAGATCGCCGCCTTGCTGACACCGGCACGGGCCGCGATGTGCTCGATCCGGAGGTCCGCGAACGTCCGCTCCATCAGCAGGTCGCGTGTCGCCAGGAGGATACGGCGGTGCGTCGCATCGCTTCGTGGACGGCCCCGCGCCCGCCTCAGCGCATCTCCAACAAGGTCGTGCTGATCCATCGGGGTCGATGATACGAAACGCGGCGTCTCGAATAGGCCCGTTTCGCAACGGAACGAGAACCCGCCGTTCACGACCCGTTCTTAGTCGAGCCTATACAATACGGGCCGTATCGTATTTATTCGGAGACCCCACCAATGCATGACCACGCACGTGCCGTCGACCTGATCGAGAACGCCGTCGACGCGCGACCCTTCTGCTCCTGTGGCCGACATACCACCCCCGTCTGGAGCGACGGCGTCGTCTGGCTCGAGTGCTCGTCGCTCGGCGACCCGCGGGATGGCATCGTCGCGCGATTCGTCGCGGCCGCCACCTCGCCCGCCCACGTCCGGACGCCCATCATCGCCGTCCTGGAGGATGGTCTGCCGCTCGCGGCCTGATCGGGTTCGGACACGCCCGGCACTGCGGCACGGGCCCTCGAACAGGCTCGGGGCCCAAACCGCGGTCGATCGTGAGCGGCCGATCGCGAGGGTCCCTTGCGCCCGCGGAACCTGCTGGGGTCAAAGGGCGCGCAGACGCAGCGGGTATCATTCGCGGTCCGCGCGCCTGTAGCTCAGTGGATAGAGCGTCGGCCTCCGGAGCCGAAGGTCGCAGGTTCGAATCCTGTCGGGCGCGCCACTGCAACCTTTTCGGGTCGCGCGAGCGCGATTCCGCGGGCGTATGCCGACGGAGTGAGCCTGACGGACACGATCGCCCTTCCCTGTGACGACAGGAGACCCGACATCAAGCCATGCCGCTGGTCGGCGCTGTCGGTCGTGCACGGGTCGCCGAGAACGGCACCGATCCGGGGGACCACCGACTGCCGCACACCGAGATTGGTCCCATCCCGCGGTTGCCGTCGCGCGCGATCTAGTCCGCCGCGACCGTTGCCACCACTTCGTCGAGCTGCGCGAGGAGCGCGGGCACGCCTGATTCGAGCGCCGCGCCATAGGCGGGCCCGATGTGCTCCATCTGGGCCTTCTCGCGCCGGCTCTTCGGGGCGCCGAACCGGAAGTGGATGACCGTTCCGGACGTCACGGGCTCGAGCTCGATCGTGTGAAGCACCTTCACCGGACCATCGGGCGTGGCGAGGATCGTCCGGTCGGTGACGTAGTCGTACGGCCGCCAGTCCAGGACCTCCTCCACCACCGCGTCCTTGCCGTGCATGCAGTGGTTCGCCGAGCCCGGTCCACGCCGCCCACCGGTCTCCCCTGTCACCCGCACGGACGTGACCCAGGGCTGCCAGCTCATCCGCTGACCCGGCCGCGTGAGGAACTCCCAGGCCACCTGCGGCGGGACCGGCGTCTCCACCGTGACGGTCAGAATGGCATCGGCCGGCGCGACGAACACCCGCATGCGCGTCTCCTCCTCCTGCCATCGGCGCTCGAGGTCGAGTACCCAGCCCGGCACGTCGCCGACGTGGTCGTACGTCTCGACGTGCGGGACCATGCCGAGGGCCAGCGGCTCCAGCCCGACGGCCTCGACGCAGCGCTCGGTGACCAGGGCGTATGCCCGGACGCCCAGCCGCTCGACGACGTCGTTCTTGAGGAGCCGATGCACGACGATGACATCGGATCCGAGGAGCTCCTGGCGCCCGGCCACCCTCTGGACGATCGTCACGCCCTGGTGGACGACGAACTTGAGGTCGAGGTCGGGGATGCGCACGCAGGCGTTGCACTCGCAGGACGTCGCCTGTCGGACGTCGCGTCGCCGCCTCCGGAACCCGAAGTAGCAGCGCTCGATCGTGTCCATGAGGCTCGTTGCGTCGAGCCCCTCCGCGGGCCGATACATGAACGCTGCGTCGCCCTCGAGCTTCGCCAGGCGGAACGCCGGCCGGAGCGCCGATACGACCGCCCCCATGAGGTCCGCGAGGATGTCCTGCGCGTGGTCGAGCTCGACGCCAGCCAGGTAACCGGTGTACCCGGAGATGTCGGCGATCAGGAAGCAGGCCGGTTGAGCCGCCTGGAGCATCGTTCCTCGCGAACTTGGAGGCGCGTCCCCGCGATGATAGGGGCTCTCTCCCGCGGGTTCGTATACGGCCAACGCCGAGCGCGGGTCGAGGTCATGGAGGCCGGCGTCCCGGTGCCGCCCAGCAGACACGGCCGCAATCACCCTAACCTCACCGTCGGTCCCTCTCTCTGCCTGGCTCCGAGCTCTCACGCCAGTCGCCTCGCCGCGGCAAGCCACTCATCGCGGCCCTCGATCGTGATCTCGTAGTTGCTAACGCGCCCAACCTGTCGGGCGCGCCAAAGCAACCTTGGTGGGCGGCAGCGCAAGCGCCAGGCCATGGGCATACGCCGACGGCGTGAGTCTCACCGACCGCTCCGCGGCGACACGCTGACCCGAGGTCCGCTCGACCGAGTCCTTCGCCTCGCGGAGATCGCGCAGGCGCTCGAGGTAGACGTCGTCCTCGAGCGATGCTCAGATCGTTGTGGCTGGGAACCGAATCCATCGCGAGGACGGCGAGCGCCCGGGCCGCCAGCCGCACCCGGTCGATTCGTTCCGCGAGCCCCTCTGGGATCGCGATCTCCCGCTCGTCGCATATCCGCAACCGGCGCTCGGCGGTGCCGACCATGTCGAAATCCGTTCGGAAGCGGGGGCCGGCGTGGAGCGTCCGCAGCGTACCTGCCACTCTTGGGATCCGGTCCCCCATGGCGATCGGCTCGTCCGTCAGCGTCTCGCCCTCGACGTACTCGAGGACCATGACCTGCCAGCATTCGAGGTGCTCGACGACCCCGTACGCCTCGTTGGCGTTGTAGCCCTTTGGTTTGAGGGCGAGGACCTTCGCAATACCGGCGTTCGCTGTGTTCGGGGGCTGATCGTCCCAATCGGCGTGGGCACGAGTTCGTGATTCCGCGACATTGCATTGCCCATGGCGCGCAGGGAATCATGTCTCGACGACCCTGAACACACGCCAACGGTCGGGAACGCCTTTCAGCTCCTGTTCGCCCCTGTCTTCGAATTGCAGGCCCGACCCTGCAACGAGATCCTTTACCGTCTGAGAGACCACGACCTCTCCAGGGCCAGCGAGCGATGCGATGCGAGCGCCGATGTTCACAGCGATCCCGCCAACCTTGTTGTCGATGACCTCGCACTCCCCTGTGTGAATGCCGGCACGGATTTCGATCCCGAGATTGTTGACCGCGCGGATAGCCGAGAGTGCGCATCGGATCGCGCGCGCTGGGCCGTCAAACGAGGCGAAGAAGCCGTCCCCGGCGGTGTCGATCTCCACACCGCGGTAGCGGGCTAACTGGCCTCTGATCCGCTCGTGGTGGTGCTCGACGAGCGCCTTCCAGCTGGCGTTCCCAAGCTTGGCGGCGTGCTCCGTCGACCCGACGATATCTGTGAACAGGACGGTGGCGAGAACGCGATCGAACTCCGCCTCCTCCCGTCGCAGCTCCGTTAGGAACTGCGCCACGATGTCGAGCACCTCATCCTGGTTCGGTTCCGGCCAACCATGAGTCCGGCCAGGGAGCTCGACCAGCCTGGCGCCCGGGATTCGCTCTGCCATATACCGCGACTGTTCCACGGGCTCGATCTCATCCCCGGTCCGGTGGATCAGGAGAGTCGGCGCCTGGATCCTCGGCAGGATGTCGCGGATGTCGAGGTCACGGTACGTACGTTCGATGGCCGCGGCGTCTCCCGGGCCTGCGGCCATCCTCATCCACCGCGCATACCGATTGACCCATTCCGGGTCCGCGCCGAAATCCGGCCAGGCGATCCGAGCCTCTTCCTCCGCGAACGCGTAGGTCCCCCATCCTCGGTCTACCCGCTCCAGGTATTCGGCCCACTCTTCCTCGGACCAGGCCCACGGATAGTCGGCTGCCCAAAGCCCGCGAGCGGACGACGCGTAGGCAACAAGCCCGGTCGTACGGTCGGGGTAGGTCGCACCGAACATCGCACACACGGCCGTGCCGTCCTGCGCGCCAAAGAGAACGCCGCTTCGAGAGCTGGCGTCGTCCATCACGGCGCGGAGATCGTCGACGCGAGCCTCTACCGTCAATTGGGACTCGCCCTGCACGAGATGGTCTGACAGTCCGGTGCCGCGACGATCGAAGATCAGGACGCGCGAAAAAGTGGCAAGCCGTCGGAGATAAGCGGCGGCGACGGGCCACTGCCAGACTGCCTCGAGATTCGTCACGAATCCCGGCACGAACACCAGGTCCAAAGGACCGGTGCCCAATACCTGGTAAGCGATGTGGACGCCGTCCACCGTCTTTACGTAACGGGTCTCCGGGGGCACGTCGATAGTCTCCGGCGTAGGCGTCCTGCACGGCAAGCAAGTCGCGACCCAACGATGGGGCGAACTAGAACACCAACGCCGCGCGAAACATGGAGACCCACATCACCGCGATGTCCACGTCGATGGTCGCCGTCGTCGATCGGTCACGCGAGGCGAACATGCCCGATGGAGCGGTGACCGCGTACAGCTGTCTCCGCGGAGAGAGCGATGAGCCGATGTGGGTCAGCCGAACGGTGAGAGTGCCAGAACGCCACTTCGCATTCGAGGCCGACGGCCAAGAACCGGTCCTGCGTCGTGATGGCGGACCGGACGCTGCGTGACCTCATCCGCGATGCGACGCTACGCGGATCTCGTACTGATCTACCGTGCTGGCGCTCTCGTCACGCGGCCGCGAGTCACTGCAGAAGGAACGCCGTGCTGAGACCGATCGCGGAGGGGGTCCTCGTCCACCAAAGTGACTTCCTCCAGACCAACGCCATCGCCGTGCAGGGCCCGACCGGCGTCCTGCTCATCGACGCCGGGGTACGAGGCGACGAACTGGCCTGCCTCGCGAACGACCTTCGAGGATCAGGGCAGAAGGTCGTAGCGGGGTTTTCGACGCATCCGCATTTCGATCACGTCCTGTGGGACGCCCAGCTCGGCTCGCCGCCTCGCTACGGCACGGCCCGCTGCGCGGCCGACCTGCAGGAGCTGCTCTCGGACACCGGTTGGAGAGACCGCGTCGCCGAGGTGCTGCCGCCCGATATCGCCGACCAGATCCCGATGGACCTGTTCGGGCTCATCAGCGGTCTACCGCCAGATGCTATCAGCGTTCCCTGGGATGGCCCGCACGTCCGGATCATCGAGCACCAGGCTCACGCCACGGGGCATGCAGCCCTGCTGATCGAGGAGCCGGGCGTCCTGGCCGCCGGCGACATGCTTTCCGATGTCCTGATGCCGTTCCTCGACCTGGAGGCGGCTGACCCGATCGAGGACTACCTCGCCGCGCTGCGCCTATTCGAGGCCGTGGCGGGCGAGGTCGATCTCGTCGTCCCCGGTCACGGGTCGGTCGGCCGAGCCGATGAGCTACGCAGGCGCATCGACCAGGATCGCGCGTACGTCGAGGCCGTGCGCGATGGCGTTGATCCGGCTGATGCGCGACTCGATCCATCGGGCCCCCACGGCGATTGGCTGCCGGGCGTCCATGAGTGGCAAGTCCAGCAGCTCGCCAAAATGCGCGACGGCCGCCGGTAGCCCCGACAAACGACCGACGCTTACTGGTCGTCTGGCCGTGATGCATCCACGCGCTCGACGGGCGTCGACGATCCGCACGGTACGTTGCAATGCGGGCCGCAAGGTCCGCGTGGCACGATCGGCGTGGAGCAGGCCCTCGGGGGACGGAATCATCCTGGGGGGAGTTCATCGGACGGATCTGGTGGGCCTGCTCCTTTTCCATGCCCATCGCGCGCCAGACGCGCTCCCCGCGCACGCCACCCGCCGGCGGCGCCGCCCTCAGTCGTCGATCCAGACCCGATCTTGGTCGTCCGGGTCGTCGATCGGCGACGAAATGAACAGCACCTGCGGGGCGTCCTCGAACTGCCCGCCATGCGGCGTGTTGGCCGGGATCACCCAGACGTCGCCCTTCTTGACGGGATGGCTCACGCCCCCCACCGTCATCGATCCGGTCCCCTCGAGCACGTAGCCGATCTCGTCATGCGTCTCGTGGACGTGCATGCGGAACGGGCCCGGATGTCCCTGGAAGACGAAGACACTCGACTGCGAACCATGGCCGAGATACGTCCGCTTGAAGATCTCGGCATCGGTCAGCTTGTCAGCGCCGACCGCGGCGGCGACGTCGATGACGTCGACCTTGGTCAGCTGCGACAGGTCCTTCGGGCCGCTCGCATCGTGATGGCTCACGCTCAGTCCTCCGTGTGGCGGCCGCGCCGTGCGACCGTCGCTTCGAACAGGAAGTGATAGACCTCGGTATGGCGTTTCGCGGCGAGGATGTCGTCGCCCCAGATGTAGGCGCCATGGTCGAGCACCACCACAGCTCGGGCAGCTTCGAACCGAGGATCGGCGAAGACCTCCTCGAGCTGACTGACGAGCTCGGGCTCCCGCGGCGTGTTGCGGATCACGGGCACGAGATGGACATCGGCATTGGTCACGCCCGGGATGCCCTTCAACATCTCGAGATCGCGGATCGCCAGGTGATCGGACATCGCTTCCGCCGCGAGATCGCCGGCCAACACCGCTGATAGTGCATGCGAGTGCACGACACTCCACGCTCCACGCGAGCGGTGGGCCAGGCAGAAGATCGAGTTGCACTCGCTCGGCCGCAGATCGTCGCGGTCGGGGCGCCGAACGACGCGACCGTCCGCCGGATCGACCGTGAAGAACTCATCCGGTCGGACGCGTTCCTTGTGGACGCCGCTCGGTGCGAGGAGAAGGCCGCCGTCGCCCGTTGGTCCACAGATGCCGCCACCGGTCCCGGACACCCAACCGCGACGATGGAAGTCGCGGAGGAGCTCGACGAGGAGCTCTCGCGTCGCCTCCTCATCGGTCGGCGGGGCATGCAGCGACATGGCACCGAGTGTAGAGGCCACGGCGATCAGCGCATCAGCCAGCGCAGCCGGGAATACATCGCCGGCGCCATCGCGATCGCGAACGTGTCGGTGAGGTGATGCGCGTCGCGATAGCGCAGGATGTGGGAGGACGTCGCGGGCCAGCAGCGCGTCGGCTGGCACAGCCAGTCGCCAAGGTCCGTCGCGCGCACCCACGCGTACCGGGCATCGACGGCCATCTCCGCCGCCCAACGGGATGCCGAGAAGGCGGCCGAGCGGGCACGCGAGCACGGCGACGTCCAGCCCGAGTGCGTCGCGAGACAGCTCGGGATCGACGACCCGAAGGACGGCGTGTCGCGCAGGATCACGACGCGGCGGGCAACGCCCGCGAGACGGTCGACCGACCGTCGGTAACCGGCTTCCCATTCGCTCGCGGCCGCCGCCGGATCCGTGATGATCGCCCCGTCGCTTCGCCTGATGAGGGTCGAGCTCGACGAGCTCGCCATCACGACGAGATCCGCGCGGGCGAAGCCGCGGATCTTGGTGAGGACGTTCCTCCGCCATACGTCACACGCCGCATACCTGACGCCCTGGCTCCGGACGGTGACGTCGGCCGCCGGGCAGGCGGTCTTGCTCATCCACGTGATCCGCCAGCCGGCCCTGCGCGCGGCGCCATGGATGGCAGCCCACCACTGGGCGGCGATCGAGTCGCCGATCACGATGACGCGGACGGTCGCGGCGCGGTCGCCATAGGTGCAGTGCGTAGGAGTCGTGACGTCGTGGGCGACGTGGCAGCGGTCGGCGTACACACGGGCAAGATCGCGGGCGGCGGCACTGGTTCGCGGGTGGAGCGTCGACAGCGCGACGTGCGCCGGATCGTCGACCGGGTCCGGGACGCCGGCGCGCACGGGCATCACAGCGGCGGCAAGGACGAGGCCGAGCGCGACGATGGACGCGATCGCAAAGGGTCGGATCATCGTCCGAGCGTACAGGCCTTTCCGATGTCGAGGCCGCCGAGCCGACGCGACCGTGGGGCTACCGGGCGCCCGCTCGCGTCCGGCGGCTAGCGCTCCAGCAGCTCCGTGAGCGAGGCGAGCGCCGTGGCCCAACCTTGCTCCGATGTCTTCGCCGCCTCGTCCGACGGGAGGTTCCGTTCCGTGATCGCGAGTTCGGTCGCACCGTCACGTGGCGTCAGGTCCCACGCGACCACCTGGTAGTTCTCGGGCGCGTCGGGCAGGCCCGACACATCGCTCCAGTGCGTGTGCACCAGCCGTTTGGGCGGCTCGATCTCCACGACCTCGCCCTGGTCGATGTACGGCTTGCCGGCGTACTCCCCACGGTGCACGAGTCGCCCGCCCGGCCGCCAGTCGGCTTCGGTATCGACGCCGAAGAACCACTGCTTCATCTCGCTTGGGGTCGTTATCGCCTGCCAGACACGCTCTATGGGTGCGTCGATCGTGGTGCTGGTACGGATCTCCTCGACGGTCGTCGTCATGACGTCCTCCACCTGCGTGGCTCGAACCTCGCATCCACAGCGCCGCGCACGACTCACCGGCCCCTGTGCACCGTCTTGCAGATCGATTGCCGTCCGTCGATGGACGTCCTCAACCGATGACGTTCTGCTCTTCGACCCGTCGCCCGCCCGCGATGCGGTCGAACGCGAACACGCTCAGATCCGTCGTGACGAAACGGTCGTGGACGATCAATTCGGCGATCGCCCTCCCGACGGCGGGCGACTGCTGGATGCCGTGGCCGCTGAACCCGTTCGCGAACAGGAGGTTCGTGATCACTGGATGCCGGCCGATGATCGCGTTGTGGTCGAACGTGTTCATCTCGTAGTAGCCGGCCCACGCGTTCGTCACGCGTATCGCGTCGAAGGCGGGAACGCGCTTCGCGAGCGCCGGCCACAGGACGGTCTCGAATAGCCCGTGATCCGGGGTTAGCGGGAGGTCGGGTAGGTCGTCCTGCTCGACGGGAGCGGCGCCAGCGATGAACGAGCCGCCCTCCGGCCGGAACCACACGCCGGACGTGTCGATGACCAAGGGACAGTCGGTCGGCGCACCGTGCTCCACGTCGAACACGAACACGCACCTCCGGCGCGCCTCCACGGGGAGCTCGACACCGGCCAGGGCTGCGACCTCAGCCGCCCACGGGCCGGCAGCGTCGACGACGTACCCGCATGCACGCTTCGAGCCATCGCTCAGTGTCACGGCATGGACCCGGCCGTCTGCGACGTCGATGCCGCACACCTCCGCCGTCAGCAGCTCGGCGCCGAGCTCGCGCGCCCTCGCCCGGAGCGCCTGCACGAGCCCGTACCCATCGAACCACCCCTCCCCGGACCGACCGAGCGACCCAAGCGCGATGCCGTCCGTCGAGAGCCACGGATACCGCGCGGCAAGCTCGGGCTGCGTGAGCAGCACGATGTCGGCGCCCTCGGCGACCTGGATCTCATGGTTCGCTTCGAGGATGTGTCGGGTGGTGGAAGACGCAAGATAGAGGTAGCCGCTCTCGCGGATATCGAGACCGAGCGTGTCGCGGATGTAGTCGAACGAGTAGGCCGACATCCGGATGTTTTCGGGGGTCGAGAACTGGCGCCGCGTCCCGGCAGCGCTGAGCGCCGAGGACGCGCGGCGGTAGGCCGGATCCCGCTCGATCACGGTGACGTGGCCGTCGAATCGGCGGTCCTCGAGCAGGTGGACGGCGACGGCACCGCCCATCGCGCCGCCACCGATGACGACGACGTCGCGGAGCGGCGTCACCGGGCGATCACTCGAGATCGAACGCCACGCAGCACAGTCCAGGCTGACGGTCGAGGCGAGCGGAGATCCGCTCTTCACCGAGCCCGTCCAGGATGCCCTCGGCCAGGGCAAGGTTCATGCCGCACACCAGGTCACGATGGTCGTCGACCAGCGCGTGGAACGGGCAGTTCCCGAGGCGAAGCGTCCCTCTTTGTTCGAGCGGTTCATACCCGCGCTCTTCGAGCGTCTCAACGAGCGCCTCGCGACGCCCAGACTCGGTCGGCCTCGGGCCGGCGGCCATCCTCGCGGCTGACCCGACCTCCTCACCCATGCGATGCGCGGCGTCCTGGAGCGACCTCGTCGGTGGCCCGCTCGCGTCCTCCAGGGCCTCCGCCATGAGCTCGGCCGCGATGTCGTAGCGGCGTGACGGCAGTGAGACGCTGACGTCGCGGTCGGACCGCATGTACAGCTTGGAGGGCCGCCCAGCACCTGGACCGGTCTTGCCGCTGAGCCGACGGAACTCGGTCGCGAGCAGGCCGGCCTTGGCCAGGCGGTCGAGGTGGAACGCGGTCAATGCGCGCGAGACGCCCGTAGCAGCCGACGCCTCGTCGCGTCCGACGGGCCGGCCCTGGCGGACCACCCACTCGTAGAGCGTCCGGCGTACGGGTTCATCGAGCAGCGCGATCGCGTCGATGTCCCCGGTCGCAGGGCGCACGTCGGTCATCGTCGAGATCCTAAGACCAACAGCCGTTGGTGCAAGGTGTTCGCACCGTGCCGCTGAGTATGTACCACTAGCACAGCCTCATTATAGAACGACCGACGCAACCGTCACTCCTGCTGACAGTCGGATCTGCCGGGCCTATCGCCACGACATGCGCGGGCCCGTAGTCGTCACGGCCGCTCGAGCGACGTCGTTTCGATACGGGCGCGCAGATACTCGGTCCCGCTCGCATCGCGGATACGCGAGGACCAACCGGTGTCGTCGCGCCACGCCTCGACAAGCACGGTCGCGCCGGCCTCGACGGCGCGCGCGTATTCGAGCCGCATCGTCCGAGGGATGGCGCGGACGTACGGTTCGCCGGCCGAATCGATGACCGCCTCGTCGACCCAGTCCGCATAGACCGCGTTGTTCACGTGGTCCATCGGATCGAGTTCCTGCGGTCGTACCTTGATGGTCATCGTGCCGGGTTTGTCGATCGGTGGTTCGGACAGCGTGACGCGGCCCAAGGGGAACGTGGCCTCGGGTGCCCAGAAGTGCTCATCGAAGTCGGCCGGGACACGCGTCGGGGCGCCGCGCGCGTCGAGGAGGACCCAGTCCACGTTGGTCCACGCCAGCCGCGCCCCGCTCGCGTCGATGAAGTCGGTCCGTCGTCGAGCCCAGACGCGACGCCATCCGACTACCTGTGTGGTCCCGACGATCTCGTCGCCGACGCGCATGTCGCCTTCGACCGTGACCTCGGCCGCGCGGGCAAGCCAGGTGAGCCCTCGCTCGCGATACCACTCGCGGGTGAAGCCGCGAAACGCGGAGTGGTACCACGCGAGATCCTGCGCGTAGCGCAACAGGACGGAGGTCCGGATCGAGCCGTCGGGGGTAGCCTCATCGAACCGGACCCGATACGGCGACGAGCAGCGATCGGGCTCGCGCGCTCGATCGATCCGCACCGCGTTCGTCATCGACGGCCCAGGTCATCGAGCGATTCAAGCGCGACGATCCGGGTGCCCGCGACGGGCGCCGTCGAGCGGCCGAGCCGGACGTCGCACGAGCGCCGGGCGTCGAAGACGACCAGCGCGACCTCGAGAGGCGTGTCTTCGTCCTGGGCGTGCCGACGCGCGTCGTCGAGCTGGTGCAGGACGTCGTCGCCGATGCCGCGCGCGCCCCACTTGCAGTCGTACGCCTCGCTCGCGTCGTCGCGCTCGACGGTGACGTCGTACGGATGGATCTCGGCGCGCACACCGTCGAACAGGATGCGTCGCTCACGACGGATCGCCGCTCCGGGCGCGCGACGAGCAAGCAGGCGTGCCGTGACCTCCTCCACGATGGCCCCGCGGAACTGGCTGCGGACGGCTTCGCCGCGCTCGGCGACCTCGAGCGCAACGTCGAGGAGCGCCTCGGCTCGATCACGCATGGCGGCGTCCGAGGTCGACCCGAACAACGTCGGGAACATCCCGATCCACGTCGCTCGATCGGTCGATTCGCCGTTCATGACGGCACGCGCCATGACGCGCATCGCTGGACCGGCATCGGCGAGCAGATCGGCGGCTCGCGCGACGAGCGGATCGGCCTGGACACCGGCGTAGACGACCGCCCGACCGTCGCGGGCGGCGTCCTGGAACCTCACGGGCGCTCACCCAGAGCCGTGATCGCGACCTGCGGGAACGTCGAGAGCCAATCGATCGCACGATGCGGGTCCTGGATCCGGCCGATCTCGACGATCGCGAGGTCGATCGCCGTCACGATCTCTGCCGCCAGCTCTTCGCTCCCGCGTGCCGCTCGCGTCTCTTCGAACCGCTCGCGCCAGCTTTCGGTCAGGTCCTGGATGTAGGACCACTCGTCATCGATCTCTTCACCGAGTTCCGCGAGGCTCGCGTAGGCCGTGAGAGCGCGTTCGACGAGGGCACCGACGGTGGCTTCGGATCCATCCACGGGCGAAAGCGTACGCGGAGGACGGTTAGAGGCGGTGGGACGCTACGCCGCGTGACGGCGAGCTGGCCTTAGGAGGGGTAGTGCTCCCGGGTCGCCATGGCTCGGCGAGGCGGCGCGACGGGACGGCGGGTCCGGCCCCCCTGGCGCTCCGGATCGGGATCGCGGTCCGATCGGCGCAGGAGGGTCTCGAGCCGACGGCGTGCGCGTTCATCCCACGCCCTCGAATACGCGTCCGTCGCGTCGCTGCGGAGTCGGCCAGCGGCGGCTCGCTGACCGGCGGCCTCGAGCTCGGCTACGCGATCGAGGATCGCACGGTAGAGCGCGGGAAGCTCTTCCGCCGGCGAGTTGGTCTCCATCGCTTGCCACGATGGAGTCGGATCGTCCCGGTGGGAATAGCCCACCCGTCCCGCCCGTGCTCGGCCGAACGGGCCAGCGAGGTTCCGGTCATTCGCGCGCGTCGCGGCCACTCCGGATGCACGAGACTGGAGTGGTGATCCTGAGCGACATCCGCGACCTGAGGCTCATCACGGTCCGTCGCGGGGGGTCGCTGACGGACAGCGACCACCGCCAGCTCGCTGTCTGGGCCGCTGTCTGCGCGGAGCATGTGCTGGACCATTTCGAACAGGCCCGTCCCGGTGACCGACGGCCCCACCGCGCGATCGAGCTCGCTCGCTCGTGGGCTCGGGGTGAGGTCACGATGACGGAGGCGCGGATGGCCGCGGGTCACGCGAACGCCGCGGCGAGGGAGCTCCGGGGTGCCGGACGACACGCGGCGTTCGCTGCAGCCCAAGCGGCCGCTGTCGCCCACGTCGCGGCTCACGACCTCGGCGCGGCTGCCTACGCTATCAAGGCCGCCCATGCCGCGGCACCTCCCGGCGAGAGCGAGCGTGCCGGGCGCCTCGAGTGTCGATGGCAGCGCGATCAGCTCCCAGAGGCGATCCGCGAACTCGTCCTCGACGATCAGCGGCTGCGGAACGACATCTGCTGGTCGGTCTTCGAGCCATGATGGCGCCGCCTCCCGCGGTCAATCGCCGCGGTGGCCACCACTCCTGACCTCGAACGAGCGCAAGCCGCCGATCGCCATCTCCCAATGCGACGACACGCGGTCGACGAGCGCGCCGCCAGGGCCATCTTCGAGCGACGCAAGGAGCGTCTCGAGTGACCCGCGTTCGCCTTCGGCAACGCACCGCACTGAGCCGTCGGGCTCGTTCGCGACCCACCCTGTCAGACCCAGGTCCATCGCCCGCCGAAGGACGAAGTAGCGGAACCCGACACCCTGGACGCGTCCGTGGACGGTCACATCGAGGCGCTCCGCCATCAGCTCTGGTTCCTCTGCCGCGGGTCGCCCGCTTCGTCTGTCACGCGGCGCGCGATCCGGACCGTGCGCGCGGCCACGCGAGCGCGAGGTCGTCGAGCACGAGCTCCGGCGACGCGTTCCCGGCAACGAGGACGGCTGCCTGCCCGAGGCGGTCGATGAAGGCATGTAGGGCATCTGGGTCGACGTCGACCCCTACTCCGCGGACTTCGTCGAGCAGCCCCAGATCGCGGACCGACGCGTCGAGCCCGCGCTGGCAGAGCGCAACGTCACGCGCGATGTCGGTCCATAACGCGATGAGCGCCTCGGCCGCTCGGCGCCGTTCTGCTGCAGGAGCCCGCGCCGGACCGCCGCCTTCGCTATCGCTCGCGAGGTCCTCGCCAGGTCCGGCCGCGACCTCCGTCGTTTGGCGAGTCGGGCCCTTACCGGGGACGCGCTTGCCCTTCGCGGCTGATCTACCAACCTCCTGCTCCGCGTCGTCGGTCCCGAGCTCGAGGGCAGTGCCGTCGCCGATGCCCGCGATGGTCGACGCCGCTATCGCGAGCTTTCGTACACCCTCCAGACGATCTGCCGGTCTCGCCGCGATCAGATCGAGCAGTGTCCGCCCGATGGCGTCGCGCTCACGAAGGGCTTCCCGCCGCACGACCCACGCCAGGGCGACGCCAGGCCGGCCGCTCGCGATCCGAGCTGCCCGGGCGGCGACGGGGGGGTCGGCAGCGCCGGCGTCGGCAAGGATCGCCTCGATGTCGCGGACGCCGACCGGCCCGAGCCGGAGCCGCGCCGACCGCGACCGGATGGTCGGGAGCAGCGGCTCCTCGGCATCGGCACACAGCACGATCGTCGCGCCGGCCGGCGGCTCCTCGAGCGTCTTGAGTAGGGCCGCCTGCGCGTCCTCGTTCATCCGGTGGGCCGACTCGATGATGGCGACGCGCGCACCGCCTTCGACGGGCAAGAGCGCCAGCTCTCCGATCAGGTCACGTACGCCACGCGCCTTCGACCCCGGCCCGCCGATCACCACCTGACGTCCTGCCCCTTCGGGTCCGAGCACATGCAGGTCCGGATGGGCGCCGTGGGCGACGAGTCGGCAGCTGCGGCACGCGCCGCAGGGCCGCGCGGCCGGATCCTGATGGGTACAGAGCAGCCCGGCGGCGAGATCGACGGCGAGCGTCGTCTTGCCGACGCCCGCGGGCCCGACGAGGAGGACCGCACCGGGGCCGCCGCCCCGGATCATCCGTCCGATCGCAGCGAGCGGCCCAGGATGACCGCGCGTCCGCGCGCCGTCCATCCTCGATCAGGAAGCGGTCTTGGTCGTCGTCGTCTTGCGGGTCGTCCGCCGCTTCGTCGTCGCCGCACCGTCGCCAGCGTCGCCCGCGGCGGCGTCACCCGTAGGCACGCCGTCGGCCGCAGCGGTGGTCGCATCGGACGTCGTCGCCTTGGACCGAGCGGCACGCCGCTTCGGCGTCGCCGTCTCGGACGTCGCCGCGTCGGCTGAACCCGTCGTCGGCTTGCGCGTCGCGCGTCGCTTGGTCGCTGTGGCTCCCGCCGTTTCCGCGGTCGGCGCTTCGTCCGCACTGGCGGTGGCGGTCGACTTCCGCGTCGTCCGCCGCTTCGGTGCGGCCTTGCTCGCCGGAGCGCCGTCGGCGGACGCGGCGACGTCAGCGGTATCGAGCGGGCTGGCCTGCGCGTCGATCGCGTCGGTCGCCTCGATCCTCTCGGGGCTCGACGGACGAGCGACGTCCGACGGGCGGGACGGCTTCTGGCCGACCTGAGCGCGGAGCATGGCCTCGAGCTCCGGCGGGACCTCGCTCCACGGCTCGGCCGAGCTGGCCGGCCGGCCGGACTCGCGGCGACGCTCGGTCGGCCGATCGTAGCTGCGGCCAGCGGTGCTGCGGTTCCCGCTCGGCGGCGTTCGCCCACTGACGTCCGGGTAGCGGTTGATGCCGCCACTTCGGCCGCCGCCGTACCGCTCCCGGTCCATCGCGGACTGGTAGGCGGAGCGACCGCCACGAGGACCACGTCCGCCGCCGCGATTGGTCGGCGCGTTGGCGCGACGCTGCTCGGCGATCAGGTACTCGGGGATCTCCGGCTCGTCGAAGTCCTCGTCGTCGGGGCTCAGCGGGGCGAGGTTGGTCGGGGCGGCGGTCGTCCCGAGCTGGGAATCCCAGACCGAGCCGAACGGCGTGCTCCGCGGCCGGGGAGCCTCGATCGGCGCCTCGTCCTCCTCATCCTCGTCGTCCTCGAATGCGTCGGTCACCGGCGCACCGGAGACTGCAGGCGTCTCGTCCCGTCCTCGGCCGCGTCCTCGGCCGCGTCCGCCGCGACGACGGCGGCGTCGGCCGGCGTCATCGCGCGACTCGGCATCGCGCGACTCGTCAACGTCTCCTCCCGCGCCTTGGGGCCCATCGGAGCTCGCGGCAGCCGCGTCGACGTCATCGAGGGTGAAGACCTCCGCTGACGCGAGATCGGCCTCCGAGAGGCCGCCGGACTTGCCGCTGAGGCGCTCGCCTGGCAGGACGGTCGACGTGCTCGAACCGTTCGTCGACGTGCTCCCGCGACGCGCGCGCGTCGACGTGCGTACCGGAGTCGCTGGCTCTCCTTCGGAGCGGCCTCGGCCGCGTCCGCGGCCGCCGCGGGTCCCGCGACCCACGCCCGTGCCCTCGGTCTGCTTATCCGGCACTTCGGTCATCGACAGGTCGGCGTCGTCGTCCGCGACGCGTCGGCCCGACCGACTGCCCTTCTCGACCCGGGCGAGCTGCGTGATATCGGTGAACAGGTCCGCGACCTCGATCAGATCCGAGCTCGTGTTGCCACGGAAGCTGATGACCTCGACGCGGACGCCCATCTCCTGGACGGCCCGGATCGCCGGCGCGAAGTCGCCGTCCCCGGACACGACGATCGCGATGTCGAGGTTCCGCGCGGTCTTCATCATGTCGACGACGAGCTCGATGTCGAGGTTCGCCTTGACCTTGCCGTCGCCGTACTTGCGGATGTCCTTGCTCACGACCTTGTAGCCGTGGCGCCGCAGGAAGTCGTGGAAGTTCCGCTGGTTCTCGTTGTCGGGATCGAGCCCCGTATAGGCATACGCGCGCACGAGGTCGCGGCCGGCGCTGGCCGACTTGAGGAGCGTGACGTAATCGATGTCGACGCCCGCGGCCTTCGCCGCGTAGAAGATGTTCGCCACGTCCACGTAGACGGCGACGTTCTTGCCCAACTGTTACTCCTTGGGTTCGGTATGTGGTTGATGCCCGGCCGGCGCGTTCTCGCTGCTCGGTGGGCCGATGGTCAAAAGCGGCGCGAGGTGGATCCCACCGCGGCCACGGTTCGTTGGATGCGAGGAGCGGCCGGGGCGAAGCCCATGGCCTTCCAGCGGCTGAGCGCCGCGTCGTCCTCGGGACGGGCCGCCTCGACGAGCGTGCAGCCCTTGTTGCTTGCCGAGCGGACGACCTCTTCGATGAGGGCGTCGGCGACCCGGTCGGCATCATGGTCGGGATCGACGACCAGAAGATCGATGGTTCCGACGAAGCCGCCCGCGCGGACCGACGGTCGGAGCGCGAGGACGGCCCCGCCGACGACGTGTCGTTGGGACTCGGCTACGAAGATGCTGGCCTGCGGGAGGTAGACGAGCTGGCGGAGCAGATCAGCCGCATCGAGCGGGCTCGCGCCACGACCGACGCGCAATTCCGCGTCGCTCATCGCGACGAGACGGTCGATATCCGTGATGCGCGCGGGCCGGACCAGATATTCCACGCCGAAGGTCGTACCTCGCAGGACGGCGACACCGCTTTACGCCCCTCGACCGGGGTCAGCCCGACCCTGGGTCGGACCGGTGGGCCTGCGATCCGTCCGCGCGCGATGCGCCGCCGAGGGATGCGACCGACCGGTATTGCATTCGGGTCGCCGGTGCATATGATACGGCATCGTTTCGGCGGTCACCTGCGCGCCGCTCGAGACCGGTCTGCGTCGCCTCCGTCACGCACCGCCCCCAGGCCCCGACGACGCTCCAAGGGAGGGCACGTCGCCGGGCCAGGCAAGGGTGGGACGGGGTGTCTTCGCATCTCCCGGATCGGGATGGAGCGGGGTGCCACGATCGACGGTCGTCCCGGTTACGGACCGGCGACCTGGCCATCCAGGAGGAGAGTGAATGGACAAGCGCAAGATCGGGACGCTTGCTGCCGTCGCCGCGCTGGCTTTCGCAGCGTGCAGCGGCAGTAGTGGTGGTGGTGGCGGCGGAAGCAAGGGCGAGATCGAGATCTGGTCCTCGCTGCCGCGGCAAGGGTCGAGCAAGGCCCAGAGCGACACGATCGTCAATGCCATCAACCTCGCGATCGAGGAGAAGAAGGGCGTCGCCGGCGGTTACACCGTCAAGTACAGCGACAAGGACGACTCGACCGCTGCCGCCGGCAAGTGGGACGAGGCGACCGAGATCAAGAACGCGAACGACGCCGTTGCTGACGACAAGCTCGTCGCCTACA
Source organism: Chloroflexota bacterium (assembly GCA_045804645.1). Classification (GTDB taxonomy): domain Bacteria; phylum Chloroflexota; class Limnocylindria; order Limnocylindrales; family CSP1-4; genus SPCO01. The sequence continues at coordinate 107,969 of JBJMMR010000042.1, read as the reverse complement.
TCGGAACGTTCAACTCCGGCGCTGCGAAGCTGTCGATCCCCATCCTCTGCGGGAAGGGGATCCCGATGGTCAGCCCCGCGAACACCTACCCCGGTCTGACCAAGGCCGGCAAGGGCGAAGCGGACGAGCCGGACAAGTACTACCCGAACGGGTGCACCCGCAACTACTTCCGCGTCGTGGCCGCTGACGACCTCCAGGGTCTTGCCGGCGCGAAGTGGGCCGCCAAGCTCGGCGCCAAGAACGTGTACGTCCTCGACGACACCGAGCTCTACGGCAAGGGCATCGCCGACGTCTTCAACAAGGAAGCGCCCGGCGCTGGCCTGACCGTCCTCGGGCGCGATGGCATCGACGGCAAGGCGACCGACTACAAGGCGCTGGCCGAGAAGATCAAGGCGACCAATCCTGACCTCGTCTACTTCGGCGGGATCACCCAGAACAACGCCGGCCAGCTGTGGCGCGACCTGCGCGACGCGATGCCGAGCGTGAAGCTGATGGGCCCCGACGGCATCCTCGAGCAGGAATGGATCGACGCGGCCGGCGAGGCCGCCGAAGGCACATACATCACGTTCGGCGGCCTGCCGGCTGACAAGCTCACCGGCAAGGGCGCGGACTTCGTGAAGAACTACAACGCGAAGTACCCGAACAACCCGCCTGAGGCCTACACGGCCTACGGCTACGAGGCCGCTGGCACCGTGCTCGCGGCGATCGAGAAGGCCGCCGCGGCGAACCCGGCCGACACCCTCGCGCTGCGCGCGGGCGTGCTCAAGGCCATCGCCGAGACGAAGGACTACGACGGCGCGCTCGGCAAGTGGAGCTTCAACCAGGAAGGCGACACGAGCCTGACCGCTATGTCGGGGAACATCGTCAAGGGCGGCAAGTTCCAGTTCGATAGCGTCATCGAGTAGCGGGTCTCCGCCCGCTTCGCATCGTCCAGCCGGCCGCTCGGTCTCCGAACGGCCGGCTGGTCACTCCAGATCCGCGACTGCCTAAGGAGAGGGCGTGGAGGAACTGGTCAAGGCGCTGACGATCGGCGTCACCAATGGCCTGATCATCGGGCTGATCGCGATCGGTTACACGCTCGTCTACGGGATCCTCGAACTCATCAACTTCGCCCATGCCGATGTCTTCATGCTCGGTACGGCGTTCACGTACTTCGCTACGGAACTCATCGTCCGCGGCTTGGGCATCCCCGCCTCGAGCACGCTGGCGCTGTTCCTGACGCTCCTGGCGCTGCCGGTCATCATGCTGATGACGGCCGGCATCAACGCCAGCATCGAGCGCCTCGCCTACAGACCCTTACGGAACGCTCCGCGACTCGCGCCACTGATCAGCGCGATCGGGATGTCGTTCGTGCTGCAGAACGTCGGGCTGCTGCTGCTCGGCCCGTCGCAGAAGGCGGTCGAGCCCGTCCTGCCACGCACTGACCTCGTGTTCTTCCCGAGCGGCGCGGCATGGTTCGGCATCGACGAGATCATCGTCCTGAGCGTGACGATCCCGCTGCTGCTCGCCCTGCGCTGGTTCGTCGGAAGCACGCGCCAGGGGAAGGCGATGCGGGCGACCGCCCAGGATCGGGAAGCGTCCGGCCTGATGGGCATCGACGTGAACCGCACCATCTCGCTCACGTTCCTCATCGCCGGCGGTATGGCCGGCGCGGCCGGTCTGGTCGTCGCCCTCTATTACGGGCAGACGTTCTTCCAGTACGGCCTGCAGTTCGGTCTGCTCTCGTTCACCGCCGCTGTACTCGGCGGTATCGGGAATCTCACCGGCGCGACACTCGGCGGCCTCTTCGTCGGCATCGTGGCGGCTATGTCGGACCGCTTCATCGAAGCCAAATGGACGAGCGTCATCGTCTTCTCGCTGCTGATCCTCGTGCTGATCTTCCGCCCGACGGGGCTCCTCGCCGAACAGCAGTCAGAGCGGGCGTGACATGACCGAGATGGTCAGGGCGCCGCGCCGCACGTTCCCGAATCCGATGGCCGGGATGGACGACCGGCGCCGACAGATCGTCATCCTCGCGATCGTCGTCGCGCTCGCGCTCCTGTATCCGCTCGTGTACCGGCGGTTGTCGGACGCGATCCCGTTCGTGCCGTGGCCCGACACGGCAGTCCTGGTGGTTTGCGCGACGTTCGCGATCCTCGCGCTAGGGCTCAACATCGTGATGGGCTTCGCGGGTCTGCTTGACCTCGGCTATGTCGCCTTCTACGCGATCGGCGCCTACACGACGGCATTCCTCGCGTCGAACCATTTCGGTGTGCATATCAGCTGGTGGATCGTGCTCTGGCTCGCCGTTGCCGCGGCGGCGATCTTCGGCGTGATGCTCGGCGCTCCGACGCTGAAGCTGCGGGGCGACTACCTCGCGATCGTAACGCTCGGCTTCGGCGAGATCGTCCGGCTCGTCTTCCGGAACCTTGGCGACATCACGATCGCGCTGCCCGCCATCCTAGGCGGCGCCGTCCTCGTGGGACCGAACGCGAACTTGACGGGCGGAAACGTCGGCATCAACCCGATCGATCCACCGATCATCCCGATCCCCGGTCCATGGGGTAACCAGCTGATCTTCTCGAACCAGAACGTGATCGCGTCCTGGTACCTCGTGCTGGGACTCCTGACCATCACGTTCTTCATCTGCCGCCGACTCCGCGACTCGAAGCTCGGCCGGGCCTGGATGGCGATCCGCGAGGACGAGACGGCGGCCGCGGCCATGGGCATCAACACGGTGACCACAAAGCTCCTCGCGTTCTCGCTCGGGGCGAGCTTCTCGGGGTTCGCCGGGGCGTTCACGGGCGCCTACAACACGGCGATCTTCGCGGAGACGTTCAGCTACAACGTCTCGATCCTCGTCGTCGTCATCATCATCCTGGGCGGCATCGGCTCGCTTCGCGGCGTCGTCATCGGCGCCTTCGCCCTGCTCTACGTGGACCGCACCCTGCTGCCGTGGATCGGCGACAACATCATCAATGATCCGATGCATGACCTCGGCGTCTCGACGGGGCAGCAGATCCTCACCGACTTCAAGCTCACGACCTACAACTACCTGATCTTCGGGATCGTGCTCGTGATCATGATGATCCGGCGGCCCGAGGGCCTCTTCCCCGATGCGGGCGCGAAGGCCGAGATGCACGGCGTCGGCATCGCCGCTGAGGTCACCGGCGCTAGCGAGGCGGAGCTGACGGTGCTCGGGGAGCTCGAGGAGGTGGAGCTCGACGACGCGCCGGACCCGGACCCGAATGCGCCGGCTGAGCCACCGTCGACGACGACCGGGCCCGAGGCGGCGCGATGAGTGCGATGCCCGCTACGGCTGCCGAGACTGCGGGCGACCTCCTCGTCGCGACCGGTTGCACGAAGCGGTTCGGCGGTCTGATCGCCGTCAGCGATGTCGACTTCACGATCCCACGTGGGTCGATCGTGAGCCTTATCGGACCGAATGGAGCCGGGAAGACGACGTTCTTCAACATGATCACCGGCCTGTACGTTCCGACCGAGGGCAGGATCACCTTCGATGGTGTCGATATCACCGGCGACAAACCGCACGAGGTCGTTCGTGTGGGGATCGCACGGACGTTCCAGAACATCCGCCTGTTCGGCAACATGTCGGCCGAGAGCAACGTGCTCGTCGGGCTCCACCACCGGCTCAAGGGTCGCTGGTTCGGGGCGATCCTGAAACCGCCCTCCATCATCCGCGAGGAAGAGGAGGCCCACGCGCGCGCGATGGAGCTGCTGGACCTCGTCGGTCTCGGTCGGCGCAAGGACACGCTCGCGCGCAACCTGCCGTACGGCGATCAGCGGCGACTCGAGATCGCCCGTGCCCTCGCGACTGAACCGAAGCTGTTGCTCCTCGACGAGCCGACCGCCGGCATGAACCCGGAGGAGACCCGGCGCCTGACGGACTTCGTCCGCGAACTCAGGACACGCCTCGGGCTTACGGTCCTCCTCATCGAGCACGACATGAAGGTCGTCATGGGCATCAGCGACCGGGTCACGGTCCTCGACCACGGCGAGAAGATCGCCGAGGGTTCACCTGGCGAGGTTCGGGCGGATCCCCGTGTCGTCGAGGCCTACCTCGGCCGCGGCGCCACGAGCGAGGGCTGACGGATGGCGCTCCTCGAACTCCGCGACGTCCACACCTATTACGGGAATATCCACGCCCTGAAGGGAATCTCGCTGACCATCGAGCAGGGCGAGATCGTGACACTCATCGGTTCGAATGGGGCCGGCAAGTCGACGACGCTCAAGACGATCAGCGGGCTGCTCCGTCCTCGCGAAGGAGAGATCTGGTTCGACGGCAAGCGGCTGGACGGGACACCCGCCCACCAGGTCGTGGTCCTTGGCATCTCCCAGTCGCCCGAGGGTCGCCGGATCTTCCCGCGGATGACGGTGCGCGAGAACCTCGAGATGGGTGCCTTCCAGCGGCAGAGCGGCGCGGATCGGGATGCCGACTTCGAACGCGTCTACACGCTGTTCCCACGGCTCAAGGAGCGTCTCAACCAGAAGGGCGGCACGCTCTCCGGCGGCGAGCAGCAGATGCTCGCCATCGGCCGCGCGCTCATGGCCCGACCGAAGGTGCTACTGCTCGACGAGCCGTCGATGGGACTCGCGCCGATCCTCGTCGAACAGATCTTCGAGATCGTCAAGGACATCAACGCAACGGGGACGACGGTGCTCCTCGTCGAGCAGAACGCGCTGATGGCGCTCGGCATCGCCAAGCGCGGCTACATCCTCCAGACCGGCGAGATCGTGCTCCAGGACATCGCCGAGCGGCTGATGGTCAACCCCGAGGTCCAGAAGGCGTACCTCGGCGGCTAGCCCTCGCGCGCGCCGCCGACGGGCCCTGGCGATGTCGGCCGACGCGCATCCGGTTCCCGCACACCGCGGCTTCGCACCAGATCCGGTTCTGCTTGCGCGAACGATCGACGAACAGCCACCGACAGCGTGGGTTGCCGCATCGCCGGAGACGGTCTCGCTCGGCGGCCAGCGCCAGCACCGCCGGCAGGAGGTCGTCGGTGACGCCGTCCCAGCCGCTCGCTGTAGAACGCATCGATCCGTCCGCGCGCAGGCGGAAGCCCACACGCCCGAGCGCTATGTCGATCTCGGTTCGCCACACGTCCATGTCGACCTCCGGGTCGTCGGCAAGGGCGCGGATCGCGTCACGCAGCAGGCGCAGCCGGGCAAGCTGCCGCTGTGTGGGTGGCCGGCCGAGATCAGGGATAGCGTGGGTCGTCAGGAACTCGACGGCACGCGCGGGTGTGTCGAGATGGTCATGCGGCGGTTCGGCGTCGCGCGCACGCCGACGGTAGTGGGCACCGGGCCCATGCAGGCTGTTGGCCAGCCCGAGCGCGGCATCCGTCCCGAGCGGCCATGTAACGGTCTCCATCGGCGTTGATACGTTACCATCCGGCGATGGCCGCCCCCATCGTGTCCCTGGTCCTGGCACGCCTCCGTCGCCGGGGCGCCACCGCGCTCATCTCGATGGCCGCGGTCGGAGCGGCAGCGGCATTGATCGCGATCGTCACCGGTATCGGTCTGATCGCCGCCGATGCCACCGTCGCGCGGACTCTCGCCGGTGAAGGCGCCGATCGACCCCTCGTCCGGATCTCCCGGTTCGCCCCGACCGCGACGGACTACGACACGATCATGGCCCGGACCGACGGGGGGATCAGCCAACACCTTGCCGGACTGACGACTGCGCCCGTGCGCGGCGTGATCACGCGCGAGCTCCGGGATCTCAAGCAGCCAGTGTTCGAGCTGGTCGTCGCAGTCGACCAGCCGGAGCCACTCGTGACGATCGTTCAGGGGCGTCTTCCCAAACCCTGCGTCGACCACTCGGCCTGCGAGGCGATGCTCCTCTCGGAGACCGAGCCCGACTTCGACTTCACGTCGGCGCAGCCCGCCCCGAACCTCGATCTTGCGATCGTCGGGCGCGGGATCATCGACCCGGCGGTCCCATTCGGTGACCTCGACCAACGCGGCGCGTTCGGTGAGATCACGATCGGTGGCGGTGACTACCAGACCGGGCGGCGCAGCCCGGCGGTGCTGCTCGTGAACGGCGTCGGCACCGTGTCGCACATGCCGGCCTTCGACGTCACGGGCCGGACCTACGTCTGGACCGCACCCGTCGATGTGGCCGCCATCCACCCATGGACGGCGGACACATTCCACGCCGCCGTCGAGGGGATGACACGCGACCTGCTGGCCGTCGATCCCGCGTACACGATCGAGAGCCCGTTGACCCAGATCGGCAGTGCGCTCGCGCTCGCAGACGCGTCGTCGGCGCGCCTGTTGCTCATCGGGTCGCTCGGCGTCGCGATCCTGCTCGCCTTCGCCGTCTTCCTCGCGCTCGTCGTGCGTGATGACGTCGCCGCCGAAGTCGCGCGGCTCACCGCGGTCGGTGCGCGCCGCCGTGACCGGGTCACCTTCCTCGTCCTCGAAGCAGGCATCCCGGCCGTCATCGGCGGCGTCATCGGCTGGATCGGCGGCGCGCTCGCCGTGGCGCTCCTGGCCGGCTGGGCGGCCGCCAATCCGGTCGCGATCGTCTCTGGCGCGACGCTTGCACCGGGCTCGCTCGCGGCGGCGTTCCTCGTCATCCTCGTCGCGGTCGTCACGACCGTCTTTGCGACCGCACCCGGTCGATCGTGGCGAGGCGGCGTCCGCACCATCGTCGCCATCGTCCTCACTGCGATCATCGTCCTCGCATGGCAGCTCGCGTCGACCGGTCCGCTCGACACGGCCGCCCTCGCCCGCTCCGTCAGCAGCCCGGTCGTCGTGCTCCTGCCACCGGCCGTGGCATTCGTCGCGGCACTGCTGCTCGCCACGACGATGCCGCCACTGCTTCGGGCGATCACCCGCCGTTCGCGGCGCGCGCCGCTCGCCCTGCGCCTGTCGCTCCTGTCGCTGTCACGCGACCCGGGTCGGCCAGCGGCGACGGTGACGCTGCTCGCATTCAGCGTCGGCGCCATCGTCTTCGCTACGTGCTGGTCCGCGACGCTCCGCGCGGGGATCGACGATGCCGCCGCGTACCGGTCGGGACTCGATCTGCGAGTCACCGAGCTCGGCACCGGTCTGTCGATCGCTCCATCTGTCGTGCCGGTCGATCGGTACGCGAAGCTCGGCCCGGGTGTCCAAGCCATCCCGGTCTTCCACGAGGGGAGCACCTCGGGACCTGGCGCGCGCGTCGACGTCCTCGGGGTCGATCCGGCGGTCCTGCCGACGCTCCCAGGCTGGCGGCCCGATTTCTCGGCGACGCCGGTCCAGGAACTCGCCGCGCGACTCCATGTCGACGAGCCCCCGAACGGATGGGCCGTCGCCGGCCACCGTCTCCCCGCGGGCCGCCCTGACCTCGATCTCCGGTTCCGCTACACCGGCGACCCGCTCAAGCTCGATGCGGTCGTATGGACCGATGAAGGGGACACCGTCCGTATCCCGCTCGGCACCATCACCGAGGGCATGACGCATGCGTCCGCAGCGCTGCCCAAGAGCGCGATCGGCGGTCGTCTCACATCGCTCGTGTTCTTCAACGCCCAGCTGGTCGCGGGTTCGGGTCACCAGCACGGCGTCTACCGATCGACCGTGCGTTTCGAGGGGCTCGACGGGCTCGTCGACGAGCGCGACGTCCCACTCGAGATCTTCACGGTCGCGGTCGTCATGATCAAGGCACCGCAGGTGACGGATGGGCTCGTGCTACCCGCAGTCGTCAGTCCCGACCTGGCGAAGGAGACGAAGCCCGATGGGACCCTCGACCTCCACGTCGGGAGCGGCACGATCCCGGTGCGCGTGGTCGGGACCGCCGACCGTGTCCCGACCGTCGTGGACGCGGACCCGCGTTTCGTCATCGTGCCGCTCGACCCGTTCATCGTCGCGCTCGCGTCGGCGGTCCCAGGGTCGGGACGACCATCGGAGATGTGGCTCAGCGTTCCCGATCCGCAGCGCCAGGCGGAGGTCCGGGCCGCCCTCGCCAAGCCGCCGTTCCGGTTCGCTCAGGTGACCGCCCGATCCGACCTCGTCGCGCAACAGGCCGGCGACCCGCTAACCCAGGCGATCGTCTGGGCGCAGATCGTCGCCGCTTTGGCCGGGCTGACGCTATCGATCGCCGCGCTCGTGATGGGCGCGATCACGGACCTGCGGGACGAACGCGGCGAGCTGGCAGACCTCGAGGCGCAGGGCGTCTCGCCCTCGGCGCTCCGTTGGCACGCGCTGGCGAGGACCGCATGGCTCGCGATCGGTGGGTGTATCGCCGGGCTCGTCGCGGGGCTCGCCCTCGCCGTCACGGTCACCGGCGCACTCGCGATCGACGCCGAGGGACGACTACCCATCCCGCCGCTGGTCGTCGTCCTACCGCCGCTCCAGCTCGTGGCGGTCGTCGTCGGTGTGCTCGTCACCGTCCTCGGCACGGTCGCGCTCCTGGCCGCACGAACCTACGGTCGCTCGACCCTCGGGGAGCGACGCGGTGGACGCGCGAAGCGACGGACCGGCGCATGGACCGCAGGGACGGAGCGGGTCGATGGCTGAAGCGGTCGTCGGGGAAGGCCTGATCCGCATCCATCGGACACCCGGAGGGCCGGTCGCCGCCCTGCGCGGCCTCGACATCACGGTGGCCGAAGGTGAGATCGCCGCGGTCATCGGACCCTCGGGTTCGGGAAAGTCGACGCTGCTGCGACTCATCGCCGGTCTCGACAGGCCGTCGGCCGGGCGTCTCGTCGTGCTCGGCGCCGACCTGACCGACGCCTCGGACCGCGACCTGGATCGGCATCGGCGCGAGCACGTCGGTGTCGTCGAGCAGCACTATCGCCGGGCGCTGTCGCCGTACCTGTGCGTCGCCGATGCGATCGCGCTCCCGCTCGCCCTCCGCGGGATGCCCTCCGCCGATCGGCGGCTGCGCGTGGAGGAGCTCCTGGATCGCATCGGGCTGGCTGGTCGGGACGACGCCTTTCGCCATCAGCTCTCGGGCGGCGAGCAGCAACGCGTCGCCTTCGCCGTGGCACTCGCGACGCGACCGCCACTCCTGCTTGCCGACGAACCGACGGGCGAGCTCGATGCCACCACCGCCGAGACCATCCTCGGCGTATTGCGCGATCTCGTTCGCGCCGAGGGTGCCACATGCATCGTCGTCACCCATGACGAGCTCGTCGAACGCGTGGCCGACCGCGTCGTCCACGTCGCCGATGGGCGAGCCGTCGCCGAGCGCATCGGTGGTCCAGGCGCTCCGTCAGTCCAGGTCCGCGACGCGCAGGGCTGGCTGGCCCCACCCCTGCCCGAGCCGTCGACCCCGCTGTCGCCCGCGATCCGACCGGATGACGGCGAGGACGCCGTCGTCCTCGAGCGGGCGGCGCGCCGGTACGGCACGGGCTCGACCTCCATGCTTGGCCTGCCGCCGACGAGCGTCGCGTTCACCGCGGGCCGCTTCCATGTCGTCACCGGGCCGTCGGGCAGTGGGAAATCGACCCTGCTGCGTCTCGTCTCCGGCCTCGACCGGCCGACCGACGGTCGTGTCATGACCCTCGGGAACGACCTCTCGACGCTCGATCGCGACGCGCTCGCGCGTCTGCGTGCAGCGCGCATCGGGATCGTCGACCAGGTCCGTGACCTCGTCCCGTTCCTGACAGCGCGCGAGAACGTCGAGCTGGGTCTGTCGATCCGCGGCGTCGACCCTGACGACGCGCGGCCACGCGCGATCGACGCACTCGAGGCCGTCGGCCTCCGCGAACACCTGGATCGGGCCCCGGATGGCCTGTCCGCCGGCGAACGACTACGGGTCGCGCTGGCGCGTGCACTGGCTGCGCGGCCTGATCTGCTGATCCTTGACGAGCCGACGGCCGCGCTCGATCGCGCCGGCGCCCGGGCGGTCGCGCGGTTGCTCGCGGGCCTGGATGGCCGCGTGACCGTCCTTGCCACGACCCACGACCCCGCCTTGATCGAGGCTGCCAGCGACCGCCTCGACCTTGTCGTCGCGCCGGCGGGCGAGGCGCTGGCGGTGGGCGCCTAGCCGGACGGCGCGGACCGGTGGCCCGCGACCGCCGGCGAGGGCCGTCAGCGGCTATCAGCCGGACTAAGCGGGTGTCACCGCCTCTCAGCGGTAGTGCGGCTCCCGGGTCATCACGAATGCGGCGCGTGACAGGATCACGAGGCCGATCCCGGTGACCCACAGACCCGGGCCATTGGTGACGACGTCGAGCGGGTCGACGAACCGGAACGCGCCGAGCCCGAACAGATCGATGACCCGCCAGCCGAGGCCGACCCAACCGACGACGGCGAGGAAGGCGTACGCCTCCCATCGGTCGATGGGCGTGGGTCGGTCACCGACCGCGTAGGGGAGCGCGACGAGCAAGAGCGTGGCGACACCGGCAAGGAGTGCGAGGATGCCGCTCGCCTCGAGGCCGTTGCCGGACAGCGGCGGGAGTCCGCCGCCGCCGGGCTGCTCGAGTTGCCACCACGGCAAGACGCAACCGATCAGGATGACCACGCCGGCGACCGCGGCCATGGTCCGGCCCCCACCCAGGGGCCGCCGGTGCATCGTCACGCTTGGACGGCCTCCCCCGGCTCCATGGCCGCGCCGTACACCTCAGGCTTCAGCACTCCGACGAACCGGAGGTTCCGGTACACCTCGCCGTAGTCGAGCCCGTAGCCGATGACGAACTGATCCGGGATCTCGAACCCGATGTAATCGACGGGGATCTCAACGAGGCGGCGCGCCGGCTTGTCAAGCAGGGTGCAGATCCGCAGCGTTGCGGGGTTCTTCCCACGCAGGTAGCGGATCAGATAGTTGAGCGTGAGACCGGTATCGATGATGTCCTCGACGATGAGGACGTCCTCCCCGGCGATGCTCGCGGACAGGTCCTTGAGGATCCGAACCAGGCCTGACGACTCCGTCGTCGCGCCGCCGTATGAGCTGACTTCCATGAGGTCGATGCGGAGCGGAAGATCGATGGCGCGCATGAGATCGGCCATGAACGGCAGCGACCCCTTGAGCACCGAGACGAGCGTGAGCCTCTGGCCCTGGTAGTCGGCGGTGATACGGGCGCCCAGCTCGGCGACGCGCGTCGAGATCTGCTCCTCGGTCAGGAGGACCTCGGCGATATCGGCGTGAAGGTCGACGGCCCGACCCGTCATCTGCCGGGCGTCTCAGGTTCGACCGTCGGAGCGGCGGCGGCCACGCGTCCGCGTCGACGCCGCCCGGTGCCGATGCTCGCCGCAACGAGCGGGGAGCCGACCGTGGGCGCCTTCGGCGGCTTCCGCTCGCTGTCGTCCGAAGCGGTCGAACCGGTGGCGTACGGCGCAGCGACCTGACCGGATGAACCCGAGAGCCCGTCGACCAGGGCCAGCTTCCCGTACTTGAGCATCAAGGCGCGGAAGTCGCGGGCATAGAACAGCTTGATGTTGATCGACGGATAGAGCTCGCGAAGTCGGCGCAGCTTGCGGTTCTTCTTGCGCACCAGCTTCTGCCGCAGCGTCGTCATCTCGAGATAGAGGTCGAGATCGGGCAGGTAGAAGTCGGGCGAAAAGCTTTCGACGACGTCGCCGTCGAGGTTCCACAGGATCGGGAACGTGTGCGGCTCGTACTCCCACCGGACCTCGTAGAAATCGAGGATGCGAGCCATCTCCGCTTCGCTGGCATGGGCGAATGGGGTAGCGGAGTCCATGTAGCGGCAGTCTACTCGAGCGACCGTGGAGCCGGCAGCCGGTCGAGGTCCGTCGATGTCGCGGACGCGTTGCGACCGATACCCCCTGGGGGTATCATCGCCGCCATGCCCACGACCGCACGCCGTACGCCCCCGCCCGACCCGAGTCACTTCCGCCACAGCTACGCCAAGGACACGGCGCAGCTCATGCGGCGTCTGTCGCGGATGGAGGGGCAGGTTCGCGGGATCGCGCGGATGATCGAACGCGAGGCATACTGCGTCGACATCCTCCAGCAGACCGCGGCGCTCCGCGCCGCCGTCGACGCGCTCTCGATCCTGATCCTCGAAGACCACGTCCAGGGCTGTGTCCGGACGGCCGCGGAGCGTGGTGAGGCCGATCAGTACGTCGACGAGGTCGTGGACGTCGTCCGGCGGACGCTCGGCCGGCCGGTGAGGAGCGGCACGCGCACCTCATAGAGCGCTCGCGGGCGGTACCTTCAGCCGCTGGGTGCGGTCGCTCGGGGGATGTCGCCTCGACGCACCGCCGGCGGACCATCGTGGCGACATGACCGAGCCCCGTCCCACCGACCGCTCCGGGGCGCCCCGTCCCCTTCCGGCGTTGGGCCCGACGATCGAGAGGCCGCGTCCCTTCGTCGACCGTCGCCACGCGTCGCGTCGGGCCGAGGACCGGGTGGCCGACGCCGAACGGCGCCTGCTCGCGAGGGCACTCGACATCCTGGCCTCGGGAGACCCCGCCGAGGCGCGTCTTGCCGGGCTCCTCGATCTGCTCGCCCAGATCGCCGGCGCCCAGCGCGCTGCGGTCGTCGCCGACGGTGAACAGCGACGCGTCGCCGTCGCGGCGTCGGGCCAGGACGACACGCCTGCGGCCCTCGAACTCGCGACCTGGCTGGATACCGCGGCCCCTCGGAGCCGCGCCCAGAAGGCAGCGGCTGCTCCGGCGGAGATCGTCGTGGCGGTGAGGAACGCGACTTCGCCACGACGCGACCGGTCCGCATCCGGAGCGGCCTACCGCGCGTGGCTACCCGTCCCGTCGGCCGGGCGGGTGACGCTTGGGTTCGCCTTCACGCGAGCGCGCGACGCCGAGGGGCTGCAGGACCGACTGCCACCGGCCCTCACCCGGCACGCCGCGGTCGCGCTCACGCTCGTCACGGAGTCCATGGCGACCGAGCGCGAGCTGGCCGCTCGCCGAGCCGGCGAGGCGGAGCAGGCGAGCTATGTGTCCACGGTGGCGCACGAGCTGCGGACACCGCTTACCGGGCTTTCCGGATACCTCGATCTGATCCTCGACGGCCAGGTCGATGACGAGGCCGTCGTCCGTGAGTTCCTCGAGCGAGGCCGGGCGATCGTCGGCTCGATGGCCGAGCTGATCGGTGATCTCCTGGAGCTGGCGCGCATCGAGTCCGGTTCGCTCGTGCTCGACATCGAGCCGTTCTCGGTCGCCGAGGCGCTCCATGCGGTCGAGGCTGCGCTGATGCCCGTCGCTCTGGATCGCGGTCTCCCCCTCGTGACGACGCCGCCGCCGCGGATCGCGACGGCGGTCGGCGATCGCCGGCGGGTCGAGCAGATCATCACGAACCTCACGTCGAACGCGTTGAAATTCGGCGCCGAAGGCGTCGAGGTCGAACTCGCGAGCTGGTTCGACGGTCCGGTGGCGATCATCGCCGTCCGCGACGAGGGGCCTGGGATCGGTAGAGAGGACCGAGCGCACGTCTTCGAGCGCTTCTATCGGATGGCTGACCACGAGCGCGTCACGGGCACCGGCCTCGGGTTGTCCATCGCCCGGGATCTCGCCCGGAGGATGGGCGGCGACCTCGACGTCGCCAGCCGGCTCGGAGTGGGATCGTCGTTCGTGCTGGTGCTCCCCGGCCCGTCTCCGCACGTCGACAGCGACGTGATCGCAGCAGCCATGACGCTGGCGGTCCGGCACGAGGAGGACCGGCTCGAGGCCGTGGATGCGGTTCGCGCCAGCGGCTCGCGGGCTGCCCCATCCGGTCGCGCCGTGACCTCGTCGACGCGGCACCCGATGGCAACGCCGAGCGCGACGAGCCGCTAGGGGACGCGGACTTATCCACCAATCCCCCGCCGGCCCGGAGGTTCGTGGATAACCCGGTTGACGGTCCGGCGCCCCGCCTCGTACGGTCCCATCCCGCACCAAGGCGACGCGAGGGTAACGCGGTCCACGAGGGGCACGGGGAGACCCGGCCAGGAACCGGATGGATCGGGGAAGACCGAACGATCATCGCCCGAAGTGCGAGACGAGTCGACGCCGGGAGCGGTGCCGCGCCGCGTGGTACGCCAAGCCAAGGAGGCGTGCCCTTTGGATCGCAGGCGCGAGCCGCTCCCGACGCGCGTCCAGGACACCCCGCCGTTGCCGGACTCGTACGACGCCGCCCTGCGCAGCGGCCTCGCGAGGCTTTCGATCGAACTCGACGAGGCGGCCCGTGCCGCCATCGACGGCCACGTCCGGCTCATGCTCGCTTGGACGGAAGCGATCAACGTCACCGCGATCCGCGAACCGACAGCGGTCGCCTTCGGTCACGTGGTCGACAGCCTCAGCGGCCGTGACGGGATCGCCGAACGTGGCCCACGCCGCCTCCTGGACCTCGGATCCGGCGGCGGGTTCCCCGGGATCCCGCTCGCCGCGAGCCTCCGCGACGACCAGCCGAACCTCGAGGTCACCCTGCTCGAGCCGATCGGTAAGAAGGCGCGCTTCCTCGCCACGGCCATCGAGGCGACCGGGCTCGAGGCCACCGTACATGTCGAGGCCCGACGCGCTGAGGACCTCACCCGAGGCCCTCGGAGCAGCGTCGCGTGGGACGTCATCACGGCGCGAGCCGTCGCGACGACGGGGGACCTGGTGGAGCTCGCTTTCCCGCTGCTCATACCGGGCGGCATGCTCGTGGCGTGGAAGCGCGGGAACGTCGCCGATGAGCTCGCCGCCGCAGGACGGGCCATCGACGCCCTCGGCGGCGGGTCCATTCACGTCACGGATGTACCTGTCCCGGAGCTGGACGAGCACCGGCTCGTCCTGATCACTCGATCGTCGCGAGCGACAGTTCCGAGCGGCTACCCGCGCGATCCCGCCGTCCGCAAGCGACGGCCGTGGTGAGCGCAGCTCGGTGCTCGGTCGGCGGCTGCTACCCTCACGCGGATGCGCGTGGCCGTGCTATCCGATATCCATAGCAATATCGTGGCCCTCGACGCGGTCCTCTCCGACGCCGGCGACGTCGATGCCATCTGGCACCTCGGCGATGTCGTCGGCTACGGCCCGCAGCCCGACGCCGTCGTCGCGCGCCTCGGCGAACGCGATGCGACGGGTGTGCGCGGCAACCACGACGCGGCGGCCGTCGGCGGTCCCGAGATCGAGTGGTTCAATCCAGAGGCACGAGCTGCAGCGGAATGGACGCGGGACACGATGTCGGGCGCGACCCGCGCCTGGCTCAGCGCCCTTCCGGAGCGACGCGTGGTCGATGACGTCCTGCTCGTCCACGGCAGTCCGCGTGACCCGCTGCGTGAATACGTCACGGATCGAGCCGCCGCCGAGGACAACATGGCAGTCCAGGAGACGCGGCATGCGCTGCACGGTCATACCCATGTGCCCGCCGCATGGACAGCGACGCCGGAGCGCGTCGCGCTGATGCAGCCCGGCGCTTCGGACGCCATCGAGCTTGGCGCGTATCGCACCCTGATCAACCCCGGCAGCGTCGGCCAGCCACGCGACGGTGACGCCCGAGCGTCATACCTCGTGCTCGAACTCGAGCTCGGGCGCGTGACGTGGCGCCGGGTCCGGTATGACATCGACCGGGTCCAGGCCGACATGCGTGCCGCCGGTCTGCCCGAGCGACTCGCGGCGCGGCTGTCATTCGGGCTGTGACCGATCGATCGTCGAGGACCGTGGCGTGATCGGGGGCCGACGATCGCTCCAGGGCCGCAAGCCCGGAGACAAACGCGTCCGCGTCGAGCGCCCACACGCGCCGTACTTCCGATACACGGGCAAGGGCCAGCTCACGGCGAAGGAAGCCGCGAGTGTGCCGACGACGCGCGGCGGCCGGGCCATCGCGAAGGTGCGCGCCATCGTGCTCGGCCGGCCGCTGCACCAGGACGAGGAGATCGGCGAGCGGCTGTCGAAGACCAAGGCACTCGCGATCTTCAGCTCCGACGCGATCAGCTCCTCGGCGTATGCGACCGAGGAGGTCATCCTCGCCTTCATCCTCGGCGGCGCCGCCCTCGCAGCGCTCCAGTGGTCGTTGCCGGTCGCGATCGCGATCGCGGGTCTGCTGGCGGTCGTCGCCTTCAGCTACCGCCAGGTCTGCATCGCGTACCCGACAGGTGGCGGCTCCTACTCGGTCTCGAAGGCCAACTTCGGCCGTAATGCGTCGCTGATCGCGGCATCGGCCCTGCTCATCGACTACAACCTCACAGCTGCTGTGTCGACGTCGTCCGCGGTGGAGCAGATCGTGTCGGCGTTCCCGGCCCTCGGCGATGTCCGCGTCCTGATCGGCGTCACGGCACTCGGGCTCATCACGCTGGCGAACCTTCGCGGCGTGCGTGAGGCCGGCAACATCTTCGCGGTCCCGACCTACCTCTTCATGTTCAGCGCCTTCGCGATGATCGCCCTCGGGGCGTATCGGATCATCGTCCTCGGCGAGCACCACGCACCCCCGCCCGAGGTAGTCCAGGCGACCGCGAGTACGGCCGGCGCGGTGTCGATCTTCCTGTTGCTCCGAGCGTTCGCGTCCGGGGCGGTGGCCCTCACCGGCACCGAAGCGATCGCGACGGGGGTCCCGGCGTTCAAACCTCCGGAATCGAAGAACGCGGCGACCACCCTGCTCGTCATGGCTGGCGTCCTGGCGATCCTGTTCATCGGCATCACGTTCCTCGCAACGAACTTCGCCATCTATCCGACGGTGCCCGAGATCTTCGGTCCGAACGTCGAGCACAAGACGGTCATCGCGCAGGTCGCGGAGACGGTGTTCGGCTCGGGGTCGCTGGCGTTCTACCTGTTCCAGGCATTCACCGCGTTGCTGCTGTTCCTCGCCGCGAACACGAGTTTCGCCGCGTTCCCGCGCCTGGCGGCCGTCCTCGGCGAGGACGGCTTCTTCCCACGGCAGTTCGCGCTCCGGGGCGATCGGCTGGCATTCTCGATGGGCATCGTGCTCCTGGGCCTGATCGCGGCGTCACTCGTCGTCATCGCCGGTGGCCGAACCCACGCCCTGATCCCGCTGTATGCGGTCGGCGTGTTCATCGACTTCACGATCAGCCAGGCCGGCATGATCCGCCACTGGCTGCGGACACGTGACCGCGGCTGGCGTTACCGGCTCGTCATCAATGCCATCGGGTGTGCGGCGACGGCGGTCGTCGCGGTCGTCGTCACCGGCGTGAAGTTCGTCGACGGGGCGTGGTTCGTGATCGTGCTGATCCCGGTGCTCGTCAGCATGATGCTGTTCATCCGGCGTGAATACGACGGCCAGGAACGCGAGCTGCACGTCCGCGAGGACCTGGTCGTCGAAGGCCCGCATCGCGAGCAGCGGGTCGTGATCCCGGTGAACGGCATCAACCGCGCCGTGATCCAGGCCGTGAACTTCGGTCGGACCATGAGCCCGGATGTACGCGCGGTCTATGTCACCGAGGACCCGGAGCGCGGTGAGGCGATCCGGGATCGGTGGGAACGCCAGATCCCCGGCGTGCCGCTGGTCATCGTCGAGTCCCCGTACCGGGCGGTCATCTCGCCGGTGATCGCGTATCTCGACGTGCTCGATCAGGCGTGGCCACCGGAGAAGCCGTCGCCGATCACCATCGTCGTGCTGCCCGAGTACGTCGCACGCCACTGGTGGGAGAGGCTCCTGTACAACCAGACGGCGAAACGCCTCAAGCAAGCCATCCTCGGCCGGGAGCACACGGTCATCGCCGACGTCCCGTACCGCCGAGACTGACCCTCACCGCGAGCGGCCGCGGCGGTGCCCTGACGCCCCAGGCATCGGGGCACGCGGTGGTATCGTGGCCGTCCATGCCGGAGATCGAGACCGCACAGTTCCATCGGGCGGTCCTTGCCCTCAACGGCGGCCCTAGCGACGCGCGGATCGTCCGGCTTCTGGCGAGCGCGGCAACCAAGACCAAGATCGAGCTCATCGCCGTCCACGTCGTCGAGATCGACTGGACGCTGCCGCTCGATGCCGATATCGCCGGTCGCTCGGAAGACGTCCAGCGTGTGCTGGACTCCGCCGAGGAGATCGCTGAGGCGTTCAAGGTGAAACTCGAACCCGTCCTCTTGCAGGCCCGCGACGTCGCCGCGGCGATCGTCGACGAGGCGACCGAGCGGGGTGCCGACCTGCTCGTCGTCGGCCTGCCGTATCGAAAGCGTTTCGGCGGGGAGTTCGCGATCGGCCGGACGATCCCGTACATCCTCCAGAACGCGCCGTGCTCGGTGTGGGTCGTGCGCGAGCCGATGAACGAGGGAATCGAATGAAGATCGTCATCGTCGGCTGCGGCCGCGTCGGGTCATCAGCGGCCGAGCTGTGGGACCGCGCGGGACACGAGGTCGTCGTCCTCGACGACTCGACGCGCGCGTTCGAGCGGCTGCCAGCCTCGTTCAGCGGTCACGCCGTGCGCGGCGACGGCACCGACGAGGATGTCCTCCGTCGCGCCGGTATCGAAGGCGCGGACATCTTCCTCGCCCTGACCGAGGGCGACAACCGAAACGTGATGGCGGCGCAGCTCGCCGTCGAGGCCTTCGGGGTGCCGCGCGTCATCGCCAAGATCAACGACCCTGTCCGCGCCTCGGCCTACGCCGAGCTCGGCATCGCGACCCTGTGCAGAACCGGCCTCATGATCGACGCCATGAATGCTCACCTGGGCTTCCCGCCCTCCGGGCTGGCCGGGATGCTCGCGCCGAGCGGTCACCATCCAGGCGGGGAGGATCACCTGCTGCCCGAGTCCCAGGAAGTCGTGACGACGACCGTGTCCGGCGCGCTGCCGGCTCCGGGAACGTCGATGGAGGCCTGATCGTGTTCGTATTGGTCGTCGGCGGGGGGAAGGTCGGGTACTACCTCGCGAAGGAGCTGCTCGACTCGGGCCACGAAGTGGCGTTGATGGAGAAGGATGCGGATCGGGCTCGGCAGATCGCCGATGAGATCGGATCGATCGTGATCCCCCATGACGGGTGCGAGGGCAAGTACCTCGGTGAGGCCGGCGCGAACCGCGCGGACGCGATCGCCGCCGTTACCGGCGATGACGAGGACAACCTTGTGATCTGCCAGATGGCCAAGCATCACTTCGACGTTCCGCGGACGATCGCGCGCGTGAACAACCCGAAGAACGAGGCGTTGTTCCGCCATCTCGGCGTCGACGAGCTGATCAGCCCGACCCGGATGATCCTTGGCTCGATCGAACAGGACATCCCGGTGCACGAGCTCCTCCACCTCGCGGCTCTGGGCGAGGGCGAGCTCGAACTGATCGAGGCCCACCTCCAGTCCGGCTCGCCGGCGATCGGGCGCGCCCCGCGCGAGCTCGACATCCCCGACGGCTGCTCGCTGTTCGCGGTCATCCGCGGGGGGGTCGCGTCGCCACTTCGCCCGGACACCGTGCTGCGGGAGGGTGACAAGGTCATCGCGATCGGCAAGCAGGAGTGCGAGGCGCTGCTCCACGGCCAGCTCATCGGTGATCCCGAGGCTGCAGCCGCGAGCTGACTCAGCGATCGCCCCAGCCGCCCCTCTCGGCAGGCGGATTCACGAACCTTATTAACCGCCTCACGCCCCGGAGTCTTGACAACGTCATTGTCAGGGTTCTAGCATCCGGTCATGTCCGAACCACCGGCCACACAGCATGGTCGGAACCACCAGTCAGGAGGTGCATGACATGACCATCGTGCGCCGCACGTCGTCCCTCGGCGAGCTCGTCTCGCTGCGGCAGGCGATGGATCGGCTCTTCGAAGACAGTTTCGTGCGTCCGCGCGGATCCAGCTTCGGATCCGAGTTCGCCGGAGCCCTCCCGCTCGACGTCACATCCACCCCGGATGCCCTGCTCGTCGAGGCGGCGCTCCCGGGTGTGCGCCCAGAGGACGTCGATATCACGGTCGAGGACGGCACCCTGACCATTCGCGGCGAGTCGAACGACGAGCGCGAAGAGGTCGAGGGCGAGACGATCGTCAAGGAGATCAGGCGCGGCTCGATGAGCCGCACGGTCACGCTGCCGAGCGGGCTCGACGCCGACAAGGCGTCCGCCACCTTCGAGCACGGCGTCCTCCGACTCACGTTCCCGCGGTCCGAGGCGGTCAAGCCGCGTCAGATCCGGATCAGCCCCACGATCGATGGCCAGTCCACGAACGGCTCGAACGGCGCTGCCGTCGCGGCCGGTGACGTCGAGCGGAGCTGACGACATGGCGTCCTCGCCGCGCCCGGAACGCGACCCTACGCGGCCCGTCTACGTGATCAGCGTGGCCGCGAGCATCGTCAGCGTCCATCCGCGAACCCTGCGGATCTACGAAGACGAGGGTCTGCTGTGCCCGGCGCGGACGCCGACCAACATCCGGCTCTATAGCGAGAACGACATCCGCCGGATCCTGTGGATCCGGCACCTGACCCGCGAACGCGGCGTCAATCTCGCGGGGATCCGCATCCTGTTCGAGCTGGAGGAGCGCCTCGGCGCTCGCATCCTCGAGGCGCTGTACGCCGAGGGGACGGGCGACGCCTCCCCAGTCACGACACGTACCGTCAACCAAACCGAACTCGATCGATCGACGGCCGACCGTTGACCGACCGACCGCCGATCCACCAGTCGGCGGGGCGCCGCCCCGCCGACATCGAACCCGAACGTCAGGAGACTCCACCGATGGCAAAGCGACCGTCCACCCCGGACGATGAGACGCAGGATGTGACCGAGACCGGTCGCACCGACCTGCCGCTCGTCGCGCTCCGGGAGACGGTCATCTTCCCGGAGATGATCGTCCCGCTCCAGGTTGGCCGCGAGAAGAGCGTCAATGCGCTCAACGCCGCGGTCGCCGACGGCGGACCCATCGCCCTCGTCACCCAGCGCCAGGCCGAGCAGGAGGACATCAACGACCCCTCCGAGCTCTATGGCATCGGGACGCTGGCGAAGATCGCCCAGGTCGTCCAGCTGCAGGACGGCACGGTCAGGGCGATCGTGCAGGGTCAATCACGACTGCGCCTCAACGGCTTCAACCAGACCGATCCCTATCTCCGCGCGTCCATCGAGGAGCTGCCGGACGAGTCGCCTGACGGCCTGGAGGTCCAGGCGCTGATGCGCACGGTCCAGGCACAGATCGAGCAGTACGTCGCGAATGGCGCGCCCGTGCCGCCCGAGGCGGCGGTCGCGGCCCGCAACATCAGCGAGCCAGGGCTGCTGGCCGACATGGTCGCGTACAGCCCCGACATGTCGACCGAGCAGCGTCAGGAGCTGCTCGAGACGATCGATGTCACCGAGCGCCTGAAGCTCGTCTCGAACTTCCTTGCGAACCAGGTCGAGATCCTGGAGCTGAAGGGTCGGATCCAGTCCGAGGTCAAGTCGGAGATGGACAAGACCCAGCGCGAGTACATCCTCCGCGAGCAGTTGAAGGCCATCCAGCGTGAGCTGGGTGAGGACGATCCCCAGCAGGCCGAGGTCAACGAGCTTCGGGAGAAGGTCGAGCAGGCCGGCATGCCTGAGGAGATCAAGGCACGGGCGATCAAGGAGATCGACCGGATGAGCCGGATCCCTTCAGCATCGCCTGAAGTCGGGGTCATCCGCACGTACGTCGACTGGCTGGTCGGCCTGCCCTGGGATGTCTCGACCGAGGACCAGCTCGACATCAAGGAAGCGGCCCGGATCCTCGAGGAGGACCACTACGGCCTCGAGAAGATCAAGGAGCGCATCCTCGAGTACCTCGCCGTGCGGACGCTGGCGGACGAGATCCGCAGCCCGATCCTCGCGTTCGTCGGACCCCCGGGCGTCGGAAAGACGTCGCTCGGGAAGTCGATCGCCAAGGCGATGGGCCGAAAGTTCGTCCGGATGAGCCTCGGCGGTATCCACGACGAGGCGGAGATCCGCGGACACCGGCGCACCTATATCGGGGCCCTGCCCGGCCGGATCATCCAGAGCATCAAGACGGCCGGCTCGAACAACCCGGTCTTCATGCTCGACGAGGTCGACAAGATCGGCATGGACTTCCGGGGTGACCCGTCGTCCGCCCTGCTGGAGGTCCTCGACCCGGAGCAGAACAACACCTTCCAGGACAACTACCTGGAGGTTCCGTTCGATCTGAGCAGGACGCTGTTCATCGCGACCGCGAACCTGCTCGACCCGATCCCGCCGCCCCTGCGCGACCGCATGGAGATCGTCCAGCTGCCCGGCTACACCGAGCAGGAGAAGATCGAGATCGGCAAGCGCTTCCTCATCCCCAAGCAGATGAAGAACCACGGGCTGTCGGAGAAGACGATCCAGATCACCGATGGCGCGATGACCGAGCTCGTCCGCTCCTATACGCACGAGGCCGGTGTCCGGAACCTCGAGCGTGAGATCGCGAACGTGATGCGCAAGGTCGCTCGGCAGGTCGCCGAAGGCCGCAAGCGCAAGACCGTCGTCGACGAGAAGAAGCTCGCCGAGTTCCTCGGACCGCAGCGGTTCGAGTATGGCGAGCTCGAGGCCGAGGACCAGGTCGGTTCTGCGACTGGGCTGGTCGTGACCGAGGTCGGCGGCGACGTCGTCGCGATCGAGGTCACGCGCATGGAGGGCAAGGAAGACTTCATCCTCACCGGTCAGCTCGGAGAGGTCATGCGCGAGAGCGCGCGGGCCGGCCTGTCGTGGACGCGGGCGCATGCTCGCGAGCTCGGCGTCAACCGGGAGATCTTCGAGAAGAACACCCTCCACATCCACGTCCCTGCGGGAGCCATCCCGAAGGACGGCCCCTCGGCGGGCATCACGATGGCCACAGCGGTGGTGAGCGCGCTCACCGGCATCGCCGTCCGCAAGGACGTCGCGATGACCGGCGAGATCACCCTGCGCGGCCGCGTGCTTCCGATCGGTGGGCTGAAGAGCAAGATCCTCGCCGCCCACCTCTCGGGGGCGAAGACCGTGATCATCCCGAGGAAGAACGAGAAGGACCTGCGCGATATCCCCGATGAGATCCGCAAGTCGATGAAGATCATCCTCGTCGAGACGATGGACCAGGTGCTCGAGGCAGCTCTTCGGCGCAAGCCGAAGGCCCTCGAGACCGAACCACCGAAGGTCGTCAAGGGCGGGGATCCGATCGAGCCGGAGCCTGAAACGACGGTCCGGCGGACCAACTTCCCACCGACGGACCAGCCGCCGGTGGTGGTGAGCAGCTAGAGACCATGTGCACCGCTTCCGTGGCCCGGGGCCGCGTTGCTACCTCGGCGCACTCGCACCCGCACGTCAATGTGCGCTCGCGAGAGCGCTCGGCAGCGCCTCGCCTCGGGCTGGCCGGAGCGGCGCCAAGGCAGTAGGACTGCCATGGAGTTCCAGGACTATTACGCGGTCCTCGGCGTACCGAGGACCGCTTCGCAAGCCGATATCAAGAAGGCGTTCCGGAAGGCCGCGCGCCAGTATCACCCCGACACGAACAAGGGTGACGCTGAGGCAGAGCGCAAGTTCAAGGCCGTGAACGAAGCCAACGCCGTCCTGTCCGATCCCGACAAGCGCACGTTGTACGACCGGCTCGGCAAGGACTGGGAGGCATACGCTCGCGCTGGCGCGACAGCCGGGGCTGGCGCCGGGGCGCGTGGTGCGGGCGGACGGGGCGCGACAGGTGATCCATTCGCCGGATCCTCGGGCTTCGCTGGCCAGGGCGGCAACGTCCGCTACGAGTTCCACACGTCCGGTGACACCGATTTCAGTGACTTCTTCCAGGCGTTCTTCGGCGGCGCATCCGAGCCCGTCCGCGATAGCGGTCCGGGTCGGGGACGGCGACCGACCGGCGGACCGACGTTCGAGGACATCCTCGCCGGGATGGGCCTCGACGCCGATGGCGCCCGCCCGGCCGGCGCGGCGAGGCAGACCGCTGCGGCACCAAAGCCGACCGCCGAAGCCACGGCCGAGATCACCCTCGACGAGGCGTATCACGGCACGACGCGCCTGGTCGAGGTCGATGGCAAGCGGCTCGAGGTCAAGATCCCGAAAGGGGCCGACACGGGCACGCGTATCCGCTTCACCGGCAAGGCCCCGGGCGGTGGCGACCTTTATGTCGTCGTGCGACAGGAGAGGGACGGCACGTTCACCCGCCGCGGCGCGGACCTCGAGCGCGAGCTCCCGTTGACGCTGAAGGAAGCACTCCTCGGTGGCGCCGTCCAGGTCGGGACACCGAAGGGTCGCGTCCTCCTCACGATCCCGGCCGGCACCCAGCCCGGCCGCACCTTCCGACTCACGGGCCAGGGCATGCCGCGTTTCAAGGCGGACGGCCACGGTGACCTCTTCGTCAAGGCGAAGGTCGTCCTGCCGACGCACCTGTCCGCGGAGGCCAAGGCCGCCGCTGAGCGACTCTTCGACCTGATCGACCAACCGGACCCCCGCGCATAACGAGACCGACACGATGCAACTCGATCGCTTCACCCAGAAGGCCCAGGAGGCCATCATTTCGGCCCAGGAGACCGCCCAGCGGCTCCAGAGTCCCATCCTCGACGCCGAGCATCTGCTCAGCGCCCTCGTCGAGCCTGACGACGGCATCCCGGCCGAGACACTCCGCCGCCTCGGCGTCGACCTGCCGGCGTTCCGCGGCGAGCTCGCAGCCGAGCTGGCGAAGCGGGCCCGCGTCCAGGGGGGCTCGCTGTCGCTCGACCCACGGGCGAAAGCGTCCATCGACCGGGCCGAGGCCGAGGCACGCCGCCTCGGAGACGAATACGTATCGACGGAGCACCTCCTGCTTGGAGTGTCCGAGGCGGGCGGCGACGCCCAGGCCCTGCTCGAGCGTCACGCGGCCGGCAAGGAGGCCATCCTCCAGGCGCTCCAGAGCGTCCGCGGTGGACAGCGGGTCACCTCGCCCAATCCCGAGGGCACCTACGCGGCCCTCGAGAAGTACGGCCGCGACCTCACCACCGAGGCACGCGCCGGGAAGCTGGATCCGGTCATCGGTCGCGACGAGGAGATCCGCCGCGTCGTACAGGTGCTGAGCCGACGGACGAAGAACAACCCCGTCCTGATCGGCGAGCCGGGCGTCGGCAAGACCGCGATCGCCGAGGGGCTGGCACAGCGCATCGTTCGCGGCGACGTGCCGGAGGGGCTGAAGAACAAGCGTGTCGTCGCGCTCGACCTCGGGGCACTCATCGCCGGGGCGAAGTTCCGCGGCGAGTTCGAGGAACGCCTGAAGGCCGTCCTCAAGGAGATCAAGGACAGTGACGGGCAGGTGATCCTGTTCATCGACGAGCTCCACACGGTGGTCGGCGCGGGTGCCGCGGAAGGCGCGATGGACGCCTCGAATCTCCTCAAGCCGATGCTGGCACGCGGCGAGCTGCACACGATCGGCGCGACGACGCTCGACGAGTACCGAAAACACATCGAGAAGGACGCCGCGCTCGAGCGGCGCTTCCAGCCGGTCCTCGTCGATCAGCCGACGGTCGAGGAGACCATCTCGATCCTCCGCGGGCTGCGCGAGCGATACGAGGTGCACCACGGCGTGCGGATCACCGACTCCGCGCTCGTCGCCGCTGCGACGCTGTCGGATCGCTACATCAGCGAACGGTTCCTGCCGGACAAGGCCATCGACCTCGTCGACGAGGCCGCGTCCCGACTGCGGATGGAGATCGACTCGATGCCGATCGAGATCGACGAGCTCGAGCGGCGGAGGATCCAGCTCGAGATCGAACGAGAGGCCCTGCGCAAGGAGACCGACGACGCGTCGAAGGCGCGCCTCGCCGCCCTGGAGAAGGAGCTCGCCGACCTCGAGGAGGAGTCCGGCGGACTGAAGCAGCGCTGGGAGGCCGAGAAGGCCGCGATCTCCGCGATCCGGAGCACGCGCTCCGAGCTTGAGGCACTCGCCACGCGCATCGAGCAGGCCGAGCGCGAGGCGGACTTCGCCACGGCTGCCGAGTTGAAGTACGGCACCCAGAAGCAGCTCCAGGACGCGCTGGCGGAGCAGGAGGCTGCGCTCGCCGCGCTCCAGGGCCCCGGCACGCTCCTCAAGGAGGAGGTCGGCGCGGACGACATCGCCGAGATCGTCGGGGCGTGGACCGGCATCCCCGTCAGCCGGCTCATGGAAGGCGAGACCGCCAAGCTCATCAAGATGGAGGAGCGTCTCCACGAACGCGTCGTCGGCCAGGACGAGGCGATCCAGGCCGTCTCCGACGCCGTGCGCCGAGCGCGTGCCGGGTTGAAGGATCCGCGCCGGCCGATCGGCTCGTTCCTGTTCCTCGGTCCGACCGGTGTCGGCAAGACCGAGCTTGCGCGTGCCCTGGCTGAGTTCCTGTTCGACGATGAGAGCGCGATGGTCCGCATCGATATGAGCGAGTACATGGAGAAGTTCGCCGTATCGCGGCTCGTCGGCGCACCCCCGGGCTACGTCGGCTACGAGGAGGGCGGCCAGCTTACGGAAGCGGTGCGCCGGCGCCCCTACCAGGTGCTGCTGCTGGACGAGATCGAGAAGGCGCATCCGGACGTGTTCAACGTCCTGCTCCAGGTCCTCGACGACGGTCGGTTGACCGACGGACAGGGTCGGACGGTCGACTTCAAGAACACCGTCGTGATCATGACGAGCAACATCGGATCCACCGCCATCGCCGCCACCAGCGGGCGTGCCGGCGACGCGGCGTACGACCAGATGAAGCGCGAGGTCACCGATGCGCTCAGGTCGCATTTCCGACCGGAGTTCCTCAACCGCGTGGACGAGGTGATCGTGTTCCACGCCCTGACCAACGAGGACCTCGCCGCGATCGTCGACCTGTTGGTGGTCGATCTCGAGCGACGGCTGGCCGGTCAGGATCTGGTCCTCGAGCTGACCCCAGCCGCCAAGGCGCTCATCGTGCGAGAGGGCACCGATCCGGCATTCGGCGCACGGCCGCTCAAGCGGACGATCCAGCGACTCGTCGAGAACCCGCTCGCTCGGGCGATCGTGGCTGGTGAATTCCGCCCAGGGGACCGGATCACGGCGGACGCCGACCTTGAGTCGGGCACGCTCGTGTTCTCGAGCGAAGGGACGACGGTCGTGACCGACGCGACGCGTCGCGACGCCCGGAGTACGCCGGCAGACGACGCCGCCGTCGGGGCCGCGACCGGCAGCCGGCCGGGTTCGCCGCTCGACCTCCCGCCGACGCGTCGCAAGCGCGGCGACGGCGAACTGGTCAACTAGCAGGATCACGGGCGGGATGCGCTTCGACGAGGTCGTCGCGCGTCTCGAGCCGCTGCCCGAACCCCTGCCGCCACCGCTCGACGCGTTGATGCCCGTCCGTACGGACGGGGGGAGCTGGCGGCTCCCAGGTGCACAAGGCGTTCCCGCTGGCCGGCCTGCCGCCGTCCTGGTCCTCGTCTACCCCGACGAGACCGGCGAGGCCCGGGTCGTACTCATCGAGCGTCCGACCCATGACGGGCGGCACCACTCGGGGGAGGTCAGCTTCCCAGGGGGGAAGGCCGAGCCGGGGGACGCGGACGCGGTCGCGACCGCCCTCAGGGAGGCGACCGAGGAGGTCGGTCTCGACCCCGATGTAGCCGGCGTCCGTGTCGCTGGCGTCCTCGACGGTCTCTGGATCCCCGTCAGCGACTTCGCCGTCACGCCCGTCGTCGCGACGGCGCCGCGCCGGCCTGTCTTGACGGCATCGCCGGCGGAGGTCGTCCGCATCGTCGAGCCGCCCCTATCGACATTCCTTCCGGGCGCACCACTCGCCACGGTCGAGCGGACGATCGGTGGCTGGCCGATCCGCTATGGGCACTACGAGGTGGACGGGCTGTCGGTGTGGGGTGCGACCGCCAGGATCCTGAGCCAGCTCGGCGCCGTCATCGCCCGAGCAGGGATCGCCGGAGACGACGCCGGGCGGTAGGGCACGACTCCAGCCGCGCGCGGTCGCGCATAGCTCCAGC
This sequence comes from Chloroflexota bacterium, assembly GCA_045804645.1. GTDB lineage: Bacteria > Chloroflexota > Limnocylindria > Limnocylindrales > CSP1-4 > SPCO01. The sequence goes on along the minus strand of JBJMMR010000042.1, from coordinate 80,328 downwards.
CCCGCGCGGCATCGGCCCGAAACCGGTCAGGCTGGCTCGCCGGCCTCCGGGTCGTGCCGCGTCGTCGTCCCTTCGCCGACGAGGTGTCCCTCGCCACGTTCGATCGGCCGGCCGAGCGCGCTCGCATCCGTGGCGCCGCCCTCAAGCACACCGATGACGGCCGAGTCGTCCGCGCCGGTGAATTCGACGATGAAGACGCGCATCTCCGAATGCTCGGTCCAGGCGGCGTGGGGGATGTCGGCTGGCCACAGCACCGCGTCGCCTGCCGCGACGCGTGTCCGCTCCTCGTCGACGCCGACCCAGCCCCCGCCCTCGATCACGATGAACCAGGACGAACTCGGGTTCGCGTGGGGCTCGATCGCGGCACCGCGAGCGAACGCGAGCTCGGTGATCGCCCCCCGCCCGTCCGAGTGGATGAGCTGGCCACTGACGCCGGTCGTCCCGGGCGGGCCGTCTGCGCGCCGGTGGCCGACGCCGAACCGTCGGACCTCGATCGGCATCGGGCTAGCGGCGTCGACGCCGCTGGCGCCGCGGACCACCCCGGCGTCGGATGGTCGCCTCTGGATCGGCGAACTTCTGCTTGGTGTAGTAGCGCTGCCGAGCGAGCCGCTGCTCATAGGAGCGAAGGATCGGTGGGAACTTCAGGAAGCGGATCCAGACGAGGGTGCCTAGGCCGACGATCAGCGTCGTCAGCACGAGGATGAAGTCGAACACGAAGATCGACTCGATGAGGATCAGGCTGAAGGTGATGAGCCCCGTCCACCAGAGCCACTCCCAGAGGTCCACGAACGGCGCATGGCGATGGAGCGCCCGGGTCCGCACGCGGTAGAGCACGATCAGGACGACGAGCAGAACGACCGCCGAGATCGCGATCGGGTAGAACAGGTCCGGGAAGTTGCGGCTGCTGAAGGAGACGAACAGGTATTCCCAGGGCGCCAGCGTCACGGATGCCTCGCTGCAGGCGGGTCGGTGGTGGGCGGGAGTATGCCACGCCGGACGCTATACTCCGCGCGAGCGGTCCGCTCCCGACGGACACGCCGTGGGAGGAGGAACGCACCGGGTGCGAGCCCTGCTGTCTGTCGCGAATCGGGAGGGTATCGCGGCGCTCGCCCGGGAACTCCAGTCGCTCGGCGTCGAGATGTTCGCGACCGACGGGACGCGGGAGTTCCTCGCGGGCGAAGGCGTCGAGGTCCGATCGGTCAACGAACTGACCAACGGCGGACCGACCCTCGGCGGCCAGGTCAAGACCTTCCACCACGCCGTCTACGCGGGGATCCTCGCACGTCGTGACGTCCAGGAACAGATGGACGATCTCAAGACGCAGGGCCTCGCCCCGATCGACCTCGTCGTCGTCAACGTCAAACCGTTCGCTCCGTCGGTCGGGGCGAAGCTCGTCGGGATCGATCAGGCGATCGAGATGATCGACGTAGGAGGTGCGGCACTCCTTGGTGCCGCGGCCCGCAACGCGGCCGGCGTCGCGGCGGCGTCCGACCCGTCGCACTACGAACGGATCCTTGCGGAGCTCCGGGAGCTCGGCCAGGTCAGCGCCGAGACTCGCGCGCAGCTCGCCGCAGAGGCGTTCAGCACGGTCGCCGCCTACCACGCGGAGATCGCCGCGTACCTCAACCAGATCTCGGGCAACGTGTTCCCGAAGCGGCTGGCCCTCGTTCTCGAGAAGGTCGACGACCTGCGCTACGGGGAAAATCCCCACCAGCGCGCGGCCTTCTATCGCGAGACGACCCACCGCAGCGGGACGCTCGCCGACGCGTCGCAACTCCAAGGCGCGAGACCGTCGTTCAACAACCTGCTCGACCTCGACGCCGCGTACCGGATCGCGCGCGACTACACGGCGCCGACCGTCACGATCGTCAAGCACACCGATCCTGTCGGTCTTGCCTCGCACGACGAGCTCGTGGAGGCGTACCGCCACGCGCTCGAGACGGATCCGGTCGCGTCGTTCGGCGGGATCGTCGGCGTCAACCGAGAACTGGACGGCGCGACCGCACGCGAGATCGCCGCCAACTCGTACGAGGCGGTCGTGGCGCCCGGGTTCAGTGAGGCGGCGATCGGCATCCTGAAGCAGAAGTCCGGTCTCGAGATGCTCGCCGTCCCACCCGATCCGACGGATGGGATGCGCGACTACGGGATCGCCAACCTCGACTTCAAGCGGGTCGCGGGCGGGTTGCTCGTCGAGGACCTCGACGATCTGGGGCTCGATCGCGGGCAGCTCCAGGTCGTGACGCGGCGGCGCCCGACACTCGAGGAGCTCACCGACCTGCTGTTCGCCTGGCGCGCGGTCCGGCACGTGAGCTCGAACGCGATCGTCCTGGCGCGCAACGCTGCGACGGTGGGCGTCGGTGCCGGGCAGGCGTCGCGGCTGGTCTCGGTCGAGATCGCGCTGCGCCGTGCCGGCGACCGGGCCAAGACGGCGGTGATGGCATCGGACGCCTACTTCCCGTTCCCGGACGGGATCCAGGCTGCAGCGACCGCCGGCGTCACCGCGATCATCCAGCCCGGTGGCTCGGTCCGTGACGAGATGGCGATCGAGGTCGCCGATCGGCACCACCTCGCGATGGTCTTCACGGGTCGACGGCACTTCCGGCACTGATGGAGCAGCTACTCGCGCTCGAGATGGTCCGCGTCACCGAGGCCGCAGCCATCGAATCCGCCCGGTTCATGGGTCGCGGCGCCCGGGACGAAGCCGACGCCGCCGCGACGACCGCGATGCGCGCGACGATGGACGAGATCGAATTCGCGGGGCGGATCGTGATCGGGGAAGGTGAGCGCGACGAGGCGCCGATGCTGTACATCGGTGAGCGCGTCGGCAAGACGGGCGAAGAGCGCAAGGAAGTCCCGGCGATCGACATCGCCGTCGACCCGCTGGAGGGCACCAACCTCGTCGCCTTGGGCCAGGCCGGTGCCATCACCGTGCTCTGCGCGAGCGAGGCAGGCGGCCTGACCCACGCGCCGGATACGTACATGCAGAAGCTGTGCGTCGGTCCGCCGGCGGCCGGCAAGGTCGACATCCGGGTGTCGCCGACCGAGAACGTCGGGAGGATCGCAGAAGCGCTCGGCCGGCGCGTTTCGGACATCACCGTCGTGATCCTCGACCGGCCGCGGCACCAGGACCTCATCGACGAGGTCCGTCAAGCGGGTGCCCGGATCAAGCTCATCAGCGACGGCGACCTCTCCGCCGCGATCTCGTGCGCGGTGTCCGGGACCGGTGTCCACGCCGTGATGGGGATAGGCGGCGCCCCGGAGGGCGTCATCACCGCGGGCGCGCTGCGCTGTCTTGGCGGGGAGATCCAGGCGAGATTCCGGTATCGCAATCCGGAGGAGCACGAGCGCGGGACGCGGATGGGGCACGGCGATGAGGACCGTGTGTACATGACCGACGATCTCGCGCCCGGCAACAGTCTCGTGTTCGCCGCAACAGGGGTCACGAGTGGCGATCTGCTGCAGGGCGTCCGCTTCTTCGGCGGCGGCGCGCGGACGCACTCGCTGATCATGGCCTACCAGACGAAGCAAGTCCGCTTCATCGACACCGTGCATATGTTCGATCGGGAGAGTCCGCCCAGAGTCCGACTCTGACTGCTACGACCGTCGGATCGGCCCGCGAGCGCGCCGAGATCGTCATCGGCCTTGCGGCATGTGTCGCCGTGGCGGCGGTCGCGCGCCTCATCGGCTCGGCGCTCCAGCTCGGACTGGAGACGGCGCTCGCGCTCGTGCTCGGCCTCATCGTCGGAGCCGCGGCAAGCATCCGCCCGCGGCTCATCCCCGGCGCGACCCTGGCCTCGCGCTACGCGCTGCGGATCGGCATCACCCTGCTCGGCGCGCGGCTGACGATCGGACAGCTGCTCACGACCGGTGCGGCGAGCATCGTCGGCATCGTCCTCGTGATCGGCGTCGCCCTGACGCTCGGGACGTGGCTCGCGAGACGGATCGGCGTCGTCCCGCCGCTCTCGGCGCTCATCACCGTCGGGATGGCGATCTGTGGCAACTCCGCCATCCTCGCACTATCCCCGATCGTCGGGGCGAAGCACCGCGACACGGCGTATGCCGTCTCGACCATCACGATCTTCGGACTGATCGGGGTCCTGCTGCTGCCCCTGTTGGGGCGGTCGTTGCACATGTCCGACCCGGTCTTCGGCACGTGGGCCGGCCTCGCGGTGAATGACACGGCTCAGGTCGTCGCGACCGGCTACGCGTTCTCACCGGGGGCGGGTGACGTCGCCACGATCGTCAAGCTGACGCGGAACCTGGCGATCCTCCCGGTCCTGCTCGGCGCGACATGGTTCGTCGCGCGGTCGGCCGCCTCGACGGATGACACCGTGGCCAGTGGGCCCGCCACGTCGCGGATCGCGCTCGTGAGCCGAGCCGTGCCGTGGTTCGTGGTGGGCTTCGTGGTGGTCGCCGGTCTGCGGTCGGTCGGGCTGCTCGACGTCCCGTTGCCCGGCGGCGGAACGCTCGCCGACCTGTGCTCGACGCTTGCGGCGCTGCTGATCCTCGTCGCGCTCGCCGGGGTCGGGATGGCGACGGACGTCCGGTCACTATCGGCCGTCGGCCGTCGGCCCTTCCTGCTCGCGGCCGTCCTGTGGGTGGTGATCGGCCTGCTGGGGCTTCTCGTCGCGACGACGATCGGCGGTCTGGCCGGTCCGGTCTGACGACCCCCGCGCCCGTATGACCATCGGCGCCATCTGACCAACCCGCGCCTGTGTGACCTGGCGCGCTGCGCCGCCGACCGAGCGCCTACCCGAGCCGGAGGTTCGGCAGGACCTCCTTGCCGAAGACCTCGATGAACTCCTCCTGGTTGCGCCCGACGTTGTGCACGTGGATCTCGTCGTAGCCCATGTCGACGTAGTGCTGGATGTGCCGGCAATGCTCCTCGAGGTCGCTGCTGATCAGCACCCGGTTCTTGAAGTCCTCGGGTCGGACGAGCTTGGCGATCCCAGCGAAGTCCTCCGGGTTCTTGATGTCCTGCTTCGGGAAGAACGCCATGCCACCGTTCGGCCACTCGACGAGCGCGTTCTGGGTCGCTTCTTCCTCAGTCCTCGCCCATGAGATATGGATCTGGAGGAGCTTCGGCCCGGTCTTCGGGTCCTTGCCGGCTTCCGCTCGGCCCTCCTCGAACTTTCCCCAGATCATCCCCATCTTCTCGTCGGCCGCGCCGACCGTGATCAGTCCATCCGCGAACTTGCCGGTCTTCTTGGCATTCACCGGGCCGGCGGTCGCGACGTAGATCGGCACCTTCTGGTCGTCGGGCGGGCGCGTGTAGAGCTTCGCCCGCTCGAGGGTGAAGTACTTGCCGTCGTGTCGGACGCTTTCGCCCGTGAACAGCTTCGAGATGACCTCGATCGCCTCGAACATCATCGCGCTGCGGATCGGAACCTCGGGCCAGACCGGAGCGATGACATGCTCGTTGAGCGCCTCGCCGGCCCCGAGGCCGAGGTAGAAGCGGCCCGGGTACATCGCCCCGAGGGTCGCGGCGGCATGGGCGATCACTGCGGGGTGGTACCGGAAACCCGGACAGGTGACCGCCGTCCCGAAGTTCAGCGACGTTCGCTGGCCCAGGGCGCCCATGAATGCCCACGCGAACCCACTCTGACCCTGCTGCGGGGTCCACGGGTGGAAGTGCTCGGAGACCATGAAGCCGGCCTCGAAGCCCGCCTCCTCGGCCTGCGCACACCAATCGAGCAGGTCGGTCGGCGTGAACTGCTCCATCATCGCCGCGTAGCCGATCTTGGTCATCGTCGTCCTTTCTCAGCGGCTCGCGACCCGGGGAGGGGATCGTGGTCGGGGTCGAGCCCAGGAACCGAGCGGCGCTCCTCTCGGAGCACGGGGCCAGTCCGCACATCTTGACCGCCCGCGCCGTCGAGAGCATCACAGTCGACGACGCGTCGACCTCGAACCAGCCTCGCAGATGCTGGACCCGTGCCCGATGATGAACGGCGATGGACATCGAGATCCTGCGCACGCGCGGACTGGGGAATTCGACGTACATCCTCGGATCCGACGGGGATGCCCTGGTCGTCGACCCGCCGCGCGACGCGTGGCGCGTCCGTGAGATCCTGGCCCGCCGCGGGTGGCGGTTGCGCACCGTGGTCGAGACGCATGTCCACAACGACTATCTGTCCGGTGCGCTCGAGCTCGTCGCTTCCGAGCGAGCGCGTGTCGTGGCTCCGGCTCGCGGCCGGTACGACTTCGACCACCACGGTGCCGATGACGGCGAGGAGATCGAGATCGCCGGGCTCGTCCTGCGCGCGAGGGCGACCCCCGGGCACACGCCGGAACACCTCGCGTGGGAGGTGCATGACCAGGCGGTCGACGGCGCGACCCCCAACGCAGTACTGACCGGCGGTTCGCTGCTCGTCGGGAGTGTCGGGCGGACCGACCTGCTCGGCGCCGACGCGGCGGATGAGCTGACCGCCCAGCAGTACGCCTCGCTCCGAGCACTCGCCTCGTTGCCCGACGAGGTCGCCGTCTGGCCGACGCACGGCTCGGGTAGCTTCTGTGCGGCGGGGCCGATGCACGACGGCGCGACGTCGTCGATCGGCGCGGAGCGCTTTTCGAACCCGCTCTTCGCGATCGGCGATCCAGCCACCTTCCGCGATCGTCTCGTCTCCGGGTTCATGCCCTACCCGGCGTACTACCGCGAGATGGCGCCGATGAACCGCGCTGGGCCAGCCGTCCTGGGCGAACGGCCGCGGCTGACACCGCTCGATCCGCAGGGCGTGGCGGACGCCGTGGCGGCAGGAGGACGGATCGTCGACGCTCGCTCCAGGGGCGAGATCGCCGCCGGCCATATCCCGGGCTCACTCACGGTCGAGCTCCGCGACACCTTCGCGTCGTACGTCGGCTGGATCCTGCCGGTCGGCACACCGCTCGTCCTGGTCCTGCCCGAGACGCCCGATGCGTCGACGGAGGCCGTGGATCAGCTCGTCCGCATCGGTTTCGACCGCATCGTCGGCATCCTCGAAGGTGGGGTCGAGCGGTGGGCGGCAGACGGTCGGGCAGTCGCGATCATTTCGACGATGAGCGCCGCGACGCTCGCTGATGAGGTTCGGTCCGGTGCCCGTCCGGCGATCGTCGACGTCCGCGACGAGGCTGAGATGCGAGACGACGGCCGCCTCGCTGGTGCCGTCGAGATCGCACTCGCGGATCTGATCGGTGGCAGCGCCGTGACACTCCCAGCGGGGTCCGAGGTGACGGTCGCCTGCAAGTCCGGGGCGCGGGCGACGGTGGCCGCCGGGCTCCTCGAAGCCCGCGGCCATCGCGTGCGCCTCCTGCCACGCGGCGGCATCCAGGATGTGGTCAGGAACCTCGCCGCGCGCGGTTCATCTGAGGCGTGACGTCGATCGGGTCGTCACTCGAGACCGAGTACGAACAAGCCCGCAGGCGCGACGCCACCGACGGCCGATGGGCTGCGCTACGGGACCGTTTCAACCTTCCGGTCGCGCGCGATGGACGGCCGAAGGCGTACCTCGCCGGCAATAGCCTCGGAGCGCAGCCGAAGGGTGCACGCGCGGCGGTCGAGGAACGCCTCGACGCTTGGGCGCGCCTCGGAGTCGACGGCTGGTTCGACTCCGAGCGCCCGTGGATCGACGTCGAGCGCGAGCTCGCTGAGCCGACCGCGCGGTTGGTCGGGGCGACCCCGGCCGAGGTCACGACCGCGAACACGCTCAGCATCGACCTCCACGTGCTCCTCGCATCGTTCTTCCGACCGGACGGCGCGCGCCGACGCATCCTCATCGATGCCCCGACGTTCCCATCCGACCGGTACGTCGTCGAGTCCCAGCTCCGTCACCACGGTCTCGATCCGGCGACCGACCTCATCGTGGTGAGGCCGCGGCCGGACGAGGATACGGTCCGTCCCGACGATCTCGACGAAGCCATCGACCGGCATCGCGACGAGCTCGCGGTGACGCTTCTCGCTGGCGTCAACTACGCGACCGGACAGATCTTCGACATCGCGCGTCACACGGCACGCGTCCATGCCGCGGGCGCCCTTGTGATCTGGGACCTCGCCCACGCCGCGGGCAACATCCCGCTTGCCCTCCACGACGCCGACGTCGATGCCGCAGCCTGGTGCACGTACAAGTACCTGAACAGTGGTCCCGGAGCGCTCGCGCAACTGTTCGTCCACGAGCGGCACGCGACGGACCCTGCCACGCCGCGGCTGGCGGGCTGGTGGGGCAACGATCCGGGCTCGCGCTTCCGTATGTCGGAGACGTTCGTGCCCGGGCGGGGCGCGGACGGGTTCCGCATCTCGACCCCGCCGATCCTGTCCCTCGCGCCGATCGCGGTCTCGATGGCGATGTTCGACGAGATCGGGATGCCGGACCTGCGGAAGCGATCGATCGCGTTGACCGGCGAGCTCGAGCGGCTGATCGAGGCGTTCGTCCCGGACGCGACCGTCATCAGCCCGCGCGAACCGCCCGCTCGAGGCTGCCAGCTGTCGGTCCGCGTCGGCGATGCGCACGCGCGTCTGCTCGCGCTGGAGGCCTTCGATGTCGCGGCCGACGTCCGCGAACCCGACCTGATCCGCCTGGCGCCGGTCCCGATGTACTCCTCGTTCGAGGACGTCGTCCGCGCAGTAGAAGCCCTAGCTCGCACCGCCTGACGACGTCGCCGGGCCGTCCCCCGCGGGGAGCCACCGCCCGGAAGCCGGGTCCCACTGTCCGACGACGCGGATGCTTCCGGGTGGCTCTGCCGCTGCGACGATGCGCCGCCGCGTGTCGATCGTCTCGGTCCAGCCGGGTGGGACGAGTCGCGGCGCGAGGTCGGCGAGCGGTGCCAGCACGAACAGCCGCTCGCGGAGATGGCGGTGGGGCACCTCGAGCCGCTTCGCGGCCTTCGTCGGGTCGGCGTCGGCATCGATCGACCGCGCGTCATCCGACCGGTCGACGTCGATGCGATGACGTCCGAACAACAGGAGGTCGAGGTCGAGCTCGCGCGGTCCCCATCGGGCCCGAGCCTGGCGGCCGCCACTGCGTTCGATGGCCTTCAGCGACGCGAGCAGGTCGAGGGCGTCCGCCTCCGCGCCGGCGGTCCCGCCCGCCACGTCGAGCCCTGCGGCGGCGTTGCGGAACTCGGGCTGATCCGTGAAGCCCCAGGGAGCGGTCGCATAGAGGCGTGACACGCCACGGACCGCCACACCGGGTAGCGCCTCGAGGGCCGCGACGCCGGAGGCCATCGTCGCCGCAGCGTCGCCGAGATTGGCGCCGAGACCGATGTAGGCACGGACCGTCGGGCGGGCGCTCATCGGGGCCACCTTACTATCCGGCGATGCGCCTCCCCGTGGACCCCTCCGGCCCGTGACCGACGTCGACGTCGCGATCCTGCACCTCGAGCCAGGCCGTGGAGCCGGGCCGCTGACACAAGCGACATCCGCCGCCCGGCTCGACCTCGCTCGCCGCCATCGCCTGGGCTTCCTCGCTGCCGGTGCGACGAGGGCGACGCTCCATGCCGGGCCCGCCGACGATGTCCCGTTCGGGGCGCGGCTTCGCGGTCTCGCTGCCCGCGTCCGCGGCGACGGCGGCCTCATCGTCCTCGGGTCCGGCGCGATCCCACTCGCGACGGCCGCTGATCGGCGCGAGCTGGTCGCCGCGGCGCGAGACCCGGATGGAGCGGCGCTGACCAACAACCGATATTCGGCGGACGTCATCGCGATCGCGCTTGCTCGGTCCGTCGTCGCGGACGTGCCCGACCTCGCGACCGACAACATGCTCCCGCGCTGGCTCGGGGAGGATGCTGGCGTGTCGGTCTCGGATCGCCGCGCTCGCCGTCGACTCGGCGTCGACATCGACGGCCCACTCGACCTCGTGCTTCTTGGCGGTCGATGGATGACGTATCTCGCCGACGCGGACGTCGAACACGTCCGATCGGCCATCACCGGCGTTCGCCGGATCGCCGAGGATCCCAACGCCGAGCTGATGGTTGCCGGCCGCGTCTCGGCGGCGGATCTTGCCTGGCTGGAGCGGGAGACGGCTTCGAGGACTCGGGCGCTGATCGAGGAGCGCGGGCTGCGGACGCGTCGGCCCGGTCAGCGACCGGCGGCGTCAGTCCTCGGCGCACTCCTCGAACGGGATGGCGCCGAGTCGTTGGCGGCGCATGTCGCTCGATTCGCCGACGCCGCGATCATCGACAGCCGCGTCCTCCTCGCCCATCGATTCGGCGGCGACGAGCGGAGTTGGCCGGCGCCGGAGGATCGCTTCGCCTCGGATCTGCTGCTCGCCGAACGCGTCGCGGATCCATGGCTCCACGCGTTGACCGCAGCGGCCGTGGCGGCAGCGGTGCCCATCCTGTTCGGCGGCCATAGCCTGGTCGGACCGGGCCTGCCGCTGGCGCTCCGGCACGGTCGATAGCATCCGACCGTGACTGGCTTCCGACCCGAGCTTCGACGCGAACCGGCCACGGATCTCTCGGACCTCGCCGACGACGCCGGGCTCGCCAAGCGGATCCGCGCCGAGATCCATGCGGCCGGTCCGATGCCGTTCGCGCGCTTCATGGAGCTGGCGCTCTACGACCCGGAGGGCGGCTACTACCGTTCGCCCGAGGCGCGGCCGGGCCGAGGCGGCGACTTCATCACCGCGCCCGAGCTCCATCCGATCTTCGGCGAACTGATCGGGAAGGCCGTCGCCGACGCGTGGGTGGCACTCGGCCAGCCGGAACCGTTCATCGTCGTCGAGCACGGCGCTGGCGAGGGCGCCCTCGCGGTGCCGATGCTGACAACCCTGCCCGCGGTGATCGCCTACCACGCAGTCGACGTCGACGAGCGGCGGACCGCCGCACTCCAGAGGCGTCTGGCGGACGCCGGCCTCCGAGAACGCCTCCTCGATCCGCTACCCGCGCCGTTCGATGGCGTCATCGTCGCGAACGAGGTGCTCGACGCCCTGCCGGTCCACCGTGTCCGCCAGCGTGGTGGTGCGCTTCGCGAGGTTGCCGTCGCCGTCGGGACGGACGGTCAGCTCGTCGAAGTCGAGATCGACCCGACCTCGCCGATGTTGGCGGAGCGCCTGGACGTCGAACACATCGAGCTCGTGAACGGGCAGACGGCCGAGATCGCGCTCGGGGTGGACGATTGGATCCGAGATGTCGCTTCACCGCTTCGTCGCGGCCTGCTGATCCTCATCGACTACGGAGCGTCGGCGGCGGAGCTCTACGACCCCGCCCGACGGCGCGACGGCACGCTCCAGGCGTATGTCCGTCACCAGGTCAGTGACGATCCGTACCGGTTCGTCGGCCGGCAGGACCTCACCGCCCACGTCGACGTCACGGCCATCCAGCGAGCGGCCGAAGCCGCCGGTCTGACGACCCTCGGGCTGACGACCCAGGCGGAGGCGCTGATGGCGCTCGGCATCGAGGAACGGCTCGGCGAGATCCGGTCGGATCCAGGAACGACCATCGAGGCGTACGTGCTTCTCCGTGCGAGCCTGCTGCGCCTCCTCGATCCTGCCGCGATGGGCCGGTTCCGTGTCATGGTCTTCGGGCGGGCGTGGCCGGCGGGGAGGACGCCTCGCCTGCTCGACTACCGGCTCGCTCGACCCCGGAGCACCACCGACTAGGGCGAATGCCGTATTGCCGTCACGGCCGGCTGGCCCTCACGCTTCAGATGGTCGTCGCACGACCGCATCGCGACGGGGAGCGCGACGCGAACCTGCACGCGCGCTCGGCGCGTCGCGCTCCCCGCAGCGGTGCCCGACGGTGTCGGATGACACAACGTCAGCGCTGCGCGTCCGACCCCGGATCGGCCCACCTCCTCTGCCGATCCGTGCGCGCTGCGACCCTCGCCGCGGCGCCTCGCCGAGGCGGATCGCGGCCGTGCTGGCCGACCCGGTCCGGCCGTTCCCACTGGTAGAATGCTTGTGCGTGGCGCCTCCACGGAGACGCCCCTGCCCGACGCCTCTCTACCGTCCCGAAGGGAGTTCGATTGGAACAGCTCTGGTACGTCGTGGGCTTCGCCTTCGCCGGCGTGTCGTTCGTGTTCCTTACGATCGGGGCGGCCTGGCTCGTCTCCCATCGGAACAAGGGTGACGTCCACAAGGGCCTGCCCTACGAGTCCGGTATCGACACCTACGGCGACACCCATGGGCGATTCGGCCTGTCCTTCTATATCTACGCGCTGCTCTTCGTCGCGTTCGACATCGAGGTGATCTTCATCTACCTGTGGGCCATCGTGTTCAAAGACCCCAATCTGAACCCGGCCGGGCTGTTCATCAGCATGGTCGTGTTCGTCCTGATCCTGTTGCTCGGCCTCGCGTATGCGTGGCGGAAGGGAGCCCTGACATGGCGGTGAATGAGGACCGCGCCAACCCCGACGGGTTGGGAGCGGGACCGTCGGACGCCACCGAGATACCGTCCGATGTGCCGGCGCAGCCGGCTTTGCCGGCGACGCGACCGGGCGACGAGGTCATGGCGCCGATCGTCGTCCCGAATACGCTCTGGCGATCGGTGGATCCGATGGCCTATGAGGGTGGTCAGCCCACGACCATCACCCACCTCGCCGAGTTCGAGGCGAGCGGTGCGGGGCGCCGCGACAACGCCCGCTGGAGCGGTCCGCTCGAGGTCATCCCGACCAAGGCGGACTACGTCCTCGACCTCATCCGTATGAACAGCCTGTGGCCGCTACTGTCGGGCCTCGCGTGCTGTGCGATCGAGATGATGTCGGCCGCGACGTCCCGCAACGACATGGATCGCTGGGGCATGTTCCCGTTCCGCGCCAGCCCGCGCCAGGCCGACGTCCTAATCGTCGCGGGGACGCTCACGACGAAGATGGCAGGACCCCTCGTCCGCCTCTGGGAGCAGATGCCGGAGCCGAAGTGGTGCGTCGCGATGGGCGATTGCACGTGCTCGGGCGGCCGCTACAAGCGGAGCTACTCCACGGTCGAGGGGATCGACCGCGTGATGCCGGTCGATGTCTACGTGCCCGGCTGCCCGCCCCGTCCCGAGGGGCTCATCTTCGGGATGATGAAGCTCCAGCAGCTGGTCAAGGATCGCCGCGGCCATTGGCCGGAGCGACCGATCGGCCCGACGGTCCCCGCGCAGATCTGACATGGACCGATCGTTCAAGGCCCGCCTCGAGCGGCGCTTCGGCGACCAGCTGACCGGCCCGGTCCGGCAGCGCCATGACGAGACCGAGGTGCGCATCAGCGCCGGTGACGTCGTCCCGGTGATCACGGCGCTCCACGACGAACCCGAGTTCGCGTTCGAGTTCCTCGCCGATCTATGCGGCGTCGATACGGGCGAGGTGATGCAGGTCGTGTACCACCTCTGGAGCCCGACGACACCGGACTGGCTGCGCGTCATCGTCGACGGCCTGTCCCGCGAGGACCCGCGTGTCCCGTCGGTCACCTTCATGTGGAAGGGCGCCGAGTGGATGGAGCGCGAAGCCTACGACATGTTCGGGATCACGTTCGAAGGCAACCGAGACCTGCGGCGCATCTACATGCCGCCGGACTATCAGAGCTTCCCGCTCCGCAAGGACTTCTACCTCGCCGACGACGCCGCCCGGTCCCCGGGTGCGGGCGTCCGCCACATGGAGCAGACCCACGCGCCACGTGAGACCGTCGCGACCGGCAAGGTCCGCCGGATCAGTCCCGGTACGTGAGCCGGCCGAAGGAACGCCGATGACCGCTACCACTCCCCGCCCCGACGCCGCCGGTAGTCAGCGCACGAGCAGCCTGGGCGACGACGCCTTCGCGGGCGCGCCCGACGACCCCCGCGTCCAGCTCGACCGCGAGCTGGGCGTGTTCGAACCGGTGCCTCCGTATCCGCCGCGAACCGAGCGCGAGGCGGAGTTCTACACGCTGCGAGACGGCGAGATGTTCCTCAACATGGGTCCGCAACACCCGTCGACGCACGGCGTGCTCCGCGTCGTCCTCAAGCTCGACGGTGAGAAGGTCGTCGACCTGGACCCCGTGCTGGGGTATCTGCATCGCGGCGTCGAGAAGCTCTGCGAGAACGCCGACTACCACCACTCGATCGCCTATCTCGACCCGCTCGAGTACGTCAGCGCACTGTTCTGCGAGTGGCCCGGCGTCATGGCGTTCGAGAAGCTGCTCGACGTCCAGGTCCCGCGACGCGCTGAATACATCCGGGTGCTCTCCGCGGAGCTGAACCGGATCGCGAGCCATTCGCTGTTCCTCGGCTGGATGGCCCTCGACCTCGGGGGTCTCACGCCGATCCTGTGGTCGTTCATCGAGCGCGACACGATCGTCGAGATGCTCGCCTCGCTCACCGGCCAGCGGATGCTCTTCAACTACTTCCGCATCGGCGGGGTGAACGGCGATCTGAACCACGAGTTCATGAGCCGCCTCGGCGACTGGATGAGCCACGCGACCGAGCAGATCGAGGCCGGCAACACGCTGCTCAACGAGAACGAGATCTTCGTCCGCCGGATGCGCGGTCTTGGCAGGATCGACTCGAAGACGGCGCTACGGATGACGATGAGCGGACCGAACCTCCGGGCGACCGGGGTGCCGTTCGACATGCGTCGCGCACACCCCTACAGCATCTACCCGGAGCTCGATTTCGACATCCCGACGCGCCAGGAGGGTGACTGCCTCGCCCGTTACCTCCTGCGGATGGACGAGATCAAGCAGAGCCTGCGCATCATCGACCAGTGCCTGCACCAGATGCCCGACGGCCCGGTGATGGCGAAGCTGCCGCGGCTGCTTCGGCCGCGTCCGGGTCGCGCCTACGCGGGCATCGAGGCGCCACGAGGGCAGTACGCGGTCTACGCGATCAGTGACGGAACGGACCAGCCGTTCCGGATGCGGATCCACGACCCGTCGTTCCTGCATCTGGAGTCGGTCGGGCTGATGATGCCGGGGCATCTCGTCGCCGACACCATGGCAATCATGGCCTCGCTCGATCCGATCATGGGCGGGGTAGATAAGTGACCCATAGGCGCAGTGCGCGAGGTCGTTCGCGATGACGGTCGTCTCGCGCGGCTGGAACCGGCTGACCCTGCCCGGGAAGTTCCTGTTCATCCTCGTGCCGCTGCTGGTCGTCGGGATCGCAGCGCTGATCATCCTGATCACGGCGTTCGGGCAGCTCGCGATCGACACCCTCGCTGCGAACCTGCCGATCGTCCGGTTCGTGGTGGCCGCCACGGTCATCCTGCTGATCACGGTCCCGACCGCATTCCTGATCATCTACATGGAGATGAAGATCATCGCCCTGATGAATCTTCGGATCGGGCCGGACCGCGTCGGGCCGTTCGGGTCGCTGCTGTCCGTGGTCCACGGACTGAAGGTCCTCATGAAGGAGGACTTCACGCCGACCGGCGCCGACTCTGTGGTCTTCACGTGGGCGCCCGTCGTCGTCTATCTCGCCAGCGTGATGACGCTGCTCGTCATCCCGTTCGCGCCGGGCCTCTACGGCGCCGACCTCAACATCGGGCTGCTCTACTTCTTCGCGGTCAGCGGGCTCGGTGTGGTCGGGCTCCTGATGGCCGGCTGGTCGAGCTACAACAAGTACTCGTTGCTCGGCGGGCTGCGCGCCGCCGCTCAGATCGTGAGCTACGAGATCCCGCTCACGCTGTCCGTCGTCGGACTGCTTTTGCTCGCCGGGACGATGAGCCTCAATCAGATCGTCGAGAACCAGCAGGGCTGGTTCACCGACTGGTACATCTTCCAACAGCCGCTCGGCGCGCTGATCTTCTTCATCGCGGCGACCGCCGAAGCGAACCGCACGCCCTTCGACCTGACGGAGGCGGACTCCGAGATCGTGGCCGGGTTCGCGACGGAGTACTCCGGGATGCGGTTCGGCTTCTTCTTCTTCGCCGAGTACGTGAACGTCTTCATCGTATCGGCGTTGTTCGTGACGCTCTTCCTCGGCGGCTGGAACGCCCCGTTCGCGTTCCCGGAAGCCTGGCAGGTCCAGCTGAGCCTCGACCCGGCCTCGTTCAACATCGGACTGCTGTTCATCATCGGGCTGGCTCCGGTGGTCCTGACGCTGTTGTTCGCCGCGCCCTTCTGGCTGCTGAGCTCGCGCATCAAGTGGTGGCAGGCGCTCCTGATCGGCTTCGCGCTGGCCAACCTGTTCATCGTCACGATCGCGCTCGCATGGGCGTACATCGGGCTGAACTGGGTCGCCGGTATCCTCTGGTTCATGCTCAAGACGTACGTCCTCGTGTTCACGTTCGTGTGGATGCGCGGCACGCTGCCGCGCGTGCGGATCGACCAGCTGATGGGCTTCGCCTGGAAATGGCTCCTACCGGCGTCGCTGTTGAATCTGTTCGTGACCGCGGCCGCGATCGTCGTGATCGGCCGGTGATCGGATGAGCTTCGTCCCTGGCCTCGGCATCGCGAAGGGCATGGCCCTTACGCTTCGACGCTTCTTCGAGCCGAAGGCGACCATCAAGTACCCCGAACAGCGAGCCGACGTCGCCGGCAAGTTCCGCGGCCGACTCCAGCTGTTGTACGACGAGTGGGGCACGCTCAAGTGCGAGACGTGCTTCCAGTGCGCCCAGGCGTGCCCGATCGAATGCATCGACATGGGTGGCATCGACACGCGCGGCCGCTATCACGTCCACTGGGGCCCACCGGAGACCTACGGTGAGCGGCGCGAAGAGTCCGCGGTGCGGCGGTCAGGGCGCACCGTGCCGGACCCCGCGTTCCGGCCGTACGAGCCGATCGACCTGGGCGAGGTCGACCGGATCCTCGAGGAGCACGACTTCGATCCCGCCGACATGCTGCCGATCCTGGAAGCCACGCAAGACGCGTATGGCTACCTCCCGGTCGCAGCGCTGAAGCGCATCAGTCACCGGACCGGCGCCTGGTACGCGATCATCTACGGGACCGCGAGCTACTACGGTCATCTTCGTTTCGAGCCGCCGACAGCGACCGACCAGGTCGCCGCCGTCGATCGTCACCGCCCGGCCGAGACCGCATACCTCGCCGCACTCGGCACCGCCCTCGAGGGAGGCCGTCGCGCCGGCGCCTCCGCGCAGGCCTGACATGGTGACGATCCTGAAGACGCCGGCTGCGTGGCCGCGCATCCTCCTTGCACGCGCTGATGCCAAGGACCCGACGGACCTCGATGCTGCCGTCGCCGACGGTGCCTTCAGCGCTCTCGAGCGGGCCTTCCGCGAGCTGGGGGGCGCCGGGACGATCGCAGCGGTCGCCGCATCCGGCCTGCGCGGCCGTGGCGGTGCGGGCTACCCGACGGCTGACAAGTGGCGCATGGCCGCGAGCACAGACGCCGACCAGCGGTACGTCGTCGCGAACGGCTACGGCGCCGATCCCGCGTCGCACACCGACCGGACGTTGATGATGCGCGATCCGTACGCGGTGGTGGAAGGCACGGCCATCGCGGCCAGCGCGATCGGGGCACGCGAATCGTTCATCGCCGTGCGCGGCGAGGATACCGAGCTCATCGCGACGCTATCGGCCGCCATCGGTAACGCGATGGACGCTGGCTACCTCGGTGACGACGTCTTCGGGTCCGGCATGGAACTGTCGATGTCGGTCCGGCCCGTTCAGGGTGCCTACATGCTGGGCGAGGAGACCGTCCTGCTGAAAGCGCTCGAGGGGAAGCGCGGCCAGCCGGATCAGCGGCCGCCGCACCCCGCGGAGACCGGTCTCTTCGACCGGCCGACTGTCGTCAACAACGTCCAGACCCTTGCCGCGGTCCCGTGGATCATCCGCGAGGGTTCCGAGGCCTTCCGCGCGACGGGCTCCACCCGGGCGCCTGGCACGGTCCTCGTCCAGGTGCGCACCCCCGGCAAGGACGGCGTCGCGGAGGTCCCGCTAGGGACGCCACTGCGCGAGGTCCTCAAGCTCGGCGGCCGGCTGCCCGAGGGCCGCTCACTGCAGGCGGTGCTCGTCGGCGGACCGTCGGGCGGCTTGCTGCCCCCCGACGCCCTCGAGACACCGTACGACTTCGACGGGCTGCGCGACGCCGGCGGCCACCTCGGTTCCGGCTCGATCGTCGTCGTCGATGATCGGACCGATCTTCTCGAGCTCGTCGGCGTCCTCACCCGCTTCTGCTCGAACGAGGCGTGCGGCAAGTCGATCCCGTGCCGGATCGGCACGCGCCGCATCGCCGAGATCGTGGCGCGGCGCGAGGCCGGCCTCCTGCGGCCCGCGGACGCGCGACTCGCGACGGATCTCGCACACGACATCGTCGCCTCCGCGCTATGCGACCACGAGCGTCTTGCGACCCTCCCGCTGACCAGCGGGATGCGATACTTCGCTTCCTCCTTCGACCCTGATAGCCGGCCGACCACGGCCGCCGCCACGGGATCCTGATGACCGACACCCTCGCACGCCCCGAGCCGCGCGCCGCCGAGACCGAGGCATCGACCCCGGCGACGACGCGTGACGCCCTCGCCGACCGGCTCCTCGATACCCAGGCGCCGCAGCGACCGCAGTCGACGCCGCGCATCCGCATCGAGGTCGACGGTCGCGTCGTCGAGGGCTTCGAGGGCCAGACGATCCTCGAGGTCTGTCGCGACAACGGGATCGAGATCCCGACCCTCTGCTACGAACCGAAGTTGCCGGGTTTCGGCGCGTGCCGGATGTGCGTCGTCGAGGTCGAGGGCGAGGAGCATCCGCCGATCTCGTGCTCACGTTCGTGCGAGGACGGGATGAAGGTCCAGACGCAGACCGAGGAGGTCCGCCGGCTGCGGCGCACCAACCTCGAGCTGATCTTCTCGGACCACAACGCCTACTGCCTGCCGCCCTGCCAGAACAAGTGCCCGAGTCACATCGATATCCCTGGCTTCCTCAAGGCCAACGCCGAGGCGAACTGGCGCGAGAGCGCGCGGATCTTCAAGCGAACGATCCCGTTCCCGTCCGTGCTGGGGCGGGTGTGCCCGGCGCCGTGCGAGGAGCACTGCCGCCGCGACGAGGTCGACGAGGCGATCGCGATCCGCGACTCGCACCGCTACGCGGGCGACCAGGTCCTGCGCGCGATGCTCGACGAGCATGTCGATCCGCCGGTCCCGTTCGAGCAGCAGGCGACGTCGGGGCGGCGTGCGGCCGTCATCGGGTCGGGGCCCGCCGGCATGGCGGCGGCGTACTACCTGCTCCTCGCCGGTCACGAGGTCACCGTCTTCGAGCGTGATCCCTCGCCCGGCGGCATGCTCCGCTACGGCATCCCGCAATACCGCCTCCCGAAGGTGGAAGTGCTCGAGGCCGAGTACGAGTCGGTCACCCGGCTGGGGGCACGGATCGTCACCGACGCCGGACTCGGGCGTGATTTCACGCTCGACGACCTGACGAACCAGGGCTTCGACTCCGTCCTCATCGCCATCGGCTGCTACGACACGAACAAGCTGGGGATCCCGGGTGAGGACGCGGCCGAGGTGCTCGACGGCCTCGAGTACCTGCGCACCGCGACCCTTGGCCTGCCCTACCCGAACCACGCGGGCAAGCGGGTCGTCGTCATCGGCGGTGGCTTCACCTCGATGGACTGCTCGCGGACGTCCATCCGTCAGGGCGCGAGCGAGGTGACGCTCGTCTACCGCCGGGACATGAAGGACATGCCGGCGTCCGACGAGGTCCACGAGGCGATCGAGGAAGGCGTCACCGCCATCTTCCAGGCCGGGCCGGTGCGGGTCATCACCGACGATGGCGGCAACGTGACCGGCGTCGAGTTCATCCGGATGCAGCTCGGGGAGCCTGATGCATCAGGTCGCCGCCGACCGGAGCCAGCGCCCGGGACGGAATTCACGATCCCGTGCGACCGCGTGCTCCTGGCGATCGGCCAGGGCCCCGAGCTCGGCTGGGCGAGCGAACCGGGTAACGAGGGCGTCGAGGCGAGCAAGAACCGGCGGCTCAAGGCCGACGCCGTGACCTTCTCCACGGGCCGAGCGGGTGTCTTCGGCAGCGGCGACGTGCGCATCGGTGCCGCGACCGTCGTCGAGGCGATCGCCGAGGGCCGCCGAGCGGCGTACGCGGTCGATGCCTACCTCAAGGGGATGGACCTCGACGCGATCCGTACGCGTCAGACCCTCGCCGAGCCGCAGCCCGAGTTCCTCTCGATCGTGCCGTTCACCGGCGAGATCAAGGAGCCGCGCTACCGGTTGAAGCCGCTCCCCGCCGAGCAGCGCAACGACAGCTACATCGAGTACGAGCTGCCGTACACCCGCGAGGAGGCGATGGCAGAGTCGACCCGCTGCCTCCAATGCACCTGCGAGGCGATCGGTTTCTGCGACCTCCGCCGGCTGGGGATCGAGTACGGGACGACGCTCAAGACGCTCGAGCCGGACAACCACCAGGGCGCGGGCTACCGCTCGATCACCGAGAACCGGTTCACCGGCATCAACCACGACTACATCCGCGACGACTCGCACGCGTTCATCCTGCGCGAGCCATCGCGCTGCATCGACTGCGGCCGCTGCGCCAACGTCTGCGCCGAGATCGTCGGCGCGGCGTGCTACGACTTCATGCGAATCGGCTTCGACACGCTCGTGACGACGCCGCTCGACATGAGCCTGAACGACACCCCATGCGTGTCGTGCGGTCGCTGTGCAGAGACGTGTCCCACCGGCGCCCTGATGCCGAAGCCGCGCGTCCTCGAGAAGTACGAGGTCGACGAGAGCCGCTGCATCCTGTGCGGGATCTGCGTCGACGCGTGCCCCTACGACGCGCTCCGCGACAGCACCGAATTCGAGCTCTCCCACACCGGGCGCTCCGAGCCGATGATCGACCTCATGGCGCTGTCGGCGATCGACAAGGAGACCGAGGTCACGTACGTCCGGCGCGAACGCGACTGGCTGGAGCGAGCGCAGATCGAGGGCCGCGTCTATGACCCGGCACGGATGCTCCCGGTCCTCCCCCCGACGCTCACAGGGATCGCTCCGAGCGCTCGCACGAACGGCAACGGCCACGGGCATGACGGGCACGAGGCGGTCGCCGCCCTCGGCCCGGGTCAGCACGAGTAGTCGTGCTCGCGAAGCTCCCCCAGATCATCTTCGCGCTGCTCGTCATGGGCGCCGTCCTCGGGATCGCCGGCCTCATGCTCGTCGTCCTCCACCAGGACTGGGACGACGTGCTGCTGTGGCTGCTCGCCGCGCTGATGATCGGCTCGGGCCTGCTCGTCGTGACGATGCGCGACATCATCCGCTGCGGGCTGGCGATGGTCGTGTGCTTCATGGCCCTCGCGGGGATCTACGTCCTGATGGGCGTCCCGTTGTTGGGTGCCGCGCAGGTCATCGTCTACATCGGCGCGATCAGCGTGCTGATCCTGTTCGCCATCATGCTCACCCAGACCAAGGACGCGCCGACGCGGCTGGTCTTCCAGACCCAGGCCGGGCCTGCATCGATCGCCGCGATCGTCGTCGCGATCGTGATCGCGCTCGCGGTCAGCGCGACCGACTGGGGTCAGGTCGAGCGCGGGGCGCGCCTCGGCACCGAGATCATGTCGAGGATCCTCTTCCAGCAGTTCCTGTTCCCATTCGAGATCGTGAGCGTGTTGCTGCTCGCCGCGGTGATCGGGGGCGTCTTCCTCGCGAAGCGTGAACCGGGCGGGCCCTCGTGAGCGACAGCCTCGACACGTATCTGATCATGTCGGGGATCCTCTTCGCCATCGGCTCGTTCGGCTTCCTGGCGCGCCGGAACGCGATCAGCATGCTGATGTCGATCGAGCTCATGCTCAACGCCGTCAACCTCACGATCGTCGCGTTCGGACTGTTCGGGCCGCGCGCTGATTCCGTCGCGCAGGGTTCCGTCTTCGCGCTGATGGTCATGGCTGTCGCAGCAGCGGAGGCGACCGTCGGCCTCGCGATCGTCATCGCCATCTACCGCAACAAGAAGACGCCTCTTGTGGATGAGTACGACGCGATGCGTCAGTAGGCGATGGACATGGCGTCGTTGCTGCCACTCCTTCTGATCCTGCCGATAGCCGGATTCCTGTTCACGGCGCTCGTCGGGCGACGCCTCGGCAAGCAGGCGCACTGGGTACCGGTCGCGGTCATCTTCATCGCCTGGGTCATCGCGATGGTCGCGGTCTTCAACGTGCTGACCGGGGCCGCGCCGCTCATCGAGGGTTCCGAGGAGCTACACGGCTACGTGGTCGGGCCGTGGACATGGATCCCAGCCGGCGGCTTCCAGGTGAACCTGGGGCTGTTCGTCGACCCGCTGACCGCCTGCCTCCTGATCGTCGTCACGACGATCGGCCTGCTGGTCCACATCTACTCGATCGGGTACATGGGTCACGACCCGGGATACTGGCGGTTCTTCGCCTACCTCAACCTGTTCATGTTCTCGATGCTGCTGCTGGTCCTCGCGGACTCGTGGCTCGTCGTCTTCGTGGCGTGGGAACTCGTCGGCCTGTCGAGCTACCTGCTGATCGGCTTCTGGTATCGCAAGCGCTCGGCGGCCCTCGCGGCGAAGAAGGCGTTCATCGTCAACCGCGTGGGTGACGTCGGGTTCGCGCTCGGCATCATGGCGATCTTCCTGAACACCGGGACGCTCGACATCCGCCAGTCCCTCGACACGCTGTTGTCGCCGACGCTCGTCGCGTTCCCGATCCCCGTCCCGATCGTGGCCCTGCTCGTCTTCGCCGGCGCGATGGGCAAGAGTGCCCAGTTCCCGCTGCACGTCTGGCTACCCGACGCGATGGAGGGCCCCACCCCGGTCTCGGCGCTGATCCATGCCGCCACGATGGTGAACGCCGGCGTGTACCTCGTCGCCCGCGCGAATCCACTGTTCGCCTCCGCCCCGTCGACCATGGTCGTCGTCGCCTCGATCGGCATCTTCACGGCCATCCTCGCCGCATCGATCGCGATGACCCAGACCGACATCAAGCGCGTCCTCGCGTACTCGACGCTGTCGCAGCTCGGCTACATGTTCGCGGCGCTCGGCGTCGGGGCGTTCACTGCGGCGATCTTCCACCTCATGACCCATGGCTTCTTCAAGGGTCTGCTGTTCCTCGGCTCGGGCTCGGTGATCCACGCCGTCCATGAGGAGCAGGACATGCGCCGGATGGGTGGCCTCTCGAAGAAGATCGGGATCACCTACATCACGATGCTCATCGGCTCGATCGCGATCTCTGGCATCCCGCCATTGGCCGGTTTCTTCTCGAAGGATGAGATCCTCGGCGAAGCGTTCAAGCTTGGATTCCCATGGATCTGGGCGATCGGCCTGTTCGTCGCCCTGCTCACCGCGTTCTACATGTTCCGGTTGATGGGGCTGACGTTCTGGGGCTCGTTCCGGGGTCCGAAGGAGCTCTGGGACAGGATCCACGAGTCGCCGCCCGTGATGACGACGCCACTCATCCTGCTCGCGATCCCATCCGCCCTGCTCGGTCTCGCGCTCGGGTTGCCGCTCGGCGCCAACGTCATCTCGCAGTGGCTCGAGCCGGTCTTCCAGCCGGCCGTCGAGATGCTCCATCACACCGAGGCGGAGTACCAGCTGTTCGGGATCGACGGTGCACTGATCGGGGCGAGCGTCGCGGTCGCCGCGGTCGGAGTCGTCATCGCCTGGCGGCTATTCGGGACGGACATCGCGGGCCTGCACCTGCCAGCGCGACCCGAGGCGGTCCGCGAGATCAGTGCGCGACCGGGGCTGTCGTTCCTGTACCGGGCCTCCCTCAACAAGTGGTGGTTCGACGAGCTCAACCACCTCCTGTTCATCGTCATCGGCGGCCGGTTGGCGAACGCGATGTGGTGGTTCGACCGCGAAGTCATCGACGGGACGGTGAATGGCATCGGCAGCTCGACGGTCACCGCCGGCCGCAACATCAGGCGCGTCCAGACCGGCCGCGTCCAGAACTACGCACTTGGGATCGCCATCGGGCTGATCGTGATGGCGGGCTCGTACCTGTTGCTCGTGGGGAATCAGGGATGACCCTCGACGGGCTGCCGATCGGCATCCTCACGATCGTGACGTTCCTGCCGTTGGTCGGCGCGCTCGTCGTCGCGATCCTGCCGACCTCGTGGACCCGTCCGACCGCGCTCGCGTTCGCCCTCGCGACGTGGGTGGCATCGCTGCTGATGCTCATCGGCTACGCGGGTTCGGCGGGCAACCAGTTCGATTTCGTCGAGGCATACGACTGGATCCCGGTGTTCGGGATCCAGTACAAGCTCGGCATCGATGGTCTGTCGGCAGCATTGGTCGTGCTGACCACGACGTTGACCTGGATCTGCATCCTCGCCTCGTGGGTCCCGATCCAGACCCGGATCAAGGAATACATGATCACCTTCCTCGTGCTCGAGGTCGGCATGATCGGTGTCTTCCTCGCGCTGGACCTCTTCCTCTTCTACATCTTCTTCGAGGTGGTCCTCGTCCCGATGTATCTGATCATCGGGATCTGGGGCGGCGCGAACCGGATCTACTCGACGATCAAGTTCGTCCTCTACACGCTGGTCGGCTCGCTGCTCATGCTGGTGGCGATCCTCGCGACCGCCTTCGCCTACCAGGCGGCCACCGGGTCGTGGGCGAACGCGTTCGACTTCGTGACGCTCCGCGACTTCGCCGCGAGCTCGGGGTTCGCGCCGGCGCTCCAGGTCGGTGCCTTCCTCGCGTTCTTCCTCGCCTTCGCGATCAAGGTCCCGATGTTCCCCTTCCACACCTGGCTACCCGACGCGCACACCGACGCCCCGACCGCCGGCTCCGTGATCCTCGCAGGGATCCTGCTCAAGCTCGGCGCGTACGGGTTCCTGCGGTTCGCGATCCCGCTCTTCCCCGACGCTGCTGCGACCTTCGCCCCGACGATCATCGTGCTCTCGCTCATCGCGATCATCTACGGCGCCATCGTCGCGCTCGTCCAGCCCGACCTCAAACGGCTCGTGGCGTATTCGTCGGTGAGCCATATGGGGTTCGTCACGCTCGGAGCATTCGTGTTCACCGAGCAGGGCGTCCAGGGTGCGATCCTGCAGATGATCAACCACGGCCTGATCACGGGCGGCCTGTTCCTGCTCGTCGGGGTGATCTACGAGCGGACGCATGACCGGACCATCGCCAAGATGGGAGGCCTCGCCGGCCGGTTGCCCGTTTGGGCGGCGACCTTCGGCTTCTTCGTGTTCGCGTCGGCCGGGTTGCCCGGTCTTTCGGGGTTCGTGGGTGAGTTCCTGAGTATGGTCGGGACGTTCCTGGTGAGCCCCGCCGCGGCCGCGGTCGCCGCGTTCGCGATGATCCTAGCTGCGGGGTACCTGCTGTTCATGTACCAGCGGGTCGTCTTCGGCGAGGTCTCGGACTTCCTCGAGAACCTCGGTGGCCACCTGACCGATATGACGCCGATCGAAGTCCTGACGCTGGTGCCGCTCGCGACGCTTATCGTCGTGTTCGGCGTCCGACCAGGCCTGCTGCTGGACCTCATCCAGGGCTCCGTCGACGAGTTCCTCGTCTCGGCGCGCACCGGTCAGGCGATCCCGGTGGATCCGATCGTCGTCGTGATCGGGCTCGCGCTGATCATGCTCCTGGTCGTCGCTCGGACGGTGGCCGTGGCGCTCGGGCGGCGGCGCGAGACAGCGGTCGTCCCACAGGGCGGAGGGGCGTAGTGGCATTCGCCGATCTCGTCACGATCGCACCGCTCATCGCGGCCGTCCTCACGGCAGCGGCAGTGCTGCTCGTCGACCTCGTCTGGCCCGGTCGCGACGGGCCGGCGATCGGGACCGCACTCATCGGCCTGGCCATCACCGCCTTCGTGACGATCCAGGTCGGAGCGGAGACATCGACAGCGTTCAACGGCTCGTACAAGGTCGACGCGCTGACGACGTTCCTCGACGTCCTGTTCATCACGATCGTCGCGATGACGATCGTGTTCGCCCCCGATTACCTCCTGCCGCGCGGCCTGCCGATCGCCGAGTTCGCGATCGTGCTGATCTTCGCGATGACCGGAGCGATGCTCATCGCCGGTGCCGCCGACCTGCTGCTGCTGTTCCTCGGCCTCGAGCTGATGGTGCTGCCGGGCTATCTGCTTGCCGGCTACCACAAGACCGACGCCTACTCGACCGAGGGGGCGATCAAGTACTTCCTCCTCGGTTCGTTCAGCTCGGCGATCTTCCTGTTCGGGCTGGCCTTCGTGTGGGGCATCACCGGGACGACGCTGATCAGCAGCGACGACCCATCGCGGCCGGGCGTCACCCAGATCCTCGGCCAGATCGTCGCCGGCGAGGCGCCGCTCCAAGCGAGTCTGGCGATCGGGCTCGCATTCCTGACGACGGGCGTCGCGTTCAAGATCGCGGCCGTCCCGTTCCACTACTGGACGCCGGACGCGTACCAGGGCTCGCCGACGCCCATCACGGGCTACCTGTCAGTCGGCCCGAAGGTGGGCGCGTTCGCGCTGATCCTCCGGCTGTTCGTCGAGGCGCTCGGGCCCCTCGCGGAATGGTGGTTGCCGGTCGTGATGATCCTCGCCGCGCTCACGATGACCGTCGGGAACCTCGTCGCGCTGACCCAGGACAACGTCAAGCGGATGCTGGCGTACAGCTCGATCGCCCACACGGGCTACATGCTCGTCGGGCTCGCGGCGTACGCCGGGGGGCAGCTGCTCGGTCTCCAGGGACTGCTGTTCTATGGCGCCGCGTACACGTTCATGAACCTCGGCGCATTCGCGGTGGTCGCGGCGCTCCAGAAACGGACGGGTGTCACGTCCGGGCTCGCCACGTTCTCGGGGCTCGGCCGGCGCGAACCGCTGCTCGGGGCGCTGATGCTGTTGTTCCTCCTGTCATTGACCGGCATCCCGCCGCTCGCCGGCTTCTGGGCGAAGGCGTACGTCATCCTCGCAGCGGTCGAGGCCGGCGGGTGGCTGACCGTCCTTGCCGTGATCGTGGTCCTCAACGCCGCGCTGGCCGCGTTCTACTACCTCAGGGTCGCCGTCTACATGTACATGCGCGACCCGGAGAGTGACGCACCTCCGCTGAGCCACGGAGCGCTGCTATGGGGTGGCCTGGCCGCCGCGACGGCGCTCACGATCCTGTTCGGGCTGGTGCCCACGCCCCTGCTGCAGGTCGCCGAAGGCGCCGCGGCAGCCATCTCCGCGCTCCCAGGCTAGGGACCTCGCGCCCCCTCTGCCTCGAGACGCCGCGCGAGGCCGACCAGCCAGCGACCCACCTCGTGTGCCCCACGGAGCTGGAGATCGGCGAGCGCGAGCAGCTCCGTCGGCGCAGATCGGCTCCCGTGGACCGCGACGGTCACGCCGACGATCTCGCCGGCCGTCCGTGCAGCGAGGACGGCCTCGAAGGCGTCGATATCGCTCATCTCATCGCCGAGCACCGCGACGCCGCCAGGCCGGTCACGCGCGACCAACTCCTCGACCGCCTCGCGCTTGCCACCGGCGTCCTTCGGACGGAGATCGACGACCGACCGACCCCGGTAATGCGCGAGCCCATGTCCGAGACCGAGGCGCCGCTCGACGGCGTCGATCGTTTCGACGACGGCGGCACGCGCTGCCGGGATGTCCTCGGCCTGGCGCACGTGGAACGCCACGGACGGCCCCTTGCGTTCGACGAACAGCCAGGGTGGCGCGCCGAGCTGCGCGGCGACGGCCGTCGCGAGCGTCTCCGCCGTGTCGCGGTGGACATCGAACGTGGGGTCGGTCGTGACGACCAGCCGTTCCGCACGCCCACCGCGCGGCAGGCGCCCGTGCTCGAGACCGTGGTCGCCCAGGTATTCGATACCACCGACCCGGACCCGCGTCGCCACGTCCGCGACGAGGCGTCCGGTGAGTACCGCGAGGACGAGGCGGTCCGGCCGTCGGGTCGCATGGCCAGCGAGGCGTCGCAGAGCGCGCTGGGCGAGCGGCTCGATGCGGGCGAGGGCAGGGTCACGTGACCCGACCGCGAGCGTGCCGTCGAAATCGATGACGAGCAGGAGTGGCGGCGGAGCCGCGACCAGGGCGCTGAGCGCTGCGTCGATGTCGGCGCGAGACGAGACGTGTGGTACGGGCGTTGTCACGGCGCCGTCCGGCGTCCCGGCGCCGCTCCGTGTCACGGCTGGACTTTGGGCCCCGGCACGATCGTCCGCAGGCCGCCGGCGACTGCGTCGGTCGCGCCACCGACCTGGCGGATGCTGGGGGCAGGCGCCGCGTCGGCGGCGTGGGCAACGTCGGGTGGGGGAGAGGCATCACTCCCAGATGGCAAGGCGGATGCCGCCGCCGAGGCGGATGCCGACGCCGAAGCGGATACCGACGGCGACGCCAACGGCGACGCTGATCCCGAGGGCGAGGCCGTCGCGCTGTCGGTCGCGGTCGCGCTCGGTGAGGGGACTGGCGTGAACGACGCGGACGGCTGGGTCGTGAGCGTCGGGGCAGCACCGGGCACTGGCGCGAAGAGGAGGATCCCCCCGAGGACCAGCGCCGCGGCTGCGATACCGGTCAGCAGACCGGCGACGATCGACAGTCGAGGCCACATGCTGGCGCGGAGGGTACCAGTACGGACGCGTGGAGGGCGCTTCGCCCGAGCCTCCGATACGATGCGGCCCGGATGGCCAGACCGAGCGACGAGCTTCGTACACGCGTACTCCCCGCCTTGCTGACGGCGTTCGGGGTGACGATCCTGTCCGCGGGCCTCCTCACGTACACCGTCCCGGTCCCTGCCGGACCCAGCTCCGCGCCGGGCGCGTCACCGGAGCCTTCGGGCGCATCCGTTCCGACGCCCGCGCCGCTGATCACGCTTCCGCCGATCGGCACCCCGCGACCGACGGAGAGCGCGACGCCGCAGCCCTCGCCGACGCCGCCACCGAAGGATCGGGTGGCGACCCGCGTCCGCATCCGCGAACTCGGCGTCGATCTCGCCATCGTCAAGGCGAACAACGGCTATCCGTACTGCAACGTCGCGATGTACCTGCCGCAGCTCTCGCAGCCGGGTTTCGGCAAGGCGACGTACCTCTACGCCCACGCCCGCGACGGGATGTTCCTGCCTCTGCTCCGCACGAGGGCCTTCGACCAACGGGGTCTGGTCGTCGAGGTGTGGACCAGCGACGACTGGCTCTATCGCTACGAGATCGCGAGCGTCCGCCGCGACCAGCCGTACACGACGGGGCTGAGCGCGCCATCGAAGGCGAGGACCGAGCAGCTCTGGCTCCAGACGTCGCAGGGCCCCGGTCGCGATTTCGGCTACACGCAGGTGATCGCCAAGCCGATCGACGCGCGTCCCGCGGACCACGATGCCGCCCATCCGACCCCGCGGCCGGTGGTCTGCGGCTGAGGGTCAGATCCAGCCGGCCCGGCGAAGGATGAGGGCTGCTCCGACAGCGATGGCGACAGTCACCGCCGTGATCGCCCAGAACCCGCCGCCTTCCGCGCCGGCGAGCGCGGTGCCGGCCTCGCTCATCCCGAAGATGCCCGCGACGGCGCCGATCCCGGCCAGGATGACGGTGACGCCCGTCAGCCGCTTCATGATGATCGACAGGTTGTTGTTGACCTGCGTCAGGTAGACGTCGAGGGTCGAAGCAGCGAGCTCGCGATAGTTATCGAGCTCGTCGGTCAGGCGGATCACGTGGTCGTAGATGTCGCGGAAGTACACGATCTCTTCGGGGTCGATGAGCGTCAGCTCTCGATTCGTGAGCTGGTTGAACACCTCCCGCGTCGGGCTTGCGGCGCGACGGACGAGGATCAGCTCGCGCTTCAGGGCGAACAGGCGCTCCAGCGTTTGGGGGTTGGCGGTCCGGATCACGGCGTCCTGGACCTCATCGATCGCGTCACCGAGACGATCGGCGTACGGGAAGTAGCCGTCGACGACGTCGTCGCCGATGGCCCACAGGAGATGGTCGACGCCTTCGGCGAGGATCGGCTCGACGCCGTCGCGCAGATGATGCGACCCACGCGGATCCCACCCCGCGTCGTGGACGGTGAGCAGATAGCCCTTGCCCAGGACGAGGTCGATCTCGTTTGCGATGTCGGACGAATCGCGATCGAGCGCAAACAGGACGATGTGAACGAGGCCGTCCGTGGTCTCGATCTTGGCGCGCTGGTTGCCCTCGAGGACGTCCTCGACGATCAGCGGATGGAGCCCGAGGACCCGAGCGACCGCCTCCACCCGATCCGGCGACGGCCCGGCCAGGTCGACCCACACGCAAGGGTCGGGCTCCCGGAGCATCCGAGGCAGCGCGTCGAGCGCCGCTTCGTCGTCCAGTTCGCGAAATCGTCCGTCGAGCTTGCCGTTGACGGTGATCCGACCGGGTCCATCCGAGGAGGTCGGGTACCGGCGGCGAGCGAGGGGTTCTCCCGCAGGGTCGACCGGCGGATCAGAGGATGAGACCGGTGTCTGGAGCGCCATCGTTCGGCAGCATACGCGCGGCTTGGCGGCGTCGCGCCGTCCCGCCGAGTGCAAGCGCCGGCGGTACCGCGACGACGAGCACGATCGCGGCCACGAGGTACAGGCCGACCATGATCGACGCCGCTTCACGCGATGCCCATGACTCGAGCGCCTCGACCACGAGCGGGTCCTTGAGCGGGCGGTCGCGGAGGTCGTCGGGGATGTAGGCGAGGTAGGCCTCCGGCGTGGCGTACACCTGGGCGGACAGGCGATCGATGGTCGTGGAGCCGTAGGCCGTGAGGACCGCCAGACCGACGGCCATGCCGAGCATCCGCGCGACCGTCACCACCGAGGACGCCGCACCGAACGAGGCCTGGCCAGCCGCCTCCACCGCCGCTGTCGACCGTGGCGTCACCGACAGCCCGAAGCCGAGCCCGAAGACGCCGAGCGCGGCGGCCGCCTCGGCGGTCGTCGTCGCTGGCGACCAGCGTGACATCACGATCAGCGCGGCGATCGACGCGGCGAGGCCGACGAGCGTGACCAGTCGGTAGCTCATGACCCGTACGGCGAACCCCGACGCGAGCGCTCCGATCGCCGTCGCACCCGCAAGCGCGCCCAGGGCGAGGCGTTGCTCGTCCGGACCGCCATAGAGCACGCGATCGACGAAGACCGCGCCACCGATGATCGCCGTCGCGAACGCGTAGCCCGTGAGCAGCGACACCAGCGTCGCCGCACTGAACCCCCCGCGCCGGAACAGACGGACGTCGAGGAACGGATCCGGGACTCGTGCCGCGCGGACCACCGCGATCGCGGTGGTCACGATCGCGATGAGGCCCAGCCCGAGCGAAACGCGTTCCGGGGTCAACGGGCTCGCCGGGTCGCCGCCCGCCCCGACCAGCGTCAGTCCGACGAGGCCGGTCGTCAGGGCGACCCCGAAGATCGCGGCACCGACGATGTCGAGACGACCGGGTCGCCTCGGCGTCTCCCAGCCGGGTGCCGCTGCCCATGCCAGCACGAGCGCCGCGATGGCGATCGGGATATTGGCGTAGAAGATCCAGCGCCAGGCCGGGACGAGCACGGCCTCGAGCAAGCCGCCCGTAAGGCCAGCGTTCTCCAGCACGGAATCCGGGTGGATCGCGGAGAGGACGGCGGCCCCGAGGAACGGCCCTGCGGCCATCCCGAGGAACGTGAGGGCACCGATCACCCCGAGCGCCCGTGGTCGGCCGTGGGCCTCGTAGAGGTGCGCAGCGGCCGCCGTCCCGACCGGCACGAGGACACCACCGCCCACTGCCTGGACGAGCCGCGCGCCGATCAGCTGGTCCAGGTCCTGCGCCATCCCGGCGAGGAGCGAACCCAGCGTGAAGACGACGAGCGCGATCATCGAGAGCCGTCGCGCACCCCAGAGGTCGGCCAGGCGACCGGCGAGCGGCATCATCAGGATGTAGACCAGCAGGTATCCGTTGATGATCCAACTTGCCTTCCGCAGCTCGGTCCACGCCGATGTTCCGTTGGCCTGGACGAGGTCGGCCAGGATCGACGGCAGCGCGACAGCGGTGATCATCAGTTCGAGCCCGGCCAGGAAGACGCCTGCGCCGAACACGGCGAGCAGCACGAGTCGGGTCCCGCGGTCCATCGCGACGAGTCTAGGTCGCGAAGCCCGGCTAGTCCTTCGACGCGTCGAGGACGCCGAAGTCGGTCAGGACCAGTACCGCTATCCCGTCGCTATCGAACCCCGCGTAGCTCGGATACGACCCGTCCCCGAATCCGGAGGCGAACGCGACGACGTTCGCGTCCGTCCTGTCATCGACCACCACGGACGCCGTCATGGCATCGCTCACCGCCTTGGCCGGCATCGCAGCGAGCAACGTCTGGCTGAACGCGGTGTACCGGGCCTCATCCTTGAGCAGCGCCACGGCCTCCCGGCTCGCGAACGCGCCCGTCCCCGAGTCGACGCCATATCCGAAGATCTCGTCGGGCCGAAGCACCGCAGGGTCCTGGCCCGGGACGACGGCAAGCTCCCAGCGGACCGGGTCACCGGGGGCGAAACGGACGATCGCGGCAGCGATGCGCCGGTCGCCGTCGTCGAAGTCCGAGCGCAGGACCGATACCGCGTGACGCCCTGCGGGGACGTCAAGGGTGAACGGGAGACCGTCCATGATGAATGCATCGCTCGCGACGAGACCGCCGGTCGGGAGGAACAGCACACCGGCGTCATCGACCGAGAGCGTCACCGGCATGCCGAAGGAGCGAGCCGACGACGGGTCGGTGAACATCGCGTACAGCTCGGCGGGCGTCATGCGTGGCGGCGCTGGCGGGACGTCGACGGCGATCTGACGACGCGGAGGACGCGGCAGCACGGCAAGAAGTCCTGCTGCGAGCACGATGGCGATCGCGATGCCAAGCAGGGTCCATCGGCGGACATCCATGGAGGGGAGTCTACGCACCGGTCGGCGTCGACCCCACGATCCCCGCTTGACACGCCTTGGACCCGCTCATAGCATCAACATCCGTTGATATCAACCGTCGTTGATGCATCCGGCCTCGCGCCGGACCCCCACTGAGGCGACGCTTTCCGTGCCGACCCCCGCCCGGTTCCGCTCGACGATCGCGTCGATCGTCCTCCAACCCGATGATCTTCGCGACCTGCGCACCTTCCACAAGGCCCTCGCCGACGTGAACCGGCTGCGCATCGTCCGTCGCCTGGCGGATGGCGAGGCGAGCGTCGCCGAGCTCATCGCCCACGTCGGCCTATCGCAGCCCCTCGTCAGCCATCACCTGAAGCGACTCCGCGTGGCTGGCCTCGTCGCGACCCGACGGGTCGGTCGCGAGACGATCTGCACGCTTCGCCCCGAAGCCTTCGGCGAGGTGGCCGCTCGGGAACGCGAGATCCTCGGGATCGCGAGTTGACGATCTCCAACCGGTCTCGGGACGCGATCAAGGCGGTATTCGAGCCGATCGCCCTGGCGATGGGCCGAGCCGGGCTGACGCCCGACGCGCTCACGCTCATCGGGTTCGCGATCACGACGACGGGCGCCGTCCTCGTCGCCCTGCAGCACTGGACGATCGGCGGCATCGTCGTCTTCATCGGCGGCGCCTTCGACATGCTCGACGGGACCCTGGCAAGAGCCACCGGACGTGTCTCGCGCTGGGGCGCGTTCCTGGATTCGGTATTCGACCGTGGCGGCGAGGCGATCGTCTACATCGGGATCGTGTTCGGCGCCGCCGTCGAGGAGCACACCCGCGTCCCGATCCTCGCCACCAGCGCCCTCGCCGCCGCGTTCATGGTCAGCTATGTCCGGGCACGTGCGGAGGGCCTCGGCTTCTCGCCAGGAAAGGGCATGGCAGCCGTCGGGTTGATGCCACGGGAGGTCCGGCTGGTGATCTTGTCTGTCGGCTTGGTCCTGGCGGACGCCCCGAACATCAAGGCACTCGAACCAACGCTCGCGATCATCACGATCGGTGCGACCCTCACGGTGATCCAGCGGATCCTCAACGTCCGTAGCCAGGCCGCCCGGCAGGTCGCGGACCAACCGACCGAGCAGGAGCAGATGTGAGCACCAACGGCAGGAACGGCAACGGGAGTGACGGGACGAGCCCATCGAACACATGGGCGGGCGCCGGCCGGCGCGGTGACGGCAAGGTCCGCGTCGCGATCGTCGGTGTCGGCAATTGCGCAAGCAGCCTCGTCCAGGGGCGCTACTACTACGAGAACGCGAGCGACGATGACTTCGTGCCGGGGCTCATGCATGTGAACCTCGGCGGCTACCACGTGCGGGACATCGACTTCGTGGCTGCCTTCGACATCGACAAGAACAAGGTCGGCAAGGACCTCGGCGAGGCGATCTACGTCAAGCCGAACAACACCTTCGTCTTCCAGCAGACGGGCGAGCTCGGTGTCGAAGTGCAGCGCGGGATGACGCACGACGGCCTCGGAAAGTACCTCTCACAGGTGATCGAGAAGGCGCCCGGCCCGACCGTCGACATCGTCGGGATCCTCAAGGAGCGCGAGGTCGACGTGATGGTGTCGTACCTCCCCGTCGGCAGCGAGGAGGCGACGAAGTGGTACGCCGAGCAGGCGCTGCGCGCTGGCGTCGGCTTCGTGAACGCCATCCCGGTGTTCATCGGTCGCGAGCCGTACTGGCAGCGCCGATTCGCCGAAGAGGGTCTGCCGGTCATCGGCGACGACATCAAGAGCCAGGTCGGCGCGACGATCAGCCACCGCGTCCTGACGCGCCTGTTCATGGACCGCGGCGTCCGCCTCGACCGCACGTACCAACTCAACTTCGGCGGCAACACCGACTTCCTGAACATGCTCGAGCGCGAGCGGCTCGAATCCAAGAAGATCTCGAAGACCAACGCCGTCACGAGCATGCTCGATTACGAGCTCGACTCCGACGACGTCCATGTCGGCCCATCTGACCACGTGCCCTGGCTCGAGGACCGGAAGTGGTGCTACATCCGGATGGAAGGCACGACCTACGGCGACGTGCCCCTCAACGCCGAGCTGAAGCTCGAGGTGTGGGATTCGCCGAACTCGGCAGGTGTCATCACCGATGCGATCCGCTGTCTGAAGCTCGGGCTCGACCGCGGGTTGAAGGGCACCCTCGTCGCACCGTCTGCGTACTTCATGAAGAGCCCGCCGCGGCAGATCCCGGACGATGTCGCGCGCGAGCGGGTGGAGGCGTTCATCCGCGGAGACGACTCCGAGACGCTCGTGGGAACGGAGAAGGCACCTGCCCGCACGCTTCGGACGGTGGCTGCGTCGCGCTCGAGGACGGCGACCGCGCGTTCATGACGGCGGGCGATCAGTCACACGCGGGACCCCCGGCCAAGCCGGCCCGCATCGACCGGCGTCTCGAAGCTCCGCATCGGCGGAGCGGGTCGAGCCCGCGCATCGTCGAACGGACCGCGCTCCTCGCGTATCGCGCCACGTCCTGGGTGCTCGCGACCGTGCCGCCGAAGCCCGCTGCCGCGATCATCGGTCGCGTAGCGCAGGCGTCGTACGTGCTGTGGCCGACCAAGCGCCGCTGGTCGAACCGCAATTTCGCCAATGTCCTTGGCCTACCGCCCGACCACCGACGGGTCCGAATAGCGGCTTTGGGCGCCTACATGGGCTATGGACGCTATCTCGTCGAGCTCATGCGCCTGCCGACCCTGCCGCCCGACGCGATCGCTCGCCTCATCCCGACCCTGGACGTCGACGAGGTCCGTGCGATCTGGGAAGGCTCACCGGGCGGCTTGATCATGACCGTCGGGCACGTCGGGAGCAACGAGGCCGTTGCCGCGGCTATCGCCCATCACGGGATGCCGATCAGCGTCGTCGCCGATGACTCGTCGTTCCCGGAGATCTACGAGATCCTGCGGCGCCAGCGCGAGGGCTGGGGCGTGAAGCTGATCCCGTGGCGCAACCTGCGCGAGATCTTCGGCGTGCTGCGCCGGCGCGAGATCCTCGGGTTGCTGGTCGACTGGGGCTATCGGCCCGACGGGATCCCCGTCCGTCTCTTCGGCGAGTGGACCACGCTGCCCGCCGGCCCCGCCATCCTCGCGGCGAAGACCCGGTCCTTGATCCTCCCGATCACGATCCGCCGCCAGCCCGACGACACGTTCCACGTCTCCTGGCCGGCGCCGATCGAGGTCCCGTCCTCCGATCCACTCGACCTCCAACGCGCGACCCAGGCCGTCGCGGATGCCCTCGCGTCGACGATCGCCGCAGCACCCGATCAGTGGTACAGCTTCAAGCCGATCTGGCCGTCGACAGCGGAGGAAGCTGCCGATCTCGCGCGGCGCGCCTCCCTGATGCAGGGCAACAACGCTGATCCTGGTCCGGCCCGGGAGTTCGGCTGAGCGTGCGACGCATCGGGCGCAGCTTGCGGCGCCGCGCTCTCCAGGCCGCCTCGTGGCTGGCGTGCCGACTCCCGGAGCGCCCGCAGATAGCGCTGGCCGATCTGGCCGGAGATCTCTGGTATCGACGCACGCCGGATCGCGCCGCCCGGGCGCGGCGCAACCTGGCGCGCGTGACGAGCTGGCTGGCCGCCAACGAACGAGGGACGCCCCTCGCGCGCGCGGCCGCGAACGACCCGCGCGCACTCGAACGGCTCGTGCGCCTGGCGTACCGGCATGCCGCGCGCTACTACCTCGAGGTCGCACGGACGCCGGGCATGGGCGGCGATGAGATCCCGCGCCGCCTCACCATCGAGACACCCGAGGTCGTCGAGGAGGCGTTCACGCTCGGCCGACCCGTGATCTTCGTCGGGCTGCACTTCGGTGCCATCGAGCTGCCGGCCCTGCTCCTTGCGTCGCGGGTCGGCGAGGCAGTCGCGCCGATGGAGACGCTCGACGACCCGGAGTTGCAGGCATGGTTCATCCGATCGCGCGGCTCCGTCGGGATCCGGATCGTCGGTGTGCGCGAGGCGCGGCGCGAGCTCACGAGGGCACTGCGCGACGGCCGCTACGTCGGCCTGGTGGGTGATCGAGACCTGACCGGGGGTGGGACGCTCACGCAGCTGTTCGGGGCGCCGGCCAGCCTTCCGCTCGGCCCGGCGCTCCTCGCCATCGAGACCGGGGCGCCGCCCTACGTCATGGGCGTCCGCCGCACGAGCCCCGGCCGCTACACCGGCCGGTTGGAGCGCGTCGACGTCGCCAACGAGGGCTCACGCCGCGAGCGCGCGACGGCGACGACGGCTTCGATCGCTCGTGCCTTCGAGCGCATCATCGAGGACGCCCCCGAGCAGTGGTGGGCCGTGTTCTTCCCGATCTGGCCCGACCTGCAGCGCCGTGATGGCTGACGCGGACCGGCCCGGTCGGGCGGACCTGCATATCCACACCGCCGCCTCGGACGGTCTCGCCGACGTCGTCACGATCATCGACGATGTCGCCGCGCGCGGCGACCTCGACGTCATCGCGATCACCGATCACGAACGGATCGACGCGGCCATCGCCGGCAGGGCGATCGCCCGCGACCGGGGTCTGCCGATCGACGTCATCGTCGGTGAGGAAGTCACGACCCTGGGCGGCCACCTGCTTGCGCTCTTCGTCGACCGACGCATCACGCCCTATCGCACGCTCGGGCGGACCATCGCCGATATCCACGAAGCCGGCGGGATGGCGATCCCCGCCCATCCGCTCGTCCCGTACCCGTTGTGCGCGCAGGCCTGGGTCCTCCGGCGGCTCCTCGACGATCCTGACGAGGCAGTCCACCCCGATGGGCTCGAGACCTTCAACCCGACGGCACTCGGGCGGCCGTGGCACGATCGCGTGGTGCGCTTCGCCGACGACAACGGTCTCGCTCGCGTCGGTAACAGCGACGCGCACTCGCTCGGTGCCGTCGGTGCAGGCTGGACGACGTTCCCGGGCAGGACCGCGACCGAGCTGCGACGTGCGATCGAGGCGCGCGCCACCGATCACGGCGGCTCCTTCCACGGGACGGTCGGGCAGATCGGCGTCTTCGGACAGCAGGTGCGCAAGCGCGCGACCGACGCCCGCGACGAGCTCAGCGGGCGCATCCGACGATCCGGTACAGGACGCGACCATGGCTATCCCGGTGGTCGGGCTCGGCCGCCCCGCTACGACGGCCCCGACGCGACGTGAAGATCGGCCTCGTCTGCCCGTACATCTACCCGGCCGGCGGCGGCGTCGCCCAACACGTCGAGTTCCTCTACCAGGGGCTCCGCCAGCGCGGGCACGACGTCCGCATCCTCACGGCGAGCCACGGACCGCAGCGCGCGTCCGAGGGCGACATCATCCGACTCGGTGTCGGGTTCTCGGTCCCCATCAATGCGTCGGTCGGGACGCTGACGTTCTCGCCGCGCTACCTGACCCAGATCGACGACATGCTCGAACGCGAGCGGTTCGACCTCCTCCATTTCCACGAGCCGTTCGTACCGTTCCTGTCGCTCTTCCTGCTGCGCGAGTCGACCAGCGTCAACGTCGCGACATTCCACGCGTACGCGGGCTTCTCGCCGTCCTACGAGTTCGGGAGTCGTGCGCTCCGCGGATACGCAGGGCGGCTCCATGGCCGGATCGCGGTCAGTGCCGCGGCACGCCACTTCATCGACCGCTACTTCCCGGGCGACTACAAGGTCATCCCGAACGGGGTCGATGTCGCGCGCTTCGCGAACGCCGTCCCGATCGCACGTTGGCAGGACGGGACGCCGAACGTGCTCTTCGTCGGGCGCCATGAGCCACGCAAGGGGCTACTCGATCTGCTCAAGGCCCATCGGGTGCTGCGACGGTCGGGCGAGCGCTCGCGGCTGCTGATCGTCGGGTCGGGTCCGCAGGAGCGCGAGGCGCGTCGGTACGTCGCGACTCGGGGGCTCAATGGCGTCGAGTTCCTCGGTCGTGTATCGGACGCGGAGAAGGCGCAGCTCTACAAGACCGCCGATGTCTACGTCTCGCCGGCGACCGGTGGCGAGTCATTCGGGATCGTCCTGCTCGAGGCGATGGCTGCCGGGACCGCCATCGTCTGCTCGGACATCCACGGGTACAAGGGCGTCGTCCGGCGCGGCCGCGAGGCGCTGCTGGTCCCGCCGCGCCAGCCGCGCGAGCTGGCGGCAGCGATCGACACGCTCATCGACGATCCGGCACTGCGCGCGCGGATGGGAGCCGCCGGCCGAGAGCGAGCCGAGGACTTCTCGTGGCCGCGGGTGACCGCGAAGGTCGAGGACTACTACGGGTTCGTGATCCGACGACTCGCGGCCTCCGCGACGCTGCCTGAAGGTTTTCGGGCAGAGATCCCTCAGGCGCCTTCGCCGGTGCGCGCCAGGCCGTCGACGCCCCTCCCATCGCCGGACGACGACCCGGGCGGCCCGGACGAGCGCCCAGAACGAGAGGCGGCGTTCGCGCGCGACTCCGCCAGCGCGAGGCGCCACACCGAGGCCGAATAGGCGACCACGAGGCACGTCAGTCCGAGCGCCAGCGTCAGGGCGATCGGGACCGGGCTGATCAACGGCGTCGCAGGCCGTGGCGCGGTATTGACCGGGAACTGGAACGCGTACAGATACGTCGGCAGGAAGCCCTGGAACGCGTTCACGACGGTAGATGGCAGCGGCAGTGCCGAGATGTTCGGGTACCAGATCACGAACCATGCGAGAACGGCCGCACCGATCCCGATGACGAAGCGCCGAGCGTCCCGCGCCGAGAGCACCTGCCCGGCCAGATACGACAGCGGCAGCAGGACGAGGAGAGCCACTGGTTCGACCGGGATGCCGTGCCACGTCAGGAGCGCCGTATCGGGGAGGGCGGAAGCGAATGCGATCCCGAGGCCGACCGCGATCACGCTGCCGACGAGCGGTAGATCGAGGTACCGGCGCGGACCCGACCGAACCTCGCGATCGTCGCGATCGCGCCCCTGGATGCGTGTGAGCCACAGCCACAGCACGATGCCGCCCGCGACGAGAAGCCCGAGCAAGGCCAGCGTCCGGACGGTGAGGACCACGTCCGGGATGACCGCGGGACAGGCCTGGGACCCCGGGTTGGCGATCGTCACGCCGACCAGGGCACACAGCGGTCGGGAGAACAGCCACATCGCCGCCGGCGCGATGATCGCAGCGGCCGCCGCGATCCGCATCCACATCCAGGTCCGCCGTGATGGCCCGTGCCACAGCTCGGCGACGAGGTACGCGAGAGCGAGGACCACGAACGGCAGCGCGGTGTAGTAGTGGTACTGGAAGGCGGCCCGATCGATGCGCGCCCAGGGGACCCACTGCGCGGCGAAGCCGATCGCGATGAGGGCGAGGGCGGGCGAGCGCCGGCGATACGCCACGATCGACACGAAGACCAGCGCGGCGATGCCGAGCCACCAGATGACGATGTTCCCGGAGTCGTAGATCGCGCCGCTCGTCGAGCCGGCGAAACCTTCCTGGTAGAACCACACGGGCTTGAGGTCGAACGGGAACGCCCACCACGGCGACGACGCCGGGTGCGGGGAGGTGAGCCCGTTGTGGTAGTCGTACATCTGGCGCGTCAGCTCGACCAACGTCTGGCCGGTGTGGCCGGTCGGATAGCCGGTCCACAGCTGGTGGTTCTCGATCGCGGCCCACGGCAGGTAGCTCACGACGTACACGCCGAGCGGGATCGCGAGGAGGCAGACGGCCGCCCAGACGATCGGGATGCCGTACGCCCAACCAGGGCGGAGCCAGCCGCTCGGGGCGGGTCCAGGCGGGTCGAGCGCGGCGGCAGGGTCGCCGGGCTTCGGCGGTTCGGCGAGCGGACCGTAGCCCAGGGAGCCGCCCACCCGGAACGTGCCGTAGACGACGACCGAGCCGAGTGCCGCCCCGAACGCCGCGAGCAACGGAGTGACCGATACCGGCCCGACGACGATCGTCGCATCGAGTTTCCCAAGGGCCAGCGCACCAAAGAACATGGCCGTGCCGATGACCGCAGGGGCGAGCAGCGCCAGCCACATCTCCTCGTCCGTCCAGCGGATGGGATGGAAGACCGCCACGACGACGGCGAGCAGGGTGAGCGCGATCATGATCACGAGGAACGGCAGGTTGCCGAACGTCTGGCCGGCCATCGCGAGGTAGCCGAGCGCACCGGTGACCGCGATCAGACCGAGGATCGACACGACGCGGCCGAGAGCGCTGCGGATGAGCAGCAGCAGGACGAGGGCGCCGATGGCGTACGCCGCCACCCACTTCGATGCCAGCGCTAACCCGAGCAGCAGTCCGATGATCGGCATCGCTATCCAGAAGGCCGCGCGACCACGCCACCAGTGCGTCCACACCGCGGCGAAGACCGTGTATGCGGCCACGATGAACAGGCCCACGTAGACGTCATTCATCCCGATCCGCGACTGCACGAAGAACATGCCATCCAACAGCGTCAAGGCGGCGACCGCGACGGCGACGCTGCGTCGGGCGAACAGGACGCGCGCCAGCACATACAGGCAGGCACCCATGAGCACGCCGGCGATCACTCCCGGCAGACGCCAGGCGAATGCGTGGGAGCCGATGTCGATCGATGCGACGGTGCCGTCGCCGTCGAACACCAGCAGGTCCTGGCGATCGTCGGTCTGGTACTCGGGCTCGACGTCCATCGCCCAGTCGACCGGCGTGAACTCGGCGGGCAGGAGGGCGTCGGCGTAGACGGCCCCGATGGGTGCGGTGTTGCCGTGCGGTTCGACGACATACACGGTCCAGCGGTCGCTCGGAGACCCCGGGCCGGAGGGCGCACGCCCCAGGATGTGGACCATCTGCGATGCGCGGTCGTAGGCGACGCTCGAGCCCAGCCCCGGGAGCGCGTTGCTACCCCGATCGACCGGCCCGTTCGCAGCGGCGTCACCGCTGACCTTGAGGACGTGATAGTCCGGGGCCTCGGTGGTCCCGCTCGTGACGAACAGCTCCGTGTCCTCGATCCCCGTGACGAAGGCCATCCCGTGTGCCCCGCCATCGAGGGGAACGGTCGACGTCGTGTTCGCGGAAGTGACATCGATGAACGCGACGCCCGTGCTGGTGGCGACGGCGACGCGCGGCAGGTCGACGATCTCGACGCCTGGCAGCCGTCCATCCGCGATCGCGTCCTCGACCGCCGTGCGCGTGTCACCACTTCCCGGGCTCCCGAA
The DNA here is from genome assembly GCA_045804645.1 of Chloroflexota bacterium. GTDB lineage: Bacteria > Chloroflexota > Limnocylindria > Limnocylindrales > CSP1-4 > SPCO01. The sequence goes on along the minus strand of JBJMMR010000042.1, from coordinate 38,620 downwards.
CAGCACGGATGCGCCCGGCGCAGCTCGCGTGATGCGCGACTCGTAGTCCTGCGGATCGCCGCCGATCAGCGCCGCGACCGTCTCCGCGACGGCGCTCTGATCCTCCATCGCCGCTGGGTCGCCTTGCACGACCGGACCCGTACCACCCGAAGCGAGGTCGCTGATCTCGTCGAACTCCGTGCGCCCCAGGATGTCTCCCGAGGTGCCGTCGATGGTCGAGAGGTCGAGATCCGAGGCCGCCACGATCGTGCCGTCGTCGGTCACGAACAGATGCTTGACGGCATACGGAAGCGTGGCCAGGCGCACTGGTTCGGGCGCCGCGCCGTCGACCCCGATCTCGGTCACGTCCAGGCTCGACACCGTGCCGTCATCGGCGCCGAGGATCAACCGGGTCTGGGTGGGATCGAACGCGAGCGCCCCGACGCCTGGCGCGGATGTCCGTGCGAGCGTCTGGCGCGTTCGGAGATCCTCGGTCCGTATCTCATCGCCCGTGGCCACGTGAAGCCGTTCCCCAGCGCGTGCGCTGCCGTCCTCCCGACGCGGCTCGATCGTCACCGCGCGGACCGGATCCCCGAGGTCGTTCGTCGCGGCGACGTGGTCTGCACCCCACGCGACAAGGCCGGCGGCCATCGCGTACTTCGCGAGGTGCGGGTGTGTCCACTCGTAGATCACATGGGACTGGCCGTATCGCCAGTCCTGGAGGAATTCGGCGGCGGTCCGGGCGTGATAGACCTCATCGAAATGCATCTGGTAGGGCTCGGCGAGCCGGAACAGGCGTAGCCCGAGGGTCGCCAGGATCAGGACGACGACGAGCCACGCGTCGAGCCGGTCGAATCGACCGCCGCCCTCGCTGGTCAGCGTCCGACTCCGGTCGGCGCGCACCGGGACGGCGTGCAGCCGGTGGTAGATCCACCCGCTGATCCCGACCTCCTCGAACCGCGCGGGCTCCGACCAGGTCGGGAGCGTTGCGGCAGCCGGGGCTGCGCCGCCCACGGCTAGGGCGGTCGCGCCCGTCGCACCCACCCGAGCCCCGACGCGAGCGCCGTCCCGCTGCCTGCCGTCATCGGCTCCCTCGGGCTCGACCTCGCGGCGGGAATAGACCTCCTCTTCGAGTCGCTCCCGGGCAGACCGGCGGAGCTGGAGCCACACCCAGATCGAGCCGACCGTGTACGTGACCGCGATGGCGGTCACCCCGACCTGCGACCGGATCCCCGGTCCGATGCCGAGCCAGTCACGGATCGGGTTCGTGGTCAAGTCGGTCGGCGGGTAGATCGTCGTCGGGACGACATACATGTTGGCGAATGTCGCGATGCTCAGGACGACGTACAGCACCCGCCACCGAGGCGAGACCGCGAAGAGCACGGCGGCGATGGCGAAGAACGGGAAGTCGTAGCGCTCGTGGACACGCGTCGGTGCCATGAAGAACGCAAGGGCGATGACCGCGAGGCCGACCGTGATCGTCAGGCGATCGGGGTTGCGCCAGATCGCCCAGAGCGCGCTGAGGATCACGACGATGAGCAGGACGGCACCGACCGCGATCGCCGGTACCGAGCCGAACTGGACGTACCCCGTCCCGCAGCGATCCGCGGGCGTCGCGAGCGTGTCGCAGACCCACTGGCCCGACCCGGCAAGGCTGATCCCGAGGTTGCTCGGCACGACCGCCCACGCGTTGTACGCATTGACCGTCAGGTACGGATAGCCGCCGCCGGCGAGCGCGATCTGCTGGAGGAGCCCAGAGGTGAAGAACGGCGCAGCGGGGGTGAACTGGAGGACGCTCAGCCCGAACGGGATGCAGAGCACCAAGGCGGTCACGTACCCCACGAGCGCCGTCGTGACGATGCGGATGGGATGGCCGGTGCGCGCCTCCAGCCGGCGGATCGGGTCGGCTTCGGGTAACGCGTCGGGGTCCTTGGGCTTCGGGCGGAGCGCCCGCCTGATCGTGACGACGGCGATGACCGGAAGCAGGATGCCGAGCTGCGGCTTCACCACGGCCGCGATCACGCCGAAGATCGCGGAGCGTTCGGGCTGGTCGCGCCAGAGACTGCGCAGCCCGAGCATCAGGAACAGGACGCCGAACGAATCGACCTGGCCCCAGATCACGTTGTCGAACCAGAAGATCGGGTTGAGCATCACCACGAGCGCGCCGAGGATGGCCAGGCGCTCTCGAACGCCGATCTCGCGGAGCATCGACCAGACGAGATACGCGATCCCGACGTCGGCCAGCACCGGCGGGATCTTGATCAGGTCGCCGATACCGCCCAGCGTCTTCCCGATCGTCCCGACGAGCCACAGCACGTACAGGTACCCGGGCGTGTAGTCGTGGAAGAAGTCGCGCTGGTAGAAGCCGCTCAGCCCATTCGTCGCGAGATCGTTCGCCCAATAGCGGAACGAGGACAGGTCAGGGCCGAAGCCCGAACCGGGAAGCAGGTATAAAAGGGTGAGTCGGATGGCGAGTCCGAGCGCAAGGGCGATCAGGACGACGCCGACGGCCCCCTGCATCCCGGTCGACCGAGGCGGCGCTCCCGTGCCTCGCTCATACCCACGGGGTTCGGGGCCAGTCAAGCTGGAGTGGGGCTCCTGCACGAGCGTGGAAGGTGGATCTGAGCGTAGCACAGGCTCCCGCAGACCACTCCCGACCTGGTCGGGCCGCGTCCCAGCCGCATGTCGCGCTCAGCATCGCCGGCGGCATCGCGCTGGCCGTCGCCGCGTTCGCGATCTATCGCCTCACGTTCGTCGAGCGTTACTACGACCACTTCGTCTGGCAGGCTTCGGCGTTCCTCGAGGGACAGGCGGGCATCCGCTATCCGGTCCTCGACTCCGCCGAGCGATTCGGGAACTACCTCTTCCAGGACGTCCTCCCGATCGCGAGGACGGGCGGCAGCGAGCGCGCACTGATCCCGTTCCCACCGCTCCCCGCCGTCCTGCTCCTGCCGTTCGTGGCGGCCTTCGGGCTCCGCGCCGACGACCAGCTGATCTTCACGGTACTGGCCGCCGTGGACGTCGCCCTGTGCTGGTGGATGATCGGTCGTCTCGGCGTCTCGACCGTCGTCCGGGTCGGGACGACCGTCCTGTTCGCGTTCGGGACGGTCTTCTGGTACACGGCGCAGAACACGACTACCTGGTACCAGGCGCACATCGTCTCTGTCGGTCTGACGATGCTCGCCGTCGGGGTGGCGCTCAGCGGCGATGAGGCTGCCGGCGCCCGGACGAGCACCGCGGGCGCGAGCGGGCCGGGCACGAGCACCGCCGGCACGAGCACCGCGGGCAGGAGCGCGGCGCCGAGCCGGCGCATGAGGACGGCGCTCCTGAGCGGGGCGTTGATCGGCCTCGCCTCCACCGCTCGCCTCACGGTGATCCTTGCGACCCCGTTCTTCCTGATCGTCGGACCGCGGATGGACTGGCGCCGCCGCGCCGTGCCCGTCCTGGTCGGGGCGGCGATCCCCGTCCTCGCGCTGCTCGGCTACAACATCGTCTCGACAGGGCACGTCTTCCACCCGGCATACGACCACCTCTACCAGCTCGAGGCGAGCGCATACACCGGCCTGGGCTATCACCCGGATTGGGCCGCCGAAGACCCCCGTTACGTGCCGCAGAACATCGGGATCATGCTGTTCTCGACCCCTCGCCTCTTCCCGGATCGCTTCCAGGACACCCTCGGGACCGTGAATCGACCGCTGTGCGCCACCCCGGGCGCAACGCGCGGGCTCTTCGACGTGGACTGCCCGGTCGCACTTCCACGCGACACCGGGATGAGCGTCCTCCTCACCACGCCCGCGCTCCTGCTCGCGATCCCTGCGTGGTTCGATCGTCGGCGACGGCGGATCGTCGTGGCGTGCCTCCTCGCGATCCTGCTCGTGTCGTTCGTGAATCTCATGCACTTCAGCCAGGGCTGGGTCCAGTTCGGGTACCGGTTCAGCAACGACGTCGTGCCGTTCGCGCTCGTCCTCGTCGCGATCGGGTTCGCGCGGCTCGTCGATCGCCCGTCACCGCGTGCCTGGGCCATGCCGCTCGCGATGGGCCTGATCGTCCTGTCGGTCGCGATCAACGCGTGGGGCGTGCTGTGGGGCCGCTTCCTCGGATGGTGAGGCGGATCGCGGCGACATGGATCTCTCCACTCCTCGTCGGCATCGTCGCGTTCATCGCGACGCGGCTCGCGATGATGCCCGGGGTCAGCTTCTGGGACACCGCCGAGCTCCAGACGGTCGCGCCAGTACTGGGCACCGCGCATCCGACCGGCTTTCCCACGTATGTCCTGCTTGGGTGGATCGCCAACGTGTTGCTCACACCGTTCGGCGATCCCGCGTTCCGGATGAACGTGTTCGCCGGTCTATGCGTCGCGGTCGCGGCCGCTGTCACGGTCGATCTCGCCCGAGCGCTGACTCGTTCGACCCTCCTGGGCGTCGTGGCGGGTCTCGGCCTCACGTTCACCGGGATCGTCTGGAAGATCGGCACACAGGCGGACGCGCACGCCCTGCATCTCGCGCTGGTCGCGATCCTGTTCCGCCTGCTCGTCGCCTGGGAGGATGGCCGCCGCGACCGAGCTCTTATCGGCGCGGCCCTCGTCTTCGGGCTTGCCGCCGGCAATCACTCGCTGACGTTGTTGCTCGCGTTGCCGATCGCCCTCTACGTCGTCACGGTCGACCGCGAGATCCTCCGCCGGCCGGGACTGATCGTCGCGTGCGTCGGAATCGCTGTCGGGACCGTCGCGCTCGTCTATCTGGAGCTCCCGCTGCGCGCCGGCCCGTTCCGTGCCCCGATCGTCTACGGGCAGCCCGAGACCTGGGACGGGTTCTGGTACATCGCGCTCGCCGAGCAGTTCCGCGGGAGCCTGGTCGCGCCCTTCACCGACCTCCCGACGAAGGCCGGGGATCTTCTCGGGCGCACGCTCGATGCGTTCGGGCCACTCACGATCTTCCTGCCGATCGCGTTCGTGGTCACGGCGCTCCGTCGACCGCGCTACGCGCTCCTCACGGGCTCAGCGCTGGCGATCACGTGCTTCTTCGCTGCCTCGTATGTGAACGCGATGATCGACCGCTACTACCTGGTGCCGGTCCTCATCGCGTGGACATGGCTCGCGATCCTCGGCGAGGGGGTCGCTCGCATGGCAGGCGGCGGGATCGACGACGATGGCGGCAGGCGGCTCCAGCCGGTCGTCGCGATCGTCGTCGCGGTCGTGCTGCTCGTCCCGACCGGACTCGCGCTTCGCGATCGATATCAGGCCGTGGATCGGAGCCACGACGACGCGGCCGCGCGATGGCTGGATATGGCCCTGTCGTCGATGGACCCCAACGCCGTCGTCGTCAGCTGGTGGAGCTACTCCACGCCGCTCTGGTACGCACAGGTGATCGAAGGTCGCCGGCCCGACATCTCTATCATCGACGACCGTACCCGCCTCGACCAGAACCTCGGAGACATCTACGACGTGATCGATCGCAACCTGCCCACGCGGCCGGTCTACGTGATCCGCATCGAGCCCTCGGAGATCACCGGCGTCAACGAGCGCTACGAGACCCAGCCCCTCGACGCGTTCGACCCGAGCATGCTCGCCCGCGTCATCCGCCGGCGCGAGGTCGCGCAGTGACCGCCACCGCGCCGGCGCGCGTCCCGCGCCTGTCCTACTTCTTCCCAGCGCATGACGAGGAGGCCAACATCGAGGGGCTCGTCGCCGAGGCCCTCGACAGCCTCCCCGCGATCGCCGACACGTTCGAGATCATCGCCGTCAACGACGGCTCGCGCGACCGCACGCGGGCCCTCGCCGACGAGCTGACCGCGGCCCACCCCGGCATCTTGCGGGCGGTCCACCATCCGACGAACCTGGGCTACGGCGCCGCGCTGCGGTCCGGCTTCGCGGCCGCGCGCTACGAGCTCGTCGCGTTCACCGACGGCGATCGCCAGTTCCGGGTCGAGGATCTCGGCCGGCTGACGGAGCGACTCGCAGCCGCCGACCACCCGGATGTCGTCGTCGGCTACCGGATCCGCCGCGCGGACCCGATCGTCCGGACGCTCTACGCCCGGGCATACCGCCTCGCCAACCGGATCTTCTTCGGGCTCAAGGTCACCGACGTCGACTGTGCGTGCAAGCTGTTCCGGCGTGAGGCGCTCGACGACATCCACGTCGAGTCGGACGGCGCGTTCTTCTCGGCGGAGCTGCTCATCAAGCTGCGCGCGGCAGGGCGATCGGTCGTCGAGGTCGGGGTGCCGCACTACCCGCGCACGGCCGGTTCACCGACGGGCGCGAAGCCACAGGTCATCGGCCGCGCCGTCCGCGATTTCTGGCGGACACGGTTCGCGATGTGGAAGAACGCGTCTCGAGGGCTCCGACGGGGTCGACCGATCATCGAGGAGCGCTGAGCATCCGGCCGCCTCCGGCAGGGCCCCCTTTAGCTCTGGCGGTCCTCGCTGTCGGGCTCGACGTCGAGCGAATTCACGAACTCGCGGAAGACGTCGAGCCGCGGATCGACGACGCGTTCCCCGGTCGACTCGAGCATGTTGCCCTCGCCCTCACTCTCGTCGCCGATCCCACCGTCCGCGCCGAGACCGGCCTGGTCGAGGACCGACGGGACCGCGAAGATCGGGGCTCCGACGCGGACCGCCAACGCGAGGGCATCCGAGGGCCGAGCATCGATCTCGCCGACGTGGCCATCGCGCTCGATGAACAGGCGCGCATGGAATGTCTCCTCGGCGAGGTCCGAGATGATCACCCGGGCGACGCGCGCATCGACCGCTTCAAGCGTGCTCGCGAACAGGTCGTGGGTGAGCGGGCGCTCCGGCGTGAGGCCCTGGAGCCGCATGGCGATGGCGCTTGCCTCCCACGGCCCGATCCAGATGGGCAGATAGCGCTCGCGACCCGTCTCCTTGAGGATCACGACGTGGCGGCTCGAGAGCATATGGACCCGGACGCTCTCAACGACCATCTCGATCAAGCCGTCGTCCATCGCGCTGGATTATCCCACGGTGCGCCCGGTGCGACGCCGGCCGCTACGGGCCCGTACGACGAGCGCGACGGCCGCCCCGAAGACGAACCCGCCGATGTGCGCGAAGAACGCCACGCCGCCGGTCGTCGCCTGGCCCATCGCCCCGAGCGATCCAAGCCCGTCGAAGAGCTGGAGCACGAACCAAAAGCCGAGTACGAAGATCGCCGGGATCTCGATGAGCTGGTAGAAGAAGACCAGGAAGATCGCCGTCGTTACGCGGGCGCCGGGGAACAGCACGAGGTACGCACCGAGCACGGCCGCGATAGCACCCGACGCTCCGATCGTCGGGACCGTGGACGTCGGATCGATCGTGACCTGGGTCAAGCCGGCCACGATGCCGCCGACCAGGTAGAACACCAGGAACGCAAGCCGCCCGAAGCGGTCTTCGATGTTGTTCGCGAAGATCCACAGGAAGAGCATGTTCCCGGCGATGTGGATGAGGCTGCCGTGAAGGAACTGGCTCGTGACGAGCGTGACCACCTCGCCGGGCGCGACGGTCCCTGAACGGAGCGCGTCGACGAGCTCGGCCGGGACGACGCCCCATCGGGTGATGAACTGCCCGAGCGCGGCGTCGCCACCCCGGGCCAGGAGCAGCACTTGGTAGCCGTAGACGAGGGCGCACGCGACGATGAGTGCGACGGTGATGACCGGCGTACGCCGGGTCGGGTTCGCGTCGCGGAGCGGGATCACGGGGCCGCGCCCCGGCTAGGGGCTCGAGGAGGTCGGCGCAGACCCGCTGGCGTCGGTCGTCGGCGAGGCCGAAGCACCATCCGCATCGGGGGCTGCCTCGAGGACGCTCTGGTTCACCGCGTCCTTCGAGAGCCAGACGAGCTTGTCGGGCTGACCGTCGACGCCGGGGATGATGTACATCGCGCGGAGGTCGCCCCACGCGTCGCTCTCCTTGAGCCGATACTGCGCGATGAAGTCGCCGCTTCGCTTGTCGTACGCCAGGATGCGATCGTTCGATCGATCGAACGTGTACACCTTCCCCTGGTTGCGGCTTTCCGGGTCGTTCGACCCCGCGACGAGCACCTGGCTCGTGGTCGGACGGAGCAGCTCGTCGCCGGGCTTTCCTGGATCCCACGCGTCGCTCTTGCCCGCGGTGTAGCGATCGAGCTGCCCATTCTCGGTGATGTAGATATCGCCATCGATGTAGAGCGATGTCATCTGGTCGATGGAACGGGCCGTCGCGAGCCAGGCTGACGACTTGGCCGGGAAACCGCTCCCGTCGCCCGCAGGCGGATACGCGCGGATCTGCTGCTCCGACGGGTCGAGGACATAGAGGTTGTACAGCCCGCGAACGCTGTCCCGCAGGAACGTCCCCATCCCGATGATGTCGTTGCCCCACTGGCTCGCGCCGTTGACGTTCACCCGCGTCGTCGTCCCACGGCCCGCGTCGTTCGACGCGCGCCAGCGCCAGAGCGCGTTCTTGGTGTCGAGGATGAGGAGGTCGCGACCACCGACGGCGAGAAGCTTCGGGGTGGCCATCCTGGCGCCGCCGACCCTCCGCCCGTTCTTGGCGATGTTCGTGGCGCGTTTGCGCTTGAGGTCCAGTCGATACACCGACTTGGTGGCGCGGTCCATCACGTATGGGGCGCCGTCCGCGCCGCGGACCATCGATCGCATGTCGAACGGGGCCGCTCCTTGCGCCGCCTTGAAGGTGAACAGGGGCGTCGAGGTGACGTCGACGACGCCATACGCGCGATCGAGGAGCGCCACCACCTTCGATCGGACGGGGTCGACGACGCGCGAGCTGACGCTCGCGTCCTCGGCCTTGCCAAGCTCCGTGTACGCCTCGGTGAGGAGCCGGAGCGCTTCGTTCCGATCGTCTGCCACGAGATCGATGCCCGCGCCCGACACTTGCGCGAGGTTCTCCTGCGCCTTGTCGAGGGCGGCTTGACCGGCGTTGATCGAACTGATCGCCCCCTGCGGCGTCCTGCCACCGAACGCCCAGACCGACATCGCGAGGCTCCCCACGACGACCAGCAGGGCGATGAGAGCGATCGCCGCTCGGCGCTGCGTCTCGCGGCGGGACGCGAGGGGCGTGACCCGGCGATATGCCGGCCGCCGTCGCGGCAACAGATCGTGCAGTCGAGCGATCGTCCGTTCGAACGCGCTTCCGGCGACCGTCCGCGCACTGTCGGCTGCGGACGCGACGGCCGCGCCGGCGGCCTGGACGTTGTCGGCGAGCGGGATCGGCGAGCGATCGGGCGCACCAGCGAGCGGTTCGGGCGGGCGGACCGGCACGAGGATGCGACCGCGCGTCGTCGGCGCCACCTCGGTCGCCTCGAACGCGATGGCACCATCGCTCCCCGCGCCGTCGGCCGCCTTGAATCGCTGGTGGAGGTGCTCCATGGCGGACTGGGGATGGAGCGTGACCATCGCATCCTTGAGCTCGTCCGGTCCCAGCCGGGCGACGATGTTCGGCGAGATCAGCACGAGCGAATCGCCGACGGTCACTTCGCCGCGCCACACCTCGGGCTCGAGACCGTTGGACGGCAGGCCCCGCTCTCGATGGGGGTCGGGCAGCGTGGACAGACGCGCCTGGCGGATGAGGTATGCCTCGGCCGGGCCGACCGTGGCGACGTACATCTCGTTCCCACGGACGACGCCGACGCCGACGCCGATCGGCCCGTTGCCCTCGGGTGACTTGAGGCCCAGACGGTCGGCCTGGTGGAGCAGCCGCTTGTTGGCGGTCGCGATCGCCTTCTGGAGACAGACCCGGATGCCGGCGGACTCGTCGTAGTAATACTCGTTCCGGATCGTCTCTGCGGCGAGGCGCGTCGCCTCCAGGGCGTGACGCGAGCTGGTGCGCGACGTCACGAGGAGGTACAGGTTGCCTTTCGATCGGGCGACCGAGCCGACGCTAGGCTCGACGACGACCAGCGTGTCGGGCGAATCGTCGAGCCTGTCGTGCTCGGCGACGATCCCTAGCTTCAGTTGGAGACGGGCGGCCATGCGGGCCTCTCGATAGGGTTGGTCAGGCGACGGGACGATCCCTGGCCGGATCGGCGTGACGTTCGCCCCGAGATGGCAGGCAGGTCCGGTGGATTATACGCGGGGACCTCCGCGGCGAACGTGCACTCGAAGGTCCCGGATACCGATGCCTCCGGGAGCTGCTGCAAACGCCGTCAGGAGCTCGCCGGAACGCAGCCGGAGCTCCTGGGCGACGATCGGCGCATCGGCCTCGACGTCGATCGCGAACCCGGCGATGCCGACCACGCGACACGCGCCCGCCGCAGCCGGGACACGCTCCGCGACGAGCGCCTCGAAGGTCGACATCGCCCGCGCCAGCCGGAGCTCGTCCTCGAGACCGAGCGCGCGGGCCGCGTCGGGGATGAGATCGCCGATCCGGCGCATCGGCCGGCGGCGGGGGCCGCTCTCGGTCATGCGGGGCTCGGTGAGTGGCGTGCCCCGACGGCTGCCTTCCGAAGCTCTGCGCCATCGGACCTGGGCCGGACCTCCCAGCCGTGGGCGATGGCGAGTAGCCCCGGATCGAGGTCGTCGGGCGTCGTGGTCGTCACGAATGCCTGCGGGAGCGCCGCGATCCGGCGGACGAGGTGCGCACGCCGCTCGGGATCGAGCTCGCTGAAGACGTCGTCGAGCAGGAGCAGGGGCGGGTGGCCGTCCAGCGCGGTGAGAAGATCGAGCTCTGCGAGCTTGAACGCAAGGATGGCGGTCCGCTGTTGACCGCGCGACGCGAATCCCGCGAGGTCCCGACCGGCCAGATCGAACGCGAGATCGTCGCGGTGCGGGCCGATCACCGTCGACCCGTTCCAGACCTCCTTCTCGGCGGTCTCGACGAGCCGACGCGCGAGCGCGTCGCGTGGGGTCTCGCCAGCGAGCATCGGCGCGTTCGTGAGGTAGCGGAGTGCGAGCCCGCCGCCGGCAGCCTCGTCGGGCGCGATCTCTCGATGCGCCTCGGCCAGCGGTTCCGCGAGCTGTCCGAGCAGCTCGTGCCGCGCCGCGACCACGCGACCGCCGGTGTCGAGGAACGTCTCGTCCCAAAAGCGCAACTCGGCACGCGACGCCGTCTCCTCGCGGATCGCCCTCAGCAGGCTGTTGCGCTGCTGGAGCGTCCGACCGTACGTGCCGAGATCGTCCGCATAGGCCGGGTAGCGGGCCGCGGCGAGGGCGTCGATGGCGGCCCGTCTGAGCGAGGGCGAGCCGATGACGAGCAACATCTCCTCGGGGGCGAACAGCACGACGCGAAGATGCCGGCCGAGCGCGTTCGCCCGGCGGCCGACGCCGTTCACGCGGATGCGCTTACGGCCGCTGCTGCCATCGGCTCCCGACCGTTGGATGGCCACCTCGAGCACGTCGTTGCCGACCGTCCCTTCGACGCGCGCGAGGTCACGACCCCAGCGGATCAGCTCGCCGTCGGCGCTCGTCCGGTGTGAACGTCCCCAACCGAGCAAGGCGATCGCCTCCAGCAGGCTCGTCTTGCCAGCGGCGTTGGGTCCCCAGATCAGGTGCGGCCCGGCCTCGAAGGAGGCGTCGACCGACGCGTATCCGCGCAGGTCGAGGGCCGAGAGCGAACCGAGCGCGGCGATGCTAGGACGTCGTCCGGACCGGCATCACGACGTGGACGTATCGATCGTCGCCGACCGGTTTGAACACGCCCGGGGACAGCGGACCGTTCAGCTCGAGCGCGAACTGGTCGGCCGAGACATTGGTGAGGACATCGGCGAGGTAGCGCGCGTTGAACGCGATCGTGGTGCCATCGCCCTCCACGGCCGCTTCGACCTGGCCCACGTGATCGCCGACCTCGGCGTTCGCACTGACGGTGACGCCAGGATCGCCGTCGCCGCCGATCTGCAGCTTCACGATGTTGGCCGACTCATGCGCGATGAGCGCGGCCGGACGGACCGCGCGCAGGAGCTCTTCGCGATCGAGGACCGCGCGCGTCGCGTGCGCCTGTGGCATGACCTGCTGGTAGTTCGGGAATTGGCCGTCGATGAGACGACTGACGAGGTCGATCCCATCGAGGTGAAAGAGCACCTGGTTGCGAGCACCAGCGAGGACGACGTCGACCGGATCGTCGACGTCCGCCAGGACGCGTGAGAGCTCGTTCAGAGCGCGGGCGGGGATCACGACGCTGGTCTCGGGGACTGGATCGAGGATCGGCACCGTCTTGACCGCGATCCGGTAGTTGTCGGCCGCTGCGAGGGTGAGCTGGTCACCCTCGAACCGTGCCAGGACGCCGGTGAGGATCGGACGCGCCTCGTCACTTGCCGCGGCGAATGCGGTCTCGGCGAGCGCGCGGCGGAGGATGTTCTGGGCGATACGCGTCGTCGGTCGATCGCCCGCGGTCTGGATCGCCGGGAACTCCTCGTCGCTGATCCCCTTGATATGGGTCTGGAACCGGCCGGCCTTCACGTGGAGGGTGTCACCGGCGGTCACCTCGAGCTCGACCTTATCGCCGGGCGGCAAGGAGTTGACAAGGTCGGTGAGCAACCGTGCCGGGACGGTCGTCGCCCCGTCCTCGTCGACCTTTCCCGGAACCCAGTAGGTGATCCCGATCTCGAGGTTCGTCGCAGTCAGCTTGAGCCCTGCATCCTCGGTCTTGAGCAGGACGTTCGCGAGCACCGGCAGCGTGCTCCGACTCGACACGGCCCGGCTGACGATCGATAGACCGCGGGCCAGGTTCTCCTGCATGACCGAAAGCTTCACGTGGGCATCACTCCCTCTGGACGTGGTCCGGGTGACCGGGGGTCTTGGTGGGTATCTTCTCTCTTTCTACTAGGTCCGTCATCACCGTAGTAACGGTGTTGACCGCGTGGACGGTCGTGCTCAGCCGTGCGTGTCCGGCGCGTTGACGGAAGCCGCTGGGGCGTGGACAAGGCGGCCTCCACGTGGGGTGGCAGCGTCGACGGGCTGGGGATGGATGGACAGGCGGTGGTTCGACGACGCGGGATTGCACCAACATATCCACGGCGGCACCGGACATTACAGGGACATATCCCCATGCGAGGCGCGTGCGGCCGGACGCCGTCAGCGGGTAGAGGCGTCGGGCCGGGATCGGCGTGGCCGCTGGCGGGCCGCTACTCGGCGTAGATCAGCTCGCGGACCGCCGCGATCTCCCGTCGGAGCTCGTCATTGATGGCGACCTCCCGTGTGATCTTGTCGCAGGCGTGAAGCACCGTCGAATGATCCCGGCCGCCGAGCTCGGCGCCGATCCTCAGGAGCGAGACGTCCGTCTCTTCCCGCATGAGGAACATCGCGATCTGGCGGGGCATGACGATCGCCTTGTCGCGCTTCTGGCCCTGGAGCGCCTCCATCGGGACGCTGTAGTAGTCCGAGACCGCCTTGGCGATCCGCTCGGGCGTCACCTGGCGCTTCTTCGGGTTGTACAGCACGTTCGAGAGGACGGCCTGAGCGAGCTCGATGCTGATCGGGGTCGCACCCATGCTCGCGAACGCGACGATGCGGTTGAGCGCGCCTTCCAGCTCCCGAACGTTGGAGACGACCTTGCGGGCGATGAACTCGACGACGTCCGACGTGATCGGGACGGCACCTTCCTCCGCCTTCGCGCGGAGGATCGCGATCCGGGTCTCGAGGTCCGGAGCGGTGAGATCGGCGATGAGACCCCATTCGAACCGCGAGCGGAGCCGTTCCTCGAGGGTCAGGATCGCCTTCGGCGGTCGGTCGCTCGAGAGGACGATCTGCTTGCCGTCCTCGTGGATCGCGTTGAACGTGTGGAAGAACTCTTCCTGGGTCCGCTCCTTGTCGGCGATGAACTGGATGTCATCGATGAGCAGGAGGTCGATTCGCCGATAACGCGATCGAAACTCGTCGATCTTGCCCTGCTGGATGCTCGTGATGAACTCGTTCGTGAACTTCTCGGACGTCGCATACACCACCCGCTTCCGCGGGAATCGGGCGATGACCTGGTTGCCGATGGCATGCATGAGGTGGGTCTTGCCAAGCCCGACGCCGCCATACAAGAAGAGCGGGTTGTACGCGTGTCCCGGGCGCTCGGCGACCGACAGGCTCGCGGCGTGTCCGAGCCGGTTCGCCGACCCGACGATGAAGTTCGCGAAGGTGTAGCGGGGGTTGAGGTTGGTCGCGCCGCCCTCGCCACCGACGCGCGTGGCTTCGACCCGGACGTCCTGCCCGTTGAGCCCGTTGGTCGCCGGCAGGCGTTGGCTTTCGACCCCGTCCGTCGGTGCCTCGCTCGGCGATGGCCCGACGACGAACTCGACCTGGACGCTGTAGCCGACGATCCGTGCGAGCGTCTGGCTGATCAGCGACCGATACCGGGTCTCGAGCCAGTCCTTCGCGAAACCGTTGGGGACGGCGATCCGGAACCGTTGTTCGTCGACATCGACCAGTTGGGTATCGCGCAGCCACGTCTCGTAATTGGCGGGCGAAAGTGAGACCTGGAGTTCACCCAGGGCGGCTCGCCAGACCTGCTTCGCGTCCATTCGTTCGATAGGACCTACGTTCGGGGTAGACGGTCGATGAAGTAGCGGCGGCTAGGGTCCCGCGTCGTGGCGCGTGGCGGTGGAGCGTCCGTTCGACGTCCATCCGACGAGGCCGGACGACCGCTGCTGCGCCCCTCCACGAGGCTGCTGGCGTCTCCCGCGAACGTCTCCGGCGCCGAGGGCCCGCAGAGGATAGCACCGGCCAAGATGGCGTCGCAAGGCGTTTCGCACATACTCCCCGGGGGTATCCGTGCGACCCGGGTGTCCGCCCGCGACCGGCCGTCTCACACGCCGACCGCCGACCGCTCGATGCGTGTCGTCGACCCCCGGGGGCCGGCCCAACCCGCCCCTTACGAACGTTTGACACCCACTCTGGGGCCGCCCTATCATCCGCCGGACGACGACGCGCCATGTGTCCCGCGGGACGCCGGGCGCGTTTGCGTGCCTCTAGGGGAAGACGGAGCGACCGTCCCCGAGGTCGGATCGAGAGGATCGCAGGACCCCCGGATGAAGCAGACGTACCAGCCCAAGAAGCGCCATCGTGCCAAGGAGCACGGCTTTCGCGCCCGCATGAAGACGACTGCGGGACGCCGGATCCTGGCTGCACGGCGAGCTCGGGGCCGGAAGCGGCTGACCGCCTGACGACCGAGCGCGGCATACGTTCGCCGCGACTCGTGATGCTCTCTCGACCGCAGGACTTCGCGGCGATCCAGGAGAAAGGGGCCACCAGGTCCCACCCTCTGCTCTCCGCTCGGTTCCTGCGGACCGACCTCCCGGCGACTCGCTTCGGGATCTCGACCGGACGCCGATTGGGAAGTGCGGTCGTTCGGAACCGGGTCCGCCGGCGACTCCGAGAGGCGCTCAGGGTGATGGCGCCCTCGTTCCAGCCTGGCTGGGACGTCCTCATCATCGCCCGGCCTGGCATCGTCGAGGCCGACCATGACGCCGTGGTCGGAGCGTTGCAGCGGACACTCGTCCGCGGCGGCGTACTCGGAGGATCCGTTCCATGAAGCAGATCGGGATCGGGGCGATAAAGCTCTACCGGATCGTCTTCGCGTGGCTCCCGCCGTCGTGCCGCTTCGAGCCGACGTGTTCGCACTACACGGAGCAGGCCATCCTGAAGTATGGCCTGCTGAAGGGGAGCTGGATGGGGGCCAGGAGGATCGCCCGATGTCACCCATGGAACCCCGGTGGGTATGACCCGGTCCGCTAGAGAGGCCGTCCGCCCCGTGACCCTTTCGCCCGGCCTTCGCCGGATCCTTCCGGCGCTCGTGATCTTCGGGATCATCCCTCTCGTCGTCGCGTGCGTCCCGGGTGCCACGGGTCCCGGTGGCGCCTCGGCCACGCCGGCACCCCCGCTGACGCCGGCCACGCCCGGTGCCGACCCCGTCAGCCTCCTGGCGTGGCTGTTCACGCCGATCTTCCAGACGATGTTCATCGTCATGGTCGGCGTGTACGAGTTCCTCTACAACCTCGGCGTCCCGGCCGCGATCGCCTGGGGGATCGTCGTCCTCACGCTCGTGGTCCGGGCGATCCTCATCCCGCTGTATCGACGGCAACTGGTCTCGCAGCGACGGATGCAGCTCCTCCAGCCGGAGCTCAAGGAGGTCCAGCGCCGATTCAAGGGCGACTCGATGAAGGTTCGGACGGCGCAGCAGGAGCTGATGCGGGAGCGCGGCGTCAACCCGCTCGCGGGTTGCTTGCCGCTCCTGCTCCAACTGCCGCTCTTGTTCATCATGTATTCGGTCATCCAGCACGGCCTGACCAATGTCGACCCGCGCGCGATGCTCACCGTCGCCGGGATCCAGGTCGTCCCCCTGACATGCACGAACATCGACCCTGCGACCGGACTGCCGAGCGCGGCGCTGGGACCGTGCATCGATACGATCATCCCGTTCTTCGGGATCGAGATCGACGTGAGCAAGCCATCGACGATCGCGACGGTCGCGGGCTTCGGGATCAGCATCCTGGCGATCTTCTCGGCGCTGCTGCAGCTCGTGCAGTCGCGGATGATGTTGCCGGCCGCGGATCCGACCAACGACGACCCCAACGCCCGCATCCAGCGCCAGACGATGCTCTTCCTGCCGCTCATCTCCGTCGTCTACGGCGGGTTCCTGCCGGCAGGGTTGTTCATCTACTGGATCGTCGCGACCATCTTCTCGATCGTGCAGCAGTACCTGATCGTCGGGTGGGGCTCGATGTTCCCGCTGTTCGGCTGGACGCCGGCGTTCGCGGTCGACCACACCCCACGCTTCCCGGTGGAGATGCCTCCACCCCCAGATCCGAGCAAGCGAGCGGCGATCCTGACGGACGCCGACAAGAAGACCACGGCCGACAAGACGATCCGCCGACGGGAGCGCGGACGCCAGGGCCGACGAGGGAGACGACGCTGAACATGAGTGCATACAGGGAGTTCTCGGGCAAGTCCGTCGAGGAGGCGCTCAAGGCAGCGCGCGACGAGTTCGGGGCTGAGCTCAACGACCTCGATTTCGAGATCCTGACCCCCGGCAGCCGTGGCGTTCTCGGCATGGGGGCCGAGCCGGCGCGCATCGTCGCGGCGCCACGGAGTGCGCTCGGCGGCACGGCGCCCAAGCGCGATGCGGCGGCCTCGCAGCCGCTGCCCGCGTCGCCCGCTCGCGACTACGACCGACCCCCGCGCCAGGACGAGGGACCCCGGGAGTACAGCGATCGCGGGCCGCGCCGGGACGACCGCGGGGCCCGCCCGCCGCGGCGGGACGACCGTGCGCCGCGGCCCCCGCGCCGGGACGACCGCCCACGCGAAGCGGGCCCGCGGCGCGACGATCGATCGGGCAGCTCCCGTCGCGGCGCGACCGACCTGTCGGCATCCGAGGCCGCCGAGGTTGCGGCTGCACGCGGGTCACTCGCTGCGGAGCGAGCCGACCTCGAGGCATCGGAAGCGTCGCCCGAAGCGCTCGCGGCGGGCAAGCGCATCCTCGAGACGTTGATGGGTCACCTCGGCTTCGACGCCACGGTCGAGGTCGCCGCCGGCGAAACGAGTCGCCTCAACGTCGTCGCACAGGGCGATGACCGCGATTCGCTCGGGGCGCTGATCGGCCGCAAGGGCGAGCGCCTCTCGGCGTTGCAGCACCTCGTGAACCTGATGCTGTCCAAGGAGATGGGGTCGTGGACGCGCGTCTTGGTCGACGTGGAGGACTATCGAGGGCGGCGCGAGCGCCAGCTCCGTGAGCTCGCGGATCGCGCCGCGGCGCGGGTGATGGAGACTGGCAAGATGCTCCAGCTCGAGCCGATGCCCGCTCTCGAGCGCCGCTGGATCCACCTCACCCTGCGCGATCACACGGGCGTCGCGACGCAGTCGATCGGTGAGGAGCCGAACCGGCGAGTCGTGCTCGTGCCCCGAGGCAGCTAGCCGTCCACCGGGCATCGACCGCGGCCGCTCGCTCTCGGACGACGCGAGGATCGACCCGCATCAACCTCGGCTCGCGATGATCCGGTCCCGGACCCGCGCGACGACGGCCTCCAACGGCCGCTGCCGACGTTCCGGCGCCGCCACCGCCCGCCCCCGGAGTCCCTGTGCGACGGCTTCCGCCTCGGCGCTGCTGAGACCGAACCGGCGGAGCGAGTAGCGCGCCATCTGGACGGCCAGCTCGCGCTCGCCGTGAACGGCCTGCACCTTGCCGCCAAGCGAGCGCAGGTGCGCGGCCTCACTGTCGCTGTGGGTCCGCACGACGATGTCGACGCCTGGGTCGAGCGCTCGCACGCGCTCCACGATGAGGCGTGTCTCGTTCGGCTCCGAAGTCGCGACGATGACGAGCCGCGCCCGAGGGACATCGGCCATCTGAAGGACTTCCGTGTGTGCGGCGTCGCCGTAGATCGCGATGACGCCACGCGCCCGAAGCCGGTCGACCTCGTCGCGCTGTTGTGTGATGACCGCGTACGTGAAGCCGCGTCGCTCGAGCGCGGGACCGATCAGTCGTCCGACGCGGCCGTAGCCGCAGATCACCGCGTGATTGACCAGCGCCGCGTGCTGGTCCGTCCCGATCGCAGCGAGGTCGCCGCTCCGGCGCTGTGTCAACGCTCGCAACCAGCGCCTGTCCCGTAGCCGCCGGTCGAGCGGCTCGATGAGCGCGAACAGGACGGGGTTGAGCGCGATCGACAGGAGCGCACCGGCGACGATCAGCTGGAATCCCGCGTCCGGGAGCAGTCCGAGCGTCAGGCCGAGCGTCCCGACGATGAACGAGAACTCGCCGATCTGACCAAGGCCCGCGGCGACCGTAAGGGCGATCCGAGGCCGATGACCGAACACAAGGACGATCGCCAGCGCGACGAGCGGCTGGGCGATCACGATCAACGCGACCACGGCGCCGATCGCCAGCGGATTCGCGACGAGGTAGGTCGGGTCGAGCAGCATCCCGACCGACACGAAGAACAGGACCGCGAACGCGTCGCGCAGCGGGAGGGCGTCGGCGGCCGCCTGGTGGCTCATGTCCGACTCGCTCACGACGAGCCCTGCGAGGAACGCGCCGAGTGCGAACGAGACACCGAATACGCTCGAGGCTGCGTACGCGATGCCCAGCGCGACCGCGAGGACCGCCAGCGTGAACAGCTCGCGCGATCCGAGGCGCGCGACCTGGAGGAGCAACCACGGGATGGCGCGCGCGCCCGCGACGACCATCACGATAGCGAAGATCGCTGCGCGTCCGACTGCGAAGGCGATCTCGGCCAGGGGGGCTGCGCTCGATCCACTCGCCCCGTGGCCCTCGGCCGGGATACCACCCAGGCTCGGGGCGATCACCGGCAGCAGCACGAGCACGACGACCATGAACAGGTCCTGGACGATCAGCCAGCCGACCGCGATCTTCGCCTGCTCCGTGTCGAGCTCGTCCCGGTCCTCGAGGGCGCGAAGGAGGACGACCGTGCTCGCGACCGAGATGGCGAGGCCGAGTTCGAGTCCACCTCCGATGCCGTAGCCCAGAGCCAGCCCGAGCGCCGTTCCGAGCGTCGTCATGACCGCGATCTGGATCGCGGCGCCGGGGACCGCGATCGATCGGACGGCGGCGAGATCGCGGAACGAGAAATGGATGCCGACGCCGAACATCAGCAGGATCACGCCGATCTCCGCGAGCTCCACGGCGATGCTCGGGTCGGCGACCAGACCCGGGGTGAACGGACCGATCGCGACGCCGGCGACGATGTAGCCGACGATGGCAGGCAGGCCGATACGGCGAGCGATGAAGCCGCCGATGAACGCAGCGGTCAGGCCGATCGCGATGGTCGAGATCAGAACGGGCTCGTGGTCCATGGCTCCTTCCCGGCGGGCGGGGGTGGTGCGCAGGACTGGCGCGGGTCCGTGCCAGAACGACGGCTAGGTCAACGTGGTGCCGGGGAGGATACCTGACGCCTCGTTGCGGACGGCAGCACGGGAACGCGTGGTCGTCGGCGCGGCCCGCCGATAGCATCGTCGCGTGAGCCTCCCATCCGCCGACCGCCGGCTTGCGGCCGGCATCGTCGGAAGCCTGACCCTGCTGGTCATCGGCTGGACCGGTCTCCTCGTGCCGTCCTTGATCCGGTCGATCGAAGCCGCCTTCGATCAGAACGACGCCGGCATCGGGGTCGTCTACCTGGTCTATTCGGTCGCGTACGCGGTCGGGTCCGTCATCGGTGGGCAACTCATGGAGCGGATCGGACGGCGGACCGTGCTCGTGAGCGCCGCGGCCCTGCACGGCCTCGGGGTCGCCGGCTTCGGACTCGCGCCGAGCTGGCCGCTGTTCGTGGCCTCGATGGTTCCCGCGGGGCTCGGGGCCGGCTGCCTGGACGGCGGTTCGAACGGGCTCGTCCTCGATGTCTATCGCGAGGGCCGCGGCCGCGCCATGAACCTGTTGCACGTGTCGTTCAGCGTCGGTGCGCTGCTCGCTCCGTTGCTGATCGGTCGTGCCGTCGAGGCCGGTGCGGCCTGGCAGGTGATCATGGTCGTCTCAGCGGCGCCGCTCGCGGGATTGGCGATCGCCTATGCGATCGTCCCGATGCCGAGTGGGCGTCGGCGTTCGGGAGTCGCGCCGGGGGCTGCGCCCGGCGCGCCGGTGCGTCTCTTGGCAGGGCCGTTGATTCTGCTCGGCGTGGCGATCGCGACGTACGTCGCAGCCGAGATCGGCGTGTCCAATTGGCTCGTTCGGTACCTCGAGCCGGCACCGCTCGCGACCGCGACGCTCGCGCTGTCACTGGTCTGGGCAGGAGCGACGCTCGGTCGACTGCTGTCGTCGGCGATCTCGGACCGGTTCGACCATCTGCGATTCACGATCGTGTGCATCGTGTCGATGGGGGTTGCCATCGGGGGCGCCGTCGCCGCCCCATCGCTTCCGCTTTCGATCGCCCTGTTCACCCTCGCCGGGATCGCGTCCGGTCCGGTGTTCCCGATGATCGTGGCCCTCGGCGGTGAGCGGTACCCGGAGCGATCCGCGGCCGTCGGGGGCTCGCTCGTGGGGTTCGCCGTGGTCGGCTCGACCATCTATCCGCCCGCCATGGGGTTCCTGTCGGTCACGGTCGGGCTGCCGATCGCGATGGCCGGGAACGCCGTGCTGTGTCTGCTCGGCGCGGGCGCCCTGGTGGCGTTCGGGCGGTCCCGGGATCGCATCGCCGAGGCGCACGCACGAACGGCCTGAACGCGTTATCGCGCGGGTCGGGTGACGCCGGAGATGTGGTGGAGATGGGGGAGAGTCGAACTCCCCGTCCAGAACCCTTCGTCGGAGACCACTACGAGCGTGTCCGATGCTTTGTCGTCGACCGCCCGGACGGACATCGGCACCCTGCCGGACGGTCCAGTCACGTGTCCCTAGATCGGGCTTGACTCCGGACTACGCGACGCTCGTCCGGATCGCAGCCTCGCTGCATGACGCTTCCACTACCCGCGAGGCGGAGGTAGCTTCCACGCTCACCTTACCGCCTAAGCGGCGAGGGCGAGAGTCGACTGGCGGTTGCCAGGTACTTCGTTTTGCCGCCTGTTTAACGAGGCCTGACGGCACCTCGGCTCGCACTCTCCGACAGCCAAGCCCTGTCGAAACCACGCATCCCCACAGGACCGAACGTCGGTTCGGTTTGACGACTAATGGTAGCACGAGATCTCCCTTCGGCCAAGGCGTCTTCGTGAGACCACGGGCCTGCCCCACCGCCACGCCTCGTCGGCGCCGCTACCCTGAACCTTTAGGGAGGGAGTCATGCCACTCGGTCGACTGACAGCGGGCGTGCTGCAGCTCCTGGGCTTAGCGGGATCGATCGTCTGTATCGCGCTCATGATCGGGATCCTCGCCGGTCGCGCGTGGATCGGTGTCGCCGTCGGCGACGGGTTCACCACCGTCGAGACGACGATCAGTGACGGCCTCGCGGGCATCGATGAAGCGACCGCACGACTCACCGATGGCCGGGCCGCGCTCGGTCAGCTGCTCGACGACCTCGGGCCGCTGCCATCGACGTCGCCGATCCCGGCGGCTGTCGCGGCCAGGATCACCCAGGTGGTCGATGCCGCCGGGCCGGCGCGCGACCGGTTCGTCGAGGCGCGGAGCCAGGCTCAGGCGGCGGTGGGGTATCTCCAGCTCGTCTCTCGCGTGGCGCCGGGTGTCGAGGCACCGACGGGGATATCGCCCGCACTCACGAACGCCGGTGATCGGTTGGCCCGGATCGACAGCGCCCTCGTCACGCTTCGCGGCGCCGCTCGCGCGACGGCGGGTGACGTCGCAGCGGCCGCGACAGGCATGCGAGACGCTGTCTCGAATGCCGCCGATTCCGCGGCCGGACTGCGCACCGAGGTCGACCGTCTCCGGACGCGCGTCGGCGACGTTCGTACCAGCGTCGATCGCGTGCTCTGGATCAGCGCCGGAGCGCTGCTGCTCGTCGTCGGGTATGTCGCGCTGTTGAACGTCCTTGTCATCTGGCTTGCGCGGCGCGGCCGACGGGCGGCTGCGGTGGGACATGGTCCCGCCGTGTTGGAGGCCACCCCCCGCCCCTGACCCAACCCCCTGGCTCTCCTAGCGACCTCGCTGGGCGTCGGCGAGTGCGCGCGCAACGTCGCGTCGTGCGTCACGTTCAGCGATGTCACGGCGTCGGTCGTGCTGCTGCTTGCCACGCGCCAGACCGAGCTCGATCTTGGCCTTGCCGCGGCTCAGGTACAGGCGTAACGGGACGATCGTCTGCCCCTTCTGCTGAGCCCGACCGAGCAATTCGTCGATCTGACGCCGATGCAGCAACAGTTTCCGTGAGCGCTTTGGCTCATGGTTGTACCGGTTGCCCTGCTCGAACGGAGCGATGTCTGCGCCGATCAGCCATGCCTCGCCCTTCTCGATCCGGGCGTACGCGTTCGAGATGTTGACCTTGCCGGCGCGGACGGACTTGATCTCCGTGCCCGTCAACACCAGACCGGCCTCGAAGGTGTCGTCGATCGTGAACTCGTGACGGGCTTTTCGATTGAGGGCGACGGTGGAGTCGTCGCGCATCGGATGGCTCCTGGGAGACCGGCCGCGTGCCGCGGCGGTGGGCGGAAGGGACGGAAGCATATGCCCTGGACGCACGAACGCCGGTCCTCTTCGGACCGGCGTCCATGGAGCTTACCCACCCACAGGGGTGTCCGACTAGACGGGCATCTCCTGCGAGGTGGTGCAGCTACTCGTACTGTCGATCACTGCACATCACCTCCTTTCGTTGGGTAAACCGTACCCGAACGCTGCGGAGCGTGCAAGACGCGTCCTGCCTCGCCGCTACGGGCCTCCGAGCGCGAACCGCTCCCCGGCTCCGATGACGTCGAGCGCGCGGGCAAGGACCGGGTCCTCGCCGGGTCCGAGTGACCCCGGGACGTCGACGGCGACGTCGGGCTCGATGCCGATGTTGTGGATCCAATGCTTGTCCGGGGTGAGCCACTTGGCGATCGTGAGGCGGAACGCGCCGCCCTCGCCCGCAAGCTCCTGCCACTGCTGGACGGTGCCCTTCCCGAACGATCGCTGCCCGATGAGCGTGGCCCGGCCCGCGTCGTGCAGTGCCGCCGCGACGATCTCGCTCGCCGACGCGCTGCCCCGATCGATGAGGACCGCGACGCGGATCGACGGATCGGTCGCGGCTCCACCCGGGATCGCGTCGGTCTCGACGTCGGCGCCGTTCGCGTCCTCCTCGAAGAAGATCGGTCCCGAGCCGATGAACTGGCTGGCGACGGTTCGGGCAGCGGTGACGTAGCCACCGGGATTGCCGCGCAGGTCGACGATGAGCATCCGGCGACCCGCCTGGACGTGCGCCTTCACCTCGCCCGCGAAGTCTGAGGCCGCTCGATCCGAGAAGCCTTCGAGGTGCAGATACCCGACGCGGCCGTTCACGAGCGCGCGCGACTCGACCTCCTGTTCCTCGATGACGTCGCGCACGATCTTCAGTCGGAATGGGCCGGTGTCCCCCCGTTTGATCGACAGCTCGACCGTCGTGTCCTTCGGCCCCCGCATCCGCTCGCGAGCATCGTCGACGGTCAGGCCGTCGACCGGCACGCCATCGGTCGCGAGGACGAGGTCGCCCGGACGTAGACCGGCCTTTTCCGCCGGTGAGCCACCGATCGGCGAGATGATCACCAGCCGGCAGGTCGGCCCCAGGGTCGCGCAGCCCTGGGTCCCATCGGACGCCTGCGTGGCGATCTCCGCGCCGATGCCCTCGAACTGGCCGCTGATGCCCTGGAGGTTCGACTGATACTGGTCGGGCGTCAGGTACGCGGAATAGGGGTCGTCGAGCGAGTCGATCATCCCCTTGATCGCGCCCTGCACGACGGCCTGACGATCGACCGGTCCGCCAGCGTAGCGGTCCTCGATCGTGTGGTAGGTGTCCCAGAAGGGCTGGAACGCCATGCCCTCGTCGCCCGGCGTGCCAGGTTCGACGGCGCTCTGGCGGCCCATCGAGTAGCCGCTCAGGAAGAGCGCGCTCCCCGACAGCAGCGCGACGACGCTGATGGCTGCCGTGACGACCGGGAGTGAAGCCCGACGTCGGCGCGTCTTCATCGTCACCGGGTCGGGGATCGGGACAGACACCGCCTCCCGATCGG
Source organism: Chloroflexota bacterium (assembly GCA_045804645.1). Classification (GTDB taxonomy): domain Bacteria; phylum Chloroflexota; class Limnocylindria; order Limnocylindrales; family CSP1-4; genus SPCO01. Next base: position 14,183 of record JBJMMR010000042.1, on the reverse strand, counting down.
GCTGATCGAGCAGCTCGCTAGCGTGCATGACGGTATCCGGATCCCCCTCGAGTCGGCATTGCGGATGACGGGCGCGACTGAGGATTCGAATCTACACCGCGCCTTGGATCTCGGTCGGCCGCTCGAAGGTACCGGCGACGGATGCGACCTCGCCCCACGCGCGGGCTAGCGGATCAGGTACGTTCGGACGGAGACCCAGGAGCCCACGATGCCGAGGCCGACGCCGGCACCCATGACCAGCGTGACGAGATCGCGGGTCATCGAGCCGATCTGGAGGGGCAGCACGCGGAAGAAGTCGACCATGAAGCCGTTGAGCGGCTCGGCGGCACCCGCCAGGATCGCGAGCGTGATCACGGAACCCAGGAAACCGACGAAGGCACCCTCGAACACGAACGGCCAGCGGATGAACGCGTCCGACGCCCCGACGAGCCGCATGATCTCGATCTCCTCGGCACGGGCGACGACCGCGAGACGGATCGCGTTCACGATGATGAACAGGGCGATCAATCCAACGCCGATCAGGATCCCGGTGCCGACGGTCCGAAGGATGTTGGTGACCGTCAGGAGCCGCTCGACAAGGTCCTGGATGTTGATCACGTTGCGGACGATCGGATGCTCTTCGGGCGCGAGCGATTCCGTCACCGCGCGCAGGGAGGCGGCGTCCTTGAGCTTCACTTCGACGCTGGCGAACAGCGGGTTGCTGTCGAGCTGCTCGGTGAGGTCGGTGCGGCCCTGCGCCTTCATCGAGTCCCGGAAGCGCTCGAGCGCCTTGTCCCGGGTGATCACGTCGACCGTTTCCACGTCAGAACGTCGCTGGATCTCGGCGGCCAACTCGTTGATCTGCGTCTCCGTCGCGTTCGGCTGGAGATAGGCCACGACCTGGACCTTCTGTTCGGTGAACTGGAGCCCTGCGAGCAGGCCGGTCTGGATGATCCAGAATCCGGCGAGGAGCAGCAGCATCAGGACCATCGTCGCCGTGGCGGCGAAGCTCATCACCGCGTTCCGCCAGAACCCTTGCCAGGCTCGCTTGAGGCTGAAGTAGAGGAACGGAAGCACGGTCGGTCAGTCCTCGCGGTGGTACGCGCCACCGACCTCATCGCGGATGATCCGGCCTTCCTCGAGCGCGACGACACGCTTGCGGAGCGCGGTGACGACTTCGGCGTTGTGGGTCGCCATCAGCACCGTGACGCCCAGCTCATTGATGCGCAGCAGCAGCTGGAGGATCTCCCAGCTGATCAGCGGGTCGAGGTTGCCGGTCGGCTCGTCGGCGATGATCAGCCGCGGATCGTGGACCAGGGCGCGTGCGATCGCCGTCCGCTGCTGCTCACCGCCCGAGAGCTGGGCGGGGATCTGCTTCGACTGGGCGGTCAGTCCGACGATCGCGAGCACGCGGTCGACGGCGGGGCGGATCTGGCGCCTGGGGTATCCGGTGACCTCGAGGGCGAACGCCACGTTCTCCCAGACGGTCTTGGTCGGGAGCAGCTTGAAGTCCTGGAAGATGATCCCGATCTTGCGACGCATCCGGGGCACCTGCCGACGCGGCAGGCGTGCGAGGTCCTGGCCGTCGAGCACCACCGCGCCGCGGGTCGCGACCTCGTCACGGATCAGCAGCTTGATGAGCGTCGACTTGCCTGCGCCGGACGGGCCGACGAGGAAGACGAAGTCGCCCTCCGGGATGACGAGGTCGACGTCACGCAGCGCGATCTTGCCGTTCGGGTACTGCTTCGTGACGTCGTGCAGGACGAGGACTGCGCGATCGGGGACGGCCTGGTCGCGGCCTCGGTCGAGGATGCGACGACGAAGCGAACGCGCCGCCGACGGCGCTGGGGCGATGGTCACGGGCGACTCCGCGGTCGGGAGGATGTGGCGATCGGCGTCGCCACGGCTGGCTTTCGGTTCGACCCCGTCCGCGGGCACGGCAGCGGGAACCACGTCGGCCCGAGGCTACCATCGGCCTCCGGGGCCGGCAAACGTGACCGGCGGGCTACGCGGGACCCGGACGATGGTCCGGTCCGGGGCCGTTCCGTGCAGTCGAGGGTGGTCTAGAGCAGTCCCGGCGAGATCGGCAGATAGCGCGCCAGGTCGACCACCGGTCGGTCCCAGCACATCAGGACGGGGAACGGCTCGAGCCGGAAACCCGCGCGCAAGGCGCCGACGACCGCCGCGCCCGCTGAGCCGGGCAGCCACATGGCGAAGGCGCCGCGGGGGACCACCTCGCGCGTGAGATGGCCGAGGATCGGCGCGACGAGATCCTGGTCGCGCGTCGCAACGGGCCCGACCCGGCCCGCCTCCCCGGCGTAGCCATACCCGAGCGCGGTCCCGTCGGGCCCTAGATACAGCCAGCCTCGGCGGCCCTCGGTCCGCAGGTAGCGATGATCCTCGGGGTGGCGAACGCCCAGGGTAGCGAGGTCGAGCTCATCGACCGACGCGACGAGGCGCTCGTGCGCGTCCGTCGCGACCCGTTCGAAAGGGATCGGCCGGATGCCGGAGGGCAGCGTGCCGAAGGCTTCGGGGCGACTCGGCAGACCGATGAGGTTCAGCAGCGGCACCCTCGGCACGATGCCGAGCGATGCATATAGGGCGTTCGCGATGGGCTGGGCGCTGTCGACGGCCGTGGCGCGGACCGACGTGGGCCCATCGGTCGGGCCGACGCGCTCCAGCAGCGCCCGGCCCACGCCGCTCCGCTGCAACTCGGGGAGCACGTAGCACATCGACAGGAACCACAGCCGCTCGCGGACGATCGCCGACGCGAACGCGACGATCCGCTCGCCGCCCGGCGCGGCGGCATCGGGGCGAGTGGCGGCGACGAACCGATGTGGGTCCGTCGATCGCAGATGCGTGAAGAGCCGGACGACCGCGCCGTTCTGGCGGTCGGTGAGTGGCTGATTCAGCCGCCCGATGTAGTCGTTGAACGAGACGCGCCAGATCTCGGCGCACGCCTCGAGCTCATCGGGCTCGACCGGCCGGAAGGAGAGTCGGTCATGGATCGCGCGGCCGGTCGGCGCGGTCACGCGGCGTCGCCCTCGTCATCGCCGACGCGCCACTCCTCACCCGTCGCGAGACGCTCCAACTCGGCCTGCATGAATCCGTCCAGATCGCCGTCAAGCACTGCTGACGTGTTGCCGGTCTCGTACGCCGTACGGAGGTCCTTGACCATCTGGTAAGGGTGCAGGACGTAGCTCCGGATCTGGTTGCCCCAGCCCGCCTCGACATGCTCGCCTTTGAGCGCGCGGAGCTCCGCTTCCTTCTCCTCGAGTGCCCGCTCGAGGAGGCGCGCCTTGAGGACCTTGGTGGCGTTCTCCTTGTTCTGGGTCTGCGACCGCTCGTTCTGGCTCTGGACGACGATGCCGGTGGGCATGTGGGTAAGGCGTACGGCCGAATCCGTCTTGTTGACGTGCTGGCCGCCTGCACCCTGCGAGCGATAGGTGTCGACCCGGATCTCGTCCCAGTCGAGCTCGATCTCGATGTCATCGTCGACTTCGGGAAGGATCTCGACCAGGGCGAACGTGGTCTGGCGACGCTTCTGGGAATCGAACGGGCTGATGCGGACGAGGCGATGGACGCCGCGTTCCGCGCGTAACCAGCCATAGGCGCGGCGACCCTGGACCTCGACCGTAACGCTCTTCAGACCGGCCTGCTCACCTTCCTGCTGGTCGATGATCTCGGTCGCGAAGCGATGACGCTCCGCCCAGCGGAGATACATCCGAAGCAGCATCTCGGCCCAGTCGGTCGCCTCGGTGCCACCCGCTCCGGCGCTGATCGTGAGGATCGCCGAGCGCTCGTCGTGCTCACCGGAGAACAGCAGCGCGGTGCGCTCGCGGCCGAAGTCGGTCTGCAGCGCCCCAGCGTTGCGGTCCAGCTCAGCCGCCAGATCGGCGTCAGACGTTTCGGCAAGGAGATCGACGGCCGCCTCGAGGTCCTCGGCGCGCGACACGAGGGCCTGCCACATCTCGATCTCGGACCGAAGGCCGTCGGCCTCGCGAAGTGCCTTCTGGGCGGCTCGCTGGTCGTCCCAGAAGCCGGGCTCGAGGGTCAGCGCGTCAAGCTGTGCGACGCGCTCCTGCTTGGCCTGGAGGTCAAAGGCGCCCCGAGGTCGACCGGATCTGCTCGGCGAGGTCGCGGATAGCGGACGCGTCCACTAGTTCCGGCCCTGGAGATCCTGGAGCAGGATCGGACGCAGCTCGATGAGCCGGAGCGCCGTCTTGCTTCGGGCGACGACGGGGTTCACGCAGGGACAATAGCCGTTGTGCGGACAGACGCCACAATTGCCGTCACAGTCGAGGGCGGCCGCATAACTGCAGGACCGGCAATCGCGCTCGCACGCGATGAGATCGACGAACGCGGCATCCTCGGCCTGCTTCACAGACTCCCTCCATTTGCGACGCTGGGCACAAGCGGGGCGGGCTGGGAGACCTGCCGGAAGGACGCACGTCGTGCGAGATCGGCGGGTTGGCCCAGTATAGGCGGCCAAGCACGACAGGCCAAGAGGGAAGTTGGGTCCGACGGTCGAAATCGACGATCGTTCCGCTCTGTGAAAGCGTTCGCGGTGACCTACGGGGACTCGCCGGAGACGAAGTAGACGGCGAGGGCACCGAGCTCGTGCACGATCGCGTCCAGCCGCGCGACCGTATCCCGTTCAAGGGGGCTGGTACGGGTGGGCGACCCGTAGCCGCTGATCCCTTCGTCCGAGGCCATCCGCAGGACGCGCAGCATGTGGCTCGGGTCCGAGACGAAGACCGCCGATCCGAGCCCCTCGTCGCGCATGAGGGCCGCGACCCGTCGGATCGACTGCAGCGTCGTCCGGCTCGCGTCCTCGCTGAGGATCGCCTCCTCGGGGACGCCGTGCTCGATCGCGTAACGGCGCGCGCTCGCCGCCTCTGTCGTCCGGTCGCCCTCGCGCTTGCCGCCGGTGACGATGAGCTTGGGTGCAACGCCGTCATGGAATAGGGCGATCGCGTGATCGAGTCGCGCTGCGAAGACCGGGGACGGACGGCCGTCGTACTGCGCCGCTCCCATGACCACCACGGCGTCGGCGGGCGTCCGCTCATCGCGGTTGCCCTGGTCCCAGATCCGATAGGCGGCATACCCGCCGATGGCGATGCCGGCGATCAGCCCCGCGATGAGCAACCGGGCGACCACGCGCACGACGGCGTCAGCCGATCAGCGCCCGTGGCACTTCTTGTATTTGGCGCCCGAGCCGCACCAGCAGGGGTCGTTCCGGCCGATCCGCTCGCCGGTCGGCGTGTACCCGGGCCGCGCGCCGCCGGTCACACCATTGCCGTTCGAGGAGCCCGTCGCGATCGGCTCGTCGCCAAGTGACGCTCGGACGTTCCGGACGGCGGAGCCTCCCGTCATCGAGGGCACGACCGAAGGGCCGTTGCCGTCCGACGGTGTCGTCCCGGCGGAACTCGGCGCGGCCGAACCGGGCCGCGCTGAACCCGGCCCGGCCGAACGTGGCCCCGCCGCAGCGGCGGATGCCCCAGCGGCTGCGCCCGCGAGGGCCGGCCGTGCGGCCCCACGCCCGTTGCCGGCCGCTCCCGCTAGGGCGGCTACGCCCTGGGCGAGTGACGCCGCCAACGCGGTCTCGGGGGGCTCCTGGCGCTGGACCGTGACGCGGAAGATGGTCGACGCCACGCCGTGACGGATGAGGTCACGCAGCTCCTCGTACATCCGGTACGCCTCGCGGCGGAACTCGTTGAGCGGGTCCTGCTGCGCATACCCGCGGAGACCGATGCCGCGTCGCATGTCGTCGATCTCGGTGAGGTGGTCGACCCAGAGTGAGTCGATCGTGCGCAGCAGCACGAACCGCTCGACCTGGCCCCACGCCTCCTCGCCGACCTCGGCTTCACGCGCCTCAAGGCGGGCGTCGACGACCTCGCGAAGGTGCTCGCCGACGGCCTCGCGACCGCCGAGATCCCAGAACGTGTCCGCGGAGATCTCGTCTCCGGTCAAGCCCATCGCTCCGAGCATCTGCGAGAGCCCCTCGAGATCCCATGCTGCGGGATCTTCTCCGGTCAGGTGGCTGTCGACGAGCGCATCGATCTCCTCGTCGAGGAACGCTCGGACCGTGTCTGTCAGGTCCTCGTTCTTGAGCACCTTGTCCCGCTCGGCGTAGATCGTCTCGCGCTGCTTGTTGATGACGTCGTCGAACTCCACGACGCGCTTGCGGATGTCGAAGTTGAAGCCCTCGACGCGGCTCTGCGCGCTCTCGATCGTCTTCGACACGAGGCGCGACTCGATCGCGACGTCCTCCTCGAGGCCGAGGCGCTCCATCAGGCTCGTCACGCGGTCGGAGGCGAACCGCTTCATGAGGTCGTCATCGAGGGACAGGTAGAACCGCGACGAACCGGGGTCACCCTGGCGACCGGCGCGGCCGCGGAGCTGGTTGTCGATGCGCCGGGATTCGTGGCGCTCGGTGCCGATGATGTGGAGTCCGCCGGCGTCCACGACGCGGGCGTGGTCCTCCTCGGTGATCGCCTTCGCCTCAGCGAGGGCCGCATCGTAGGTCGACGCATCGACCTCGGCCGGGTTGAGTCCTTGGCGCCGCAGGGAATCCGAGGCAAGGCCCGCGGGATTGCCGCCGAGCAGGATGTCGGTGCCGCGGCCGGCCATGTTCGTCGCGATCGTGACGGCACCCGTCCGGCCCGCTTGCGCCACGATGCCGGACTCCTTCTCGTGGAACTTCGCGTTGAGGGTCTCGTGCTTGACCCCGCGGCGCTTGAGCATGGCCGAGAGGATCTCGGACTTTTCGACGCTGACCGTGCCGACGAGGACGGGCCGACCGGCGTCCTGCATCTCCGCGACTTCGTCGATGAGGGCGTTGAACTTCGCCTTCTCATCGCGGAACACGAGGTCGGCCTCGTCGGTCCGGACCATCTCGCGGTGGGTGGGGATCCCGACGACCTCGAGGGTGTAGATCTTGTGGAACTCTTCCGCCTCGGTCAGGGCGGTGCCGGTCATCCCGGAGAGCTTGTCGTAGAGCCGGAAGTAGTTCTGGAACGTGATCGTGGCCAGCGTGACGCTCTCGCGCTGGACGCGGACGCCCTCCTTCGCTTCGACGGCCTGATGCAGGCCCTCGCTCCAGCGACGGCCGGGCATCTGACGGCCGGTGAACTCGTCGACGATGATGATCTCGCCGTCCTTGACGATGTAATCGCGATCGCGCTTGTACAGCGCGTGCGCGCGGAGCGCCTGATCGAAGTGGCGCGCGAGGCGCGGGTCGGCGTCGTACAGGTTCTCGACCCCGAGCCAGCCCTCCATCTTGTGAACGCCTTCTTCGGTCGGGCTGACCGCTCGGTCCTTGAGGTCGATGAAGTAGTCGCCGCCCTCCTCGGCGCCCTCCGGCCGCTCCTTGAGCCGCGGTACGAGCCGAGCGAACGTGAAGTACAGGTCGGCGGACTCCTCCGCCTGCCCGGAGATGATCAGTGGCGTCCGGGCTTCGTCGATGAGGATGTTGTCGACCTCGTCGACGATCCCGAAATAGCGGTCGCGCTGCACCCGCTGACCGAGCTCGACCACCATGTTGTCGCGCAGGTAGTCGAACCCGAATTCGTTGTTCGTGCCGTAGGTCACATCGGCCGCATAGGCCTCTGCCCGCTCGACCGGCCGGAGATTGATCAGCCGCTCGTCATTGGTCGGGTAGCCGGGCTCGAAGACGTAGGACTGCCCGCCGCCGTCGGACTGCTGGCCGAGGATCATCCCGACACTGACGCCGAGGAAGTGGTAGATGGGCCCCATCCATTGCGGGTCGCGGCGCGCGAGGTAGTCGTTGACGGTGACGACGTGCACGCCGCGGCCGGCGAGGGAGTTGAGGATCGCAGCGAGCGGCGCGACGAGCGTCTTGCCTTCGCCCGTCCGCATCTCGGCGATCCTGCCCTGGTGGAGCACCGCGCCACCGATGAGCTGGACGTCGAAGTGGCGCATCCCGAGGGTCCGTTTCATGGCTTCGCGCGTCATCGCGAAGACCTCGGGGAGGACATCGTCAAGCGCCTTCTGGAGGCGCTCGTTCTCGCGCTTGCGGCGCGCCTTGGTCAGCTCTCGGCGACGCTCGAGGTCCTCGTGATGGAGCTCGTCATCGGACGGTGGCTCGGCACCCGTGGCGGCGCGGACCTCCTCGCGGATCTCGGCAAACTGGTCACGGATCTGCTCGTCGGACAGGCCTTCGAACTCGGCCTCGAGCGAATTGGCCTCGTCGACCCATGGCTGGATCCGTCGCAGCTCACGGTCATTCGAATCGACGAAACGGGAAAGGAAACGCATCGGACGGTTGAGTATAGGGCGACTCGCTGCCCGCCCCCGCCGAGGGCGCCGGCGTCAAGCGCGCGGAGATCGCCGAGTCGATCGCCCTAGGACCAGAACTTCGTCCCGTAGCCGACGACGAGCAACACGAACGTCGCGACCGCCAGACCGACCCAGAAGAGGATCGCCATCGGGGTGGTCGTCGGGTTCATCTCGCTGTTCTTGAGGTCGGGCAGGCGGCCTCGGCGCAGACCGGAGCCCCAGCGCGGCGAGCGAAGCTGGGCCTGCCAATCCGGATCGGCGGGGCCCGCTTCGAGCCCGCCTTCGCCGTCAGGACGGTGGAGCTGGAGTGTCATCGGTCGGATGGTACCGCCGCCGCGAGCGTGCCCGCGGCGCTGCGTGGTGAGGGCTCCGCATCATCGTCCGATCCAGACGTACCTCCCGGACCGTCGTGCGCGCTCTCGTCCCACAGGAGCATCTCCTGGGTGAACGAGACCTCGCTCGAGAACAGCGCACCGACCGACTCGCCGCGATGGATGCGCTTGATCGCCTCGCCGATGAGCGGCGCGACGGAGATGGTCGTGATCTTCGGGATGCGTTTAGCCGCGGGCAGCGGCACGGAATCCGTGATGACGACCTCACGCAGCACGCTGTCGCGGATCCGCTCGATGGCCGGGTCACTGAGTACTCCGTGCGTCGCGCATGCGTACATCTCGGTCACGCCCTCGCGCTCCAGCGCCCGGACGATCTCGATCAACGTGCCTGCCGTGTCGATCTCGTCGTCAACGATGATCGCCCGTTTGCCGCGGACCTCGCCGATGACATTCATGAGCTCCGCGCGGTCGAGGTTGCCGATGCGCCGCTTCTCGATGACGGCGAGCGGTGCATCCAGCGCCTCGGCGAAGGCCCGCGCCCGCTTCGCGAACCCGAGGTCGGTCACGACGACGGCGTCTTCGAGGTGCTTGTGCAGGAAGTAGTTGGAGAGCATGTGGACCGCCGTGAGCTCGTCGACCGGGATGTTGAAGAACCCCTGGATCTGCCCCTGGTGGAGGTCCATCGACAGGACGCGGTCGGCGCCGGCCACGGTGATCATGTCGGCGATCAGGCGCGCGGTGATCGGAACACGCGGCTGATCCTTCTTGTCCGAGCGGCCATAAGCGTAGAACGGGATCACCGCGGTGATCCGTCCCGCCGATGCCCGCTTGAACGCGTCGATCATGATCAGCAGCTCCATGATCGACTGGTTCACCGGCTGCGACGTCGGCTGGACGAGGAACACGTCCTTCTCGCGGACGTTGTCGAGGATCTTGACGAAGATGTTCTCGTTGGCGAACTGGAACACCTCGGCCTTGCCGCATTCCATCCCGAGGTAGCGCGCGATCTTGCGCGCGAGCTCGGGGTTGGCGTTGCCGTGGTAGATCTCGAACTGGTCCGCGTACAAGGGCGCTGCCTCCCGCCGGCCGTAGACCGTCACACCGCGCCGCCGCCCGGGCCGGCCTGACCGGGGCCGTCCGTTGCGGGGGCGCCATCGTCGCCCATGCCGTCGCGGTCCGCAAGTCCCGGCCGGAACGCGGCGATCGCGGCCACGCGGTCGCCCTCGGCGAGGCGCATCACGATGACGCCGCGAGCGCCGGAGGAATAGCGGTTGATCGTGTTCGTTTCGGTGCGGATCACCTGTCCGCCCTCGGAGATCAGGACGAGCTCCTCATCCTCATCGGTCACCTGCTGCACGGCCGCGACGAGGCCCGTCTTGCGGCCCTCGAGCGCGATCAGCCGGACGCCCTGGCCTCCACGGTGCTTGCGCCGGAAGTCACCGATCGGCACGCGCTTGCCGTAGCCGGTCTCCGTCAGCACGAGAAGGTCGGCATCGGGCTCGACGACGCTCATCGCGACGACGCTGTCCCCCTCACGCTTGAGCAGCCTGATGCCGATGACGCCGGCCGCGTCGCGGCCCATCGGGCGGACCTCGTCCTCCTCGAACCGCGCGAGCATGCCCTGCGCCGTCGCGAGGATGATGTCGTCGTTGCCGCTCGATACCCCGACCCACGCCAGCTCGTCGTCGGCATTGATGGTGATGGCGCGGATACCGGTCGACCGGACGCGCTCGAACTGCTCGAGCGGCGTCTTCTTGATGATCCCCTTGCGCGTGGCCATGACGAGGAAGTGCCCTGGCTCGAAGTTCGGCAGGACGATCGTCGCTACGGGGACCTCGCCTGAATCGACCTGGACGCCGGGCAGGTTGATGATCGGCATGCCCTTCGCCTGGCGCGACGCATCGGGGATCGCGTGGACCTTGGCGCTGAACACGCGGCCGCGGTTGGTGAAGAACAGCGCCCAGTCGTGCGTATTCGCGACGAGCAGGTGCTCGACCGCGTCCTCCTCACGGGTGACGTGGCCGATGATCCCCTTGCCACCACGGTGCTGGCGTCGATATGTCGCGACGGGCTGCCGCTTGATGTACCCGCGACCGGAGATGGTCACGACGACGTCCTCGTCGGCGATCAGGTCCTCATCGGTCATCTCGCGGCTCGCGTCGTCCGCGACGCGGGTCCGCCGCTCGCCGGCGTACTTGCGCTTCAGTTCGCTCAGCTCGTCCTTGATGATCCGAAGGACTCGTGCCGGGTTGCCGAGGATGTCCTCGAGCTCGGCGATCAGCTGGATGACCTCGAGATATTCGTCCTCGATCTTCTTGCGCTCGAGCGCGGCGAGGCGGGCGAGGCGCATGTCGAGGATGGCCTGCGCCTGAAGCTCCGAAAGGGCGAACCGCGACATCAGGTTCTCGCGCGCCGTATCGACGTCATTCGACTCGCGGATCGTCTGGATCACGGCGTCGAGGTTGTCGAGCGCGATCTTCAGGCCCTCGAGGATATGGGCGCGCGCTCGTGCCTTGCCGAGGTCGAACTCCGTCCGCCGCCGGACGATCTCCTTCCGGTGGTCGATGTAGTGCTCGAGGACGCTTCGAAGCGGGAGCGTCTGTGGCTGTCCGTCGACCAGCGCCAGCATGTTCATGTTGAACGCGAGCTGCATCGGGGTGTGCTTGAACAGGTTGTTCAGGACCTTGTGCGGATTCGCGTCGCGCTTGATCTCGATGTAGATGCGCATCCCGTCGCGGTCGGACTCGTCGCGAAGGTCGGCGATGCCGTCGACCTTCTTGTCCTTGACAAGATCCGCCATCTTCTCGAGCAGGGCGGCCTTGTTCACCTGGTACGGCAGCTCATTGACGATGATCGCCGTCCGGTCGCCGCGGACCTCCTCGAACGCGACCTGCGCGCGCATGACGACGCGGCCGCGACCGTGCGCGTACATCTGACGGATCGCGTCGACGGTCTCCCATTCGCCGGTCAGGATGTTGCGCTGCTTCTCGTAGCGGAAGATCGTGCCGCCCGTCGGGAAATCGGGCCCGAGGACGTACTTGCAGAGGTCGTCCGAGGTGAGTTCGGGGTCGTCGATCAGGGCGATCGTCGCGTCAGCGACCTCGCCCAGGTGGTGGGGCGGGATGTTGGTGGCCATGCCCACCGCGATCCCCGAGGACCCGTTGACGAGGAGGTTGGGCAGCTTGGCCGGCAGCACCGACGGTTGCTTCTGCGTCGCGTCGTAGTTGTCGACGTAGTCGACCGTTTCCTTATCGATATCGGCGAGCATCTCGGAGGCGATCGCGGTCAGGCGCGCCTCGGTGTAGCGCATCGCGGCGGCACCGTCACCGTCGACACTGCCGAAGTTGCCCTGCCCGTCGACCAGCGGGTAGCGCATCGAAAAGTCCTGGGCGAGACGGACGAGTGCGTCGTAGAGCGCGACGTCGCCGTGCGGGTGGTACTTGACCATGACCTCGCCGACGATCGCCGCGCACTTGCGGTACGAGCTCGTGGACGAGAGCCCCATCTCGCCCATGGTGTACAGGATCCGCCGATGGACCGGCTTCAGCCCATCGCGCACGTCAGGCAGTGCCCGCGCGACGATCACGCTCATCGCGTAGTCGAGGTACGAGTCTCGCATCTCGTCCTCGATACGGATCGCGCGGATGTCGCCCAGGTCTTCGGTCACGGTCGTCTACTCCTGAGGGGTCGGATCGGGTGCCCTCCCACCGGTTCGCCGGGCATCAGAACAGTGGTGGTTCAGCGTGGGCGGAAGGATCGGTCAGGCCGCCGAAACGGGCGGCGAGTTCCGATGCCGTCGAGGTCGACGGGGCGCCCGCTCGTCGTCGGATCCCTGCCAGTCGGGTCTTGAGGTCAGCGGCATCGCGCGGGTCGAGCTTCGCGAGAGTCTCACGGACGACCCACGCGCGATGTCCGTCATCCGTCGCCACCGCACGACCCGTCTCCTCGGACAAGGCCGTGGTGATCCGCTCGCGGTCGATCTGGGCGAGCGACCGATACGCCCACGCGAGCGCCTTCTGCACATCGGGCTCGGCGTCGCCGATGAGTTGTCCGAGGAGTGGGAGGGCGCGGTCGACGACTTCGGGCCCACGACCCGTCCGACGATCGCCGTGGGTCATCGTCGCGATCGTCGACGCGACGAGGCGGCGCTCCCAACGCGACGGTGAGAAGACGAGCTGTTCGAGTTCCGCCCAGCGATAGGGCTCGGCGGCGATGCCGACGCCATACGGATGAGCGAGGTCATCGACGGTGATCCAGTCGCCCGCCTCGCGCGCGCCGCGACGGAGGAGTTGCCAGGTCCGCTCGGGATCCTCCTTGAGGGTCCGCTCGAGGAGAGCGAACGCGAACCACCGCGCCTCGAGGTAGTCCTCGCGGAACAACCGGTCCGCAAGGAACAGCAGCGAGCTCGGCCGATCGCGGCGGGTGGCCTGTTTGAAGGTACGCGTCACGGCGGCAAGGAGCGGCCAGCGGATGCCGAGCGTGGGCCCGAGGCCCGGCGCGACGGCCTCCTGACCCTCGTGATAGGCCGGATCGGAAAGAGGCTCAAGGCCGGTCCTCAGCGAGGCGGCGAACTCGTCCGGGTCGTTGATCACGTCGGCGAGCGACGTTCCGAGTGCTTCGGCGGCGGGCTTGTGATCGACAACGAATGCGACGGCGCGCGCGGTAACGGCGCTGTGCGTGCTGGCCTCCTCGAGGGTCGGCGTCATCTACTGCCCCTGCGCCATGTCGGGCGTAGCGGCAGCGTCCAGCGCGCGCCAGCCGTACCGCGCTCGGAGTTCCCGCTTGCGCGTCTCGTCCGCCGCCATATAGACGCCGGACGCTGTGGCGAGCACGGCGCCCGTCATCGCGTCGGTCACCCGAGCTTCCGTGTCGACGATCCGACGGCGAGAGCGCGCGATCCACCCCTCGGCTCGGATCCTCTGGCCGACGTTCACGGGTTGCTTGAAGTCGATCGATAGGCGCGCAGTCACGCCCCAGTTGTCTTCCCCGACGAGCGCCCAGGCCATGACCTCGTCGAGGATCGTCGCGATGATCCCGCCGTGCGCGATGCCATCCCAGCCCTGGAAGCGCTGTTCGTAGGTCAACTCGACCCACGAGCGGCCGCCTTCCACGTGGAGGTCGAGGTGGAGTCCGTGCGCGTTGAGCGTCCCGCAGGCGAAGCAGTGATGCGGCGAGACCTCGAATCTCGAACCGCCGGGGACATCGATGACGCGCGCCTCAGACGTCAAGATTCTGCACCTTGCGTGCTTCGGTCTTGATGAAGTCCTTGCGTGGCCCGACCTTCTCACCCATCAGCATCGTGAAGATCTCGTCGGCGAGGGCCGCGTTCTCTGAGTCGACGCGCAGGAGCGTGCGCGTCTCCGGGTTCATCGTCGTATCCCACAGCTGCTCGGCGTTCATCTCGCCGAGACCCTTGAACCGTTGGACGGTGATGTTCTTGACGTTCATCTCCTTGACGATCCGGTCGCGTTCCTTCTCTGACTGGGCGTACTTCGTCACCTTGCCTGTCGACACGCGATACAGCGGCGGCTGGGCGATGTAGAGGTAGCCGGCCTCGATCACCTCGGGCAT
>JBJMMR010000041.1:0-86782 GCA_045804645.1 Chloroflexota bacterium | reverse complement strand
GATCTGGTCGCGACAGATCCAGGAGATCGGACGGTTCCCGGTCGTCGCGACCGAGGTCGACGCCTGGGAGGAGGGGAGCGTCGGCTGGGCGGCCGTGAAGGAGATCGTCAACCTCGAGACGGGCGCAGTCGAGTCCCGGGCCACCTATGTGCTTCATCTCGAGCGCGGCGAGTGGAAGGTCGTGCAGGTCCACTGGTCGTTCCCGCGCTCCATCGTGGAGACCCTGGGACGCACGCTGACGGTCTCGATCGAACAGCTCGAGGAGACGATCCAGCGCGACCAGCCCGATCTCTCGGCGTCGCGAGCCGTCGATGGCACCGTCACGATCGTGTTCACCGACATCGTGGACTCGACGCCGACGCTCGGTCGGCTCGGTGACGCCGGCTGGCTCGAAGTCATCAGACGCCACAACGCCGTCATCGGGGAGGTCACAGAGGCCCACGGCGGGACCGTCGTCGAGACCCAGGGCGATGGGTCGATGCTCGCGTTCCCGAGCGCTCGCCGAGCCGTGGCGTGTGCCAAGGCCATCCAGGAGGAGATCGGTCGCGTCTTCGCGGATCAGGCCCCGCCCATCCGGGTTCGCATCGGCATCCACACCGGCGACGCGCTCCGGGACGCGGAGCACTTCTTCGGCACCACTGTGCACTACGCCGCCCGCGTGGCGAGCCATGCCGTCGGCGGGGAGGTGCTCGTCTCCGAGGCGGTCCACCATCTCGTCGCCGGCGCCGCGGACGGGTACACGTTCCTCGGCGGTCGGGAGGTGGAGCTCAAGGGGATCGCCGGGACCCACCGGCTCTACGCGCTGTCGCTCGCCTGACCCCAGCGAAGGGCGTGGCGCTCTCGATTCCTCGACGGAGTGGGTGATAACGAGCGAGGTGGCCTGCGGATGAGGCAGGGGCGTCGCTCCTCCAGACAGCGTCGCAGGTGGTCGATCGCCAAAAGCCCGCTCGGGCGGGATATAGCCCTTCCGCGACACGCGAATCCGCCCGCCGATCATTCCAAGATCGGTCCATGTGGCCCTCGCCCCGCTCGGTCCGCTCCCGCTACGGTCGACGTATGAAGGATGACGTCCTCGGCATGGGAGCGGTGATCGGCCTCGGCGCGGCGATCGGGGTCCTCTTCATGCCCATGTTCGGACCGCTTGCCCTGGCCGCCGGCGCTGCGATCGGCGTCGTGTTCGGCGCAGCCGTCGAGGCGCGCCGGACGACGAGCTGACCAACGCGCGTGCCGAGATCATGACGACGATCGCACGATCAACGGCGCGCCGGATACCGGCGTCTGGGCTGGCTCCTCCTGGATCGGCCGCGCTTCAGACGCGTTGTCCATGGGCGCGGGATCGGTCACGCTCGCCGCCGTCGCGGGTGCGCTCCTCTTTCCCGATGCGATCCGCGGGCCAGCGGTCACCGTCGGCAACCTCCAGGGGACCGCGTTGGTTCTCCAAGCGTATTCTGGTCACCGGACCGAGCGCGATGGCGTGTGTGGGCGCGACGGTCACCTCTCCCGGGTCCTTTCCCAGCCGTCGATCCCTCGTCCGCTCGGCCCGCAGCGAGGAGGTCGCCATGACGACCGTGGTCGACACAGCCGGGATCACTGACAGCGAGCGCGAGCAGATCGACGCCGCTAACGCCTCCGGTCGAATGCCCGTGGTCTTCATCCACGGGCTGTGGCTCCTGCCCTCGAGCTGGGACCGGTGGACCGAGGTCTTCGAGGGGGCCGCGTACGCCGGCGTGAAACCGGACTGGCCAGACGATCCCGAATCCGTCGAAGCCGCCCGGGCGGAACCCGAGCTCCTCGCCAGGAAGACGCTGAAGCAGGTCGCGGATCACACGGCCCAGGTCATCGATGCCCTCGATAAGAAGCCAGCCCTCATCGGGCATTCCACCGGGGGGCTACTCGCCGAGATGCTGGCGGGCAAAGGCCTCTCGGCGGTCACGGTCGCGATCGACCCCGGAGTCTTCCGCGGAGTCCTGCCGCTGCCCTTCTCGGTGCTCAAGGGAGTGGGCCCCTTCCTCGTCGATCCACGTACGCGCGGCCGAGCGATCACGCTCACGTTCGACCAGTTCAAGTACGGCTGGGCGAACGCCCTGGATGAGACGGAGGGGAGGGAGCTGTACGACACCTTCCACGTCGCCGGGTCCGGCGTCTCACTCGCGCAGATGGGCACTGCCAATCTCAACCCGTGGACCGAGGCGAAGGTGGATACCAAGAACCCCGACCGCGGTCCGTTGCTCATCATCGATGGCGAGAAGGACAACACGGTGCCCTGGGCCATCGCGAACGCCGCATACGAGCAGCAGAAGCAAAACCCTGGTGTGACGGAGATCGTGAAGGTCCCGAACCGCGGCCACTCGCTCACGATCGATCACGGCTGGCGTGAGGTCGCAGAGATCGCGCTCAACTTCGTTCAGCGGTTCACGTGACTCCGGGCTGTCCGATCAAGGCGGACAGGATCTTCGACGAACGAGCCAGGGTCTCGGCCTGGCCTATCGAGGATTCGCGGCGGCCGAGCCACCACCGGGGCGCTCTTCGACCCGAAATCGAAGCGACGATCTCGGCGGGTCCGGAGGCCGTAACGTATCGGGATGAAGCCGCGGATCTTTCTCGGTTCATCGGGAAAGCAGGGGAAGCTGGTGGAGGCCGTGACGCGGGGTCTCGCGGATATCGCGGACGTCGTGCCGTGGACTGCGGCCTTCAACCCAGGCGTCTCGACACTTGACCGGCTTGTCGAACTCACCCGCGAGGTCGACTTCGCGGCGTTCGTGTTCGCCCAGGACGACTGGACGAGTAGCTCGACGGAGTCAACAGGGCCCGGCCAGCCATCACCTCGTGACAACGTCGTTTTCGAGGCAGGCTTGTTCGGCGGAGCGCTCGGGATGCGCCGCACGTTCATCCTCCATGCGAGGGGCGCCAAGCTGCCGACGGATCTCCTCGGGATGACGGCCGTCCGTTATCCGGAACACCTCACCGCCCCCGACATGCGTGACGTCAACCAGAAGCTTCGCCGGGCGATCGACGACGAAGGCCGACTTTCACGTCTCGAGGGCGACTGGTGGCAGCACTCCCTGACGATCCGCACCGAGCGCGAGCCGTCGGCCATCAGCCTGCTGCGGATCTCCCGGGATCGGGAAGGTGGGCTTGAAATAGCGGGCCGAGGCTGGCAGGCGGATGGCACCCTCTCGGTCCGATACTGGAGCGTCGCCGCGAAGGAGCACCGCGAGTCGAGCAGTGTCTTCTATTTCTGGAATGGCGAACGACCCCGCCATCCGAACGCCCCGCAGCTCGAAGGCACCGGTGAGATCCGTCTCGAGGATGCGGATCGCGCATCGGGGTACTGGACGACCCGGTCAGAGGTGGACCGACAGCTTCACGAGCGGACTTCAGGCGTGTACCTGCGGGCCGATCCGGCCGACATGGCGACACTGGACGGCGCCGATGCCGCCCGGCGTGCGGGCCTGATCGATGTACGACTGCGAGAATGGAAGGCGATGACGAGCTCCTAAGCACCGTCGATTTCGCTCGTCGAGCACACATGGGACAGTCGCCTCGAGCGCATCGTCCTCAAGGAGAGGACGTCAACCATCGCGACGGGACGCGCGCCGGCTGGTCGAAAGGTCAAGCACCCGAGGTCGATCGAGCGCGAGGCGCGGCACTTCAACGGCGGTCATCGAGGAAACCCAGATGGCCTACCTGCGCTGGTGACCGACGGGTCGAGTCGCGACTAGACGCCCGGTTACCGACCGTTGTCCCGGTGCTCGCCCGCGCACGGGCGAAAACTTGGGCAGTCGTGCCAGCTCGCTCCGCCCCCCGCCGCGGCGTCGATACCGGCTCGCTCCACCTGTGGTGTACGACGGACGATATGTGTCGATCCGCCGTCGACGGTAGGGCGGCATCGCGCGGTCGTCACCCTCATGTGACAACGACTACGGGACTCCGACAAAGGAGGCGACCGCATGCGACAGGTCGTGATGTACGCACCGGGGGACGTCCACGTCGAAGAGCGCGATGACCCACGGATCATCGATCCCACTGACGCGATCCTTCGACTGTCCGCGACCTGCATCTGCGGCTCGGACCTTTGGCCGTATCGCGGCGTCGAGCCGGTCGACCATACGCCGATGGGTCACGAGTACGTCGGCGTGGTCGAGCAAGTCGGCGACGATGTCAGGACCGTCAAGCCCGGAGACTTCGTCGTGGGCTCCTTCGTCATCTCGGACAACACCTGCGAGATCTGCCGCTCCGGTTATCAGTCGCACTGCGTGAACCGGACGTTCGTCTCGCAGATCGGTACCCAGGCCGAGCGGGCGCGGATCCCGTGGGCGGACGGCACCCTGGTTACCACGCCCGCCCGGCCCGATCCCTCGCTGATCCCGTCGCTCCTGGCGGCATCCGACGTGCTCGGGACGGGCTGGTTCGGTGCCGTCGCGGCCGAGGCCGCGCCGGGCAAGACGGTCGCGGTCGTGGGCGATGGTGCGGTCGGGCTGATGGCGATCCTCGCGGCCCGCTGTCTGGGCGCGGAGCGGATCATCGCGATGAGCCGTAACCCGATCCGTCAGGCGCTTGCGCGCGAATACGGCGCGACCGACATCGTCGAAGAGCGAGGAGACGCGGGAGTCGAGAGGATCAGGGAGCTGACGAACGGATCGGGCGCGCACTCCGTCGTCGAGGCCGTCGGGACGCAGGAATCGACGATGCAGGCGATCGGGGCGACCCGTGCGGGCGGCCACCTGGGCTTCGTCGGCGTGAACTACGAAGTCCGCCTGCCCGGGCCCGACCTGTTCTTCTCCGGGATCCACCTCCACGGCGGCCCGGCTCCGGTCCGGCGGTTCCTGCCGGACCTGGTCGACCGGATCTGGTGTCGCGAGATCGATCCCGGCAAGGTGTTCGATCTCGAGCTTCCGCTGCGCCATGCGGCGGAGGGGTATCGCGCGATGGACGAACGGCGGGCCGTGAAGGTCCTTCTCGCGACGCAGCCTTGATAGACGACAAGGAGACCGACCATGCACGTCACGCGTGAGGCGGACACCAACCTTGGACCGTCGGACTGGTTCACCGGCGACGTGTTCATCGACACCGTGGCCGCGCCCGCAGGCGGCGCGCGGATCAGTGCCAGTGTCGTTCACTTCACCCCAGGCGGACGAACCGCTTGGCACCGCCATCCCCTCGGTCAATCCCTCTGGGTGACCGAAGGCGTCGGTCTCGTGCAGCGACGTGGGGGTCCGGTCGAGGTGATCCGTGCCGGCGACCGCGTGTTCATCGAACCGGACGAGGAGCACTGGCATGGTGCGTCGGCGACGCGTTTCATGACGCACTTGGCGATGCTGGAGGTCGGTGACGACGGAAACCCAGCCGTGTGGGGCGACCACGTCACGGACGACGAGTACCGAGTCGAGCCTCGGAGCGGGTGACAGCCATCGGTCAGACGGTGACCCCCCAGGCCAGCGAAGGCCCCGCCCCGTCTTCCTCGGCCTTACTCTCAGGGGGCGTCAAACAGGCGCTTCGCGGCGAGCATCGCTCCGTCCGTACGGACCTGGGCCGCCACCTCCATCGCGCGTGTCCGGGTCGCGGGTGCGAGGGCCGTCGCGAGTGCAGCGGCGAGGGACTCCGACGTCGGAACGGGCCCGTCGTGCGCTGCGCCGATGCCGAGCTCGGCGACCCGCCGTGCCCAGTGCGGCTGATCGACGATCTGGGGCACGATCACCTGCGGGGCACCAGCCACGGCAGCAGTCGTCGTGGTGCCAGCTCCACCATGGTGGACGACAGCGGCCACGCGAGGGAACAGGGCCTGGTGGTTCACGTCGCCGACGACGAAGCAGTCGTCCTCGCCGTCCCCAGGCCCAAGGTCGGCCCAGCCTCGACTCAGGATGACCCGGCGGCCGTGTGCTCGCGACGCCTCGAGCACGACCCGTCCGAGATCGGGCGACGTACGCATCGCCATGCTCCCGAAGCCGACGTATACCGGCGCGTCGCCCGCCTCGAGGAACGCCTGCAACTCGCCCGAGAGCGACCGCTCGTCGGGGAGGATCCATGCCCCGGTCTGGAAGATGTCGAGATCGGTAAGGTCCTTCCACGGGGCGAGCACCGGATCAGCGGCCAGCCACGGCTGGTTCGTGATGACATAGTCGCGGACATCCTCGACCGGAGGGAGGCCGATCCCCGCGCGTCCCCTGTTGAGCGGCTCGAGGTAGAGCGCGTTGACGCGGTCCGCGTCCTGCCGCCAGAGCACGCGGTTGTCGGTTTCGTCCTCAGGCGACTGCTTGCCCGGCCGCGCCGCCGGCGGGAAGTGCCGCGACGGCAATCCGAAGATGTGGAATGTCGCGAGCACATACCGGATGCCGAGCTTCTCGGCGACAGATCGCGCTCCTGCCGGCATGAGGCCCGTCGCAAGGAGCGCATCACAACCTTCCGCAGCGGCCGGAAGCGTCTCGAACCGCGCGGCGACAAGCTCGGCCGCGAGCCGGAACGCTGCATCCGGCGCCGGTGCCTTCAGCCCGGCGGCGATCGACCGCGTCGACGGGCCGAGCGGGATCACGGTCACACCGACTCTGTCGAAGAGTGCCGCGAACTCCTCGTCCGGTGGCGCGCACACTCGTACGTCTGCCCCGAGTTCGCCCAGCCGCAACGCGAGGGCCGCGAGCGGTTCGAGATCGCCTCTAGAGCCCCACGCGGTTAGCAAGACACGCACGTCGTCGACCCCCGGTCCTTGGATGCTGCAGGAGGCCGCGGAATCTAGCGCACGCCCCCGGTCTTGCGGCAAGCCCCTGCGACGTCCTAAGTCTCGAACGGCGCTTGACGTGTTTGCTTGGCCGCTTCTATAATCAACGTCTCGTTGTTATAGAACAACCAAGGGGATGACCATGACTGCCGCCCACCCCCACCTGCGAGGCGTGAACGCGCTCGACGAGCGTGACGACCTTGACGAAACCCTGACCTTGACGCGATCGCTTTCGGACGCGGACCGCATGCGCTTCGAGGGGTATGTCGCCGAGATCTTCGGTGCAGCCGGCCTCGACCTCGACACGCCGGGGACGGAGGCCACGCCGCGTCGATTCCTCCAGGCGCTGTTCGATGCGACCGAGGGCTATGAAGGCGATCCCAAGCTCCTCACGGCCTTCCCGACCGAGTGTCACGGAGGAGCGAGCTGCGAGCTGGCGCAGATCGTCGAAGGCCCCATTCCCTTCTACTCCCTGTGCGAGCACCACGCGATGCCGTTCTACGGCCGCGCGTATGTCGCGTATGTCGCGCACGATCAGATCATCGGGATCAGCAAGCTGACGCGACTGGTGAGGGTCCTGACTCGTCGGTTCGGCGTCCAGGAGCGGATGACCCACCAGATCGCAGACGAATTGATGCGCCTCATGAACGCGCACGGCGTCGCGGTGTATCTCGAGGCGCATCACCTGTGCACGCAGATGCGCGGCGTGCGCGAGGACAGCGCGATGACGCGGACGACCGCGTATCGCGGTACGTACGAGACGGACCCGGCACTTCGCAGCGAGTTCTTCGATATCAGCGGCGTCCGCCGCGGCGATCGATGACCGCGCCGACGCTGAGACGGGAGAGCGCGATGACCGAACGGCGGAAGGCACTCGACGTCCTGGCGGAGACGCCGCCGAGTGACGGCCGCGCGGAAATTCGCGGTCTGGGCATGCCGCCGGAGCTCCAGGAGCGTTACGGGGGCAGCCTCGCGATCCCGCTTCGCACCGACCGCCCGACGGTCGTCGCCAACTTCGTAACGACGATCGACGGCATCGTCGCGCTCGGCGGCGGTGAGCTCGCCGGTGGTGGGCTCATCAGTGGGTTCCACGAACCGGATCGGTTCGTGATGGGCCTCCTACGAGCGCTCGCCGACCTTGTCGTCGTCGGTGCGGGCACGTTGCGGGGCTCGACCGAGCACCGCTGGATCGCGGAACATGTCCACCCGGCGTCGCGAGCCGCCTTCGCGGCGTGGCGCGCCGAGATGGGGCTCCCGCCGCGACCGACGACCGTGATCGTCACGGGGAGCGGCGACATCCCGGTCGACCACCGTGGGCTCACCGATGCGACCGTCCCCGTGGTCATCGCGACTACACCGACCGGCGCCGAACGCATTCGGCGCGCCGGCGTCGCCGACCACGTTTCTATCGAACCGCTCGACGGGGAGGGGCCGCTTACCGGCGCCGACCTCGTTGCGCTCGGCACGCGCCTCGGCGCTCGACTGATCCTCACGGAAGGCGGGCCACACCTTCTTGGCGAGGTCGTCGGGTCGGACGTGCTCGACGAGCTGTTCCTGACGATGGCGCCGCAGATCGTCGGCCGCGGTTCGCCCGGGCGGCTCGGGCTCGTCGAGGGCATCGCCCTGTCGCCGACCGAGGCTCGCTGGTTCGAGCTCGCCTCACTGCGGCGCTCCGCTGATCACCTGTTCATGCGATATGTCGCGAAGGAGGCCTGAGAGATGGCGACCGAGACCCATGTCATCGTCGGAGCGAGCCTGGCCGGGGCCAGCGCCGCGGCTGCGCTCCGCAAGGAGGGCTTCGACGGCCGGATCGTCCTTATCGGTGAGGAGTCCGAGCGGCCGTACGAGCGGCCTGAGCTGTCTAAGACGTATCTCCGCGGTGAGGCGAAGAAGGACGTGCACGTCCACGCCTCCGACTACTACACGGACAACGCCATCGAGCTGCTCACCGGCCGCCGTGTCGAGCGGATCGACGTCGACCGCCGAGAGGTCCGTTTCGGCAAGGAGCGGATCCGGTTCGACCGTCTCCTCATCGCCACGGGAGCGACGCCGCGACGGCTCGACGTTCCGGGCGGCCGTCTGGAGGGGATCGAGACGCTTCGCACGATGGCCGACGCGGACCGCATCCGCGAACAGGCGGAAGAAGCGGACGCGATCGTCGTCATCGGCGGCGGTTGGATCGGTTCCGAAGTCGCGGCGTCGCTGCGCGAGCTCGGCAGGGACGTGACCCTGATCCTGCCCCGGCAGAACCCGCTCGAGCACGTTCTCGGGAGCGGCCTCGGCGCCATCTACCGCGGCGCGCACGAGGAACACGGCGTCAAGCTGATCACCGGGACGACCGCGACGGGCTTCGACGGTCGCGAGCGCGTCACCGCCGTCCGGACCGACGATGGGCGGACGGTCCCGGCCGATCTGGTCGTCGCCGGCGTCGGTGCTGCACCGCGGGTGGAGCTCGCTGCTGAGGCGGGAATCGCCATCGAGAACGGGATCCTCGTCGATGAGCGCCTCGAGACGTCCGCGTCGGGGATCTTCGCCGCCGGCGACGTCGCGAACGCCATGCACCCGCACTACGGACGCCGGCTGCGGATCGAGCATTGGGACAACGCCAAGCGCCAGGGCCGCACGGCTGCGGCGAACATGCTCGGCCGGGCGAAGCCGTACGAGCGCATCCCCTACTTCTACTCGGATCAGTACGACATCGGGATGGAGTACACGGGGCTGGCCTCGCCCGAGGACCAGGTCGTCTTCCGCGGTGACCCCGCCAGCCGGGAGTTCATCGCGTTCTGGGTCCGCGACCGCCGCGTCGTGGCCGGCATGAACGTGAACGTGTGGGACGTCGCATCGGAGATCGAGCGTCTGGTCGCCTCGCGTGCCGAAGTCGACGTCCGGCGGTTGACGGACGATCGGCGCCCACTCGAGGAACTCGCCGCGGCCTGACGGTCCCCGATCACGTCATCGAGGGCTCGGGCTGACGGTTCGTCGCGGGCACTTGACATCGCTCATATACAACCGTACGGTTGTATCATGCAGGTCGGCCCTCCTGACTTCGACCGGATGTTCGGCGCCCTCGCCGACGCCACCCGACGCGACATCGTCCGCCGGGCGATCGATGGTGAGGAAGGGATCGTCGAGCTAGCGGGGCACTACCCGATGAGTTTCGCGGCGGTGCAGAAGCACGTCGCGATCCTCGAACGGGCGGGCCTCGTCACCAAGCAGCGCGTCGGACGACGGAAGATCGTCCGCACGAACGTCGAAGGACTGCGCATGGCGCGTCGTCTCCTCGACCGATTCGAAGAGATGTGGCGGGGTCGCATCGGCCGGATGACCGATCTCATCGCCACAGGATCCGCCGCTGAAGCGACGAAGGAGATCGATCGATGACTGTCACCGCCGTCCGGAAGGATCCCGAAGCGCTGACGCTGACCCTGGACGCCGAGTTCGACGCGTCCCCCGAGCGCGTCTGGCAGCTCTGGGCGGATCCCCGCCAGCTCGAGCGCTGGTGGGGGCCACCGTCCTACCCGGCGACCTTCACGGTGCTCGACCTCCGATCTGGCGGTCGTGCCGAGTACTACATGACGGGACCCGAGGGTGACACGCCGCCAGGCTATTGGGACATCATCGATGCCGATCCGCCCCGGCGGCTGGTGATGAAGGACGGCTTCTCGAACGCCGACGGCAGTCCGAACGAGGAGATGCCCGGGCCTGGTGAGATGAACGTGTTCATCGAGCCCGTCGGTAACGGCCGTACGCGGATGACCATCGAGAGCATCTTCCCCGACGCGGCCGCGATGGAGCAGCTCCTGGCGATGGGCCAGGAGGAGGGCCTCACGGAGGCCGTCGGTCAGATCGATGCCATCCTTGCCGAGAACGCTGTCACGAGCGGCCCTCGCTGACACCCCGAACCAGGAGACCACGATGACCGCTACCGCCACCGAGCCGACGACCAAGACCCTTGAGGTCCCGGGCGCGACGTTGACCTACGACATTCGCCGCTCGGAGACCACCACCGAGCCACCGCTCTTCCTGATCGGCTCGCCGATGGGTGCAGGCGGGTTCGCGACGCTCGCGTCGCACTTCCCGGATCGCACGATCGTCACGTACGACCCGCGCGGCAGCGAGCGCAGCACCGCCGACGACCCGGCGTCGCCGATCACGCCGCAGGTCCAGGCCGACGACGTCCACGCGATCATCCAGGAGCTGGGCGGCGGACCCGTCGACCTCTTTGCAAGCAGCGGCGGCGCCGTCGTCACGCTGGCCCTGGTCGCGGCCTACCCCGACGACCTCCGGATCGCCGTCGCGCACGAGCCGCCGCTCGCCTCCATGGTGCCCGACCGAGAGCAGGCCCTCGCCGCGAACCGCGCGATCCACGACGCCTACATGGCCAACGGTTTCGGCGCCGGCATGGCCAAGTTCATGCAGGTCGTGATGCACCAGGGCCCGTTCACCGCGGAGGCCCTTGCGGCGCCCGCGCCGGACCCGGCGATGTTCGGCATGTCGAATGAGGACGACGGCAACCGGAACGACCTGATGCTGGGACACAGCGTCGTGTGGCTGACGAGCTTCGAGCCGGACTTCGACGCGATCCGTGCCGCGCCGACACGGCTCGTCATCGCGGTCGGCGCGGGGTCGCACGGCGAGCTGGCCCAGCGCGGCGGGGAGGAAGTCGCCAAGCGGCTCGGCGGCGAGGCGGTCCGCTTCCCGGGCGATCACGGCGGCTTCCTCGGCGGCGAGTACGGCCAGACCGGTGAGCCCGATGCGTTCGCGGCGAAGCTGCGTGAGGTGCTCGATCAGGCCTAGCGCGGGTCGATGGGTACGCTCGAGTCGTCGGTCCCCGGGTCGTCGGGCGCTGGGTCGACCGACGACCGGGCAGGCCCGTTCAGCCTCTTGCTGACTCCTGCTTGAGGAGTCCGAACGCCGCGCCTTGGGGATCGGTCACGATCGCGAACTCGCCTCCGGGATAGGCCCGCGGCGCGGTGATCTCGCGTCCGCCGTTGTCGATCGCGGTCCGGAAGGCCGCATCGACGTCGTCGACGGCGAAATACACCATCCACTGGCTCCGAGCACCGGCCATCTGCGCGGGATCCATCGCCCATGCCCCGGCGAGGCTTTGACCATCGAGCTGGAACTCGATGTAGTCCGGTCCGCCTGGCATCGGTGACCTGCGGCTCTCCCAGCCGAATACGTCTCGATAGAAGGTGAGTGCTCGCTCGACGTCGGCGGTCGTCAGTTCCGACCACCCGTAGGCGTTGACCCCGGTCGTCTGGAAGCCGCCCATACGCGTCCCCTGCCAGGCCGAGATCGGTGCACCCGTCGGATCGATGAACGCGGCCATCCTGCCCTGATCGCCCACGTCGAAGGGTGGCGCGACGACCGTGCCGCCGGCCGCCTGGACCTTCTCGGCGAGCCGATCCACGTCGTCGGTGCCGATGTAGATCGACCACGTCGAAGGCTGCTCGGGCGATTGGGTCGGCCCGATCCCGGCCGCATCGACACCGTTCACCTTGGCACGGCCGTAGCCGCCGTACATCGGATCCGGGTTCACCTCGATCTCCCAGCCGAACAACTTCCGGTAGAAGTCGCGGGCGGCGCCAGCGTCCTTGGCGCCAAGATCGACCCAGACGGGTCGGTCGACCGTCGTGCTCGTTGCTTCGGTCATCGCAGTACCTCCTGACCACATGTCCGCTCTTTCTTCCAGCGGATCGGGTCGCCCATATCCTCCCCCTTCCCCGTTAACGAGGCATCGCCAGGCGATCCGCCGGTCGCCGGCCTTCGCCAGCCGCGCCGGCGCTCTAGCGGAGCATCAACCGAACGTGAAGCAGTACGCCTCGGCCCCCGCGCCGTCGAACTCGATCTCGACGACGCCAGTCCCGTCCACCGGTCGGCGGCGACGGATCAGCTGGTAGAGCCGTTGGTCGAGGAGGGTCCCGGCACCCGCCCCGTCGACATCGTCGCCGTGCGCTTCGCCTGGCGCCTCCCCGTCGAGGCGGACACGAAAGGGGATCGCCTCGCCGCGCATCACCGGTCCCATGACGAGGTTGACGTCCCGCGCCTGGAAGCGGAAGACGACCGCAGCGCCGGCGCCGGCGGAGACGGCGGCGTGCGACGCGAGCGTCCAGGGTCCGGCCACCGCCCAGGTATTCAGCGCCAGCCGCTGTGTCACGCCGTATGTGTGCGCTTCGCCAGGGCGCGCCGCGTCTGCGGAGGCGTACGCGTTGGCCTGGAGGAGCCCGAGATAGGTCTCGGCGGTACGAAGTGTCTCCCAGTCGGCGGGGACCTCGAAGCCCATCGCGTCGACCGAGACGAGGCCAGGATCGAAACCGTCCGAGCCCGCTTCCAGAAGCAACTGTTGGATGACCATCTCGATCATCGCGTACTCGCCCTCGCCGAAGTGGTGGAAGCGGATCCGCCCGTCCGCGTCGGCGATGTAGACCGCAGGCCAGAAATGGTTCGCAAATGCGGTCCAGACGCCGTAGTCGCTATCGATGGCGATCGGGTACTCGACGTTGAAGCCGCGGCTGCGCGCGACGACGTTCTCGACGTCGCGCTCGAAGCCGAACTCGGGCGTGTGGACCCCGATCACCGTCAGGCCGTGATCGGCGTACTTCGTCGCCCAGGCTCGGACATAGGGGAAGGTCCGCAGCCAATTGATGCACGTGTAGGTCCAGAAGTCGACGAGGACGACGCCACCACGAAGGCCGTCAGGCGTGAGCGGTTCGCTGTTGAGCCATCCCGTCGCGCCGACGAACGGAGGGAGATGCCCCTCGACCGGCAGGGTGGCTTCGTCGCCCGCCGGTCGATGCGCGAGCGTGCGGAGCAGACCCGGGCGGGCAGGCGCGGCGGTCGGCGCGGTGGTCTCGTCGTGCATGGGGTCGCCTCCGTTCGTTCGCGATCGGATCGAGATGCTGATACTGCTCCACGGCCGTATCGGCGGCAGTACGCTGGCTCGTCGCGTGCTCATCAGCAGTCGGAAGGAGCCTCGATGCGGACGACGTTCTCGGCACAGCGGGTGATGGATGTCCCGCCGGACGCGGTCTACCGATGCATCGCGGACTACGAGCATCACCATCGGCCCGAGGGCTTCCTGCCGCCGACGTTCTCGGACATGCGCGTCATCGAGGGCGGCGTCGGGGCGGGAACGGTCGTCACCTGGGCAATGGATCTCGGGGGACGTCGCGAGACCACCACGGCGACCATCACGGAGCCCGATCCCGGTCACATCCTCGTCGAGACATCCCCAACCGTGGTCACGACGTTCACCGTCGAGCCGTCGGGCGGCGGCGCGTTGGTGCGCTTCGACACAGTGATCGATGAACCCGGACTGCGTGGCGTCATGACGCGCCTGTTCGCCCCTCGGCTGCTTCGTCCGGTCTACGACGACGAGCTGCAGCGCCTCGAGGCGTACGCCCGCGGACTCGCGACATCTCCCTCGAGCACGTCGCAGGCGTGAACCTCGCGATCGGCGCCCGCGCAGGGCGTCGGTCACATCGGAGGCCGCCGGCGGGTCCACGAGGTGACCACCACACGCATGGACGGAGACATGGGCGACCAGGAGTGGCTCGCGGATCGATTCGAGGCGGATCGCCCGTACCTGCGGGGCGTCGCCTATCGCATGCTCGGGTCGCTGACCGAGGCTGACGACGCGGTCCAGGAGACATGGCTTCGCCTGAGTCGAACGGATACGAGTGGCGTCAACGACCTGCGGGCCTGGCTCACGACGGTCGTGGCCCGGGTGGCACTCAACATGCTCCGGTCGCGCAAGACGCGTCGCGAGGCGTCGCTGGAGCCGCACCTTCCCGATCCGATCGTGAGCTCCGAAGCGGGCGTCGACCCCGAGCAGGAGGCGCTGCTGGGCGACTCGGTCGGGCTCGCGCTGCTCGTCGTCCTCGGGTCGCTGACACCGAGCGAGCGGGTCGCGTTCGTGCTCCATGACGTCTTCGCGGTGCCGTTCGACGAGATCGCGCCGATCGTCGGCCGGACGCCGACGGCGACTCGGCAGCTTGCGAGCCGCGCTCGTCGGCGGGTCCGCGGCGCACCGGTCCCGGATGGCAGCCTCGAGCGTCAATGGGTCGTCGTCGACGCGTTCCTCGCGGCGGCACGGGCTGGCGACTTCGAGCGGCTGCTGGCCGTGCTCGACCCCGACGTAGTGGTCCGTGCGGACGGCGGCGAGACCCGCCCGCAGCTGATCGCCGAGACGCGCGGCGCCGAGGCCGTCGCGAAGCAAGCGCTGAGCTTCCGCCGGTTTGCCGCGACGGCGACACGTGTCCTTGTGAACGGGGTCCCCGGTGGCGTCGCGTGGTCACCCGACGGCGCGCCGTACGCGGTCCTGTCACTCACCGTGCGCGGCGGACAGATCCTGGCGATCGACGTGCTGGCCGACCCCGAGCGCCTCGCGCGCCTGGACCTCACGTTCGCCGCGAGCTGAGGGGTCGTCGCCAGCCGACGCTCTCGTCACTAGCGACGCCGGTCACGTTCAAGCCTCGGGCGGGGTCTCCCTTGTGTCATGGCCTCGATGGCCGAAGCACCAAGGAGTCTTGTGATGACCAGCTCACCCCGCACTGCCGTCCCCGCGCCACGCTGGGTGACGGTCTTCAACCCGATCGCGAAGACCCTACTCGGCGCCGGGGTGCCCCTCGGCTACAACGCCCTGCTGACGATCCGTGGTCGCAAGAGCGGCGTGCCGCGGACGACGCCGATCGCCATCATCGACGTCGATGGGCGCCGCTGGGTGTGGGCGCCGTTCGGCGAGGTCCATTGGGTACAGAACCTGCGCGCCGCGGGCCGCGCGACCATCACCATCCGCGGACGAACGGAGGAGGTTCGCGCGACCGAGCTCGACGACTCTGAACGCCTTGCCTTCTTCCGCGACGTCTTGCGACGCGTCGCGCATGACATGCCCCTCGGGATCCAGTTCATCAAGCTCGTCGACAGGGTGGACCTCGACGATCCGACGACCGCCGCGGAAGGTCGTCCGGTCTTCGAACTGACACGCGTCGCGTAGCGGAGCTCAGCGGCGGAGCGGTCATCCCGCTGGAAGCGCCACGTGGAGACGGACTGGCTCCGGGATCCCCTTCAGCTCGACGGGTCCGATCTCGCGAAACCCGAGTCCGGAGTGGAGCGACGCGTCGACGACGTCCTGGCTGACGAGAACCTCGCCCTGTCGCGCATAGTCGGCGATCCGCGCCGCGAGGTTGACGGTACGGCCGAAGTAATCGCCTTCCTGGAACAGGACGGGACCGGCGTGCAGTCCTACGTGTGCGGGTGGCAGTTCGGCGACGCGCGCATCTGCGACCATCTCCAGCGCGGCCCGGATGCCACCGGCCGGCTCCGGGAACACGAACATGACCCCGTCACCCAGCCACTTCACCGCCCTGCCACCGTGCTTGCCGGACGCGGCCTGCACCATCCGTGACAGACGACCGGCCATCTCGGCCGCGGCTTCGTCGCCGAACTTATCGGTGAGCCGGGTGTAGCCCGTCAGGTCGAGGAAGCAGATCGCCGGCGGCCGCTCGACCCGCTCGTGCAGTCCCGCCTGCACGAGCGCCGACTCGAAGCCTTCGAGGATGTTGCGCTGCCAGCCGCTGGCCTCGTGGCTGTGCAGGATGGCCAGCACGGCTGCGTCGGTCTCGTCCGCGAGACGGTCCGACCATTCGGCTGTCGCCGCGCCAGCTTTGCCCATGTCGAAGCCCGCGGCGAGCAACGGGCCGAGCATGTCGGATCGCCACCACGCGCTCTCGATGTCGGAGATGCGCCTCAGGCTGTCGCCGTACCCGCGGAGCGCCTGCTCGACGACCGCGGGGCGGACCCCGCCTTCGAGCTGCGCCTGCAGCATGGGGACGACCTGCGTCTCCAGCTCGCGGATGCGATCGGACGGCTCGGCTCGGGCGCCGCCGCACGCCTCGCGGATCGCGAGGACGATCTCGATGGGGACGTGCGTCCTCGTCGCAAGTTGCTCGAATGTCTCATCGGCCACCGAACCGAAGCGGTGATAACTCGACTGCTCCATGAATTCGAGGTTCACGGAGCCGCTGCGAAATGCCTCGCCGATCCCGTCGAGGCTCACGCCGCCCTCGTCGAGCGCACGGATGACGGCGACCCGGCGGACGTCGGTCGCGCGAAACTGCATGCCGTCCTGGTCGACGGGGGCAAGGATCCCTAGCGCGATGAGGCGATCGATGTACGCCTCATCGAGGCCAGAGCGCTGTGCAACCTCCGCGGCCGAGTAGGTCGGAGTCGTCGTCGATGCCATCGTCCCCTCTCGGGCAGAGGATGACAGACGGCAGTCGACACCGCGTGTGGTCCACCGCGGCTCAGGCCGGCGATCGGCCGAGGTCAGGCGCTCGTCGGCCGGGTGTGCGTACCGAGGCGCGGGATCGTCAGGACGACGAGCCCCGCCACGATCCCGGCGATCACCAGCGCGGCGCGCATCGTCGGATCCACGACGAAGCCAAGGGCGGCGTCGATGCTGAGCGCGCTCGGGCCGGCAAGCCCGAGGGCCGCTGCCCCCGCGCCGAGCAGGAGCGGGTATTCGATGCCCGACCGCTGGTTGAAGAAGCCGTTCGTCCAGTGGGCGCGTCCGATGATCACGACCGCCTGGGCGACGAGTGCCGCCGCAACGAACGGCGACAGCAGGCCGATCGCCAACATCAGCCCTCCGGCGAACTCGACCATCGCCGAGATCCAGGCGAAGACGCGCGGCGGGCGGAACCCCATGTGGTGCATCGCGCCTTCCCAGCCCGCGATACCCGGGCCTTCCCACCAGCCGAACAGCTTTTGTGCGCCGTGCGCCGCGAAGGTGAGGCCGACCGCGACCTGAAGGATGAACAACGCGAGATCCAGGGTATCCATTCGTTCCTCGTGACCGGTTTGTTTACGGCCAACTAGATTTGTTGTCAGCGCTCGTACCGTACTCCGATTGTCGTTGCCGCGTCAACTACTTCTCCGACGCCACAGCTGCAAAAGGATCGCGATCGACCGCAGGCGCGCGGAGAAGCTGCGCTTCTGGCCGAGCGTGGACTAGCCTTTCCCGGACGCGCCGGAGGGGTCGGCGCAGGTATGAGGGGATGCTTAGTCGCATGCAACGACCGACCGCCGCCCGTGTCGGATTCATCGGCCTCGGGATGATGGCCCGCGGCCACGCTCGAGACGTCCTCGATCACGGTGGCCGGGTGGTCGCCGTCTGCGAGCCGTCGGAGACAGCGTACGCATTCGCCGAGAAGCTCTTTCGCGAGCGAGGCCTACGGCTTCCGCCGAACGAACCGGACTGGCCGCGCTTCATCGAGACCTACGCGGCTCAGCTCGACGCCGTCGTCATCGTCACGCCGCACGTCCTGCACCACGCCCAGGCGACGGCTTGCATGGAAGCCGGCCTCGACGTGATCCTCGAGAAGCCCATGGTGATGACCGCGGCTGAGGCTGAGGCACTGATCGAGACGCGCGACCGGACCGGACGGACCCTCATGGTGGCGTTCCAGGGCACGGCGTCGACGCGGGGTACCGAGGCACGCCGGCTACTTCGGTCGGGTGAACTCGGCGCGATCCTCAACATCAGCGCGGTCGTCTGGCAGGACTGGGCGACGAACACCGCGGGGTCGTGGCGCCAGCAGCCCGAGGCATCAGGCGGCGGATTCATGTTCGACACGGGCGCGCACATGCTCAACACGGTCACGGATCTTGCCGGCGAGGATTTCGTCGACGTCGCCGCGTGGCAGGCCGACGACGGGTACCCCGTCGACGTTCGAACGGTGGTGATGGGCCGGCTCACCTCCGGTGCGCTCGTGACGATGAACGGCTGTGGCCGGGCGATCCCGTCGTTGGACTCCGAGGTCCGGTTCTTCACGACCAAGGCGATCCTCCGTACCGGGATCTACGGCGACCTGCTCGAGCTCCAGCGCGCCGGCCGCCGCCGTTTCCGTCGTGTCTCGTCCGAGGGGCCCGCGTCGGTGTGGGAACGCTTCAGCCAGGTACGCGCGGGGGGGGCGCCGAATCCGAACCCCGCCGAGGTGGGACTCCGGATGGCTCGACTCTGGGATGCGATCCGCTTGTCAGCCCAGAATGGGGGCGCCGTCGTGACGCTCGGCAGCGCGGTGCCGATCTCGACGGGGCGAGCCGGGGCCGTCGGGGCGGCGAACTCGCTGACGCAGGCGGCGTCATGACGCGGGTCACGGTCTGGGCGGAGTACCGCCAGGAGCGACGCGACCCGCCGGTCGCAGAGGTCTACCCCGACGGCATCCACGCCGTCATCGCGGAGGGCTTGCGCGACGCCGGGTTCGACGTGCGGACGGCGACGCTCGACGAGTCCGAGCACGGACTCAGCGAAGACGTACTCGCGGAGACGGACGTGCTCACCTGGTGGGGCCATACCGCGCATCGCGAGGTGGACGACGCGATCGTCGAGCGCGTCCATCGCCGCGTCCTCGACGGGATGGGTCTCATCGTCCTGCACTCGGCGCATCACTCGAAGATCTTCAAGCGGCTCATGGGAACGACCTGCGACCTGAACTGGCGCGAGGGCGGCGACCACGAGCGGGTGTGGGTCGTCGACCCGGCGCATCCGATCGCGGAGGGACTCGGAGAAGGCTTCACGCTCGACGCCGAGGAGATGTACGGCGAGCATTTCGACGTCCCGGCTCCGGACCGCCTCGTGCTGATCAGCTGGTTCTCGGGCGGGGAGGTGTTCCGGAGCGGCTGCTGCTACGAACGCGGCCGCGGCCGGATCTTCTATTTCCGGCCGGGTCACGAGACGCATCCGTCATATCGGCACCCGGGCGTCCGCCGCGTGATCGCGAACGCCGCGGCGTGGGCTGCGAGCCCCACAGGCGACCGGCCGGACCATCGTCATCGTGCCGAACCACCCGAGGCTCGATCGAAAGGCCGCTGAAACCCCGTCTTGCCGCTGATCCCATCTGGCGTAGCGGGAGACGCGTCCATCATCGGCACGTGGCACTGATCGGCTCGCTCTTCGCGGTCGTCGGCCGGTTCGCGGGGCGGTTCCTCAACGCCGTCCTGGGATGGGCGACGCTGCTCCTGTTCGGCAAGGTCTCGGGTTCGAAGCAGACGGTATTGCTCGTCGTCGCCCTCGGCTCGCTGCTGTGGGTGGTGACGATCCTCGGGATCCTCATCCCCGATATCGGGACGTTCATGCTCGCGTTCGTGCCCGTCCCGGACTTCGTCGATGAGAACTGGGTCCGCCTGGCGATGCTCGCGCTCGCGGTCGTCATCCCACTCGCCATCGGCGCCGCGGCGATCTTCCTCACCGAGGCCGAGCGGCGGCCGAAGCGCGGCGGTCTCGTCGTCGGCGTGCTCCGCGGCTATCCATTCACGTTCGTCCTTGCGCTGACGATCGTCGTGCTCGGCGGCGTTGCGCTGGCCCGCAAGCTGCGTAGCCTGTCGAAGCGCTGGGAGGACGCGCACGTGCCGGTCGTCGTGATGCCCGGCGGATACGACGCTGTTCTCGCGGCGCTCGAGGGCGTCCTCGATCGGGCCGGGCTCGACGTCAGGCCGAAGCCCGCGCCGGCCGTCGTCTCGCTCCCGCCGCGGCTCCTCGACAAGGTCGCCGGACGAGCCCTTGGCGGCCTCGTCCCGGACCGACTGATGCTGCTGTCCGGCAGCGAACTGGAAGTCCTCGTCTATCCGTCCGACGTCGCGATCTCCGGGACCAAGACCGCGACGGCGCGAGCGCGGGCGGCGATCGCGAGTCGGCTCACGGACACGCCGGCATACATGACCACGAGTGCGGAGTCGCAGCACGTCGAGGACCTGATCCGGGACGCGGCTGGAAACGCCGACGATCGCGATGCACAGTCGGTCCGGTCGAGGGTCGCGCGATTGCGCGCGATGGACATCGTCCTCGCGCGGCTGACCGTACCGTTCGACGAGTGGGAGACGGTCTATCGGCAGCGGCTGCAGGTCGAGCGTGACCTCCTGGTCGGAGAGACGAACGAGCCCGCCGCCCCTGCGGCCGCACAGACTGCCGCGCCGCAGCCGGACCAGCGCGCGCCCGTCGCCGACCGGGTCATCGCCTTGGGCACCGCGGCGGTCATCGCGGTGGACGCCGTCCTTCAGGCTGCTCGCCTTACGCGGTCGCGGTCCCGTCGCTGACGGTCCCGCCGCCGAAGACCCCGGTGATCAGGCCGATCACGAACAGCAGGTAGCCTAGGTAGAAGACACCGCCGATCATGAGGTGCTTGCCATCGAGACCACCGCGGCGGCGCGCCGGGATGAAGATGACGGCGGTCGCGATGAGGGCGAGGGCGGCAGAGCCGAACGCAACGTAGGAGCCCTCCCCGACGACCCACGTGTCGGCCGCAAACACGAGCCCGACCACGGTCGGGATCGCCGACTGGAACACCATCGCGCCGGTGATGTTGCCGAGGGCAAGCGTGTCCTTGTTCTGGCGGACCCAGATGATCGAGTTGAACTTCTCGGGTAGCTCCGTGGCGATCGGGGCGATGACGAGGGCCAGCAGGACCTCGCTGACGCCAAGCGCGTGCGCGAGGGAATTCACGCCGTCGATGAAGAACACGGCACCCACGATGATCAGCCCGATGGATGCGAGGACCTGGACGACGATCACGCGCAGCCGTGGATCGCTCGGGTCGAGGCGATGTGCGTTCCGATCGAGGCGGTGCATCCGCAGCGGCGCGAGGTCCGCGGAATGGTCACTGGCCTCGCCGGTGAGATGGCCCTTGACATACCAGGCGTACAAGCCGATCAGGATGACCGCGATGATCCACCGCCCGATCAGGAGGTCCGACGGCAGGAACGCGGCGCCGATGGCTAGCGTGTAGCCGACGAAGAAGTACCGCAGGTCGTGTGACAGCACACCCGTGTCGACTGCGAGGGTCGTGCCGGTGGCTCGGCGGGCCCGGAAAGCGAGTACGCCGACTCCGGTCACGAACATCGCCAGTGTCGAAAGCATGAACGGGGCGCCGAGGATGGCGCCGACACCGACCTCATGCGCGCCTTCGCCGGTCGCGAAGATGATCGCGATGATGGGGATGAGCGTTTCGGGCAGTGCGGTGCCGACCGCCGCAAGCACGGAACCGACCGCACCTTCGCCGAGTCCGAGCTTGCGGCCCATCCATTCGATGCCATTGGTGAAGAGCTCCGCCGCGAACAGGATGACGACGAGGCTGACGAGCAGGATGAGGACGTCCGTCATCGCGGACGCCCGGACGAGTCGGGGATCATGCCGTCGAGGATGGCATATCCAGCGTTTCCGGTGCGATCAGGCCCGTCGACGTCCCGCCCACGCGACGAGCGGTATCGCCAGCATCGGGGCCTCGAGGACGGAGTACAGGAGCCCTGCACCGCGCGAGTTGATGACGCTCGTCGCCCAGTCGGCCCACAGCGGACCGAACGGGACGCACATCGCGACGAAGATCGCCAGGCCGAGCCACCACGACCGCTGCCGGATCCCGAAGAAGGCGAACGGGAACAGGCTGGGCTTCAGCAGGGCGAACGGCGCGCCGCCGCGCCACACGATCGAGACGCTCATCGCGGCGATGCACCAGATCACCGGATTGCCGGTCCAGATCTTGAGGGGCGTCGTGGGCCATGCGAGGCACAGGGCGATGAGCGGCCAAACCGCGGGCCGTGGGGCGACCCGGGCGATCGCTACGATCGTGATCGCGGCCGGGATCCCCCACCACGACACGAAGGCGAGCGCTCGCGGCAGAACGGCCGTCGGGACGAACAGCCAGAGGCCGACTGGCGGATAGAGGACGTCGCCGTGGGCGACCTCGTATGGGCCGGCGAGCTGACGGGGGTCATAGAACGGGCCACCGTCGAGCCATCGGGCAGCGGCGTCGATGTAGAGCTGGACGTCCTTGCCGAACGGTTGGTCGAGCGGGGCGTTCGTGACGACGACGAACAGGATCGGCAACAGGACGGTCGCCGCGACGAGGGCGAGCGCGACGCGCGGCCGATCGAGGGCGGCAAGGACGTCGGCGCGGCTCGCGCGACGAACGCCGACGGCGGGACGCATCGACACGCTCGAAGCGTAGCGGCTCGGTGCTCCGCGGCGACCGATGAAAGGGCGCCGCAAGGGTCGTCCGGACGCGGTTCCCCCCGCGGCAACGGAGCGCGACGTCCACTGACGACCCGTGCCTGGGAGGACCGGCACGACGGACCGCACGCCCTGTGCCGGAGTTGGCAGTTCGCGAGGTGAGTGATGGCAAAGGCCCGAACGCTGGCCACCATATTCGGCGGCATGAGCACCGGCATCGGTGCGTGGTATGTCGTGGCACCCGAGCACTTCTTGGAGACCATCGGTGCGCCACCGACACCGCAGCGGATCGCCGTCGCTCGGCTCGTCGGAGCGCAGGAGATGGGCGTCGGAAGTGCGCTTTTCATGGATGGTCGAGCCGGTCCGTGGCTGACGACTCGCCTTGTCGGTGACGTCCTGCACGGCGCCATGCTCGCGCTGGCATGGCGCGCCCGCGACGTCCACCGCGACCGGATGTCCCTCGCGTGGGGGGCCTGGGCCACGATCACCGCTGCCGACGCGATCGCGACATTCATGGCGAGCCAGACCGAGCGGAGCGGCGCGGATCTCGATCAGCCGACTGGGAGCAGCGAGCGTGCCATGGCCCTGGCCGACGGCGCCGTCCACGGAGCCGTGACGATCGGCGCCGACCGGCGAGCGGTCTACGACTACTGGCGGAGGCTCGAGAACCTGCCGCGCTTCATGAAGCACCTCGAGCGGGTCGAGGAATACGACGGCAGCCGGTCGCACTGGGTCGCTCGCGCGCCGCTCGGCACGCACGTCGAGTGGGACGCCGAGATCACCGACGACGTGCCCGGCGAGCGCATCGCGTGGACCTCCACCGAGGGGTCCGAGATCTGGAACAGCGGTGAGGTGACGTTCGAGCGTGCGCCGGGCGACCGGGGCACCGAGGTCCACGTTCGCCTCGAGTACGCGCCGCCTGGTGGCGCCGTCGGAGCGGCGGTCGCGCGGCTACTCGGCGAGGAACCCAAGAACCAGATCAAGGGCGATCTCCGTCGCCTCAAGCAGGTGATCGAGACCGGCAACGTGATCGTCTCCGACTCGGTGGCCGAAGGCCGCTCGCGGCGGCAGCGCCCGGCTCGACCACTCGGCAAGGCAGCCTGAGGAGATCACGATGAAGGCAACGACTTTCGCGGGTCGGAACAAGATCCGCTACGGCGATGTTCCCGATCCGGAGATCCTCAACGACGGCGACGCCATCATCCGCGTGACGACCGCAGCCATCTGCGGGTCCGATCTGCACCTCGTCGATGGGTATGTCCCGTCGATGGTCGACGGTGACGTCATCGGCCACGAGTTCATGGGCGAGGTCGTCGAGACGGGCCCCAACGTGACGAAGATCAAGACCGGGGACAGGGTCGTCGTCCCGTTCGCGATCGCGTGCGGGAAGTGCTGGTCGTGCCAGCACGAGCTGTACTCGGTCTGCGAGAACACGAACCCGAACGGCTGGATGGCCGAGAAGTTCTTCGGTCATCCGACGGCCGGCGTCTACGGCTACTCCCACCTGACGGGCGGGTATCCGGGCGGCCAGGCGGAGTACGTACGGACGCCCTTCGCCGACGTCAACGCCCTCAAGGTCGACGGCGTGCCTGACGAGCAGGCGCTGTTCCTCGGCGACATCCTGCCGACTGCGTGGAT
Source organism: Chloroflexota bacterium (assembly GCA_045804645.1). Classification (GTDB taxonomy): domain Bacteria; phylum Chloroflexota; class Limnocylindria; order Limnocylindrales; family CSP1-4; genus SPCO01. Next base: position 62,426 of record JBJMMR010000041.1, on the reverse strand, counting down.
GGGTGCCGAGTTCGCCGAAGTGAAGCCGGGTGACGTGGTCGCGATCTGGGGCTGCGGCCCGGTCGGCCAGTTCGCGATCCATAGCGCGAAGGCGATGGGCGCGGAGCGGATCATCGCCATCGACCGGTTCGACTATCGCCTCGACATGGCGCGCGAGCGCGCCGGGGCGACCGACACGATCGACTACGAGCAGGTCCCGGTGCTCGAGGCCCTCAACGAGATGACCGGCGGACGGGGCCCGGACAAGTGCATCGACGCCGTCGGGATGGAGGCCCATTCGAACGACATCCAGTGGCCGTATGACCGCGCAAAGCAGGCCGTACGCATGGAGACGGACCGGCCCATGGCGCTGCGCGAGGCGATCATGGCCTGCCGGAGCGGCGGGATCGTGTCGGTCATCGGAGTGTATGGCGGGTTCGTGGACAAGTTCCCGATGGGTGCCGTCATGAACCGCTCACTGACGATCCGCTCGGCGCAGTGTCACGTGCAGCGGTACATGCGGCCGCTGCTTGAGAAGATCCAGAACGGGCAGCTCGATCCAAGCTTCGTCATCACCCACGAGATGCCGCTCAGCGAGGTGGCGACGGGCTACGACCTCTTCAAGAACAAGCTCGATGACTGCGTGAAGGTCCTCCTCAAGCCTGGCATGTCGATGGACGGTGAGGGAGCCTCGGTACGGGCCGTGTAACGCGCGCCGCCCTGCGGCGGGTCAGGCGAGCCGGGCTCGGCGGGGACCTCCGCCGGTCCCGGCAGTCTCGACCGCGGCCAGGCGGCGCTCGAGGAATGCCAGCTCGGCGTGGTTGGAGGTGAGGTCGGCGGCCCGGCGGTAGGCGACGCCCGCCTCAGACCACCGCTCGAGTCGCCTGAGCAGGTCGGCCCGCGCGGCGTGGAGGTAGGGGTAGTCGACGAGGACGCCACCGCCGGCGAGCCCGTCGATCATCGCGAGTCCTACCGCGGGTCCCTCGGCCATCGCGACGGCGACCGCCAGGTTCAGCTCCGCGACGGGTGACGGCTCGATCGCGATGAGTGTGCGATACAGCGCGATGATCTGGCGCCAATCGGTCGCAGCCCACGAAGGCGCCTCGTCGTGCAACGCCGCGATGGCGGCCTGGACCTGATACGGACCGGGACGGCGCATCGACATCGCGCGCTCGATGAGGTCGCGCCCATCGGCGATCCGGCCCGCGTCCCAACGCGAGCGGTCCTGGTCCTCGAGCAGCACGATGTCGCCAGCCGGATCGACGCGCGTCTCTCGGCGCGCATCGTGCAGAAGCATGAGCGCGAGCAGCCCGAGCGCCTCGGGCTCAGCGGGCAGCAACGATGCGACGACCTGGGTCAGACGGATCGCCTCCGCGCTGAGCTCGCGCCGGACGACCGAATCGCCCGACGTCGCTGAATAGCCCTCGTTATAGACGAGATACAGCACCCTGAGGACACCGCCCAGACGTTCCGGCAGCAGTTCACGAGGCGGCACCCGGTACGGGATGCCGGCGTCACGGATCTTCCGCTTGGCCCGGACCAGCCGCTGGGCGAGCGTCGGTTCCGGGACGAGGAACGCGCGGGCGATCTCGGGCGTCGTCAGCCCGCCGAGCGTCCGCAGCGTCAGCGCGACGCGGGCGTCCATCGGCAGGGCCGGGTGGCAGCACGTGAAGACCAGCCGCAGCCGGTCGTCGGGGATGGTCATGTCCGTTCCCGCGTAGCCGCTGTCGCCAGGTTCGACCGCCGCGAGCCCCGCCTCGATCGCCACGTCGCGCGCGAGCTCGTCGGTCTTCTCCCGCAACCGGCGCCGGCGGCGCAGACGGTCGATCGCGCGGTTGCGCGCGGTCGTCGTGATCCACGCCCCCGGGTTCGCCGGTATGCCACGGTCGGGCCAGATCTCGAGCGCCGCGATGAACGCGTCCTGGACCGCCTCCTCGGCGAGGTCGAAGTCGCCGAGGACGCGGATCAGCGTCGCGACCGCGCGTCCCTGCTCCTCGCGGAACAGGCGGTCGACGAGGTCTCGGGTCGGAGTCGGGTCGCTCAGTTCGCGGCCACGGCTCCGGCCGACATGGAGCCATCGGCGGCGCCGAAATCGACGACCGGACGGACCTCGATCGAGCCGAAGCGGATGCCCGGACACTGTTCGGCCAACTTCAGGGCGGCGTCGAGATCGGGTGCCTCGACCAGGTAGAACCCGCCGAGGCCCTCCTTCGTCTCGGCGAACGGCCCGTCCGTCGTGATCGTCTGGCCGTCCTGCTGCCGAAGCGTCGTGGCCGTGGTCACGGGCTGCAGCGCCTCGCCGGCGATGAAGGCACCGCTGTCGCGCAGCATCTGCGTGTAGCCGTTGTACTGACCAAGGATCTCGCCCATCACCGCCGGATCGGTCGGGTCGGGCGACGGGTTGGCCGTCTCCTCGTCGTAGATAAGGATCAGGTATTGCATGGGGCCTACCTCCTGCGTGCGCGGGGTCCGGCGCAGATCGTCGCCTTCATCAGCCCGACGAACGGGCGCGGCCCGAATCGACACGCTCCGTCAGCGGAATCTAGCGCGCGCGTCGATGGACGCCGGTATCGTGGCGGCATGGCGACGCCCAAGGAGATCCTCGAGATCGGTGGCCGCGAGGTGACCATATCGAACCCGCAGAAGGTCTATTTCCCCGACACCGGCTACACGAAGCTCGATCTCGTCCAGTACTACCTCGCCGTCGCCGACGGAGCGCTGACGGGCGTCAGGGGACGACCGATGGCCCTGAAGCGGTTCGTCGATGGCATCACCAAGGAGCCCTTCTTCCAGAAGCGCGCGCCCGACAACACCCCGGATTGGATCCGCACCGCCGAGCTGACCTTCCCGTCAGGCCGAACCGCCGACGAGATCGTGGTCGATGAGGCTGCCGCGCTGGCGTGGGTCGTCAACCTCGGCTGCATCGATCTCAATCCGCACCCCGTCCGTGCCGACGACCTCGACCATCCCGACGAGCTGCGGGTCGACCTCGATCCGATCCCGGGCATCGAGTGGCCACAGATCCGCGACGTGGCGATGGCGTGCAAAGAGGCGCTCGAGGCGGTCGGCTTGGTCGGTTGGCCCAAGACGTCGGGTTCGCGCGGGATCCACATCAACGTCCGGATCGAGCGACGGTGGACGTACCCCGAGGTCCGACGCGCGGCGCTGGCGCTGGCACGGGACGTCGAGGCGCGCATGCCCGGGAAGGCGACCTCGAAGTGGTGGAAGGAGGAGCGCGTCGGCGTGTTCCTCGACTACAACCAGAACGCCAAGGACCGGACCGTCGCGTCCGCGTACTCCGTGCGGCCGCTGCCCGACGCACGGGTCTCGACACCGTTGTCCTGGGAGGAGGTGCCGACCTCGGACCCGGCGGCCTTCACGATCGCGACGGTCCCGAAGCGGTTCGCCGAGGTCGGTGATCCCGGCGGCGGGATCGATGAGGCCGTTGGCTCCCTCGACGCGTTGCTCGAGCTGTCCCGACGGCACGAAGCGGAGGGTCTGCGCGACGCCCCGTGGCCGCCCAACTACGCCAAGCAGGCCGGTGAGCCGCCGCGGGTCCAGCCCTCGCGAAAACGCCGACCCGATTCCGAATATGACGCGGGTCGGGGTGAGGCCGGCGGCCCGTCGCCCGACGTCGCAGCCGAGCGAGCGGCCGCTGTGGCGGCAGGCGACCGGAACGCCGGCCTCCCGACGGAGTGGGAAGGGTCGCGCCCGACACCCACCGGTCGGCGGAAGACGAACGTGCCGATCATCGAGATCTCGCGGGCGGCGACGAAGGCAGAAGCGCTCGAGGGATTCGAGCGATGGAAGGACCGCCATCCGGAGGCAGCGAACGCGCTCCAGCCGGCGGATGTCCTGATCGACGGCATGCGCGGCCGCTCGTCGCTCTGGTACCGGGTCCGCGTCAACCTTACGCACGTGCCGGACAGCGACCGGCCCGCGCAGGAGAAGCTGGACCCCGACTACGACCCGTGGGCGGGCTTCGAGTGGCCCGACCGGTCAGGCCAGCTCGAGCGATCGCCGAGAAAGAGGACGAGCTCCTGACCCGTCACTGAGGGAGGTCAGCGCGCGCCGACCCTCGCGCGCGAACGCCCGTGCTCATCGCCGCCGAGCCACCGGCGCGCGACCGGCAGCCACGCAAGCCCGATGAGCGTCTGGGCCAGCACGGCGATGACGATGAGGATGCCCGGGACGGTCAGGACGAGCGCCGGCACCGCCCATTCGAAGCCTGCGAACGTCACGTCAGCGGTGTCCAGAACGAGCCCATCGGGGCGATCGACCTCGGGGACGGTGAATGCCGGCTCCCCCGCCACGCCGGACGAGGCCGAACCCGTCGGCGGACGGGCCGTCGGTCCGTCGCTCGGCGTCGCAACGGGGCCGCCCACGAGGACGCCTGCCCCGGCTGTCCCGGTCGGTACCGGCGTCGGCGGAGGTGTCGCGGCCGGTCGAGCGCTCGGCGATGGCGTCGGCCGTGGGGTCGGGCTGGCGGTCCGGACGGGCGTCGGCAGCGGCACGATCGATGGGAGCGGCGGGATGCTGATCAGCGGCTTGGGTGTCGGCCTTGGTGTCGGTCGCGGCGTCGGAGTCGGGGTGGGCCGAGGCGTCGGCCGCGGTGTCGGCGAGGCCGTCGGTGACGGCGACGCAGAGAGCGACACGTTCATCGTGACAGTGACGACGTTCGACCAGGCGACGCCGTCCCAGACCCTGTACGTCCAGGTGTCGGTGCCCGAGAAGCCCTTGTCAGCCTTGTATTTGAAGCTTCCGTCGCTGTGGGCGTCGAGGTTGCCATGCGCCGGCTTCTGGACGACAGCGATCGTCAGATGGTCCCCGTCGGCGTCGTCGTCGTTGGACAGCACTCCCGGAGGCTTCACGGACTTGTCGACGTCGGCGATCGCTGAGTACGCATCGGGATGAGCGACGGGGGCGGCGTTGGTCACGGTGATCGTGACCGTGGCGACGTTCGAGATGCCGAGAGCGCCACCGTCGACCTTATACGTGAACGTGTCCGCACCGGTGTACTTGGCGTTCGGGGTGTAGGTGAAGCTGCCGTTCGCGTTGAGGTGAAGGCTTCCGTGGTCGACGCCGTTCACCAGCTTCGCGGTGAACCCGGAGCCGAGCTGGAGGTCGTTGCCAAGGACGCCAGGCGCGGCGACCGTCCGAAGCTTGCCGTGAACGGCCGTGTAGCTGTCGTTCACGGCGACCGGGAGCAGGCCCGCCGACACGGGCTCGGCGGCGAGAGCGCCCGTCGCGACCAGAGCGACGGCGATGCCCAGCGCCGCGAGGGACCGGCTCATCACGCGACCCGACGCGGATGTGCGATGACCGTGGCCCCGGTGACTTCGCCCGGCAGCGGCGGGTTGACATCGTGCTCGATCCCGTCGACGAATGCGGCGACGAGGGCCTCGTCGAGCTGTGTCCCGGCGGCGTCGCCGAGACGCCCCAGCGCCTCTCGGACGTCGAGCGCCTTCCGATAGGGGCGCGTCGTCGTCATCGCCGAGAACGCGTCGGCGACGGCGAGGATCCGGGCGATCCGAGGGATCCGCTCGCCTTCCAGACGGTCGAGGTAGCCCTTGCCATCCCACCGCTCGTGGTGATGGCGGATCCCGGCGCGAACGGCCTCGATGTCTGGCAGGTCGCGGACGATCATGTCGCCGAGCGCCACGTGTTGCTGGACGATGGCGTACTCGGCTTCGGTGAGGCTCCCGGGCTTGCGGAGGATCACGTCGGGGATGCCGATCTTCCCGATGTCGTGCAGGCGACCGGCGACTTCGATCGTATGCAGCTCCTCGGGAGCGAGCCCCAGACGTCGGCCGATGAACGTCGCGTAGCGCGCCACGTCCTCCGAGTGCCGCTTCGTGTAGCGGTCCTTGGTATCGATCGCGGTCACCAGGCCCTGCAGGACATCGAAGCTCGGGCTCGTGGTCGCCTCGTCCCGCTCTGTGCCCGCGAACCGCACCGTGTCACCGCCGCTCGCCTTGGCTTCCTCGAGGACCCCCGCCGCCGACGCGAGGAGGCCCGTCGCGGATGACGCATGGTCCGGATACGTCGCGATGCCGACGCTCACGGTGATCGGCAGGCGTTCGGTCTCGTCGAACCGCAGGCTCAGGTCGAGGAGCGCCCCGCGCAGTCGTTCGATGACGCGCTCGAGCTGCGCGACGGCGACCGGGGGTGCGATCAGCAGGAACTCGTCCGGCCCGTAGCGGCCGAACTCGATCGCAGCATCGATGTGGGTGCGGAGCGTGCTCGCGACGGCCAGGAGGGCCTCATCACCTGCGGCGTGACCGTGGTTGTCGTTGAGCAGTCGGAAGTTGTCGATGTCGATGAGCGCGATGCCGATCGGGCGGACGTCGGCGCGCCCACGCTCGATGGCCTGGGCGACCAGCCCGACGAGCGCACCGTGATTGAGGGTGTCCGTGAGCGGGTCGCGGCGCGTCGAGTCGAGGAGGGCCTCGGTCTGGCGAGTCAGGCGCGCCTGCGCCGAGCGGAACACGAGGAAGAGCAGCGCGGCTGCGACGATCCCCGCCGAGACGGTGACCAGCAGGATCGCGCGGCGCATGTCCTCGAGGCGGGCGAGGATCGGGACGGCGTCACGCCACACCCCGACCACGCCAAGCACATCGTCACCGACCTTGAGGGGCAGCAGCTCGCGAAGCACCGTCGGCGACGCGAAGGTAGCCGATCCGGCGCCTGCGTCTGCCGCGGCGCCGATGGCCGCCTGGGCCTGGCCTGTTAGCGCGGCTCGAGTCTCGGCGTTCTGCAGGACAGCCCTCCCGGAGAGGCCGGGCTCGGTCGAGGCGACGATCGTGCCGTCAGCACGTCGGATCTCGACGCGGAGGATCTCTCCGGCACGTGGCAATGTCGCAAGCTGGGCCTCGAGACGGCCGACCTCAGCGTCCGTCAGCGAGCGCGCCGATGTCAGGTCAGCGGGTGGGACGTAGGCGTTGACGAAGGCGCGGACGGTCGCCGCGTCACTGCCGACGAGACCGGTCAGCGTCGCCGAGTTGAAGTGCGCGCCGACCAGGATCGACTGCGCCGTCGCGGCCGCCCCGACGACTGCCAGGAAGGCGCCGTAGACCAGGATCAGAAGGACGGGCCGTGGGGCCCGCACCCGAGTGCCGAACAACTGTCTCGGAACCTCGACGCGAAGGGGTGTGAGTGCGTCGGACTCTAGGCACGGCGATGGGCGGGACCCCATGGGACGAAGGTCCGGTACGCGGACGTCGCTGAGCACGGATGTGGTCGCGACGCACCGCGAAAACGCCGGACGCAGGGGCTCGCCGCCGCTTTGCGATCAGACGGCGGCCGGCCGCTCGTACAAGACGACCCGCCAGACGAACGTTCCCTGCTCGCGGACGGGTCTCAAACCAGCCTCCGCGACGAGCTTGTCCACCCTGGCGTTCGAGTGGAGGAAGGTCCGGTACCGGAACCCGCGGATACGGAACCAGACGTTGAGCAGCGGCAACGCCCATCGCAGCACGCGTCGATCGCGCGGGAGCACCAGCCCGTACAGCGAACGAGCTCGCGTCGCCGACAAACGGACCAGCGACTCGACGTCCGGATAGCAGCAGATGACGCGATCGAGGGTCACGATGTCCGCCACGTCGACAGTCGCCGCGCGTGATACGAAATCACCGTCCACGCACTCGAGGCGGTCGAGCGTGCCCCGCCGTCGTGCCTCGCCACGGGCGGCCTGCACGGCTGGCGGCGATGCGTCGACGAGAACGGCGTGCCCGGCGCCGGCGCCGAGCAGCTCATGATCGATGACGCCGATCCCGCCGCCGATGTCGAGCACGGTGGAGCCGTCGACGCCGCGTTCGCGGATCATGGCGACAAGCATCGCCGTCGTGTCGTCCGGTCCGTGTCCTCGATAGCGCTCGAGGTCCTCCTCGGCGCTCTGTTCGTCGAAGATCTCGAAGCCACCGTCGCAGCCGCAGGCATCCACCGTCAACTCCCGAAGATCGCCTCGAGCTCGAACGGCACGGTCGTCTCGAGCTGGTCGTAGCGGCACGCCTCGGGCGGCTTGTCCGGCCGCCAGCGCTTGAACGTCGTCCCGTGGCGGAAGCGGCTCCCCTGGAGGTGGTCGTAAGCGACCTCGACGACCCGTTCCGCGCGTAGCGGCTCCCAGGACAGGTCCTTGCCCCGGTTCCAACGGGACGTGGCGCCCGGGAGGCGCTGTCCCGACGCCTCGGCATCACCCCAGCCTGCCCACTCTGCCCACTCCCGCCAGGGGTGGCCGTCGACGGCGTCCTTGCGGAGGGGTGCCAGTTCCTCGGCGAGGGCGGCGCGTCGGTCCCATGAGAACGACGACGTGATGCCGACATGATTCAGCTTGCCGGCGTCGTCGTACAGTCCCAGAAGCAGCGACCCGACATGCGTACCGGGGCCGTTCTTGTGCCACCGGAACCCGGCGACGACGCAATCGGCCGTGCGCTGATGCTTGATCTTGAGCATCGCCCGCTTGCCCGGCTGGTAGCCGGCTTCGAGTCGCTTTGCCACGACGCCATCGAGACCGGCACCCTCGAACCGTTCGAACCAGTCGCCCGCCGTTGTCCTGTCGGTCGTTGCCGGCGTCAGGTGGACGGGCGGCTGGACGGCCTTTAGCACCGTCTCGAGCCGTGATCGGCGCTCGCCCTGCGGAACGTCGCGCAGGTCTTCGTCGTCGAGAGCAAGGAGGTCCCACGCGACGAAGCTCGCCGGCGACTCCGCCGCCAGCATGTTCACGCGCGAGGCCGCTGGATGGATCCGCAGCAGCAACGCCTCGAAATCCAGCGACCCGTCACGTGCGATGACCACCTCGCCGTCGACGACGGCGCGCTTCGGGAGGGCTGCACGGAGCGGATCGGCGAGCTCCGGGAAGTAGCGGTCGAGGGGCTTCAGGTCGCGCGACTGTGTGTACACCTCATCGCCGTCGCGGAAGACGATCGCTCGGAACCCGTCCCACTTGGGCTCGTAGAGCCAGCCGTCACCGTCAGGCAGTCCGTCGATCGCCTTCGCCAGCATCGGCTCGACGGGCGGGGTGACGGGCAGATCGAGTGCCATGCGGCGAGTGTAGGCGAGGCACCCGCTGACGGTCGGCGCCGAGCGCCCGGGCCGTCGGCGGACCCGACCGAGTCGCCGCCCGCGGAACCGCCGACGAGGCAGGGACGTCCGGCGGGTGCCGCCCGCGACCATCAGGCCGCGGGCGTACTGCACGGAGGACGCGCGATGCGTGCCAACCGAACATCCTTGATCCTCGGCCCCCTCCTCGCCCTCTCCATCGTCACCCTCGTCGGCTGCGCATCAGCCGGCGGCGCGGCGACCGTGGGCAACCCCGTCCCACCCGGCGACGGGACGGGATACGGCGGGGCGCCGAGCGCGGCCCCGAGCGCCGCCGCAGGGCAACCGGACCAGGCACCGAACGGCGAACAGACCGACCCGGACCAGGTCGGCCAGCTCGTCGACGACGCGAAGATCGTCCGGACCGGGACGATCGATCTCCAGGTCACCGATGTCCCGACCGCGTTGACCGCGGCGCGGAACGGTATCCGAGCGATGGGCGGTTACATCGGCGCCTCGCAGACACAGTCTGTCGGCGACAGCCCGATCGCGAGCGTGACGTACCGCGTCCCCGTCGACCGTTGGGAGGACGCGCTCGATCTGCTGAGAGGCCTGACGGGCGACGGCGGCAAGGTCGTGTCGGAGAACACGGACGCCGTCGAGGTCACGGGCGCCGTGGTCGACCTCGAGGCACGGATCAAGAACCTGCAGGCCAGCGAGGCCGCACTGCAGGCGATCTCCGCCCGCGCGACGAGGATCTCCGACGTCCTCGAGGTCGAGGGTCAGCTGACGAACGTCCGAGGGCAGATCGAGCAGCTCTCGGCCCAGCTGAAGCAGCTGAACGATCAGGCGTCCTACGCGACCCTGACCGCGAGCTATGCCACCCCGGTCGTCGCGGTCCAGGTCGCGACCGATCGGTGGGAGCCGGCGAAGGTCGTCGACGAGGCCACCGCCAGCTTGGTGGACATCGCCCAGGCACTGACGACAGCGGGTATCTGGTTCGCGATCGTCTGGCTACCGGTCCTGCTCCTGATCGGCGCTATCACGGTCACGAGCGTCGTCGTCCTCCGTCGATTCGGCATCCGGATCGGCCGCCGACCGGGGGACGCGGCGGCCGCCGGGTAACGGCGGTCCGGCGCACCGCGAGGGCTCGCCTCCCGCGGAGCGCCGACCGGGTCATGGCACGATGTGGTCATGACCGACCCCATCGAGCAGGAAGAGGCCCAGGCCCGCAGATTCGACGAGTGGGCCGCGGGATATGACCGGTGGTGGGCGCCCGTCCTTGCGCCGAGCGCCCACGTCCTGCTCGACCAGCTCGCGCCGACCATCGACGCCGGCGCCGTCGATGTCCTCGATATCGGCGTCGGTACGGGCAACCTGACGCGGCCCGCCCTGGCCCGCTGGCCGCACATCCGCGTAACGGGTCTCGATGCCTCGCGCGAGATGATCGGCGCGGTCGAAGCGCTAGTCGCGGACGAGGGTGGTGACCGGCGCCGCCGGTTCACTGGAACGGTCTCCTTCGCGGGCGACATGCCCTACCCGGACGGATCCTTTGACGTGGCGATGTCGTCGTTCGTCCTGCAGCTCGTCCCGAACCGGGCGAAGGTCCTCCGCGAGGTCCGACGTGTCCTTCGTCCGGGCGGCCGTTTCGCCTACGTCACCTGGCTGGTCGACGAGCGCGCCTTCAAGCCCGACAGGATCTTCGACGGCCTCCTCGATGAGTTCGGGTTCGAGGACGAGGAGGATCGCCCGCGGACCGGCGACATCCCGTCCGTCGAGCGGGCGATCGGGGAGCTGCGCCGGGCAGGGTTCCGCGACGTCGATGGGTCGCGCGCCATGCTCGACTACACATACACGGTCGAGAGCTACATGGCGTTCCTGACCGACTTCGACGAGGTATCGCTCTTTGACGAGATGGACCGCCGCGAGCGCCGGCGGTTCCTCGTGCTCCTCCGCGAGCGTCTCATGGGCCTCGATCCGGAGGAGCTGCGGTTCACAGTCGCGATCGTGTACGCGTCCGGGATCCGTTCCCGCTAGACGACCTTTTCGTCAGGCAGCGCTTCGACGAACTCCGTCCCGAGGCGGGCCGCGTCGTAGGCCGTGCCGACGAGGTGGTGGTACGGAACGCCGCTGAACTGGTGGTGCGAACGCGTCGGGATGTCGGCGCCTGGCTCCCACTCGCGTCGCTGGAGCTCGATGTAGCCCTGTTCCTGGCGCTCGGCCATCGCGGACAGGAGCGTCGAGAGGCCGTGGCCCGTCGCGTGCTGCCCGCCGAGCGTGATGAAGATGAACCCCACGCCCATCTCGCCCAGCTCCGCGAACGTCATCGGCTCCGGGTCGTTGAACCACTTGAACGAGCTCGAGTAGTTGAACGCGAAGCGTGCCTCTGGGTAGCGCTTCCGGATCTCGGTCGAGAACGTCTCGACGGGCCCTCGGTCCGACGTGGGGAACTCGCACCACAGCAGATCCGGCACACCGCTATCGAGGTAGCGCAGGCCGCGGTCGATGGCAAGGTCCATGCCACGCTCCGACTGCGGCGCATCGACCGCGGAGAGGCCGTCGGTCCGGGCGATGACGACGAACTCGGGGTTGCCGAGGTCGTCGGCGACGGCGCGCATCATCCGGAGCTTGCCGATCATCTCCGTGGCAGGGACGAGTGCCTTCCCACCGATGTGCCCGCAGCGCTTCGGCAAGACCTGGTCCTCGAGATGCGCCGCGGCCACGCCCCCGTTGACGAGGAGCTCTGTCTGCCGCTGGACGTTGAAGATGTTCCCGTAGCCCGCGTCCATGTCGACGATGACGGGTGGGATGTCGAGATGACGCGGGGCGACGCCCTTCTCCGGGTCGCCGACCGCCGCCGTCAGCTGGTATTTGCGCAGGGCAGAGACGGTCCGTCGGGCGCCGTCGGCGATCTCCGGCCCACTGTACAGATCCATGTCAGTCGTCCCGAGATGCCCGATCGCGAATGAGTAGCCCGAGAAGTACACGGCTTTGAAGCCGTGATGCATCACGAGCTGAGCACCCATCGGGTCGTACACACCCGGGCCGAACAGATACGGCTCGGTGCGGAGAAGCTCGCGCATCCGGACCGACGGGTGGATCCAGCGGGTCGGTGGGACGCCGAACCCGGGTGGCAGAAGCGGCGTGGGGACGATGTCGGGCTGACCTCGTACGACGCGGGGCTCGAGGGCGGTCATGCTGGGCCTCGCTTACTCGTTCGCGTGATCGCGTTCGCAGAACTCGGGGCACAGGCAGTCCGCCGTCAGCGCCGATGGCGTGACGCTCGCGGGCACCTGAGCCGCCACGGAGGGCGGCTGCGGGACCTCGTCCCGGCCCGCCCGGTCCTCGAAGGCGATCAGCTCCATGCGAGCCGTCGCGGCTTCGTCGACCCCGAGGATCCACGTTCGCGATGGCAACGCAGCGTCCCGGAAGTCGATCGTGATCCGGCTCGGGACTGCGGTCGGATTCATACCTGTGTCTCCCGCTTCGACGCCACCGGGGGCTGGCGAGGCGGCAAGGCTAGACGCCCGTCAGCCATCAGTCCAATCGAATGATGTGATGTCGTATATCAAAAGCATTGATATCTGCCGTAGCATGAACCGGTGCTACTCAGTCAGATCGAGGGGTTCCTGGAGACGGCCCGGCATCGAAACATGAGCCGGGCCGCGGACGCGCTGCACGTGACGCAGCCCGCGCTCACCGCACGGATCCAGGCGCTCGAATCCGAGCTCGGGACGGCGCTTTTCGTGCGCGCCCGACACGGGATGGACCTGACCGACGCGGGGCGCGCATTCCTGCCCTACGCCGAGCGGGCGATGAGCGCGCTCGACGCGGGCGCCAACCTGCTCACGGAGCTCCGACGTGGCGGCACCGGCGAATTGGTCCTCGGCGCGGCTCCCGCGGTGAGCACGTACGTCTTGCCGCTACTCCTGGTCCGCTACGCACGCGACTTTCCCAACGTGCGGCTCGTCGTCCGCACCGGCCACTCGGAGGAGATCCTCGACCTCGCCGTTCGGCGCGAGATCGACCTCGGGCTCGTCCGGGAGCTGCGTCACCCTGACATCGACGCGGTCCCGCTGTACGAGGACGAACTGGTGCTCGTCGCTGCGGGCAGCCACCACCTCGGCGAACGGTCGACGGTCGGCGTCCACGAGCTGGAGAGTGCGCGCCTCATCCTCTTCGACAGGACGTCGAGCTACTACGAGCTCACCAACGCGTTCTTCCGCGAGGCCGGCGTCGCGCCGAGCGGGATCATGGAGCTCGACAACATCGACGCCGCGAAGCAGATGGTCGGCCAGGGCTTGGGTGTGGCGCTCCTGCCGCATACGTCCGTCGCGTCGGAGCTTCTTGACGGTCGATTGCGCGCCATCGACATCGAGGGCGCCGCACCGATCCGCCGGCGCATCGTCGCCATCCGCCGGCGCGATATCGGCCCGCCGTCAGGACCGGTCGCCGGCTTCCTCGATGTCCTCGGGCGGGTCGCCGAGGTCCTGCCGCCGTCGCCGGTCCATGACATGAAGACGCCGGGCGGTCGTTCCGATCGGCCGCCCGGCGCCGCGCCGCTCGACTAGGTGGCGGGCGCTGTCGTGTCCGGCGCCGGCTGCCCCGACTGATCGCCGGACCCACCCGAGCCCTTGGAACCGCTCGAACCGTTCCCGCCGTCCGGGCAGGGCTGGCCGCCATGACCCTGACGACCCTGTGACGGAGCGCTCGTACCACCAGCCGGGGCCGTGCTACCACCGCTCGACGCGTCCGGCATGGTCGCCGACGGTGGTGGCGCCGAAGGATCAGGGCTCGCCGCGAACACGACGGCGACGCCGCCGGTCACGAGCAGCGCACCCGCGATCCCGGCGGTGAGGAGCGCGCGCCGCAGACCCTCCGGTCGTCGCACACGCGACACGGTTGGAGCGGTCGGCGCGGACGTCGCGGGCGCCCGCGTCTCGAGATCTTCCCAGGCCATAGGTTTGTCTCCTTGTGATGCACGATGGGTCGGTCGGAGATCGAAGATCGTGTGGGCGCTCAACGGCGGGTCAGGTCATTCCCACCTCGTTTCCGGGCGTCACGGTCGTGAGGATCACGGGAACCGGTTGAACCAATGAGCGGCAAGCGCGGCCCCGCCGACCATCAGCGCGAGGCCTGCGGCGGCGAACCATTGGGTCACCTCTTGCGGTTCGTCGCGTGTGCCGACGCGTGAGCCGAGGCTCTCGTAGATCTGCTGGAGGTCGCTGGCCGTCGGTGCCTGGAATGACCGGGCGCCGGTCGTCTCGGCGATCGCCGCCAGGGTGTCCGTATCGGGTGGTACTTCGACGGTGTGGGGCATCCCGAACTCGTCCTGGACGGTCACGACGCCGTCGGCCGTGCCAAGCGCGATCGTGTAGACGGGCATCCCGATCGACGCCGCCTCCCGGGCGGCCGCGTCAGGCTCGAGCGTCCCTGTCGAATTGGAGCCGTCGGAGAGCAGGACCGTCGCGACCAGCGGCGGCTCCCCGTCGTTCGACGGCGATGTCGACGCTGAGGGGGAGCCGCTGGGATCCGGTGAGACCGAGGGCTGGCTCGACGCGCTCGGATCCGGCGACGGTGCAGCCGACGCGCCGGTCGAGCCGCCCGCCACTGCGGCGGTATCGATCACCTCGCGGGCCAGATCGGTCGACGTTCCGATCGCGTCGCCGAGCGCTGTGCCGCCCTCAGCGACGAGCGAGTCGAGCGCCGCGTGGATCTCGGCGCGATCGTTGGTCGGTCGCACCGCGACCTGCGCGGACGTCGAGAAGGTCACGAGGCCGACCTGGAACGCCGGCGGCAATGCGTCGACGAAGGTGGCGGCGGCCTGCTTCGCGCTTGCCAGCCGCGACGGCGCGACGTCGGTCGCCATCATCGAGCCCGACGTGTCCATCGCGAGGATGATCGTCGCGTCCTCCCGCGGGACGGCGACCATCGCTGACGGTCGAGCGAGAGCGATCACGAGGGCCGCCATCGCTGCCACATACAGCGCCGGCGGGACATGTCGCCGCCAGGCCGGCGTCTTCGGGACGAGGTTCGCGAGAAGGTCCACGTTCGTGAAGCGCACCGCGTAGCGCGACCGGCGTCGCTGGACGTACAGGTACCCGAGCACCGCCAGCGGGACGCCGAGCAGCGCGATCAGAAGGAGCGGCTCAGCGAACGTCATGACGCCCTCCCCTGCACGCGCAGTTGCGCAGCGAGGCTAGGCAGCCAACTCGTCGCGGTGGAGAGGACGATGTGGCCGACGCCGAGGCGACGCAGCTCCAGGGTGACCTCGGCACGTTCGGCCGTGGCCGCTTCCGCGAAGCGCGCGCGAAGCGCGGCTGACGACGTGTCCACCCGGACCTCGCGACCACTTTCCGCGTCTATGAGGGTCAGCTCACCGACGTCGGGCAGGTCGCTCTCGCGCGGGTCGTCGATCTCGACGGCGACGACCTCGTGGCGCGCCGAGACCGCGGCGAGTGGCCGAAGCCAGTCCCGCGGACCACGGAAGTCCGACACGACGACCACCAGGCCACCGCGCGGTGCGGTCGCCGCGACGAACCGGAGTGCCGCGGCCGGCGAGCTGACGCCGAGCACGGATGGTGCCGGCTCGTGGGTCGCCCCCGTCGCACCGCGAGCGACCAGCAGCGTGGCCAACAGGCCATCTCGGCCGACGCGCGGCGGAACGCGTCGATCGGCGCCATCGCCGAAGGTGACGATCCCGAGCCGGTTGCCGCGTTGCGTCGCAAGGTGGCCGACGGCGAGCGCGACGCCTTCGGCGACATCCGCCTTACGGCGAAGCGCCGTGCCGAAGGTCATCGACGGGGAGAGGTCGAGGACGAGCCAGGTCGTGAGGGCTCGTTCCGGGACGTGGACGCGCACATGCGGGACGGTCGTTCGCGCCGTGACGTTCCAGTCGATCCGGCGAACGTCGTCGCCCGGTTGGTAGGGCCGGATCTGGGCGAGCTCGAGTCCGCCGCCCAGGTCGTGCGCCCGGAATTCCCCGGGAAGGACGCCGTGGATGCGGCGTCCGATGGTCAGGTCGAGCGCGCGGAGCAGCGCGACGGGAGTCGGGCCCGGCCCGGGTCGCTCCTTCGGGCGGTCGGTCGTGAATGCCGCCGTCATGCCGTCTGCTCGGTCGAGACGAGCTGGGGCACGGGCACCGCGGGAAGGAGGCGGTCGAGGATCATGTCGGAGGTCACTTCTTCCGCGAGCGCCGTGAAGCTCGGCACGATCCGGTGGCGAAGGACGTCCCGCGACAGGTCAGTCACGTCGATCGGGAGGACGTAGCGGCGGCCCCGGACGACGGCCAAGGCGCGTGCCGCGTGGATCAGGTAGATCGACCCTCGCGGGCTCGCCCCGTACGAGATGTACGGCGTCACCCCTGGCAGACCGATGCTCGCCGGCTCGCGGGTCGCGCGGGTCAGGGCGACGGCGTAGTCGACGATCGACCGGTCGACATAGACCTGCTCGGTGAGCTTCTGGAGGGCGGCAAGCGTCTCGGCCGTGAGGATCGGGGTGACGTCCGCGGCGGCGCCGAGCGAACGCTGGACGACGACGGACTCCTCGACCGCGGTCGGGTAATCGACGCGGACTTTCATCATGAAGCGGTCGACCTGCGCCTCAGGCAGCGGGTACGTGCCCTCGGCTTCGATCGGGTTCTGCGTTGCCATGACGAGGAACGGCCGCGGGACGGGAAAGGTCTCGGGACCGATCGTGACCTGTCGCTCCTGCATCACCTCGAGGAGCGCGGACTGGACCTTCGCGGGAGCGCGGTTGATCTCGTCGGCCAGCAAGAAGTTGCAGAACACCGGCCCGAGCTCCGTATCGAACGTGCTCTTGTCCGGGCGGTAGATGCGGGTCCCGACGAGGTCGGCCGGGACCAGGTCAGGCGTGAACTGGATGCGGTGGAACGACGCTTCGAGGACGTCGGCCAGCGTCTTGACGGTGAGCGTCTTCGCCAGGCCCGGAACGCCCTCGAGAAGAAGGTGACCGCCGGCGAGCAGCGCGACGAGCACTCGCTCCAGCATCGCGTCCTGCCCGACGATGACCCGACGGATCTCGAACAGGACGGCCTCGCTGGTCGTCCGCCCATCGGTGGGATCGGCAAGGGGGTGAAGTGCACGGGATTCGGTCATGGGAGCCCTCGCGGACCCGTGGGCTCGGAGCCGCCGTCTTCGGTCTGGTGGTCATCCCTCGTCGGAGATGGTCCCGACCGTGGCTGAGAGCGTCATGAGAGCGGCCCGGCTGCGTAGGACCACGAACCCCCGAACCCAAGGGGTCCGGGGGCCCTTGATCTTCGTAGCGGGAGCCGTTTCAGCCCCCTTGCGAGGAGCCCTCCTCGGAGCCGGACTGGCCCGCCGGCGCCTCGCCCGAGGCGGCACCTTCCGCCGCGTCTGCACCCTCTTCGCCTTCGGCGACCTCTTCGCCTTCGGCGACGACGGGCTCCTCCTCGACCTCGACGCGCGGCTGCTGGACCTTGGCGATGACCTCGTCAGGGTCGGTCAGGAGCGTCACGTCGTCCGGGATGGGGAGATCCCGCACGTGGATGGCCGCGTCGAAGTCGACGAGCGCCTCGATCGAATACTCGATCGACTGCGGGAGGTGGTCCGGCAGCGCCTTGACCCGCACGGTCTCGGTCGGATGGAGCAGCGTTCCGCCGAGCTGTGTCACGGCCGTCGCCTCGCCCTGCGGGACGAGTCGAACGTCGACGGTCAGCTCCTCGGTCATCCGGACGAGGAATAGGTCCGCGTGGAGCGGTCGCCGGCTCACCGGGTGGATCTGGACGCCATTGATGAGGACCGGGTCCGACTTCTTGCCGTCGACCGACAGGTCGATCAGCGCGTTCGGTCCGACGCGCTTCCGGAGCAGGTCGAACTCGTGGGCGTCGATCGTCACGTTGCTGGAGTCGACGCCGTGTCCGTAGACGACCGCGGGAAGACGGCCGGCGGTGCGGAGCTTCTTGACGGCCTTGCCGGTCACTTCGCGGGGTTCGGCGGCCAACGTCGGGCGGGCGGTTGCCATGGACTTCGGACCTCGGGATGACTGTTGATGGTTCAGCGATACGGGCTGCGACTCGCCGGCGGGGCCGGTGTGGCGAGGCGCCCGGAGCGGCCCGCAGGATACCACGGGCGAGGCTGCCGCCCGAATCACTCCCGTGGCGTAGCATCCCCGGGGTGAGTGCGACCATCCTGATCGTCGAGGACGAATACGCGGTCGCGCGCGGGATCCAGTACGCGCTCCAGCAGGAGGGCTACGACGTCGGGGTGGCGCGCTCCGGCGAAGAGGGCCTGGAGATCGCGACGCGCGAAGCACCGGACCTCGTCGTACTCGACGTCCGCCTTCCCGGCATCGATGGGTTCGAGGTGCTGCGACGGATCCGCGCAGCCAGCGGCAAGATGCCGATCCTCGTGCTGACGGCACGGGACGACGAGGTCGACAAGGTGATCGGGCTGGAGCTCGGGGCGGACGACTACCTGACCAAGCCGTACAGCCTTCGCGAGCTATTGAGTCGGATCAAGGCGCTGCTCCGCCGCGCGTACGGGGATCTCGCCGATGCTGCGGGCGGGCGGGTGCTGCGCCATCGCGATCTCGTCATCGACCTCGAGCGGCGCCGCGTCCAACGCGGCGACCGCCGGGTCAGCCTCACCCCGACGGAGTTCGAGATCCTGCGTCATCTCGCGTCACGACCTGGTCGGGTCTACACGCGCGGCGAACTGCTCGAGCTGCTGCGCGACTACGAAGCGCTCGACCAGGACGAGAAGACGATCAACGTCCACGTGAGCCACCTCCGCGAGAAGATCGAGGACGACCCGGCGACCCCCGCCTTCGTCCTGACGGTCCGGGGCGTCGGGTACGCCTTCGCGGAACGCTGAGGCGCGGGTGACCCGGCGGTTCTCCGTGCTGCGCCGTCTCCGCCGAGCGATGCCGCGCACGCTCCAGGCGCGCCTCAGCCTTGCGTTCGCGATGGTCATCGCCCTGACGCTGGGGCTCGTGTCGGTCTTCGTCCTGAACCGCCTCGATGACTACTTCACCCGGCAGCAGCGGACCGATCTCGAGGAGCGCCACGCCACCGTCAGCGCCTTCGTACGGTCCGTGGCCGACACCGCTGATCGTGGCCATGCCGTGGTCTTCCCCGACGGCACGGTGAACCCGACCGTCCTGCGCGCGTTCAACAGCGAATTCGTCCGGAAGCTGATCGCCGATCAAACGGCGCAGGCGGATGTCATCGTTCGCTTCGGGCTGACAACGGGGTCGGGTGTCGACACGAGTTTCGTGCCGACCGAGGACGGCACCGTGGTGCTGCAGCGCCAGGCGCCACCAAGACCCGGGCAAGCGCGCGAGCGCACGTCGGTCGTTGGTCTGGTGACCGATGGACCCGAGAACGCGCGGTACACGATGGAGATCACGATCGCGGATCCCTACACGTATCGCGTGACCGCGATCAACAACGTGACCGGGCTCCTCATCGCGATCGGGTTGTTCGCTCTGGGTCTGGCGGTCGTCGTTTCGGCGGCTCTCGCACGACGCTTCACCAACCCGATCCGCCAACTGACCGACGCGTCGCGTGCCCTTGCAGAGGGCGACCTCACCAGGCGCGTGCCCGCCGCGCAGTTCAGCGAAGGCTCGTCGGAGATCGGCGAGCTCGCGGTCCAGTTCAACACGATGGCCGACCGCCTCGCCGAGAGCGTCGATTTGATCCGGCGGGACCGCGATCGGAGCCGCGATTTCCTCGCCGACGTCTCACACGAGCTCCGGACCCCACTCTCCGCGCTCCGCACCTTCAACCAGCTGCTCATGGAAGGCGCCGCCGAGGACCCCGACGCGCGGAGCGAATTCCTCGAGTCGAGCGCCGGACAGATCGAGCGGCTCGACTGGCTCGCCCAGAACCTGCTCGAGCTCT
This sequence comes from Chloroflexota bacterium, assembly GCA_045804645.1. Taxonomy (GTDB): domain Bacteria; phylum Chloroflexota; class Limnocylindria; order Limnocylindrales; family CSP1-4; genus SPCO01. Next base: position 42,529 of record JBJMMR010000041.1, on the reverse strand, counting down.
CGAAGCTCGACTCGGGCCTCGTCCTGCTCGATCTCCGGCCCGACGACCTCCGCGCGGCCGTCGAATCGGCCACGCATCAGCACGACGCGCTCGCCGAGCGGCGCGGCGTCAACATCCGACTCGACCTGCCGGCGCGGCCCGTGCGCATCCGGCACGATCCACCGCGGATCGGGCAGGTCGTCGCAAATCTCGTCGGAAACGCGGTCAAGTTCACGCCCCGGGGCGGCCTCGTGCGCGTGTCAGTGGAACCGACGACCGACGGTGCCCGGATCGATGTCGTCGACACAGGCGTCGGCATCGACGCCAACGAGCTTCCGCACATCTTCGAGCGCTTCTACCGTGGGTCGCGCGCGAACGAGGCACGCGGTTCGGGCAGCGGGCTGGGGTTGGCGATCGTCCGCTCGATCGTCGATATCCATGGCGGCAGCGTCAGCGTCGAGAGCGGACCGGGCAGCGGCAGCCGATTCACGGTGCGGCTCCCGTTGGATCCGCGGAACGTGAAGGGGACGCCTGCCGCCGAACAGGCCGATGTCGCGACGGCCGCGGAAGGGACGCGCCGGATGGCCGGCGCAACCTCGACCGACGAGGCCCTCGGACCCTCAGACGCCTCTCACGATGGCGAGCGCATCGTGACGGAAACTTCACCGTCCGACGCTCCGCAGGTGAACCCGGCGTCGGCACCCTAGAGAACGACACCGAACCGTGACTGGCCGCTCACCGGCCAGAGGAACGGTGGGCCAAGGAAGCCAAGGACGTGATGACAGATCCCCGATCGAACGATCCGGAGAGCACGCAGCGCCACGAGGTCCCCTCGGAGCCGGCACGACCGCCGGTCATCCGGACCTCGGGCGAGCCTGAGCGCTACTCCCCTCCGCCGGCCGAGGCCCGGCCCGGATGGACGGGCCAGGACACCGCCTCGACACCGGGCGCCACGCCCGAGCGGTGGTACGAACCCGCCGCGACAGTTCCCGCCAGTCCCGTCCACGACGGCCCCGTCAAGGGTGGCTCCGGCACGAACCGCGGCATGGGCACCATCCTCGGTGCCGCACTGTTGTCGGCCGTCCTCGCGTCAGGTGGGACGGTCGTCGCCCTGAACGCTTCGGGCGCGTTGGACAAGCCGGCGGCGACGACCGCGACGACGCCGACCGGAGCGACCATCGGCGCGACGAACCAGCCGGTCACGATCGACGAGTCCTCCGCGACCGTCGACGTGGCATCGAAGGCGAGTCCGGCGGTCGTTCGCATCACGGTCAGCGGGAATGTCGACACGTCACAGGGCGTCATCCCCGAGACCGGTGTCGGCTCCGGTGTGATCTACGAGGCGCACGGGTGGATCCTGACGAACCACCATGTCGTCGAGGGCAACGACAGGCTGCAGGTCGAGCTCAACGACGGACGCGTGTTCCAGGGCCGCGTCTACGGTATCGACACGCTGACGGACCTCGCCATCGTGAAGATCGATGGGAACGACCTCCCGGTCGCGGATATCGGCCGGTCAAGCGAGCTCAAGGTTGGCCAGCTGGTGGTCGCGATCGGCAGCCCGCTCGGGACCTATACGAACTCGGTCACAAGCGGGATCGTGTCGGCCAAGGGCCGCCAGATCACGACCGACGGTAATCAGAGCCTGAACAACCTGATCCAGACCGACGCCGCGATCAACCCGGGGAACTCGGGCGGTCCACTGCTCGACGCTGGCGCCAACGTCGTCGGCATCAACACGGCCATCGCGGCCGACTCGAACGGCATCGGGTTCGCGATCCCGATCGACATCGCCCGGCCGATCATGGACCAGGCCGTGGCGGGCAAGGAACTGGCGCGCCCGTACATGGGCGTCGTGTACCGCTCGATCGACCGGCAGTTCGCCGACGCGAACAACCTCCCCGTCAAGGAGGGCGCGCTCGTCCAGCGGTCCGCGGGCGGCAACGCGACGGCCCCGGCGGTCGTCTCGGGCAGTCCGGCTGATCAAGCGGGCATCCGGGAGGGCGACATCATCACCAAGATCAACGACCAGGCGATCGATGGCGACCATCCGCTCGATGCGACCCTCAGCATGTATGCACCCGGTGACACCGTCACCTTGACGATCCTGCGCGACGGTCAGGAGACGACCGCCCAGGTCAAGCTCGGGACGCGCCCCGCCAGCTGACCCGGGGCGACCCCGTGCCGAAGCCACCTTAGCGACGGCGACCGTTCGGGCCCTTCCCGGACGGTCGTCGCCATATCTCGACCGAGGCGTGGTCCAGGGGTCCGCCGAGCTTGACCGCCGGCTTGCGGACACGGACGCCGACCTCATCGACCTCGAAGGCGACGAGGACCTCGTGACTGATGGCCTCGGCGATCGCCTCGAGCAGCCGGAACGAGGTCGATTCCACGACCTGTTTCGCGATGTCGTAGACGCGCCCGTAGTCAACGGTCTTGGTCAGGTCGTCATCGACGCCGGCCGGCTGGAGGTTGCGGACCAACTCCACATCCACCTCGAACGGCTGGGTCGACTGCAGCTCCCAGTCGTAGTAACCGTGCTTGCCCTCGAACCGCATGTTCGCGAGCACGATCCGATCGCTCAGGCGCGGCCTCCCTCTGGTCCGCTCGTCCATCGACCACGCACGATCGCGTCCGCGACGCGGGCAGCGCGGACGTTCGCGCTCACATCATGGACTCGAACGATATCGACGCGAGACGCGACTCCGAGCGCCGTCGTTGCGAGCGTTCCCTCGAGCCGCTCGTCAGGCGGCAGGTCGAGGATGCGACCGATCGTCGACTTGCGCGACGTCCCGAGCAGGATCGGCCGCCCGAGCGACGTCAACGCATCGAGGTGGCGGAGGAGTATCACGTTGTGGTCGGCGGTCTTCCCGAAGCCGATGCCCGGATCGACGATCAGGTCGTCGGCGGGGACGCCCAGTCGCTCGGCTCGATCGAGCGCGGTGCCCAGCTCGGCGACGACCTCGCGGACGACATCGTCATAGCGCGCCTCGGTGCGGTTGTGCATCACGATCAGCGGGACGCGAGCGGTCGCGGCGAGCTCCGCCATCGCCGGGTCGGGGCCGACGCCCCATATGTCGTTGAGCAGGGCCGCGCCAGCCGCGAGCGCGGCCTCGGCCACCACGACCTTGGTGGTGTCGATGCTCAGCGGGACGTCCGGATGGGCGTCATGGACGGCGGCCACGATCGGGATCACACGGCCGATCTCCGCGGCCGCGTCGACGGGGGCGTGCCCAGGTCGGGTCGACTCGCCTCCGATGTCGAGCAGGTCGGCACCCTCATCGACCATCCGTCGCGCCTGGTCGAGTGCCGCACGAAGCGGATCGCCACCCCCGATCAAGCCGTCCCCCGAGAACGAGTCGGGGGTCACGTTGATGATCCCCATCACGTAGGTTCGCTCTCCCCACCGGAACGTCGTCGGACCGATGGTCGTCGGATCCGGGCTCTGCGAGGTCATAGCGCCGGCGGGTCACGCAGTTCCGGGTCGTTGACGAGGTGTCCACGGATGGCGCCGACGAGGTAGAGCGACCCGGCGACGACGACGGTGCCTCCGCGCGCGGCCGCGCGGTCCAGGGCCTCGAGCGGATCTGCCACAGCGGCGACCTCCGCGACGCGCGGCGCTCGTCCCCGCCAGCGCGCGGCAAGTTCGTCCGCCGACATCGCGCGTTTTGCGTCGACGCTCGTCGCGATCACCGTCGCGCCGAGGAGGGCGGCTGCGCCGGCCAGCGCGTCGATGATCCCGTCCACGTCCTTGTCGGCCATCGCGGCCATCATCAGCGTCACGGGTCCGGGCGCGAGGTGGGGCCGGAGGTCGTCGATCGCCTGCGCCAGCGCCGATGCGCCGGCCGGGTTGTGCGCGCCATCGAGCAGGACGTCGACGTCGGCGCGCGACACGAGCTCGAGCCTGCCGGGCCACACCGCGCTGGCGTACCCACGCCGCCGCGCGTCGTCGTCCGCAGTGGCGATGCCGCCGTCCTCGAGAGCGTCGAGGACAGCGTCGGCGACTGCCACGTTGGCTGCCTGGTGTCGGCCACGCAATCCGACCCGGGCGCGCCCGAGCCGCGGCAGTTCGACGGTCAGCCCGTCGCGATCCCAGTCGACGATCGGAGCGGGCGAGACAACGGTCAGTGGTGCGCCCATCCGCCGCGCGCGGCGGCGGATGATGCCCAGAGCTTCGCCCTCCGCGCCCGTGACGGCGCGGTCTCCGCGCTCGATGATCGCTGCCTTCTCACGGGCGATCGCGTGGATCGTCGGCCCGAGCTGATCCATGTGATCGAGGGCGACATTCGTCACGGCGGCAACGCCCCCGTCCCAGGCATGCGTCGCGTCGAGTCGTCCGCCAAGCCCGACTTCGACGAGCGCGACATCGATGCCGGCCTCGGCGAAGTGTCGGAACACCACCGCGGTCAGAAGCTCGAACTCGGTCGGCTCCCCGTGGCGTCTCGCGACGCGGTCCGCGACGGCCAGGACGGCATCGACGTGCCGTGTGAAGTCCTGCGCACCGATGGGATGGCCGTCGATCTCCACGCGCTCGCGGTAGCTGACCAGGTGGGGCTTCGGGGTCTGGCCGACCCGGAGCCCGGCGGCTCGAAGCGCGCAGCCTGCGAGCGCGAGCACGCTGCCCTTGCCGTTCGTGCCACCGACGAGTGCACCCCGGATCGATCGCTGCGGATCGCCGAGCGCGGCGAGCAGGGCACGCGTCCGTCCGAGCCCCAGCCTGATCCCGAATCGGCCACGCGCGGCGAGCGCGGCGAGCGCCTCGTGATACTCGATCGCTGGGGCCGCGGCGCTCACTCGCGCGTCAGCTCATCCTCGTAGAAGACGCACTGGTTGAAGCGCGGTGTCAGGCAGACGTCGTTCACGTAGCCCTGGTCGAGATGGACGCCGCCGCGCAACTGACAGCGCGAGACGTTGGTGTCCTGTCGGATCAGGGCCTTGAGCAGGTGCGGCGCCTGGATCGGGATCGCGCCTCGCGACCCGGTCATATAGAAGTGCGGACAGACGTTGCGTCGCAGGTTCGGAAGCCCGAAGCCCGGTCGGGGCAGGACGGGCATCGTCGTGGGCGCAGAGCGGGCGACGAGCGGCGACGGCGTCACGCGAGCGATGGGGCCAAGCCCGAAGGCCGGCCGACCCGGTGCATTCCCCTGCGCGGGGCGCCCCGTCGATACCGGACGACCCGACCGATCGGGTCCTGGGCCGCTGACCGGTCGTCCGGTCCGTGGATCGCGGGCCTGCACGCAACCTCCCCAACCTGCGCGCGCCAGTACCGTCGGCACGCGCGACCGCGCAAGAGTACAGCGCACTGCCTCCTTTCGACCGTCGCCGCCGCGACACGGCGTCCCCTCCGGGACCTGGAACGCTCCACCACGGTCCGAGTGGCGATAGCGTGCGACAATCGCGGCCGATGGCGACCCGCCGCCGCGCAGATCACGTCAGGCCCCGCCCCCCGTCCGGCGGCCGTTCCACCCCCGTCAAGACCCGACCCCGGGCACCGGCGCCCGGGCGGATCGCGGTGCACGGGCCTGTCCGGCGCAGCCGCGGCATCCCCCTTGTCGGCCGCGTCGCACTCGGCGTCGGCGTCGCGCTCGTCGGACTCTTCGTGCTGTACATCGGCGCCGGGGGTCTGGGCGTCGTCGCCAACGCCGTCGGCGGGACGCTGACCTCGTTCGTGAACGGGATCACCGCCACGCCAGCGCCGTCGACGACGCCCGCAGTGGTCGAGGACGCGCCGACGGTCGAGTCGCCGACGGAGCCGTACACGAACGAGAACCAGGTCGACCTTGCCGTCACGGTCCCGACGCGGCTCGCCGGCAACCCTGATTACCGTGTGCGGGTCTACCTCGCGCTCAAGGATCAGGCCCCCACGCCGATCGATGAGAAACCGCTCGCTGCGGTCCCGCAGATGATCATCCCGGTCAAGCTGACGAAGGGGATCAACGACTTCAGCGTCACCCTCGTGGGGCCCGGCGGCGAGTCCGAGTCATCGCCGCTCGTGCGGTGGGTGCTCGATGTCGCCCCGCCGGTCATCAAGCTGACCTCGCCCAAGGACGGGGCGATGATCAACCGGCAGGCGGTGACGCTCCAGGGACGGACCCAAGGTCGCTCGACGCTGAACGCGCGGAACATGAAGACGGGGCAATCGATCGGCGGAACCGCCGCCGCCGACGGGACCTTCTCACTCAGCCTGCCGCTCGACACGGGTACGAACCCGATCCGGCTCACGGTCACCGACCCGGCTGGCAACCAGAAAGCGACCCAGCTTTCGGTGCGCCGCGGATCCGGCCGCCTCCGGGCGTCCGTGAGCCTGTCGTTCTACTCGATCAGTCAACGGCAGCTCCCGCAGCAGATCCGCCTCGTCGCCAACGTCGACGATCCCGATGGCAGCCCACTCGCGGGGGCACGCGTCACCTTCACCCTGAGCGTGCCCGGCATCAAGACGATCACCGGCGACGTCACGACCGACGCGAACGGCCAGGCCTCGTTCTCGACACGCATCCCGAAGGGCGTCGACCCGGGCGTCGGGACGGCGGGGATCCTCGTCCGCACGACGGATTTCGGCCGCACGACGGACGAGACGGTGATAACGATCCGTCGCTAGCGGCGCTGCGATCGGAGCGCCGGTGCCATCGGCCAGAAACGGTGTCGAGCGGCGGATCATCGACAGGCGGCCGAGTCGCAGCTACCATCGCCGCATGCCGATGTGGCGGTGTCCGCATTGCGGGACTCCCCAGGCCGAGACGGCGCGGTGCTGGGTGTGTCGGCGGTCCTCCACCTCCTGCGGCACGTGTCGCCACTACCGACGCTCGGTGGCCGGTCAGCTCGGGTACTGCGGGCTCGACCGGAGTCGGCAGCCACTCACGGGCGAGGAGATCCGCGCCTGCTGGGAAGGCTGGCCGGACGGCGTCGCCACCGGAACGTCCGTTCCACTGACCATCGCCGCCGCTCCTGGAGCCGAGGACACACGGCCGCCACTCGCATTCGTGGAGGTCGCTCCGGTGCCTTCGGCAGACGGTCCTGATCAGACCGTCGAGGAGCCGCCGCTGGTGCCGCCCAAGCGGGTGTCGGCTGAGCCTGGCTGGAGTCTCTGGGGCGACCTCGAACCCTGATGCCCGCTCGCGTCAGGTCGGGGTAGGCGTCGGTTCCACCGTCGGCGCCGGCGTCGCGGTCGGCACGGGTGTGGGGGTCGCGGTCGGTGCGGGTGTCGGCGACGGCGTGGGCTCCGGTGTCGGCGACGGCGTCGGGCTCGGGGTCGGCGATGGCGTCGGTTCCGGGCCCTTCGAGATCACGTAATCGACCGACGAGCCCTTTGCGACGACGACGCCCGGCGCGGGGTTCTGGGACGCGACGAGCCCGACCGGCACCACCGGGTCGAACGCCTCGGTCTTGGCCCCGGGTACGAGGCCGGCCGTGACGATCTCCTGCACCGCGAGCGCCTCGGTCTTGTTGCGGAGATCGGGCATCGGCACCTGTTCGACGCCCGACGCGACGGTGACCTGGACCGTCGACCCCGAATCGACGAGGGCGTCGGCGTCGGGGCTCTGATCGAGGATCGTCCCGACCGGCTGGTCGGAGGTCTGGTCGGTGACGTCCAGCGTGAGCCCGACCGACTCCGCCTCCCGGGTGGCCTCGGCGAGCAGCTTGCCGACGAAATCGGGCACGGCGACCTGTTCCGTCGCCGGAGCCGACGGGCCCGAGAGCAACTGGAACACGATGAAGCCGATGGCCGCCAGAAGCAGGATCGCGGCGATACCGCTGATCCAGACGACGGGGCTCGTCCGGCTCTCTTCGTCCTCCACGGCCGCGCGTCGACCTGGCGGCGACGGCGGGTAGGGCGGCGGGACGTCGTCGGCGTCGGCGTAGGCGTCACTCGGATACGACATGACGGTGGGATTGGAACGCGCGACGCCAGCCGAGGCAGCGACACCGCCGACGGCGGCCACGCCCGCGGCCGTCGCGACGCCCCGATCCCCGGCGGCGGACCTCGACGTCTCGATCGCATCGGCCATCGCCGACGCGGACGCGAACCGGTCGATCGGGAGTGGCGCGAGCGCCTTGCGCGTGATCGCGGCGAGATCGGGCGGCACGGAGGTCCGCACGAGCGCGGGATCCGGGACCGGACCGCTCAGGCGTGCCAGGGCGACGCTCGCGGCGCTGTCACCCTCCCACGGCCGGACGCCGGTGAGCATCTCGTACATCACGATGCCGAGCGAGTAGATGTCCGACTCGTTCGTGGCGGTCTCGCCACGCGCCTGCTCCGGGCTGAAGTAGTGGACGGACCCGAGCGTCGTCCCGGGCAACGTCATCTGCGCCTCGGCGACTGCGCGCGCGATGCCGAAGTCGACGACCTTGACGCGTCCGTCGCGCCCGATGAGCACGTTCCCGGGCTTGACGTCGCGATGCACGATGCCGCGGGCGTGCGCCGCCGCGAGTGCTCGCGCCACGGCGGCCGCGATGCGTGCGGCTTGCGCGGCGGGGAGCGCCCCGTTCCGGCGGAGGATCGTCGCGAGGTCCTCCCCGTCGATGAGCTCCATGACGATGTACGGCCCGTTCGGGTCCTCGCCGTAGTCGTACACGCTGACCACGTTCGGATGGTTCAGCGACGCGGCGTTCTGCGCCTCCTGCCGGAAGCGGCTCGAGAAATCGGGGTCGCGCAGGTACTCGGGACGCAGCAGCTTGACGGCGACATCGCGTCCGAGCTGGGTGTCCGCCGCCCGGTAGATCGTGGCCATGCCGCCCTGTCCGAGCAGCTCCACGAGCCGGTAGCGGCCGCCAAGGATCGTTCCGATCTCAGCCAAACGTGCCCCTCGAATGTCCCTGACACGGATACGCGCGCCGCCGACGTTCGCGACGCGCTCGGCCGGCATGGTACCCCATGCCCTCGTTCGGACGACCCCGTGGGCGCGGTCGCGTCGCGCCTCGGCGGGGGCTCTAGAGCTGCAGGCCGCCCAGGTATGCGCGGAGCTCGCCGCTCAACTCCGGCCGCTGGAGTGCCAGCTCGACGGACGCCTTGAGCCAGCCCATCGTCGTCCCGGCGTCGTAGCGCGTCCCCTCGAACTCGTAGGCGTAGACCGCCTGCTCCTCCATCATCGCCTGGATCGCGTCCGTGAGCTGGATCTCTCCGCCGGCCCCACGCTGGGTCTGCTCGAGCTTGTCGAAGATCTTCGGGGTAAGGACATACCTGCCGATGATCGCGAGGTTCGACGGTGCCTTGGCCGGCTCGGGCTTCTCGACGAGCTGGGTCACCCTATGGAGTCGGCCATGGTCGAGTGGGTCCTCGCTCGGTTCGGCCGCGATGACGCCGTAGCGGCTGGTGTCCTCGTGCGGGACTTCCATCACCGCTACCACCGACCCGTGGGTCTGCTCGTAGGCGTGGATCAGCTGTCCGATGCACGGGCGGTCGCCGACCACGACGTCGTCCGGCAAGATCACCGCGAACGGCTCATGGCCGATGAGGTCCTTGGCCATGAGCACCGCGTGACCGAGTCCCAGCTGCTCCTTCTGGCGAACGTACGCCACCTGCGCGAGATCGCTGATGTGGCGGACCTGTCGGAGCATCTCGATGTCGCCCTTCTCCTCGAGCAGGTGCTCGAGCTCGTACGACAGATCGAAATGGTCCTCGATCGCGCGCTTCTGGCTGGAGGTGACGATGATGACCTGCTCGATGCCCGCCGCGACGGCCTCTTCCACCGCGTACTGGATGATCGGCTTGTCGACCAGCGGGAGCATCTCTTTGGGCTGAGCCTTGGTCGCTGGCAGGAACCGGGTCCCCCAGCCCGCCGCGGGGAAAACGGCTTTTCGGACGCGCAATGGAACCTCTACGGAAGGTCGGGTGGGTCGGGCCAGTCTAGCACCGGCCCCTTTCAGCCCCGTTCGCCCAGGCGGTCTCCACACTTGCGGGAGCCTGCCGTGGCGAGCTCCGCCGAGGACGGATCGACGCTCGCCTAGGCCTCGCGATCGAGGCCATGCTGCGCGGCGAGCAGGGCAGCCTGGGTGCGGCTCGCGAGTCCGAGCTTCGCGAGGATGTTCGAGACGTGAGTGCGTGCCGTCCGCTCGGTGATGCCGAGGTCGGACGCGATCTGGCGGTTCGGATAGCCACGCGCGACGCGCACCAGGACGTCGCGCTCACGAGCCGTCAGCGTGCCGATCCCGTCAGCCCGGTCGGCTGGCGAGCCGCGGCCCCCGTCACGCATCCGTCGAGCGACGATCGAGGCGACGGCGGGATCGAGGTGGACCTCGCCAGCCGCGGCCGACCGGATCGCGCCGGCCAACTCGTCGGCCTCTGCATCCTTCAACAGGAAGCCGGACGCGCCCGCTTCGATGGCGGCGACGACGCGCGACTCCTCGATGAAGCTCGTCAGCGCGATGACCTCGACATCGGGTAGCGCCGCCTTGATCCGGCCCGTCGCTTCGATGCCGTCGAGGTTCGGCATCATCAGGTCCATCACGACGATGTCGGGCCGCAACTCCCCGGCCAGCTCGACGGCCGCGGCACCGTCAGCGGCCTCGCCGACCACCTCGATGTCGTCGTGCAGCGAGAGGAAGTCGCGCATCCCGCGACGGACCATCGCATGGTCGTCGACGAGCAGGACGCGGATCGGACCGTCGGCCATGACCGGAGTGTGACGCTACGGACCGCCGGGTACCACCACCGACCGCTCGGCCTCGGGCTCGGGCTCGTCCTCGGGATGGGCAGCCCGCTGGAGCAGGACGGCTGCACCGAGGATCGCCGCCGCGCCGACGATCTGGATCGGTGCGAGGGCCTCGGACAGCAGCCACGCGGCGAGCGCGACCCCGACCACTGGCTCGAACAGCATCAGGATTCCCGCTCGCGTACCACCGATGAGCCTGATCCCGGTCAGGAACCCGAACGACGGGATGGCCGCGGCAGCGACGCCCGTGAAGATCAGGAGCGGTAGGACGCTCGGATCGAGGATCGGCTGGGCCAGCGCACCGAGGCCGTTCGCGATGAGGGCCACGAGGACGGCACCGACGAGCGATACGAAGAGGACGGTCGTCATCGCCTGCTCGGTCGGGACCTCTGGGTAACCGTCCCGTGCCAGGATCACGAAGAGCGTCTGGCATACGGCCGCACCGAGTGCGAGCCCGATGCCGATCGCGTCGAGACGGATAGCGGCAGCCGGGTCGAGCTGTGACGCGACGACCGCGATCATCCCGGCGATCGCCAGCGCCAGGGCGGCCACCCGCGCGCGGTCGAGTCGCTCGCGACCGAGCACGACATTCGCGATCGCCACGAGCGCCGGATATGTGTAGAAGCCAAGGAGTGCCAGCGCGATCGTGATCCTGTCGAACGCGAAGAACATGCACAGGTTCAGGACGGTCCCGGCGAGTGCGGCCGCCAGCATCGCGACGCGGGCACGGGTGGGCAGGGTGCTGAAGCGGATCAGTCGGGTCGTGCCGTGACGGACGCGCCAGCCGACGTAGGTCGCGAGCGCCAGGAAGCCGAACGCCGCGCGCCACGCGACGAATGCCGGCGGTTCCATGCCCGCGTCGTAGGCGAACCGCGACAGCGGGCCGAGCATCCCGAACAACGACGCCGACACGATGACGATCACGAAGCCGCGGACCGGGGTCGGGCCTCGGGCCGCGATCGCGGGACGCTCGGAGGTCAGTGACGGACTGGACACCGGCGAATGGTAGGGCGGGCGAGCGCCGGGGCTCGGTCGCGGCGGCTCAGCGTACGGTGGCGCCCTCTGCCGGAGGGTCGGCGGCGAGCTCCGGCGTCCCCGTCGCCTCGCGGCGAGCGGTGGCGAGCCGGATGTCCGTGAAGGGGATCCGGATCTCGTGGAACACCTCGATCGACACGAGGAAGCCGAGGAACAGGAACACGACGCCAAGGAACTTGCCGAGCTGGAACAGCTCGGTCGAGCCGAACCGGTTGAGCGAATCGGTGAAGGTCGGGATGAAGGCCCCTATCGCGATGAGGATCGTCGCCGGGACGCGGCTGTGGATCCGACCCGTGAGGAGCGCCTTCACGGCGCCGGGTAGCGACACGATGAGGTTCACGGTGATGGCGACGGGCGCGATCAGCAGATTGAAGAGGAACTGGTCGCCCGGCTGGTTCGGATCGAGCGAGTAGGACAGCACGCGTCGCTTCGGCATGAACATGTATGTGCTGAAGACGGCGCCGAGGATCAGGGCGAAGGCACCGGTCACGTTCATGAACGGCGTCAGCAGCCGGAGCTGTGGCGGCAATAGCGTCGCGACCGGCATGTTGGTCGTCGGATCGACGGCATACCCGGGTGCGGCGATCGTCGTGGTGGCCATGAGCACGAGGCTGAGGAGGGTCGCCCCGACGACGGCCCCGGCCGCGAGCATCGGCCAGCGCTCGTTCTGGAAATACGTCTCCACCGCGACCGCGAGGGCGAGGATCCCCGCAGCGAGGAAGTACAGCAACGGCAGCGCTCCGGCGCCCGCGTACTCGGGTCGATTGCGGACGAGGAACGTGAATAGTCCGGCCAGGAACAGGCAGAGAGCGAAGCAGTAGCCGAACCTGGTCCTACCGAGGAGGAACGCCGTCCCGAGGCCGAGCCAGCCCGCGGTCCAGACGGCGCCCGTCAGGTACCACGTCCGGTACAGGGTCTCGTTCCAGCCGCCCGCCCCCGCGAGTGCCTCACAGCCCGACGCGATGCCATAAAAGAGCATCCCGATCGCCCAGATGAGCTGGAATCCGCCGCGGCGCTCGCGCCACTGGTCGAACAGCGCGACGCTGAAGATCAGCGCCAGGATCGAGGTGACGGCGGGAAGGACGACGTCGATCTGCATCCGTCAGGCGCTCCGCTGGTGGGTGTCGATGAACCGGAGCAGCAGTCGATCGAGCAGTGCCCATGCATCGCCGTACAGCTCGGCGAGGTGGGTCGGGTCGAGCGATCGCCCCCGGCCGATCGCCGCGAGCTCGGCGACGAACGGCTGGCGAGCGCCGATGAAGCGGGTCACGGCGTCCGTCAACGTCGCGCCACTGTCGGCGAGGCGACGCGCCTGATCGTCGACGACGGTCCCGGCGTTGGCTTCGAGGCGACGGCGACGTCGCGAGTCCTGCGGGTCGGCATCCAGGTACGCGACGAGCGTGGCGATCAGTCGCCTGCCCGCAAGGCGATACGCCTCTCGCTCGGCCTCGTCGGTACGCTCATCGGACGCGTAGTGGCGCCGATAGACGCGCGTCAGGCGCTCCGGCGATGCGCCGAGGCTCGTGAGTGGCATCCGCGTCGTCGAGCGCCGGGCCTGGACGAGACGGTTCAGCGCCTCCGCATCGAACCGGCGATGCCCGCCCGGTGTCGTCCACGCCGCCACGCGACCTTCATCGGCCCACCGGCGAAGCGTGTCGGGATCGATCCCCAGCAGTTCGCTGGCGGGGCCAAGCGATAGCCAACCGGCGGTCCGGAGACCCGCCGTCGGTTCGCTCAAATCGGCACCTCGTCGAAGGTGAGATCGGGCGCCGACGGGTCAGCACAGCCGTGGGGGGAAACGGCCGGCGACCCGTCGGCATGAAACCTGGGTAAATCTGGGTACCAGATCGTGCCCGGGCGAGGTGAGGATAGGGCGGGTCAGAACGGCCGTCAAACCTGATGTGCGCGGGAGGGCTTCGGCGCGCCGCGACGCGTGTCAGGCGGGCACGAACTCGTGGTCGTCGCGGTGCACGCCGTCGCACAGCCCGTACCGGACCGCCTCAGGGCTGTCGGCAGCCGTCGGGATCACGATCGGGCGCATGATCTCGCGGATCTCGCCCTTCCGGCAGAACAGGTAACCCTTGCCGGCCATCCACCGACGGACGTGGTCCGGGTCGCCGTGGAACTGGAACGGCCCCGGGTTGATGGCGGTGCGCTCCGCCCAGCTCACGGCGGCCTCGGGCGCGACGATATCGAGCAGGTTCACCCGCCAGGGGGTTCCTTCGATGATCTCCCCGCACCCGTCACATCGCTTCGCGACGTTGTCGCTGATGATCGTTCGGATGTCGATGCCCATGATCTCCATCGGCGGGATGGTATCAGCCGGACACGTCTGGTCGGATCGCCGAGTCAGCACGCGGGAAGGGTCCTATCCTGACGGGGACGGCTATGTGACGGTGCAGTCGATGGGTGTCGCTAAGGCGAGCGTCGTGATCACGCGGAACGTCGAAGACGTGTTCGGTGTCCTGAGCGATGTCACGAACGTCCCGAAATGGAACAGGAACGCGATCGAGGTCACCCCGCTCACGTCCGGGCCCATGCGGGTGGGATCGCGACGACGAGCTGTCTCGAGGACCTTCGGCGGGGGCACGCAGACGAATGAAGCCGAGATGGTCGAATTCGAGCCCAGGCGCAGGATGGTGGTCAAGAGTGTCGGAGGTCCTTTCGTGTGGCGGGCGGTGATCGAGTTCGGTGAGGTTTCAGGCGGAACGAGCATCGATCGGACCTGGACGTTCGAACGTCCACGAGGCCTCTATGGGGTGATGTCTCCGGTCCTGCCGACGCTGATGCGCAAGGAGTTCCAGCGCGACCTCGACAACCTCAAGCGTCTGATGGAATCGGGCGGACTCTGATCAGCAGGCAAAGATCGGCTTCGGCGTCCGCACCAACTCCAGCGTTCACGATGCGCCGAACCCTGACGATGCTCCCGCTCGTGATCCTCCTACTTGGCTGCTCGGGCGCAGCTGCGCCGAGCACCGCCCCGTCGGCGTCGGCCTCAGCACCGTCCGCGGCGTCACCGTCCGGATCCTTCCTGACAGTCGAGCGAGCCGCGGTCGCCTACTCCGCGGTCGCCGACCCGTACAACGCCGCGATCGATGCCGCGCACGCTCGTTACGCGACCCGGGACACGGTCGAAGACCATCAGCGCTACTGGGGCCTGCTAGCCAAGGCCGACAAGGCATTCATCGACGGCATCAAGAAGATCGCGTTCCCGCCCGACCTACAGGAGAAGGCCGATGTCCTCATCAGGGCCGACACCGCCTTCCAGAAACGGGCACGCGCCGTGGCCCGCGCTCGCAGCCTGGCGGAGGTGATCTCACTATCGGCGGCGGCCAATGACGCCGCCGACGTCGTCACGGCCAAGGCGGCACTTCTCCGGAAGGACCTCGACCTCGGGTACTAGCGCGTGGCGTGGCTCACTGAGCCGCCCGCACGAACGTGATGTGCGTGACCCCGCTGGGCGATGACACCGCCTCGATCTGATAGTCCTTCTCGAGACCTTCGAGCCCGTCCCACAGCCGCACTCCCCGGCCCAGGACGATCGGCACGACCACGACCTCCATGTGATCGATGAGTCCTGCGGCCAGGAACTCGCGGATCGTCGTGGCGCCTCCGCCGATGCGAACGTCCCGTCCATTCGCCGCCTCGCGAGCCGCCTGAAGCGCGTGGGCCGGCGACGCATCCATGAAGTGGAACGTCGTGCCGCCCTCCATCTGGATGGACGCGCGTTCACGGTGGGTAAGGACGAAGACCGGCGTGTGGAACGGCGGGTCGTCGCCCCACCAGCCCTTCCATCCCGCGTCGTCGTGCCAGCCCGGTGGTCCGAACTTTCCTGCCCCCATGATCTCGGCCCCGACCCCTGGATCGTGCAGCCGCAGAAAGGCGTCGTCGATCCCTCCGCTGCCGCCCGGTTCGCCGACCCTCTCATGCCACCAGCGTGTGCGGAACATCCATTCGTGGAGGCGCTCACCGGCGTGGCCGAATGGCTCGTCGCGACTCAACCCCTCGCCGGTACCGAAACCGTCGAGCGAGACCGAGAAGAACTGGACGCGAGCCAGAGACATCGGGGATCCCCTTCGCCGCGAGATGCGTGACTTCGATCGATCGCGGCCCGAAGACGTGGTGCCCCCAAGGGGATTCGAACCCCTGATCTCCACCTTGAAAGGGTGGCGTCCTAGGCCTCTAGACGATGGGGGCCGGCGGGGGCCGAGTCTAGCAGAGGGTCCCGCTCAGGCCGCGGTCGTCGCCAGCTGGAAGAGGATGATCGCCCAGGCCGCCGCACCTGCGGCGGCGATCGCGGCGAAGCCGCCGACGAGCGCGACGAGGAGCATCCGGCCGCCATTGCCACGTTCACGCCCCGCGCGCCAGACGGAACGGAGGCAGTACACCGCGAGGGCCGCGAAGACGATGGCGAGCACGACCGATGCACCGGCAAGCAGCGGGATCTGGGTCGCCTCGCGGACCGTGAGGAAATAGGCTGTGAAAGCGACCGACCCGATGACCGCGATGACAAGGAAGACCGCCCCCGGCGAGATCCGACGGCCGCGCTCGGGGGGCTCGTACCGATCGTCGTAGCCGGAATCGTCGTACTCGCGATTCGCACGGCGGGGCGGCGCGGGATACGGGTCGCGACTCGCGCGACGATCGGTCATGCAGGTTCCTCGTTGAGGGTCCGATGGTAGACCGCGACGTTGTAGGACAGCCGAGGCCGGGTCAGGCGGTCGGCGACGGCTCGCCCGGCATCACCGAACGCCGACTCGAGGAACGTCCTGGCTTCATCCGTCGAGGCGAACGTCCACCAGCAGTGAAGGACGCGGATCTTGAACCCGTCGCCGAGGAACGGTCCATCACGTCGCGTCCACGGCCCGTACTCAGGCTGCGGTCCACGGATCTCCGATACATCGTCGCGCCCATAGTCGTGCACCGCGAGCAGACGGCCGCCGGGGCGGAGGACTCGCGCAGCCTGGGCGATCTCGTCGGCGACGGCGCCGCGGAACGCCGACCACAGGCCGACGACGACATCAGCCGACGCATCAGGCGCGGCGAACGGCGTCGAACCACCCGAGTCGACGACGGTGACGCGGGCGCCGAGTGTTTCGAGCTGCCGAGCGCGAAGACCCTCGGGTGCATCGACGACGACGACGTCTCGTCCCTCCACCGGACCCAGCGCCTCGATCGCCCGCGGGATCTTGCCCTCGACATCGAGGATCCGGGCCAGTTGTTCGTCGAGCCCGGTCCCCAATTCGAAGGGGAGATCAGCCACTGGCGGCGAGTATAGGTCGGGCCTCGGTCGGTGGACGGTCAGGGAGCATCGCGAGCCACCCGTACGAGACGACCGGTCCGGGCCGGGATCCCGATGACCGCTCGCGCGTCCGTCACCACGACCGGGTCGGCTTCGGCATCGCCGGGGAGAGCGACGGGGGCGAGCCATCCGCGACCGATGCCCTCGATCGCGACCTCCAGGTCGAAGGGTTCGTCGCCTGGGTTCAGGGCGACGATGAGACGGTCATCGTCCAGCCGACGCTCGATCGCGATGGCCGCTGCGTACGAGCCGGCGACCGCCGTCGCTCCATGCCGGATCGCCGGTTCAGCAGCACGCCGCTCCAGGACGGCGCGCATGAAGGTCCGCAGCTCACCGTCCCACGCCGCCTCGTCCCACGGGAACGCGCCCCGGTTGGCCGGGTCGTTCCCCCCGGCGAGCCCGATCTCGTCGCCGTAGTAGATGCAGGGCGCACCCGGCAGCATCGACTGGAGGAGGATCGCCATCCGCAGCGCGGCGCGGTCGCCGCCGAGGACGGTGAGCGCGCGCGGCGCATCGTGGGAGGAGAGCAGGTTGAGCTGGACGGCGACGACGTCCGCGTCGTACACGCCGAGCAATTCATTGAGGCGTTCGCCGAACCTCGGCCCATCGAGGGCATGGAGGTGTTGGCTGTACTCGTGGTGCGATCCGACGGCAGCCATATCGAGGCTTCGCCCGCCGACGTATCCGAGGATCGCCTCAGCGAGCGGGTAATCCATCAGCGCGTCGAACCGGTCCCCGGCGACCCACTCCGGAGCCGTGACCCAGACCTCGCCGACGAGGTACGCGTCATCGCGAACGGCTCGGCAGCGCTGGCGGAAGGCCGCCCAGAACGCCGGGTCGGCGATCTCGGCCGGAACGTCGAGTCGCCACCCATCGATGCCGAACCGCAGCCAGTGCTCGGCGACCGAGAGCAGATACTCCCGGACCTCGGCGTTGTCCGTGTTCAGCTTCGGTAGCGCCGGCAGGCCCCACCAGGCTTGATATCCGAGGGTCGTACCGGGCGGCGCGTCACGAGGCGGGTAGGGGATGAACTCGCGGCGTCCCTCCAGGACGTCGAGATCGATGTGGAACCAGTCGCGATATGGCGACGCGGCGCCGTTCTCGAGGATGTGATGGAACGGCCAGAAGCCGCGCCCGGTGTGATTGAAGACGCCGTCGAGGATCACGCGCATACCTCGGCCATGAGCGACGTCCAGGAGCTCCCGGAGAGCGGCGTCACCTCCGAGGAGTGGGTCGACGTGGAAGTAGTCGTACGTGTGGTAACGATGATTCGAGGCCGACTGGAAGATCGGCGTGAGATAGATCGCGGTAACGCCCAGATCCTGCAGATAGTCGACCTTCTCGACGATCCCGAGCAGGTCGCCGCCCTTGAAGCCGTGCACGGTCGGGGGCGCATCCCACGGTTCGAGCGCGCCGGGTTTCGGGACGCGCGGACTCCCGGCGAACCGGTCCGGGAAGAGCTGGTAGAAGACCGCGTCCCGAACCCATGCAGGCGTCTCGACCGTCATGCCGGTGGCCGTCGCGACACCGGGCCCGTCGATCCGCGCACGATCAATCGCGTGTCCAGATGTCGATGCTCGGGTCGCACGCTCGACGGTCGTTCGATGACGGCGACCAGCATGCGCACGGCCTCCTCGCCCTTTCGGTCGATCGGCTGATGCACGGTCGTGAGCGCCGGATCGACGTGCGACGCCAGATCGATGTCGTCGAAACCGACGACGCTCACATCGCCGGGAACTTCGAAGCCGAGATCACGCGCCGCGCGCATCGCCCCGATCGCGATGACATCGGACATGGCGAGGATCGCTGTCGGTCGACGTCCGGCCGCCCATGCCTGGCGCAGCGCGGCCGCACCGCCGTCGATGGTCGCCGGCCCGAGGATGATGTCGTCTTCGGCGATCCCTACGCCTACGGTCGCGAATCCTTGGCGGTAGCCCCGCAGCCGCCGGGCCGAGACGCTATCGGGATGCAGCGCTTCAGGTGACGGAGGCTCCACGCCGAGCACGAGCACGTCGCGGTGGCCGAACTCGGTGAGGTGGAGGGCAGCTTCCCGAGCGCCGCCGAGATCGTCCACCTCGACCGACCCGTGCTCCGGAAGCGCCTGCGAGTCGACGAGCACGAGCGGGAGCGCGGCGCGGCGGATGTCCTCGATCTCGGGGTGCGCCTCGCTGAGGCCGATGGCCACCACGCCGTCGACCGTCGCCCGTGCCATCGCCCCGACGAGGCTGCCACGGAACGGCGAGATGAAGTGGAGTCCGTACCCGTGCTCCTCGGCTTCGCGCGCCACGCCCGCACTGAATGTCGCGAAGAACGGATTACCGAACACGACGCTCAGGGCCTGCGGCGTCAGCACGCCGATCGTCCGCGTTCGACGCTGCGTCAGCATCCGGGCGACGGGATGCGGCGTATAGCCGAGGCGCTGCGCGACGCCACGGATCCTCTGGGTCGTCTCCGGCGCGAGCCGGTCGGGGGCGTTGAAGGCGAACGACACGGCGGTCTTGCTGACGCCGGCCTCGCGCGCGACGTCGGCGATCCGCGGTCGCTGGGTCCTCGGCTCCACCAGCTTCGACTCCGGTGTCAGGCTGGCGCCGTAGGGACGGCGCCGAGCTGCTAACGGGCAAACCGGTTTAGCAAACCGGTTTAGTCGACTCTATGGGCGGGCCTTGGTCACAGTCAACGGCAGGGATCGTCCTCACTCGGCGGTCAGCCATCGGTCGTACCATCGATGGG
Organism: Chloroflexota bacterium; assembly: GCA_045804645.1. Lineage (GTDB taxonomy): Bacteria > Chloroflexota > Limnocylindria > Limnocylindrales > CSP1-4 > SPCO01. Next base: position 22,834 of record JBJMMR010000041.1, on the reverse strand, counting down.
CCGTGACCGAGCAGCCCGAACCCGTGAACACGCACGACGAGGCCGCGCCGTCCGCGGGGACGACCGGTGACACGCGCCCCCGGATGCCGTTAGGGATCCGGCTGTTCCTCGCCTACGGCGCGGTCATCCTCGTCGGGATCGCCCTGAGCATGCGGACCGTGGTCGACCAGGCAGCGACCATGCCGATCAGCCCGATCGGCGTCGTCGTGATGATCCTGCTCGCCTACACCATCTTCACGATGACGCTCGTGATCCAGCGCAAGCAGGCAGGGTTCGGACTCGCGCTCGTGCTCGCGAGCCTCGTCATCCCTGGTGTGCTCCTCCTCGCGATCAGCCCCGTCCATCCGGCGACGCCGTTCTTCCTCGCCGCCTTCGGCCTGCTGCTGTTCCGCGGGCTCCTTCGACCGGATGTCCGCACCTACCTGTCGGAATCGTGACCAAGGGCATCGCCGCGCCCGTCACGTGAACCCGGCGGGCCGGGTACCCTCTGCGGGCACGCGGCCCACGTTGCCGCCGGTCCGATCACACCCGGCGACCCATCGACCGCATAGAGGCGACACCCAGTGAGCAAGGAATCCCGTCGGCGTCAGCGCACGGCCGGCCAGGCGTCGGGGAGCATTCCCGGCGCGAATGATCGTCGAGCCTCCGCCGCGCCAACGAACGCGTCTGCAGCGGCGTCGACCGCTCATCCCGCGGCTGCGCGGAGCCACCGTCCACATTCCAGCAGCCCGACGGGGACACAACGTGCCGGCCGACGCGAGCACTCGCGTCCCGCGGTCCGCCAGTCGTTCCTCCAGCGCTACCGCCGTTGGCTGCTGGCAGCGGCCGTCGTCGCGGTCGTTGCGGTCGTCGGAGCGGGCGTGTTCGCCTCGGCGACCAAACCCGCGTTCGCCTGCTCGAACATCTGGATGCCGGATCCGACGGCCAGTCCCGCGGCAGGGACGTCTCCGCAGCCCGGGTACGTCCAGCCCGATATGGGCAACAGCCACGTCGCGGTCGGGACCCAGGTGAAGTACACCTACTGCCCGCCGGCGTCCGGGCGCCACTACTTCGCCTCGGGTCAGGGCCCGATCCCCGCCCGCCCGTACGGGCCGAGCGACACAGTGATCCCCGAGGGCTGGGTCCACAACCTGGAGCACGGCGGCCTGGTCATCCTGTACAAGGGCGACCAGGCCGATCAGGCGGCCCTGCGCGCGCTCTACGATGCCGTTCCCGTGAGTCCGGTCTGCGGCTTCCAGCCGGGTGGCAACTCGCCGGGCCCGGTCGTCGTCCGCTTCGATGACATGGCCTGGCCGTATGCGGCGCTCGTCTGGGATCGCGTGCTGCCGATGCAAACGCTCGATCAGGCAGCGGTGCTCGACCTCTACGCCCGTTACGGGGAGCGGACGAACCCCGAGAAGCTATGCAACCCGTCGGCGAGCCCGAGCGTCGCCCCAGGCGAGTCGTCCGCTCCGTCGCCCTCGCCGAGCTGATCGGCGGGCGCGATGCGGCTCTTCTCGTATCGATCCGGGCCCCTCGGCGAGGAGGTCGTCCAGGGAACCCTCGATCGCGATGGCCGGGTCGTCGTCGACGGCATAGCGACGGACCCGGCCGAGCTGACGCCGGCAGCCGCGGTGGCCCGGCCCGGGAAGATCGTGTGCGTCGGGCTGAACTACCAGGATCACGTCGCTGAAGGCGGCCGCCCGGGTCCCGATCGCCCCCTGCTCTTCTCGAAGTTCGCGAACACGGTCATCGCAGACGGGGAACCGATCGTCCGTCCAGAGGGGACCCACGCGCTCGATCTCGAGGTCGAGCTCGGCGTGGTGATCGCCAAACAAGCGCGACGAGTGGCGGTCGAGGAAGCGATGGCGCACGTCGCCGGCTACGTCGTCGTGAACGATGTCAGCGCTCGTGACTGGCAGGGCATCCCCGCGGCGCTCGGGGAGGGCGAGAAGGGCGATGGCCAGTGGCTTCGCGCGAAGGGCAGCGACACGTTCCTCCCGATGGGGCCGGTGTTCGTTACGGCGGACGAGATCGACCCGGCGGGTGGCCTCCGGCTCCGGAGCTGGCGGATCACGAGCGACGGCGAGGAGCACCAGATGCAGGACGGCTCGACGGCCGACATGATCTGGGACGTTCCTTCGCTCATCGCGTTCATCTCGGCGGCCATCACGCTCGAGGCCGGCGACGTGATCGCGACTGGCACACCATCGGGAGTCGGCGTCTTCCGGGACCCACCGGTCTTCCTCGAGCCCGGCGATCGGGTGCGCTGCGACGTCGAGGGCATCGGCTCGATCGAGAACCCGATCATCGACTGGGCGGACGTGAACTAGGGGCGAGCGCGCACCACTACCTCGGACCACTCCGTCCGGTACCGGACCATGGCTGTACGCTCGGTCGATGCAGGCGCTCGTGAAATCGACGGCCGGCCCCGGCCTCGATCTTCGTGATGTCCCGGAACCAGAGATGTCGATCAACGACGTCCGGATCCGCGTGCACAAGACCGGCATCTGCGGCACCGACCTTCACATCGCCGACTGGGACCCGTGGGCCCAGAAGACGATCCATCCGCCACTGATCGTCGGGCACGAGTTCGTCGGGGAAGTGCTCGAGGTCGGCAGTAACGTCGGGGATCTCGCGCCGGGCGATGTCGTAAGCGGCGAGGGGCACGTCGTGTGCGGCCGCTGCCGTCACTGTCGGGCGGGCCGCTGGCATCTCTGCGCGAACACCGTCGGTCTCGGTGTCCAGCGCGATGGCGCCTTCGCCGAGCAGGTCGTCCTGCCCGTCACCAACGTGTGGCACCACTGGCCTCGGATCCCCGAGGAGGTCGCCGCGATCTTCGACCCGTTCGGGAACGCGGTCCACACAGCCCTTGAGTTCCCCGTCCTCGGCGAGGACGTGCTGGTCGTCGGTGCCGGCCCGATCGGCCTGATGGCGACCGGCGTCGCGCGGCACGCGGGCGCGAGGTTCATCGTCGTCAGCGAACCGAACGAGGTCCGGCGCGATCTCGCGATGACGATGGGTGCGACGCTCGTCATCGACCCGCGCGAACGCAGCCTCCAGGATGCGCAACGAGAGCTCGGGATGGTCGAAGGATTCGATGTGGTCTTCGAGATGTCCGGCAACGCACGCGCGCTCCGGGATGCGCTCGGGAACATGGCCCATGGAGCGGGGATGGCGATCCTTGGTATCCCGACGGAGGACATCGCGATCGACATCAGCCACGTCGTCTTCGATCAGTTACGCCTTCACGGTATCTATGGTCGGGAGATGTATGAGACCTGGTACAAGATGTCGGTGATGCTCAAGTCGGGGCTGGACATCAGCCCCGTCATCACCCATCGCTTCGACTACCGGGACTACGAGGCGGCATTCGCGGCCGCACGTACCGGCTCCTCCGGCAAAGTGGTGATGGACTGGACGAGTTGAGATGACGACCATGCCTGCCCCCTCCATCCCGCGACGAACGACCAGATGACCACCACCCCGCGCAAGGACCCACTCGCGTACCTCGACGACGAGGTCGCGGCGCTCAAGGAACGCCATCTGTATCGGGCGCTTCGTGTGATGTCGTCCGCCCAGGGTCCGATCGTCTCGGTCGACCGGAAACGCCTTATCAGCCTGTCGTCGAACGACTACCTCGGGCTCACGCACCACCCGCGACTCCGCGATGCGGCCCTCGCCGCCGTGCGCGACTTCGGCGTCGGTTCGGGAGCGGTCCGCACGATCGCCGGCACCATGTCGATGCACGAGGCCCTCGAGGCCGAGCTCGCCGAGTTCAAGGGCACGCCTGCCGTACTGACGTTCCAGTCCGGGTTCACCGCCAACACCGGCGTCATCCCGACGATCACGGGCGAGACGGACCTCATCGTCAGCGACAGCCTCAACCACGCGTCGATCATCGACGGGATGCGGCTTTCGAAGGCGCCGCGGAAGGTCTACGCGCACGCCGACGTCGAAGCGTTGAAACGCGTCCTGGCGGAAGCGGTCGAGAACGGCCGCGAGGGTAGCGGCGAGCCGTACCGGTCGATCCTCGTCGTGACCGACGGAGTCTTCTCGATGGACGGCGATATCGCGCCGCTGCCGGGGATCGTCGATGCGGCGGAGGCCGCCGGCGCTGCCGTCTTCGTGGATGACGCGCACGCTTCGGGGGTCCTGGGGCGGGACGGCCGTGGCAGCGTCGATCACTTCGGGCTGCACGGCCGCGTCGCGATCCAGGTAGGGACGTTGAGCAAGGCCGTCGGCGCGCTCGGAGGCTACGTCGCTGGAAGCGTGTCGTTACGCGAGATCCTCACCCAACGAGCACGGCCGTTCCTGTTCTCGACCTCGCACCCGCCGGCGGTGGTCGCCGCGTGTCGAGAGGCGATCAAGGTGATGCAGGATGAGCCTGAGCTGCTCGAGCGGCTGTGGACGAACACGCGGCGGTTCAAGTCGGAGCTCGCCCGACTCGGGTTCGACACCGGCCGCTCCGAGACGCCGATCACGCCGGTGATGATGGGCGACCCGGAGACCGCGATGCGTTTCAGCGATCAGTTGATGGGCGAGGGTGTGTTCGCGCAGCCGGTCGTCTACCCGACCGTCGCGCTCGACCAGGCCCGGATCCGAACCATCGTCACCGCGGCGCACACCGACGAGCAGCTGGACCGCGCTCTGGAGGCGTTCTCGGCGGTGGGGCGAGAGCTGGGTGTGATCTCGGGATGATCCAGTCGCCGGGGGAAGGGCGATGAACGATCGCCAGGCACGAGACCTGCCGCTCGACGCGCATCTCCACACGAACCTGTCGCCCGATAGTGAGGTGCCGATCGACACCTTCGCTTCACAGGCCGTCGAACGCGGGATCGGCGAGATCGCGATCACCGACCATCTCGACTTCGAACCCGGCGCGCCCGCCTATCGCTACGTCTCGTTCGATGAGCGGGAGCGTACCGTCCGCGAAGCGGCCGAGCGCTGGGGAGAGCGCGGTCTTGCGATCCGATTCGGTGCCGAGATCACCTGGGATAGTCGTTGGGCCGACGATATCCGCGACCACCTGCGGCACCACGAGTACGACTTCACGATCGGGTCGGCGCACGTCTATCGCGGTTCGCCGTACGAGGCGTCGAATGTCGCGAGCTGGGTCGCCGGGAGGTCGCTCCCTGAGATCATCGAGCCGTACTTCTCCGAGGTCGAACGGGCGATCCGCAGCGGCCTCTTCGATGCGATCGGACATCTCGACGTGGTAAAGCGCTATCTCGCGCCGCACGTGACCGCTGCCGACCTTGCCGCGGCCCCGGAACTGTACGAGCCGCTCCTGCGTGCACTCGTGGAGAGCGGGACCGCACTCGAGATCAACACGAGCGGGCTGCGGCAAGAGGCCAGGGAGATCTACCCGCCCGCGCATATCGTCGAGCGGTTCCGTGAGCTCGGAGGCGAACGGATCACGATCGGCTCGGACGCCCACCGCGCGGACACCTTCGCGTGGGCGCTTGACGACGGATACCGGGTCGCGACAGACGCCGGATTCGATGCCCTCAGCTTCCGACGGGGCGACGGGCGGGTGGTGGTGCCGATGGCCACCACGCCTAACGCCGTCGCCGGACGTTCGTTGTGACCCTCGACGACACCGCGGTCGAGCGGCTGGTACAGGAAGCACGCTCGGGGGACGCGTGGGCGTTCGGACTTCTGTTCGATCACTACCACCTGCCGGTCTACCGCTACATCGCCAGCCGCGTCCACCGCCCGTCGGACGCGGAGGACCTGACGCAGCTCGTCTTCGTCAAGGCCCTGGAGGCCCTGCCGCGATACGAAGCGCGAGGCATCCCGTTCGGGGGCTGGCTCTTCCGGCTGGCCAGGAACACGGTCATCGATCACGTCCGGACGCGTCACGACCACGTGGACCTCGAGTCCGCGAGTCAGCAGCCCGGCGTCGACGCGGGTCCCGATGAGGTCACGGTCGCGCGCCAGGAACTCGACGACGTGGCTGCGGCGCTCGCGGCGCTGACGGACGAACAACGAGACGCCATCGCGCTGCGGTTCTTCGCCGGCCTCTCGGCACGCGAAGCCGCTCAGGTGATGGGCAAGCAGGAAGGGACGATCCGCGGGCTCCAGTTCCGGGCGATCGCGGCACTCCGCCGTCAGCTTCGGATCGATGAGCCGGACACCGATCGCGGCCAGGATGCCGCGAGCGATGGGCGGGTCGGTCGATGAACGACGACATGATCGACTTGGCGGCCGGGGACATCCGTCTTAGGCGGCGCCTGGAGGCGTACGCCGATGACCGTCTGACGCCCGACCTCACCGCTACGTCGCGGATGCGGGCGCGTGTCCTCGCGCATGCCCATCGCCGCGCGGATCTCACGCGAGCCGACGCCGCGTTGAGCATCGTGCCAGCGACGGCGTCACGCAGCGCGATCGAGCGAGGGCTTCGGGGTCGCCGACGGGCGGCGTTCACCCTCGTCGCGGCCGCGATCCTCGTCGGGGCGATGGTCGGTGGCGCGGCAGCGTCCTCGAGTCCGGGTGGGGCCCTCTACGAGGGACGGCTCTGGATCGAGAACGTCTCCCTACCGTCCGAGCCGTCCGCTCGGGCAGTGGCCGAGCTCAGCCGCCTCGGCGACCGTCTGCGCGAGGCTGACGCGGCCGCCCGAGATGGCGACGAAGGCGCGGCAGCGGCCGCACTCGCGGCATACGAACGGATCATGACCGAGGCATCGATCGCCGTCGTCCACGCGGGGGACGCTGTTGCGGCAGCCGCTCTCGAGACGGGTCTCGGGCGCAATGTCGAGGTCCTCGAAGCACTGGCGCGTCGCGTGCCATCGCGCGCTGCGGATGCGATCGATGCGGCGGTCGCGCGGGCGATCGCGAAAAGCACGGGCGCGATCGACTCGGTCGGCTCGGTCGAACGCCCGACGCCGATTGGGGGCTCCGGGAGCCACGGGACCCCTGGCGGCGACGGGACCGCTGGCGGCGACCAGGGCGACAACGGGAGCGGCTCGAACGGCGGCCATGGCGGCGTCGGAACGGGATCGAGCACGAACGGCCCGGAAGCCACGCCGAAGCCGACCAAGGCCCCGCCGGAACACCCCGAGGGAGCCGGAAAGCCGACAGCCACCGATCGCCCGGACGCCACGCGCAAGCCGACGAAGACGCCGAAGCCGAACGCCGAGGCGCCGGGTGGACCGCAGGACGACGGACAGGACTGAAACGCTCACCGGCGGTGGGCTACGCTCACATCGTGGGTGCCGACACGTCCGTGCCGATGAGTCTCGACGTGCTCGGGGCGGGACCGGCGTACACCGATAAGCTCGGAGCTGCCGGCGCTTCCTACCTGGTCCGCGCCGACTCGACGGCGATCGTCCTGGACCTCGGCCAGGGGTCGTTCCCGCGGCTAGCCGCGACGCTCGAGCCGAGCACCGTCGATGCAGTCTTCGTCAGCCACTTGCATCCCGACCACTTCATCGATCTCGTCGCGATGCGCCATTACCTGCGCTGGCAGTTCCACCCGGAGCGCCACGTCCGCGTCATCGCGCCGACGGGCCTGGCGGGCCGGATCGACGCGCTCCATGACGAACCCGGGTTCACCGCCGCGACGCTCGATGTCGAACCCATCCCGGACGACGTGACCGTCGGGCCTCTCGCGATCCGCGCGATCCGGGTCACGCACACTCGGGACAGCCACGCTTTTCGAATCTCGCTCGGGAACGGCCCAGGCCTCGTCTACTCCGGGGATTGCGGTCGAGCGAGCGACCTACAGCCGCTGATCGTGCCCGGAGACTGGCTTCTCTCGGAAGTATCGTTCGGGCCCGGCCCCGTCGCCGCGGACGCCTTGCATCTCGACGGTCCCGCCGTCGGCGATCTCGCAACGACCGCGCGCGTCGGACGCGTCTTGCTGACGCATCTCCAGATGGGCTTCGACCCCGACGCGACGGTCGCGTCCGTCCGAGCTCGCTACACCGGTCCCGTCGAGCTGGTCTACCCGGGGTCGACCTTCACGATCTGACACCCCGGCGTGAGCTCGAGCCGATCGCGTCACCGCCGTGCGGAGACGTGGGCGGAGCACCACACGGACAGCGCGGCGCTCCGCCCGGGTCTCGGGGACCCCTGTGTCGGGCTGACCGTCAGCGGCGCCGGTCGTCCTTTCGGACCACGGCCGTGGCCGGCGTCAGCAGCAGCGCAGTCGCGAGGACTCCCGCCAGCGCGAGCAGGACGACGCGCCACCCATCGTTCATCGGCCCATTGCCGGACCCGTCGATCGTGCTGGTCGATGGCAGGGTCCGAGCCGGCGTCGCCGTCGCCGCGTCCACGCTCCCGGCGGGTGGGTCCGTGGGATTCACGGTTTGCGTCGGCTCGACGCTGCCGGTCGGAGCCGGCGTTCCGGTCGGAGCGTCGGTCGGCGTAGCTGTAGGCGCCTGGGTCGGGGTGGCGGTGGGCGCCTCGGTCGGGGTGGCGGTCGCCTCAGGGATGTTGCAGTCGTTGTCGTAGATGGCCTGACCCTCGGCGGTCCAGTTGAGACCGGCGTACGTGAAGTTGGCGGGCGGGTAGACATAGGGCGGGATGATGTCGCCCCACGAGACCTGGATGCCTGGGAACCACAGGGGACCCGTATGCCCGTTGTGTCCGCCCGCGAGTTCTCCGGCGAACGCACCGCTCGAGTTGATGGCTGGTGAATTGACGATGTAGGGATTGCCTTGCGATCCGGTGGCGTGGCAGATCGTGATTTCGATCTTCGCGTCGGCAGCAAGGGAAGTTGCACTCGGAGCGGCCAAGGCGGCGACGGTCATACCGACCACAACGAGCCAGCCAAGGCGTCGGCTCGCTCGAGAACGCGTTTGGGCAGTCATTCGATACGGTCCCCAAGAGGTGAGGCGAGGCCTCAGGCATGACGGCTCGGCCTGGAGCCCCCACTCGTGGGGCCGAGGCCCGGCATAGTCCCATGGTCCTGCGTTGGCGTCTAGTACTTTCCGGTCAACGCCAGCGTCAAACCTTTGACACTTCTGGTGCCGTCGCGCACCGCTTCCGTGGCGAGACACAAGGCGACGACCGTCGCCGACAAGGGCGACGGTCGTCGTGTGCTCGGACCAGAGCGGCTCGGACACTCCGGGTCAGCGAGCGCTGGTGTTCCTGCGCGGTCGCAGGGTGGCGATCCGGACGATCGCCTCGAGCCTTGGGGAGTCAGGTGGACGATGACCGCCGCCGGTGAGGGCGGCGGTCATCGGCTGCTCGGATACCGAGGCTATCGGGCGCTCGGGTCAGCGAACGCTAGTCCTGCTTCCGGGCGGCGCGGGCCGGCGTCAGCATCAGTGCGGCGGTCAGCAGACCGGCCATCGCCAGGAGGATGATCCGCCAGCTGTCGCTTGCCGGAGTCGTCGACACCGCATCAAGCGTGTCCGTCGCCGGCAGCGTCGCGTGTGGCGGGTTGGTCTTGCCGGTCGACGGACCGACATCACCCGTGGGCTTCGGCGTGGGATCGACCCTGTCGGTCTCCGTGGGCGCAGGCGTGTAGGTCGGCTTGGGCGTCTCGGTCGGCTTCGCCGTTTCGGTCGGCTTGGGCGTCTCGGTCGGCTTCGCGGTCTCCGTGGGCTTCGGCGTTTCGGTCGGCTCGGTCTGCTGGCACTCGACCCAGAAGACCTTGTGCTTCCAGAGCTTTTCCTCGTCGCCCTTCCAGAAGAGCTTGTAGTGGCCGTCCGCCAGCGAGTAGTAGCCGCTCGTCGGCTGGCGATCGAAGCCCTGGCCGTTCGTGTCGTACGTCCCCTCGAGGACGGTCGTCTTGTCGCCGGTCGGAGGCCACGACTGGATGTGCCAGTCGCCGGTCTGCCCTGGATCCGCGAAGAAGAACTTGATGTCGAACTGGCAGACGTGCGGATCGTTCGCCGGCTCGGGCTTCGGGTTCACCGAATCCTCGATCTTCACCGTGGCGTTGTTGCCAGGCGCAGCCGCGAGCGCGGATGAGGTCGACGGCGCAAGCAGTGCCGTGGCGACCATGGACATGACCCCGAGCCATGAGAGGCGGCGGGCCAGGCGCGACCTTGCGCCGGAGCGAGTACTCGACATGTGACGGTCCCCGAGCTGAGGCTGAAGCCTCTGGTTGAGTGGTCCCCCCGTACGGCCGCTCTCCCCTGGCGGGGTTGTCCGTGCACCGAACGAGGACCCGATACTCACACGGGGGTACTGGCCGGTCTAGTACCTCTGGCGACCGGTGACTACACCATTCCCACCTCGACCGACCAGGCGCCCGGGATTTCGTTGACGGCCAGCAACGAAGGGTCCCCCAGGACCCCCGGACCGACGACCCAGGACCGGCACCGGTACCGACGTCACGGGGCGTCGGCCGGTACGATGCCGCGGTGACCCCCGCCCCCTTGCGCACGCACGTACGCCTTGCCATCGAACGCGCCTGGGCGCGCGCGATCGATGAGGGCTCCCTCGCGACCCTTGACCCCGACGCGCGGCCGGCGATCGAAGTGGAGCGACCCGCCGACCCTGGTCACGGGGACTTCTCGACGAACCTCGCGATGAAGCTCGCGCGCCCCTACCGGCGTTCGCCGCTCGAGCTGGCGACACTGCTCGCCGCGAAGCTCGTCCGCGACGCCAGCTCGCGCGAGAACGCCTCGCCGGTCGAGGCCGCCGAAGTCGCGCCGCCCGGCTTCCTGAACGTGCGGCTGAAAGCCACCGCGCTCGAGGCCATCGTCGACGGGATCCTCGCCCAGCCGGAGGCGTGGGGTCGCGTCGACCCGATCTCGCCCCGGCGCGTGAACGTCGAGTTCGTGTCAGCGAACCCGACCGGTCCGCTCACGATCGGCAACGCCCGTGGCGCGTTCATCGGGGACCTGCTCAGCCGCGTCCTCGAGGCGGGCGGGCAACAGGTGACTCGCGAGTATTACTTCAACGACTCCGGCGGCCAGATCGACCAGCTCGGGGCGTCGATCGCTGCCTTGCGGCGTGGCGAACCCGTCTCGGAGGAGGGGTATCGAGGGGACTATGTCGACGATCTCGCGGCCGCGGTCCCTCCAGACGTCTGGGCCGAGGCGACGAAGCGGGAGACCGACACGGCCAACGTCCTTGGTCGCTGGGCGGCCGCACAGGTCCGGAGCGGTATCGAGGCGAGCCTCGAGCGGCTTGGCGTCCATTTCGACGTCTGGACGACCGAGCGATCGCTCCACGAGGAGGGCTGGGTCGAGCGTGCGGTCGAACGCCTGCGTGAGCGCGGATACGTCTACGAGCAGGACGGCGCCGTCTGGTTCCGCAGCACGGATTTCGGCGACGACAAGGACCGCGTGATCTACCGCTCGAACGGCCAGCCGACGTACTTCGCCGCCGACATCGGGTACGTCACCGAGAAGTTCAGCCGCGGCTTCGACCACCTGCTCTACATCTGGGGCGCCGACCACCACGGCACCGTCGCGCGCGTCCGGAACGCCGCCAAGGCGATGGGCTACGACGTCGACGCCGTCCAGATGCTGCTGTACTCGTGGGTGCGCTTCGTCCGCGACGGGGTCGAGATCTCGATGTCCAAGCGGGCCGGGGAGTTCGTCACGCTCGACGAGCTGCTGGCCGAGGTCGGTGTCGATGCAGCACGGTGGTTCTTCGCCTCCCGTGCGGCGACCTCGTCGATCGACTTCGACATCGAGCTTGCCAAGAAGCAGTCGAACGAGAACCCCGTCTATTACGTCCAGTACGCACATGCGCGGGTCGCCTCGATCCTGCGCAAGGCGACCGAAGTCGGCTTGGTGCCCGCGTCGACGGTCGCGGGCACGCTCGCCGACGGCCCGGAGGCGGCCCTCGCACGGGAGGTCGTCCGGCTGCCCGAAGTCGTCGAGGACGCGGTCACAGCGGAGGAGACGCACGGCATCACCGCCTACGCGACCCAGCTCGCGACCGCCTTCCATGCGTTCTATCGCGATGCTCGAGTCGTCGATCCCGACGATCCTGGGCGGTCGGCTTCGCGCCTCGCGCTCGCCCGTGCGACCCAGGTCACGCTGGCGAGCACGCTCGGGCTCCTGGGCATCTCGGCGCCGGAGTCGATGTAGGTCCCCGCCGGGCCCGGCCGGCGTCCCGCCGCTGCTAGCCCGCCAGCCCGAGCCCGTTGGCGACCTTCTGCAGTGCGGCGTCGTCGCTGCCGATCACGACCCACCGGGTCGTCCCTCCCTCGCCCGGGAGTACCTGACCGGGACCACCGGCCTTCTCTACGGCGGTCTTGGCCGTCACGTCGAATTCGGCGGCGTCCTCCTTGCTGTCCCAGACGGTGTGCCATCCGATCGCCCAGCTGTCCCTCGCGCCGCTCAGATAAGTGATCCGGTCGCCGCCCCAGCCGGCTGACGCGTCCGTCGCCGCCGCGACCGCGCCGGAGCCCAGCCAGATCGCTGTCTGGTGCTCACCCATCGTGTCTTCCATCACGGTCGACCAGCCTGATCCCATCCTCTTCGCGAGGTCGGCGGGGACGTCGACCGCGATCGGCGTCTCGTGGGCCGTGTACTTCTCCGGATGGAGGATCTGCTCCGTCGACGTCGGTGGCTTGCCGAATCCGCTATCGACCGCTTCCCATCCGCCCCCCAGCTGGATGCCCGTGACGAACTGGGTGCCCTGGATGGCGGAGAACATGATCTGTGCCTGCACGATCGGCGGGATCCGGTTGAGCGCCTGCTGCGCGTCGGGGTCCTGCGAGGCCTGGATCACCTCGCCGATCTCTGCGGGAGTCAGGTTCTGCTGCAGCCAGTACGACATCGTCAGGTAGGCGTCGCCCTCGACGAGCGACTGCCGCGCAAGGGCCTCGTCGGTCTTGTCATCGAGCCCGTCCTGCATCTTCTCAAGGTCGAAGTTCTGGTCCTGCAGGACGTGGTCGTACTCGTGCGAGTAGTAGACCTTCTCGACGGCGCCGACGCCGCCGGCCTTGGATACGACGTACAGCTTCTCCTTGACCGGGTCGTACAGGCCGGCGACCTGGCTGGACAGGAGGTCGATATAGACGTCAGCCAGCTTGTCGTCCTTCGGCAACAACCCGAGGCCGTGGTAGAGCTGCTCGTCGGCGGCCACCTGCTCGGGCGGGTAGTCCTCGCTGAAGGAATCCTTGAGGACCTGCGTCATCTCGTCGGGCGAGACGATGGTCGGCTCGATCGGCTTCTTCTCCTGGAGGCCTCGGATCGCCCGCACCTGGTCGTTGATCTCGGCGTACACGGCTGCATCGCCACCGGAACCGGACGCGCTCGGAGATACGGCGGGGGCGCTCGACGACGGCGACAGCGAAGCCGAAGCGGAAGGGCTCACCGACGGCGTGGGCGAGCCGCACGCAGCGACGAGAAGGGCGACGATCGCGGCGATCACGACCGGTCGCATCGGGGCTCGATCCATCGCCCGATCGTACACGCGATGCCGATCTGGGCCCCGCGCGAGATCGGTTTCGCTTTCTTAATCGCTTGGCGTCTCGACCCGCAATCAGGGCGCCGTAGCGTAGCGATCGGACGAACCCTAAGGGTTCCATCCTCCCTCCCTCCGACCGGGGGCGCCGAGTGGGCAGGCGCTCCCGGTCTTTCCTTTTCCGGCGAGGTCTGAGGCGCCGACTCGTCGTGAGCGGACGGTGAGCGGCCGTGCAGAGCGCTATGTCAGAATCGCGGCCGATGGAGATGACGTGGTATGGCCGGACCTGCGTCCGGTTGCGCGGCAAGGATGCGGTGCTGGTAGCCGATCCCTACCAATCGGTCGTGGGGCCGACCGGTCGTGGCATCACCGGCGATATCGTGACGTTCAGTCATCCCGACGACGCGCCGGTGGCCCGTGGCAAACCGAAGGGAAAGCTGTCACGGGACGGTTCGACGTTGATCCCTTCCAGCCTCGACGCGGCGTTCGTGCTCGACGGACCTGGCGAGTACGAGGTGAAGGAGGTGCTCGTCACGGGCGTCAGGACCTACCGGGACGACGCCAAGGGTGCCGAGCACGGGAAGGGCGTGTCGTTCGTCGTAGAAGTCGACGGCGTCCACACCATCCATCTCGGCGAGATCGGCCACCTTCTGTCCGAGGAGAAGCTCGCGGACATCGGCGAGATCGACATCGCCTGCGTCCCCATCGGCGGAACGCTCAGCCCGACCAAGGCTGCCTCGTTGATGGCGCAGCTGGACCCCAAGATCGTCGTCCCGATGACGCTGTGCGATGACGACGGCGACTGCGCGGAGGCATTAGCCAAGTTCTTCCATGAGATGGGCGCCGAGCCCGTCACCCAGCCGAAGCTTTCGGTGACGTCGTCGAGCCTGCCGGCCGAGACGATCACCGTCCTGTTGGAGTCGCGCGGCAAGCAGGCGTAGCGCCGTCTTTCCAGCGCGGTGTCACGGGCGATCGAGCACCACGCGACCGCGCTTGATGACCGTCCGGACGAGGTCGGCGCCTGGGTGATACGGGATCCGCGCGCTCGTCGGGACGCGCCAGATCACGACGTCCGCGGCCTTGCCAGGCTCGAGCGACCCGATCTCATCCTCGAGGTCGAGCGCGCGGGCGGCGTTGATCGTCACCGCGGCGAGGGCCTCGTCGGGGGTCATGCGCAGGTTGATCACCGCGAACGACATCGCCAACGTCAGGTTGGGCGTCGGGGAGGTCCCGGGATTGAAGTCCGTGCCGATCGCGACCGGGACGCCGGCCTGGATGAATGCACGCGCCGGCGCGTGGTGATCCTTCATGAGGAACCAGGTCGTCACGGGCAGCAACGTCGCGACGATCGGATCGTCGGCGTCGGCTGCCGCCCCCATCGCGGCGATCCCCTCGAGCGACGGGGTGGCGAGGTGGTCCGCTGACGATGCGCCGATCTCCGCGGCAAGCTCGGCGCCGCCCGACGGAGCGAGCTCATCGGCATGCAGCCGGGGCAACAGGCCATAGGAACGAGCCGCCTCGAGGATCCGCCGCGACTGGTCGGCGCTGAATACGCCCTCTTCGCAGAACACGTCCGCGAACCGGGCCCGGCCGTGCGCGGCGATCCCGGGGAGTTGCTCATCGAGCATGTGCCGAACGTAGGCATCGACGCTGTCGGGCCGCGACCGGTATTCAGCGGGCACAGCGTGGGCACCGAGCCACGTCGGCACGACGTCGATCGGGCCCTCGCGACCGAGCCGATAGGCGACCTCGACGAGGCGGAGCTCGGTCTCGAGGTCGAGGCCGTACCCGGATTTCGCCTCGACGGTCGTTACGCCATGGGTCAGCATCTCGTCGAGCCAGCGCCGGCCGTGGGTCAACAGGTCGGCCTCGGACGCGGCGCGCGTCGCAGCGACCGTCGAGAGGATCCCGCCGCCTGCCGCGAGGATGTCCAGGTACGACGCGCCTTCCTGACGGAGGACGAGCTCGTCCTCGCGGGAACCCGCGAACAACAGGTGCGTGTGCGGGTCGATGAGACCCGGAGTGACCGACCCGCCGGCCGCATCGATCCTGGCGAACCGTGCGAGCGGCAGGCCGTCAGCTTCGAGCTCCGCCTCGACAGCAGCTCGCTCACCGACGCCCGCGATGCGGCCCTCCCACACCGCGACGACGGGGGACGACGCACCACCCGGGTCGTCAGCGATGAGCCTCGCGACATCCCCCTGCCGCGGTCCCCGGCGGACTCCCCCAGCGAGGGTGACGACCTCGCTCGCGCCGACGATAAGCAGACCGGGCGTCGATTCTCCTGTCCGCCCGCCTTCGATGACGCGGAACGGGCCGCCGGTCATTTGCCCGGCCGCGGCTCGGCGGAGATCGAAGTGGCACTCTCTCGCGCGGCCTCAAGACGACGCTCGAGGATCTGCATCGGCGAGTAGTCACGGAGGCGGATGTAGTTCGCGGCGGCCGCTAGTCGAGCGTCGAGCGAGGCGTCGGTCGCACCCACGTGGTCGGCGATCGACTCGAATGCGGCCTGCGGCGCGAGCCCGATCAGCTCGGACTCCGCGAGACGGACGCCGTCCTCGACTGCGAGATCGCGGACAGCGTCCCAGACCAGCCACAGGGGCGTCACGCCGAAGTCGAGCAGGTTCATCGAGACTTGCGCTCGTAACGGATGACCGCGCTCGGGCTCGCGGACCTCGAACCCGTTCGCCTGCAGCTTCGGTAACCCACCACCCGACTCGCGGACGCGACGCGCGATACGTTTCGCGAGGTCGACGTCGTCGGAGTCGAGGTTGATGTTGTACGCGATCAGGAACGGCCGGGCACCGACGGCGACCGCCCCCGCCGAGGGATGCATCCTGCGGGGGCCGAAGTCGGGCTCGCGTCCGTTCTGCTCGATCTCGAGTTTGAGGCCCTCGTATTGGCCACGACGGACGTCGGCGAGGCGCTCGCGGTCAGCGCGCAACGCCGCCCGCGCGTAGAGGTAGACGGGCAGTTCGAAGCGCATCGCGATCCGCTCGCCGAATGCGCGCGCGAGCTCGATGACGTCCTCCATCGAACTCGACGCGAGGGGGATGAACGGGATGACATCGACGGCGCCGATCCGCGGATGCTCTCCGTCGTGCGCGTCCATGTCGATCTCGTGGACCGCCCCGCCGAGCAGTCGTTCGAGTGCGTCGGTGACCGGCCCGTCCTCGCCCGCCATCGTGAACACCGACCGGTTATGGCTCGCATCACTCGTCCGGTCGAGCAGGAACACGTCCTCGACCGAGGTGATCCGGTTCGCCAGGCGGTCGACGACATCGAGTCGCCGGCCCTCCGAGACGTTCGGTACCGATTCGATGAGCACGTCAGTCGGTATCGAGCATCGGCACGTGGACGCCACGGTCGCGGGCGACGTCGATCGCCCGCTCATAGCCGGCATCGACGTGCCGAAGCACGCCCATCGCCGGGTCGGTCGTGAGGACCCGCTCCAGCTTCTGGGCCGCGAGCGGCGTCCCGTCGGCGACCACGACCATCCCGGCGTGCTGCGAGAACCCGATGCCGACGCCGCCTCCGTGATGGATCGACACCCACGAGGCGCCCGCCGCCGTATTCACGAGCGCGTTCAGGAGCGGCCAGTCCGCGACCGCGTCCGTGCCGTCCGCCATCGCTTCCGTCTCGCGGTTGGGGCTTGCAACGGACCCCGCGTCGAGATGGTCGCGGCCGATGACGATCGGCGCGCTCACCTCGCCCGATGCGACGAGCTCGTTGAAGGCGAGGCCTGCCTTCGACCGCTCGCCGTAGCCCAGCCAGCAGATCCGAGCCGGCAGGCCCTGATATGGCACGCGCGCCTCGGCCATCTCGATCCAGCGCCGGAGCCCGGCGTCCTCAGGGAAGAGGTCGAGGACCGCGCGGTCGGTCCGCTCGATGTCCGCGGGGTCGCCGGAGAGCGCCGCCCAACGGAACGGGCCCCGGCCCTCGCAGAACTGTGGCCGGATGAAGGCCGGCACGAACCCCGGATAGTCGAAGGCGTCCTCGACGCCGGCCTCCTTCGCCTGCGCACGCAGGTTGTTGCCGTAGTCGAATACGATCGCGCCGGCTCGCTGGAACGCGAGCATCGCGCGGACATGCGCCGCCATCGCGGCGCGCGAGCGCTGCTCGTACTCCTTAGGCTGCGTCTCTCGCAGAACGGTGGCGTCGCCGAGTGAGATCTCGGCGGGCACGTATCCGTTCAACGCATCGTGCGCAGACGTCTGGTCGGTCACGAGATCGAAGTGCTCGCCGGCGGCGGCCCACGCCGGCTCGATCTCGGCCGCGTTGCCGACGAGTGCGATCGATGTCGCTTCGCGTGCCGCTGCCGCCGATCGCGCCCAGGCGAGGCCCTCGGCCGGGTCGTGGGTGAGGCGATCGACATAGCCGATGTCGAGGCGACGCTGCGCCCGCGCCGGGTCGACCTCGATCGCGAGGCACACGCCCTCGTTCATCGTCACGGCAAGCGGCTGGGCGCCGCCCATCCCGCCCAGACCGGCAGTCAGCGTGACGGTCCCCGCCAGTGAGCCGCTGAAATGCTGGCGGGCCGCCTCCGCGAACGTCTCATACGTACCCTGAAGGATCCCCTGGGTCCCGATGTAGATCCATGACCCGGCGGTCATCTGGCCGTACATCATCAGGCCCTGTCGCTCGAGCTCGCGGAAGACATCCCAAGTCGCCCAGCGGCCAACGAGGTTCGAATTCGCGATCAGGACGCGCGGCGCCCATTCGTGCGTCCGCAGGACACCGACGGGTTTGCCACTCTGGATGAGCAGCGTCTCGTCGTCGCCGAGCGTACGCAGCTCGCGAACGATCGCATCGAACGCCGCCCAGTCCCGGGCCGCCTTGCCGGTCCCGCCGTAGACGACGAGGTGCTCCGGATCCTCCGCCACCTCCGGGTCGAGGTTGTTCATCAGCATCCGGAGCGCGGCTTCCTGTGACCATCCGCGGCAGGTCAGCTGGGCGCCTCGCGGCGCGCGGACGGGACGCGGGCCGGCATCGGTCGTCATGCCCGAAGGCTACTCGTTCAGACCCTCGACGACGTGCTCTCCGAAGCGCCCGGGACCGCCACCCTGCATCGATACGATGAGGCCCTGATCGGGAAGATGGACGTGATACGTGTGGATCCCTCCGGCACACGTCCCGATGAACGTCTGGCGGCCGCCGATGGTCGCCTCGGCCGCGCCCTGGACACCGCCGGCCTGCTGGCACACGGCGCTGTCGAACGTGTCCCGCCAGCCTCGGAAGAACAGGTCGCCAAAGAGTCCGGGCTTCACACGTGCGACGGTCACGACGACGTAGTCCGCGACCGACCCAGAGGCCGGCGGCCCGAAGGCCGCGGCCAGCGCGAGCGAGCTGACGAACGGCGCGATGGACGGCTCTCGAGCGATCTCGGCCGCTGTCGCCTGGTCTGGCTCCAGAGGGACGCCGCCGACGGCGTCCGGCAGGACCGAGAGCAGCGACGGATCGACCGTGACGCCAGCCGACGGTTCCGTCGAGGCGGCGGCCGAGGATGTCGCGCCGCTGGCGGAGGTCGGACTCGGCGGCGGCGTGGACGGCTCCGTCGGGGTCGGGTTCGGTGACGGTCGCGGCGGGATGCAGCCGGTGACGGCGATGAGCGCGACGGCGATCAGCGCGACCACGGCCAGCGTGACGCGGTTGGTCCACCTCGTCACGCGAGCTCGCGACGCATGACCGGGAACCGATCGTCGGACGCGGCGACGACGAAACCGACCGATTCCCAGAAGGCCGGCGTGGCAGCGCTCGTCGCATCCGGTCGGACGCCGATCTCCGGGTAGGTTTCGATGGCCGCGAACCCACGCCGGCCGAGGTCTGCGCACACGTCCTCGACGAGCATCCGGGCCAACCCCCGATCGCGTGCCTCCCCTGTGGACGCGATGCAGGTGATGACCGCGGGCAGCGGGGAATCGGGGAGCGCCGGGTACAGCTCGCGCGTCCGCTGCGCACGGGGATACGCGCTGAGCGGTCCGAACTGGCTGTACGCGGCGGCGACCTCGTCGATCAAGAGGACCTTCGCGTAGCTCCCGGCCACCGCCAGACCGCGACCCAGCAGCCGGAGCTTCGGATGACCGGTGTCGCCGACGCTCGGTCGGGGGGCGCGCCTCGGCGCGAACGGGTTCTCGTCGGCGGTGTCGTCAGCGTCGAGGAACGGGTTGAAACCTCCCCCGGCCGCGCCGGGCGGCGCGAACGGGTTGGCGTTGCGTTCCTCAAGGTCCGCCAGGAATGGATTCGATGTCGGCGCAGGTGGCGGCGGCGGTTCGGGATCCCTCCGTCGCGGTTCGAGCCAATCGAGCCGGATCGCCTTCGAGCCGCGGTCGGCGTCCTCCCAGTAGTCGCACGACCGGTGGTCGAACGACGCGTCGGCACAGGGTGGGATACGACCGAATGTCGTTTCGTCGGTGACGTCGACGATCGTGATGCGACGCGTATCAGTGGCCATCCCCGCCGAGTCTACGGTGCTCGTCGGACCAGCAGCTTCGACGGCGGGCGGGTAGAGTGCTGGGCGGGATGCCAGGTGCGGCGCAACCGCACCGACCGACGAGGGGAGCTGGATGCGATCGCCGGAGGCCGGCAGCAGCGACGCCTATGCGATCCTCGGCGTCGATCGGAACGCGGATGACACGACGATCGCGCGCGCACATCGACGGCTGGCGCGGCGGCATCATCCCGATCTCGCGGGCGAGTCCGCGACCCGGCAGATGATGCACATCAACGCTGCGTTCGAGGCCATACGGACGGCGCATGCGAGGGCTGACTACGACGCGGCGCGGAAGCCGCCACCGCGCCGCGACGGGACGGGCGGCGCTGGTCCGCCACCGGGCCGGGCTTCGGGCAGTGTCCTCGACTTCGGGCGTCACATCGGGTGGTCGCTTGGCGAGATCGCGCGCGTCGACGCTGGATATCTCGTCTGGCTGGCGGATCGCACCGAGGGTGAGCCGTACCGCGATGAGATCGACGACATCCTCATCGGCATGGGCATCCCGCGACGACGAGCGTACGCGACGGCCAGCGGGAATCGGAGCGGCTTCGGCTGATCGTGCTCGCGGCAGCCGGAGCGCCGAAAGTCGCGTTGCCCGAACGCCCCGAACCCTATCGAAACCGACGGGACGCCGCGCTAGAGTCCGCGCAGGCGCAGTGCTCGGGGCGCTGCCGGCTCGGGGACTCATAGCATGCTCGAACAGGTCGAGGGCGACGCATTCGTCGTCCTGGGTCTCTCGCGCGATGCCGACGACGCGGCGGTCGCGCGTGCCCATCGCCGCCTTGCGCGGCGTCACCATCCGGACGTCGCCGGCGAGACCGCGAGTCGGCGGATGATGCGGATCAACGCCGCATATGACGCGATCAAGACCGCGGAGCGGCGCGCGGCCTATGAGCGAGATCGTCGGGACTCCGCGCCACGTGACGGGACCGGCGCTGCCGGCGACCCGCCGGGCAACCCGTCCGGGAGCGTTCTGCCCTTCGGCCGCCATGTGGGCTGGTCGCTAGGCGAGATCGCGCGGGTCGATCCCGGGTATCTGCTGTGGCTCGCCGAGCGTCCGGAAGGCGCCCGCTACCGGGACGAGATCAACGCACTGCTGAGTCGGATGGGGATGCGAACCGCCAGGACCGATGGGACGCCACCGTGGCGTCGCGACGTGCAGTACCGGTAGGACCGTCCGGCGGCGTCAGACCGTGAGCGGGCCGCCTTCGGCCAGTCCGACGAGCGCGCCGTCCCTGACGAGCGTGTACGCAGCGGCAAGATCAGGGCCCGGCTCCCGGTCTCGGTCAAGGTGGGTGACGTGCTCCCGGATACGCCGCTGCGCTTCGGCGACTCCGGCGCCTGGCGCGGGTACCTGCCCGTCCTCCGACACCGAGGCCAGACGAAGGTCAAGCGCTTGCGCCGCGACGATGAGCTCGATCGACACGATGCGCTGGACGCCGTCGAGTACCAGGCGCGCATGGCGGGCCGCGATCGAACCCATGGAAACGTGATCCTCCTGGTTGGCGGACGTCGGGATCGAGTCGACCGATGCCGGGTGGGCGAGGACCTTGTGCTCCGAGGCGAGGGCGGCCGCGGTGTACTGGTAGATCATCATCCCGGATTCGACCCCGGGCGACGTCGCCAGGAACGGTGACAACCCACCATTGAGACGCGGGTCGACGAGCAACGCGATGCGCCGTTCGCTGATCGACCCGAGCTCGGCGACGGCGAGCTTCACGTAGTCGAGCGCCAGCGCGAGCGGCTCCCCGTGGAAGTTGCCACCGCTGATGACACGTCCACCGCCGGTCGCGATCGCACCGTCGTCGGCCACGCCGCCGAATGGGAACACGAGCGGGTTGTCCGTCGCCGAGTTGAGCTCGATGTCGAGGACCCGTCGCAGCTGGTCAAGGGCGTCACGCACCGCACCGTGGACCTGCGGCACGCACCGCAGCGAGTAGGGATCCTGCACCTTATGTGTCGATCCGTGGTGCGCCTGCTGCAGGCCGCTCTCGCGGAGGAGGTGGCGCATCTCCGCGGCGACGGCGACCTGCCCGGGATGCGGGCGGGCCAACTGGTACGCGGCCGAGAAGGCGACATCAGTCCCCAGCAAGGCCTCGACCGAGATCGCCGCGGCGACGCTCGCCGTCTTCACCAGGCGGTCGGCGTCGGCGAGAAAGAGCGCGGCGAGGGCACTCATCATCTGGGTGCCGTTGAGGAGCGCGAGACCCTCCTTCGCCTCGAGCTCCAGCGGTTCCAGCCCGGCGTCGGCGAGGGCTCGGGCGGCCGCGATGACGCGCCCACCGACCTCGACTTCGCCACGGCCGATCAGCGGCAGTGCGAGATGGGCGAGCGGAGCGAGGTCGCCGGACGCACCGAGGCTCCCCTGTTCCGGCACGACCGGGTGGATGCCGTGCGCGAGGAGATCGATCAAGCGGTCGACGAGCAGCGGCCGGCACCCGCTGTGGCCCAAGGCGAGCGTGTTGGCGCGCAGCACGAGCATCGCCCGGACGACGTCGCGCGGGAACGCTGCACCGACGCCCGTCGCGTGGCTCAGCAGAAGGTTCACCTGGAGCCGACCGGCCTGCTCAGGCTCGATGAACGTCGTGGCCAGGTCCCCGAAGCCTGTCGTCACGCCATACACGACCTCGCCCGCTTCGACGAGTGCGTCGATGACGTCGCGTGCCTCCTGCATCCGGCCACGGGCGTCGTCATCCAGGCGCACGCTCGCGTCGTGCCGCGCGACCGCTTCGACATCGCCGATCGAGAGATCCGCGCCGGTCAGGACGACACGGCGAGTGGCAGCTTCGCCTGACGCGCTGGGGGAGCCCTCGTCCGGGACCTGTGGGGGACTCACCGGCCGAGGATAGTCGGCTATCCTCGGGCGCGCCGACCCCTTTTCTCACCGCGAGGTACGCGTGCTCGCCTTCATCGACGAGATCGTCATCCCGTTCCTGAACGGCCTGTACGGCGCGGTCGGGTATGTGGGCGTCATGCTCGCGATGGCGATCGAGTCGGCGATGGTGCCGCTGCCATCGGAGCTGATCCTTCCGTACGCCG
>JBJMMR010000040.1:0-63461 GCA_045804645.1 Chloroflexota bacterium | reverse complement strand
CGCGCCGCTATTCGCTCGGAAGAGCGGAAATTTATCGGTGGCAGCGAAATCGGCTCGCGTTGCCGCGATCCGTTCCGGTGGCACCGGCATAACGGGCGATCGCAGCCGCAACGGCGAACGCGGCATCGGGCCCGACGCTTGTGCGAGCGTTAGCCGGCGGGGAGCGCAGCCCTTAGGGCACCCGAAGGGCCCGGATTTGCCGGTAGGAGCGGAAATGCCCCGCCGTGGGAGAGGTCGCAGTCCGCGGGCGGACCGCCGCAACGCGTGCTACCCGACCGCGCGCCCCGTTGCCGGATCCAGCGCCGAGACCGCGCCCGCGAAGCTCGTCAGCACGAGGCGCCCCCCGACGAGGTCGGCGGCGGTCACGACGTCGCTGTGCGCGACCCGCCAGGCGACCGTTCCGTCGGGCTCCAGGGCGAACGTCTCGATCTCGGCCTGGACGACGATATGGGCCAGCCGCGGCGATGCGAAGACCGCGAGCAGCGGTGATGCCGATCGGTGCGACCAGCGCAGGGCGCCGCTCCTCGCGTCGAACCCGTATGTGAGGAAGCCGTACTTGACGACGAGCAAGCCGTGGTCGTCCCACGCAATCGCCGCCGGTTCGTCGTAGATGAGTGACGCGAGACGGGCGGTCCAGGCCCCGCCGGGACCTTCGATACGAAGCTCGGCCCGACACAACGACTCGTACGATCCACCCGCCAGCTCGCCGTGATCCGCCAGGGAGCCTCCGGCCTCGGAAAGCGCGAAGACCGCCGGTCCCTCGCCACTCCCTCCCCATCGCCAGCGCGCCCGCAGACCGCCTGGATAGACGATCGTCGCGTCGTGTGGCTGGCGGGCAGTGGCGCCTGCCGCCGACCCGCCCCGCGGCGTCGCGTCGGCGCCGCTCACACCCCTGCGTTCTGGGGCGTCGCGTGACCGCCGTCGACGAAACCGCCCGACTCGGGGCTCCCGTCGCCGACGGTCCCGGCACCGGCCGTCGGCTGAGGGACGTCGGTGATCGGCGCGACCATCGCGTTTGCGAGCGTCCGCAGCGTGCCCGGCGGAACCGGGAAGACCGCCGTCGGCAGACCGGCAGCCGCCCAGACGATCTGGAACCGGCCGAGATCGGGGTCCATGATCACCCGGCTCTGCCGGATGTGACCGAACGGCGGGATCCCGCCGATCGTGAACCCGGTCAGCTCGTCGGCCTCACGCGCCGTCGCGCGTCGGACGTCGCGCTCGCCGGTCACCGCCGCGAGCCGGGCGAGGTCGACGCGATTCGGGCCGGAGATGAGGCAGACGATCGGCTCCGGGTCGCCGTCCGCGCCAGGAGCCACGAAGACGAGGGATTTGACGATCTGTCCGAGCTCCACGCCGAGCGCGGCCGCAGCGTCGGCGGCCGTGTGAGTCGACTGGTCGAAGACGGTGACGTCGAGCGTTACGCCCTTCCTGGCCGCTGCGTCAAGGACGCGCCGCATCCCAGGATGTTCGATCGTCTCGGGCACCGCCCGAGTCTAGCATCGGTTGCGCTCGCAACCGGGTTCACTCGGCTTCGAGTCCGCGCCGGCCATGACGCGGCGGTAGCATCCGCCGACATGCGGGCGATCCTGTTCGACTGGGACGGCACGCTCGTCGATTCGCTCGGCGCGTTCCAGCACGCCAACGCCGCGGTAATGGATGCATTCGGCCTGCCCTGGGACGCCGAGATCTACCGCCGGAACTATGTCCCGGACTGGCGCTTGATGTACCTCAAGCTCGGTGTGCCGCCGGACCGTCTCGACGAGGCGAACGAGCTCTGGCACACCACGTTCGCGGCCGCGGAGGACGTGATCGCGTTCGAAGGCGTCACCGATTCGCTCGTCCGTCTCGACGCCGTCGGGTGTCGGCTGGGCATCGTGACCGCCGGCGACCGGGTGATCGTCGAGCCCCAGCTGGAGCGAACAGGTCTCGGGCAGCTGCTGCTGATCCGCGTGTTCGGCGACGATCTGCCCGTCCACAAGCCGGACCCTGCGCCCCTCCGACGCGCGCTCGAGCTGCTCGGCCTCGACGCCGACCCCGACGAGGTCGCCTATGTCGGTGATGCCCCGACGGATATGCGGATGGCGCGGGCCGTCGGTGTTCGGGCCGTGGGCATAGCGTCCGTCGTGGGCGATCCGACTGAGCTGCTCTCGGCTGGCGCCGACGAGGTTGCCCCGACGGTCGCCGCATGGGTGGCCGACGTCGTCAGTCGGATCCCGGCGTCGTGACCGCGGGATGACCGAGCTAGCCGCCCGCGCGATCGTCCTCGCCGATGGCGACGCCCCTGATCGGGATGCGCTCGATGCAGCCTGGCCCGGCTGGTCCGACGGCGTCGCGTTTGTCGTCGCAGCCGACGGCGGCGCGCGCCATGCGGCACCGCTCGGGTTGCGCATCGACCGCTGGGTCGGCGACGGCGATTCCCTTCCGACGCCCGAGCTCGAGGCGCTCCGAGCGACCGGAGTGCCGATCGACCTGGTGTCTGCCGAGAAGGACGAGACCGACACGGAGCTGGCCCTCCGGGCCGCCGTTGATGCCGGCGCGGATGGCGTCGTGATCATCGGCGGGTTCGGCGGGCCGCGTCTCGACCACGCCCTCGCCAACGCCGCGCTGTTGGCGCACCCGGTCCTCGCCGGCCGGCCCGCGGAGCTCCTCGACGCCGGGTCGCGCGTACGGTTCGTCCGCGGGCCGGCGACCCTGGAGCTGACCGGTCGGCAAGGCGATCTCGTCTCGTTGATTCCGTTCGGCACCGACGCGGTCGGGGTGACCACGGCAGGTCTCCGCTACTCGCTCCACGAGGAGACGCTGGTGCTCGGCGCTGCTCGCGGGCTGTCAAACGTCCGGGTCGCGGAGCGCGCCTCGGTTCGGCTGGGAGCGGGTTCGATCCTCGTCGTGGAGACCCCTGCTACGCTCTCGCAATGAGCATGCCAGCGGTCGGCGACCAGGCTCCGGAGGTCGCCCTGGAAGATCAGTCCGGCGCCGTCCACCGCCTTTCGGATCAGTCCGGTCGGTGGACGATCCTCTACTTCTACCCCAAGGACGACACGCCCGGCTGCACGGTCGAGGCCTGCGAGTTCCGCGACGCCAACGACACGATCGTCGAGCGGGGCGCCGACGTCTGGGGCGTCAGCCCGCAGGGGGGCGCCAGCAAGCGAGCGTTCACCGAGAAGTTCGGCCTGCCGTTCACGCTCCTGGCCGATGTCGACCACAAGGTAGCCGAGGCCTACGGCTCCTGGGTCGAGAAGGAGAACTACGGCAAGAAGTACTGGGGAACGGCCCGGACGACGTTCCTCGTCGGTCCCGACGGCCGCATTGCCCGGGTCTGGTCGAAGGTCAAGCCGGAAGGCCATGCTGCCGACGTGCTCGCCGCGCTCGACGAGGCGCAGGCCGCCCGAGTCGGCTGACAGGCGTAACAAGGTGAAACCGATCGAAGGATTGGAGTCGACGGCCGCTGGTCGCGGACATGTAAGGAGACTTCGCTCGTGGGGGGAGACGAGCGAAGCCTCGGCCAACATCATAACGTTGCGAATCGCGACTGCAACCGGGATTCACCACACGGATCCCGAGTTCTGCGAGTTGAAACCCAACCGAAATCCAGCAAACCTCTAGATACGTGGGCGAATCACGTCACGCCTGGCGACCGGCCAGATTCATGGTCATCGTCGGTCATCCCGACGACGCCGACTTCGGTCCGGCGGCGACCGCCGCGCGCTGGATCGACGAGGGCTCGGTCGGGTGGCTCGTCTGCTGCACGAGCGGCGACGCCGGCGGTGAGGACCCGGAGCGCGACCCGCTGGACCTAGCGGCAGAGCGCGAACGCGAGCAGGACGCGGCGGCGACGATCATCGGCTACGAGGGCGTGACCTACCTCCATCAGCCGGACGGCGCGCTCGCGAACGACCTCGCGCTCCGGGAGCAGCTTGTTCGCGAGATCCGGACATTCCGCCCGGACGCGGTGCTCGCGACGGACCCGGAGGTCGTCTTCTACCGCGACGGCGGCGTCAACCACACCGACCATCGGGCGGCCGGGAT
This sequence comes from Chloroflexota bacterium, assembly GCA_045804645.1. Taxonomy (GTDB): domain Bacteria; phylum Chloroflexota; class Limnocylindria; order Limnocylindrales; family CSP1-4; genus SPCO01. Next base: position 59,435 of record JBJMMR010000040.1, on the reverse strand, counting down.
GGCGGCGACTGACGCGGTCTACCCGGCGGCTCGCAACCCGATGGCGTTCCCGTGGCTGGCGAAGTCCGGTCTGGCGTCGCACAAGGTGCGTCGGCTCTATCTCTTCTGGGCCAACGATCCGACGGCGTGGATCGATGTCACGTCGACGGTTGGCCGCAAGGTCGATGCCCTTCGCGCGCACGCGAGCCAGATCCACGAGCCGGAACGCCTCGATGCCCGGATGCGCGAGTGGGCCCGCGAGGAGGGCGAGCGGATCGGCGTCGAAGCGGCCGAGGCGTTCCGGGTCGTCGTCATCGACGAGGACGAGGAGGAGGGTCCGACGCACTCCGAAGAGGCGGAAACGGTCGGGGCGGTGGAGGACGCGCCGACGGCCTAACTATCCGGCGCGCGCGACGCTGCGCTCAGTCGGCGGACAGGAGCAGCGGCCGGACGTTGCCCCACTCGTTCCACAACTCCGCGAGGCCCTCAGCGCGGCGGCCAAGCAGCGAGACGAGCTCACCGAGCGTCAGGCCACCGGCGGCCTCCCAGACGTATTCGTCGGCAGCCACGGTGACCTCCCGCAGCAGGTCCGGCATCTCCGCCTCTGACGGCCAGCGCCGGATGCGCATCGGGTCGAGGCCCGCGTAGCCGACGGCAAGCGACAGGTCGCGCTGCGAGGGGACCCGGTCTTCGGCCCAGCCGCCGAACCCGTCGTGACGGTAGCCGAGGGACGCCAGCGCGCCGGCGATATCGCGCGCCTGCGATCTCGTGAACGGGCTCCAGAACGAGTCCTCGAGCGGGAAGTCGAACGCGGACGCCTCGATCGTCCGCGCGATCAGCGCCTCGACGAACGCGCCGATCAACGCCTGCCATCGCCGCCGTTCCGCCTCGTCGTCGCCGGCGAGGGACGCGACGACGCGGCTCATGACCTCGCGGTCACCGCGGAGCAGCCGGATGATCGCGGCATCGTCTCCGGCTCGCGAGGCCATCGGCGTCGCGAGGTCCTCGCGAGTCCCGGGCTGGGCGACGGTCGCCGCGGCGGGCTGCTCGCCAGCATTTCCGGCGGAGGCCAGCGCCGCGGTCTCCTGGCACGCGGCGACTGCCTCGCGCGCCGTCATGCACGCCTCATCGGCAATGTCCGAGGAGATCCTCGCCGCATCCGCGTCGACCGAGAGCCGCTCGAGGGTCGCAGCCAGTTCCGCGGCAGCACGCCGGTGGCGCTCCGCAGCGGATGTGGCATCACGCGTGGCGATGTTGATGCGGTTGATCTCGGTCAGCCAGTCGCGGGCGGCCGCCTCCACGTCGTCGCGGGTCGAGCCGGCGGCGCGCGCCGCTCGAAACGCCTGCTGGGCGGCCTCCTTCGCGGCCCGCACGGAGCGCGGATCGGCAGTCGCAGCGGCCGTCTCCGCACGATTCACGAGATCGTCGTACTCGCGCTGCGTCGTCCGGAGCGTGTCCAGGGCCGTCGCGGCGCCTTCGCGGGCTCGGGCCGCGACGGCGCAACGTTCGTCGGCGACCCGACGCTGGTCGGCGCAGGCGTCGTCCGGCGCGACACTGGGCGCGGCCTGGCGGCCAGCCCCGGCTGCATCGATGGGCTGCGCCGAGGGCTCGGACGGAGGCTCCGAACGCGTCACGCCGTCGGCCGACGCCGTTGCGACGACAGGCGGCGCGACGGTCGTCGTCGCAGACGTCGCTCCCGGCCTCGCAGCAGCGGATTCGGGGCCGTTCCGCCCCATTGCTGCCACCGCGGCGGTCGCCGCCGTCGAGCGAAGCGCGGCCACCATCGGATCGGGTTCGCGGGCGATCGGGATGCCCACAGGTGCCCGCGGCGCGGCGACTGCGACAGCCCCCACCCCCGGCCCCGCGGCGACCAATCCCATGGACATTGGCGGCGCCGCGTATGGAACAGCCGTTCGGTGGTCGTCGACGGTTGCGGCGGTAGCGGCCTCACCCGCCACGCCCGCGGATGACGAGATCGATGCCGCGGCGGCCGCAGTCGGCGGTGCCCCCGGCTCGCGCTCGACCTCGTCGAGTGGATCTGGGTCGCGATCGACGCCGCGCCGGTCCGCCGGTCCGCCGCGCGCCGGCCCCGGGTCCCCGTTGTCGGCCTCGGCGAGCGTGGAGGCACGCCGGGGGATCGAATTCGGGGCGACGGTGACGCGGATCTCGGGGCGAGTCGGCGGCCTGGCGCGGAGAACTTCGACGAGCGCGGCCCCGCTCGCTGCGCCGAGCAGGAGCCCCAGCGCCAGGAACGCGAACTCGCTGGCGGACACGCTCCCGAGTCCTCCTCGGCCGGGTCAGAATCCGGCTCGTGACGGGACGACCTTTCGGGGCAGCGTAGCTGCGGGCCACGCACAGGTCAAATCGGCTCCGCGGAGCGTGACGTTCTTTGCAGCGCTCACGACCCGGATGGTAGATTCGCGATGCCGGCAGCGGCCTTGCGGAGCGTGCCCGGCTCCCCCGAAGCGAACGCACAGAAAGGCACGTCCTCGACCTTGGCGATCGATCCGAACCAGGAGTTCCTGGTCCAGCCCGTCGACGCTTCGTGGCTCCAGTGCAACATCGAGTGCCAGGAGGCCTGCCCGGTGGGCACGAACTGCCGCGGCTACCTCAACCTCGCCGCCGAGGGCAGGTTCGAAGAGGGCTACATCCTGTCGCGGGAGCCGAACCCCGTCGCCGCGATGTGCTCGTACGTCTGCTCGGCGCCGTGCGAGCGGGCATGCCGCCGCGGCGACATCGACCGGCCGCTCGCGATCCGGGCGATGAAGCGGTTCCTCGTCGAGTGGCACGAGGCGTCGGGCATCCCGGACGTCATGCCCCACATCACGCCCCGCGAGGAGCGCGTCGCGGTCGTCGGCGCCGGACCCGCCGGGCTGTCGGTCGCCCGCGAGCTCGCGATGAAGGGCGTCCGGGTCACGGTCTTCGACTCGCTGCCGTACGGCGGCGGGACGATGCTGATCGGCGTCCCGGCGTTCCGGTTGCCGCGCGAGGCGATCGAGATGGACGTCCGGCTCGTCGAGCGACTCGGGGTGAGGTTCGTCTTCAACACCACCATCGGCAAGGACATGACGTTCGACCAGCTGCAGGCCGACTACGACGCGATCGCGATCACGGCTGGCGCGATGGACGCCGTCGCGCTCGACGTGCCCGGCGCGGACCTCGATGGCGTGGACTACGGCGTCGACTTCATGAAGAAGGCGAACCTCGGCCAGGAGCTCTACGTCGGCAAGGACGTCGTCGTGATCGGCGGCGGCTACACGGCGATGGACTGCTCCCGGACCAGCCTCCGCCACGGCGCCGACAACGTCGCGATCGTCTATCGCAGGACGCGGAGCGAGCTCGTCGTCGACGAAGAGGAGCTCGGTGAGACGGAGCGCGAGGGGGTCCGGATGGAGTTCCTCGCGAGCCCGGTCGAGGTCCTCGGCGAAGACGGCCACGTCACGGGTGTCAGGTTCATCCGGAACCGGCTCGGCGAGCCGGACGCGTCGGGCCGGCGGTCGCCCATCCCCATCGAGGGATCGGAGTTCGTGATCAAGGCGGACGTCGTGATCCCGGCCGTGTCGCAGGCGGCGGACCTGACGTTCCTCCCGGTCGAGGCCAACTTCGAGATCGGCCGCGGGCGTGTTCGCGTCGACCCGGCCACGTATGCCACCAATGTCCGGGGCGTCTTCGGCTGCGGCGACTTCGTGACCGGCCCGACGACGCTGATCGAGGCCGCCGGCCACGGCAAGAAGTGCGCCTACGCGATCGACCGCTACCTCGCCGGCCGGACCGACGTGAGCGTCACTCCGAACGTGAAGATCACGAGCTCGTGGCGGCACGATATGCCGGAGTTCTACGACGTCCTGCCCCGCGAGCACATCCCGATGGCGCCCGTCGCCGCGCGGATGCCGTCGACCGATCCCGAGGTCAACTTCAACATCCCCGTCGAGCTCGGTTTCGACGCTACCGGCGCCGTCGCCGAGTCCACGCGCTGCCTCATGTGCAACTACAACATCTGGTTCGACCCGTTCCGATGCGTCCTGTGTGGCGCCTGCGCAGACGTCTGCCCCGAGGGCGTCATCCACATGGTCGACGTCAACCAGCTGAAGACGGAGGGCCTCCTCCCGGAGATCGAGGAGGCCTACGGCTGGCAGGAGGGCGGGGCGATGATCCTCGACGAGGAGCGCTGCATCCGCTGCGCTCTCTGCGTCAAGCGATGCCCGTTCGACGCCATTACGATGGAACGGTTCGAACTGCAGGAGATCTCGACCGACGGCCGGCTCTACAAGGAGTCGTACCGTGACGCGCAGCTGGCCGGCACGCCCGGCGTCGCAGGAGGAGCCAGGTGAGTTTCCTCGAGCGGGTGGACCAGTCCATCCGCCGGAGCCCCGTCTGGCGTTCGATCTTCCGTCAGCCGTACCCCAACGACGAGCGGTCGCGGGCGTACGCGGTCATGAACAACGTCTTCCTGCACATCCATCCGGTTCGCGTCCGGCAGCACGCGGTGAAGTTCGCGTACACGTTCTGCCTCGGCGGGCTGTCGTTCTTCCTGTTCCTCGTGCTGACGGTGACGGGCGTGTACCTGATGTTCTTCTACGTCCCGTCGGCGACGCTCGCCTACACGAACATCCTCGATATCCAGTCGGAGGTCACGTTCGGGCTGATCACCCGGAACATCCATCGGTGGGGCGCCCACCTGATGGTGTTCTTCGTGTTCCTGCACATGATGCGGGTCTTCTACCACGGCGCCTACAAGCCACCGCGCGAGTTCAACTGGGTCGTCGGCGTGGTGCTCCTGTTCCTGACCATCATGCTCAGCTTCACGGGCTACCTGCTGCCGTGGGACCAGATCGCGTACTGGGCCATCACGATCGGCACGAACATGGGCGGCTACGCTCCGCTGCTCAACACGCCGGTCTCGCGGATCCTGCTGGGAGGCGTCGAGGTCGGGCAGAACACGCTCCTGCGGTTCTATGTCGGCCACGTCGTCTTCCTGCCCCTCATCGCCGCGATCTTCCTGACCGTCCACTTCTGGCGGATCCGGAAAGACGGTGGCATCTCCGGGCCGCTGTAAGCCATGACCGACACGAAGGATCCGACCGAGACGCGCCGAGAGGTCCTGCCCGTCGACCCCGCGCGGCGGACGGAGATCGACAAGCAGCGCGTGCCGATGTCGGCGCGGCCCTACCGGCTGCTCGCACTCGTCAAGCAGGACGCCGTCGTCCGCGTCCAGAAGGAACCGGACGACACCGTCATGACCTGGCCGCACCTGCTCACCATCGAGTTCCTCGCCGCGGGCATGATGACGATCTTCCTGCTGGCGATGGGTCTGTTCATCAACGCCCCGCTCGAAGAGCTCGCGAACGGCAACGTGACGCCGGCCGTGGCCAAGGCGCCGTGGTACTTCCTCGGTCTCCAGGAGCTGCTTGCGTACTTCCATCCGACCGTGGCGGGCGTCCTCGTCCCGACGTTCGTGCTCGTCGGCGCCGCGCTCATCCCGTATGTCGACCGCGGCGACATCACGACGACCCGGCCGTCGCAGCGCAAGACGGCAGTGGTCCTCTTCTCGCTGTTCTGCATCCTCGGACTCGTCCTGACGTTCGTTGGCATCTTCTTCCGAGGCCCGGGCTACACGTTCGTCATCCCGTACGTGACGGCTCCGGGCATGTACTTCTCGTTGTAGGGATATGAGCAATTACCACGTAGAACCCATCGACAAGCCCAAGGCCCTGACGCCCCAGGCGATCAAGGCGCTCCGCAAGGAGCAGGTCCAGGGTCTCTCGCGCCGTCAGCTCATGCGGGTCGCCATAGGCGCCGGCGTCGGGCTGTTCACGCTCGAGGCACTCGCCGGGACCGTCGCCTTCGCCTGGCCGAACCTCAGCAAGGGGTTCGGGGGCGTGCTCAAGATCGGCACGCTCGACGACGTCAAGTCGGCGAACACCAACCTGCCGATCTCGGAGGGCTTCCCCGCGTACTTCGCCGAAGCCCGTGCGTTCGTCGTCCTGAAGGACCCCGCGCAGCAGCGGTTCAGCCCGGGTGAGGACACGACAGGCGACGGGTCTGCGCTTAACGTGCGTGCGCTGTACCAGCGTTGTCCGCATCTCGGCTGCAAGCCGAACCCCTGTCTCAAGAACTTCTGGATGGAGTGCCCCTGTCACGGGTCGCGCTACGACCGGCTCGGCATCAAGGCCGACGGCCCGCAGTACGGCCCCGCCCCGCGCGGCATGGACCGCTTCTCGATCTCGGTCGACGGCGGTGGCGCGCTCTCGATCGATACCGGCAAGATCACCCTCGGGCCGCTCCCCGTCGCCGTCGGCCAGCCAGGCATCATCCCGCCGCGAACCCCGACCGGCTGCATCTGAGCCGCCGTTCGTGACCTGCACCCGCCTCGTTCGAGGAGACCGATGACCGATACGCCCGGCCGCGAGCCGGAGGAGCGTGCGCCCGAGCAGCGTCTACCTGCCGTCCGTCCGCCCGACGACCTCGCCCCCGTCGAGCGCTTCACCTCGCCGCCCTCGGTCCGCAAGCTCGAGTTCAGCCCGGAGCGGGCGGCGCAGGTCGTACGCCAGTCCGCGAACGCGCGCTGGGTCGGCTTCCTGGCGGTGATCGTCATCATCCTGTTCATCTCGCTCTACTGGTTCTACGAGCTCGGCGCACCCGGGGGCTTGACCGTCGCCCGGCAGGCCAAGGAGATCGATGCGCAGCAGGTCAGCCGCGTCGAGCGCGGCTACAACGTGTATCAGGCGAACTGCGCGCGCTGCCACGGCCCGAACGGCGAAGGCGGCGTCGGTCCGACGCTCAATCGACAGGACAAGCTGTTCGCGCACCTCAACGCGTCGTACATCCACAACGTCCTGACCGTCGGTGGACGCTACGTCTGTGGCGACCCCAAGTCACTCATGCCGATCTGGTCGAACGCGGGGACGCCGCCCGGGCCGTTGAACTATCGGCAGATCGAGGAGCTCATATCGTTCCTCACCGCGACCAACGACCAGACGTACATCGTCCGCGACGAGCACCTGCTCGACCCGAAGCTCGACCCGGTGACCGGCAAGGTGATGACGTTCACGGGCTGGCGTGACCCGAACTACAAGCCCGACCCTGGTGCGACGCCCTACCCGGACTGCTGGAAGGCCGAGTTCGCCAGTCCGGGTGCCAGCGGCGGCGCGAGTGGCAGTCCGTCGGCGGCCGCGTCGATCCCGCCGAACGCGCAGACCGTCGAGATGTCGACGAGCTCCAGCACCGCCTTCGACCAGACGACCGTCAAAGCGCCGGCCGGCGCGCAGTTCGCGATCCATTTCGCGAACAAGGAGAGCGGGGTGCCGCACAACGTCGAGATCAAGGACGCCGGAGGTCAGGACGTCTTCAAGGGCGACATCATCACGGGCCCGGCTGAAGCGACCTACCTCGTCCCCTCGCTCAAGGCTGGTGACTACACGTTCAACTGCTCGGTCCACCCGAACATGACCGGCACGCTGACCGCCGGATGAGCGCTGCGGGGACGACCCGTCCCGCCCTCGGGCCCGGTCTCGTCGTGCCGAAGCGGCGCGCGTTCTTCGGTCTGCTCGACGCTGACGGCTGGTCGTGGGCTGGCCTCAAGGCATTCGTCTGGCTCGTGATCATCATCCTGATGCTCGGCTATATCCCGGACCGGGCCTACTACTTCACCGTCAACCGCACGCTCCAGCTCGGGCTGCTCGTCTGGTCGCCGATCAACTTCTGTTCGAACGAGAACGAAACCCTCCCATGCCCGGCGCCGCTCGGCGCGCTTGTGCCTTGGCATGAGTCACCGACCGAGCTCGCCCTCCCGCAGGCGCGTACGGACGGCCGGGCGGTCCAGCTCGGGACGAAGATCCTGTACATCGGCGGGACCGACGGTACGACCGCCCAGTCGACCGTCTACATCGCGCAGACGTCGGGGACGGGCAATTTCGACAAGTGGGCCGACGGTCCGGCGCTCCCCGAGCCGCGGAGTGACGCCGCGGTGACCCAGGTCTCAGGCACCGTGTACGTCATCGGCGGCTTCGACGCCGATGGCGCGCCGACGACCTCGGTCTATTCGGTCGCCCCGGACCCCGTGACCGGCGTCCTTGGGGACTGGCAGGAACGGGCGGACCTCGCCCTCCCGGAGCCACGCGGGCAGGCGGTCGCACTCCCGACCACCGACGGCCTCGTCGTCGCCGGCGGGGAGGGCCCGGACGGACCTGTCAGCACGACCTTCAAGAGCACGTTCGATAAGTCAGGCAAGCTCGGCAAGTGGGAGTCGCAGGCGCAACTCGCGCGACCACAGGCCGATGCGCTCGGGGCGACCATCGGCGACTTCATCATCATCTACGGCGGCCACGACGATGCCGGTCCGGTCGGTGCCGTGCAGCGCGGCAGCATCGGGTTGCCCGCCGCCGAAGGGCTGCCCGACAACCCAGACGAGGGCAAGGTCACGAAGTGGGACATCGATAACGCCTGGAACCTCCCAGGCGCTCGCGACGACGCGGCCGGCTACAGCGCGAACGGCACGCTCTACCTGATGGGTGGCGCCGATCCCGATGGTCCTCGTACCGAGACGTACTGGGCGATCCCGAATAACGACGGGACCGTGCCGGAGTGGAAGCACCTGTCACAGAGCGACCTACCGTACGGTCTGACCGGCGCGAGTGCGCTCCTGACCGGCCCGAACGCCGTCCTGGTGGGCGGCCAGACGACCGACGGCGTCCTGCAGACGAGCCTTCGTGCGAACACCGCACCGCAGGCGCCGTTCTTCCAGCTGGGTCCGTTCGGCGCGACCGTGCCGGCGCTCAAGGTCGACGGCGAGATCGGCCAGCAGCTCGGGTACCTGAATGCTGCCGGAGCCGGCACGCTCGACTTCGTCATCCTGCTGCTGATCGGGTGGGCGTTCGCCCACAAGGAGCAGGCCCGCTCGATCGTCTCGCGGGTGGTTCGTCGCCGGAGCGGCCGCCCCGTCTAGCCGGGGAGGTCGCCCTCGCCCGGTTCGGGTGCCCCTCGCTTCACCGGAAGACCCTGACGCTCCCAGGCGTCCATCCCACCGGCGACGTTGACGACGTCCGTCCTTCCGGATCGCGCCAGGAAGCCTGTCACCGCGGACGAGCGGCTGCCGCTGTGGCAGACGATCATGAGCGGTCGATCGGCCGGCAGTTCTGCGATCCGTGTGGCGAGGCTGGACATCGGCATGAGGACGGCCCCGGGCGCACGCACGTCGTCGAACTCGTGCTGCTCACGGACGTCGACCAGGAGTGGCCGGCCGGAGTCCTCGCGCTGGCGGCGTTCCGCCTCCTTGACGTCGATCGATTCGACACCCGGCGCCATGTTCATCGTCTCCTCCATCCGATCGCGATCGGCGCGTCGAGATCGGTCGCTCCGGTCAGTCGTGCGTCGATCGCCGCCAGCAACGGCGCGACGTCCAGGTCGATGCCCGTGATCGTCCCGCTTGCTCCCGAACGAAGTCGATCCCGTGCTCCTTCGAGGTTGCGGCGGACCCCGGCAGGGTTGCCGCGCACACCGTGGACGTCGGCGGCTGCGACCTTGATCAGGGCCTGGATGAGGTTGCGCTCCGAGAGGTCGGCGGTGCCCATCCAGGCAGGCTCCATCAGTTCGTGCGCCTCGAAGAAGTCGCCTGCGTCGTAGGCCTCGAGGCCAGCCGCCAACGCGGCCACGCGATCGCCCTCAGGGAGCGGCCGATACGCCTTCGCGCGACCGTCGTCGCCGACGACGACCTGCCGGACGGTCACGTCAGTTCCGCGAGTGGGCGCCGCGAATCGAAGCCCGCCTCGAGCTCGTGCCAATACCCGACCTTCTCCTCGCCGAGCTCCCAGCACAGCCACACTTGGCGGCCGCTGACCAGCGCCGGGAAGTCGATCAGCCCGCGTTCGATGTCGCGGAGCGTGATCCCGAGGCCATCGATGCGCGCGACCGCGGCCGCCATCTGGTCGACGATGCCCTGCATCCGAAGCCGGATCCGTTGCGCCTCCTCCGGCTCGAGATCGGCTCCGCCGCCAGTCGCCGATGCGTGGGCAGCGAGCGTCCGATCACGCAACCGGATCAGCTCCGCCCGCTGGTCGGCGAGGGTCGCCAGCAGCGGGCCGACCTCTTCGAGGGCGGCGTTCGCGCTGTCGATATCGAAGAACGTCGTCACGGACTGATTCTAGCCCGACCCGCTGATGACGCCGCTCGCGGTGCCTCGGGACGACCTCGCGGTCGCGTACCATCGGGCTCGAGGAGGAGCGTCCTTGGACCTGGGTCTCGACGGTGCACGTGCTCTCATCGGCGGCGGGTCGAGTGGCCTCGGGCTTTCCGTCGCTACCGTCCTGAGCGCTGAAGGTGCCCGCGTCGCCCTCGCAGCCCGCCCGTCGGAGCGACTCGAAGCGGCAGCCTCCTCGGTCGGTGGCTCGATCGCGCTCGGCGTCGACCTCGAGACCCTCGACGGCCCCGCCTCTGCGGTGCAGCGCGCGGTCGAGACGTTCGGTGGGCTTGACGCGGTGCTCGTGAACTCCGGCGGCCCGCCGCCCGGCGCCTTCGATTCGCTCGACGAGGCGACGTGGGAGCGAGCGATCCAGGGCACGCTCCTCGGTGCGGTCCGCCTGGTCCGCGCGGCGCTGCCGCACCTCCGCCACAGCGATCGCCCCGCGATCCTGGTGATCCTGTCCTCCTCGGCGCGCGAACCGATTCCCGGCTTGACCGCGTCGAACACGATCCGGCCTGGGCTCGCCGGGCTGATCAAGTCGCTGAGCGCCGAGATCGCACCGATCAGGATCAACGGTCTTGCCCCCGGACGGTTCACGACGCCACGGAACATCGAGGTCGAGCGGAACACGGCGAAACGGACCGGGCAGACGACCGAAGAGGTCCGCGCCGCGACCATCGCCCGGATCCCCCTCGGGCGTCTGGGCGATCCCACCGAGCTCGGGCGGGTCGGTGCGTTCCTACTGTCCCCCGCGGCGTCGTTCGTGACCGGCGCGATCATCCCGGTCGACGGCGGGATGGTGAAGGCGCTCCCGTGATGCCCCCGTCCGTGACGCAGGGAGTTGCCTGATGCGCCGCGTCTTCCTGTGGGCGGCGAAGAACACGTGGCTCAAGGAGCACCTGCCGGCGTTCCCGTTCATGCGGCGGGCCGTCCGGCGGTTCATGCCCGGCGAGACCCTGGACTCGGCGCTCGACGCTGCTCGACCGCTCGAGGCGGCCGGGATCGGGTCGATGTACACGCGGCTGGGTGAGAACCTCACGAACCTCGGCGAAGCCGACGAGGTCGCCGAGCACTACGTCGGCGTATTCGACGCGATCAAGGCGCGCGGCTACCGAGGCGAGGTCTCGGTCAAGCCGACGCAGCTCGGGCTCGATCTCGACCCGGACCGGACACTCACCCACCTGCGGCGTCTTGCGACCAAGGCGGAAGAGATGGGCTCTTACCTCTGGATCGACATGGAGGCCAGCGACTACGTCGAGGCGACGGTGGCCCTCTACGAACAACTTCGCGCCGATCACGCGCGGACGGGTATCTGCCTGCAGGCCTACTTGAAGCGCACGCCATCGGATGTCGAGCGGCTTCGTCCGCTGGATCCCGCGATCCGGCTCGTCAAGGGTGCGTACGACGAGCCCGCCTCGATCGCGTACCGCGACAAGCGTCAAGTGGACGCCAGCTACCTCGCGATCGCGGTCGACATCCTCAAGACCGGACGGGGGCGGGCGGTCCGCCTGGGTCTGGGGACACACGACGTCGCGCTCATCGAGCAGATCGCCGAGCAGGTCCAGCCCGCTGGCGTCCCGAAGGATGGGTTCGAGGTCGAGATGCTGTACGGGATCCGCTCGGGGGAGCAATATCGACTCGCCAAGGCCGGGTATCGCGTCCAGACGCTGATCGCGTACGGGGAATACTGGTATCCGTGGTACATGCGGCGCCTGGCGGAACGCCCTGCGAACGTCGCGTTCGCCATCCGCTCACTGTTGCCATAGCGCTTCCATAGCGGCCATCCAGAGCCGGCGAGCCGCCGGATCCGCCGAATACCGGGAGGTCCAGCGATGACCGTCTCGTCCGCCCGCCGGGTCGCGTCCCGGATGCAGACCATCGGCACCGAGGGTGCCTTCGCCGTCAGCGCCCGCGCCCGCGCGCTCGAGGCGCAGGGCCGTCCGATGATCCATCTCCAGATCGGCGAGCCCGATTTCGACACGCCGGCTCATGTCCGCGAGGCGGCAAAGCGCGCACTCGACGAAGGCGCGACACACTACGCGCCGTTCCCCGGGATCCCGGAACTGCGCAAGGCGATCGCCGATGATGTGACCCGCCGCAAGGGGTTCCCAGCGGACCCGTCCCAGGTCTTCGTGACGGTCGGCGGCAAGGGCGTGATGCTCTACGCGATCCTCGGACTGGTCGACCCAGGCGACGAGGTGATCGTCCCCGACCCCGGCTATCCCATCTATGAGTCGCTGACCCGGTTCGTCGGTGCGACCGCCGTGCCGATCCCGATCCGGATGGAGAACGAGTTCCGCCTCGACGTGGAAGAGCTCGCGCGTCTCATCACGCCGCGTACGCGCCTGCTGATCATCAACTCGCCCGCGAATCCGACGGGGGGAGTGTTGACCCGGGCTGACCTCGAGCGGATCGCCGAGCTCGCCGAGGAACACGACCTGTGGGTCATGGCCGACGAGATCTATGGCCGCATCCTGTACGACGGCGCGGAGCACATCTCGTTCGCATCGCTGCCGGGGATGGCCGACCGGACGATCCTGCTCGATGGGTTCTCGAAGACGTTCGCGATGACCGGGTGGCGGCTCGGCTATTCGGTGGTGCCGGAGTCGCTCAAGGAGGTCTACGGCGAGCTCGTGATCAACACGATCTCGTGTGCGCCGACCTTCGCCCAGGTCGGGGCGGTCCAGGCGCTCGTGGGGCCCCAGGACGACGTCGACGCGATGGTCGTCGAGTTCAAGGCGCGCCGCGACCTGATCGTCGAGGGTCTCAACGAGATCAACGGGATCAAGTGTGCGACGCCGCTTGGCGCGTTCTACGCGTTTCCCGACATCTCGGGCACGGGGCTCACCGGCGCGGAATTCGCCGAGCGACTCCTCACCGAGGCCGACGTCTGCGTCCTCGCGGGGACGGCCTTCGGTGGCGTCGGCAGCCAGCACATCCGCATCTCGTATGCGAATTCCCGGGAGAACCTGACGGAGGCACTGAACCGGATGAGTCGGTTCGTCGCCGGTCTCGGTCGTGGCTGACGCGGCGGGAGGCGACCGGCCCCGCGTCTTCGTCGCGCGCCGCCTCCCGGAAGAGGGGCTCGATCTCGTCCGTTCGGCGTGCGAGCTCGATCTGTGGGACGGCGACCTGCCGCCACCAAGGGACGAGCTTCTCCGGCGAGTCGCGGGCGTCGACGGCGCACTGACACTGCTCACCGACAAGGTCGACGACGAGTTCCTCGACGCTGCTGGACCGCAGCTCCGGGTCGTGAGCAACTACGCGGTCGGGTTCGACAACGTCGACGTGGCGGCGTGTGCACGGCGTGGCGTCCGCGTCGGTAATACGCCAGGCGTCCTGACCGAGACGACCGCCGATCTGGCTTGGGCGCTCCTGATGGCTGCGGCTCGTCGCCTGCCGGAGGGCGACCGGTTCGTCCGCGACGGCAAGTGGAAGACCTGGGGTCCGCTGCTCCTGCTCGGCCCGGACGTCCACGGGGCGACGATCGGGATCGTCGGGTTCGGGCGGATCGGCCAGGCCGTCGCGCGACGGGCACAGGGGTTCGGGATGGAGATCCTGTACCACGACCTGGAACCGCTGCCCTCGTCGGTGAGCGAGCCGTTGGGGGCCACGTACCTGCGGCTCGAGGAGCTGCTGCCGAGAGCGGACTTCGTCACGCTCCACGTCAACCTCTCCCCGGTGACGCGGCACCTCATCAACGAGAAGACGCTCGCGCTGATGAAACCGACGGCAGTCCTCGTGAATACGTCGCGCGGGCCGGTCGTGGACCAGGTCGCGCTCGCCGACGCGCTTCGTGACGGCGTCATCTGGTCGGCCGCCCTCGACGTCACGGACCCCGAGCCGATCCCCATGGACGACCCGCTGGTCGGTATGGACAACTGCCTCATCGTGCCGCACATCGCCTCGGCCTCGCGCGCGACCCGTGGCAGGATGGCCGAGATGGCGGCCGCGAATCTGATCGCCGGCGTGCGCGGCCAGCCGCTGCCGACCGAGGTGCCACCGCCGGCGTGACCGGTCTCGACGGCTGCATCCACATCCTGGTCATGGGCGTCGCGGGAAGCGGCAAGTCGACGATCGCGGCTGCGCTCGCCCACGCTCTCGGCCTGGAGATGATCGAGGGTGACGCGTTGCACCCCGCGGCGAACGTCGAGAAGATGCGCCACGCGATCCCACTCACGGACGACGATCGCCGGCCGTGGCTGGAGGCGCTCGCGACGATCCTCGCCGATCGTCATGCGCGACGACATGGCACGGTCCTCGCGTGCTCTGCGCTTCGGCGCGCGTATCGCGATGTCCTACGGGCCGCGGTACCTGCCGATGAGACGTTCATCGTCGAGCTCGACGTCGACGCTGGGACGTTGCGCGCGCGGATGGCTCAACGCACCGGCCACTTCATGCCCGTCAGCCTGCTCGACTCGCAGCTCGCGACGCTCGAACACATCGCGGCCGACGAGGTCGGCGTCGCGGTCGATGCATCCGGTGCCATCGACGCCGTCACGCGCGAGGCCATCGCCGCGATCGACGCGTGGGTCGCCGCCAAGCGATAGACCGCCGAAAGCCGACACCGGCGCGGGGTACTGACATCCGCCCCGCGATGGGCTTGATGCTGGCGCGGACCGACTCCCCTCCGAGGACAGGCCGATCGCCGCCATCCGCGCCCACCGTTTCCCCACCCTCATCGCTGTCGCATCACTGCTCGTCGCGGGATGTGGGTCCGATTCGGGCGCCTCAGGGAACGCCGCTTCGCCGCCGGCCACCGCCAGCGGGGCGGCATCGATATCCCCGGCGCCGTCCGGAACGACGACGGCCGTGGCAGGGCCCGATGCATGGGCGGACATCCCGAAGATCGTCGCGGAGGTCGAGCCCTCGGTGACGTCGATCCTCCAGGACAACGGCGAGGGCAGCGGCGTCGTCTGGAACGCCGACGGCGTCGTCGTGACGAACAACCATGTCGTGGAGGGCGTCGACCAGGTCGTCGTCGTGTATGCCGACGGCAAGCGGGCGGATGGCAAGGTGCTCGCCACCGATCCGTTGAGTGACCTCGCGGTCGTCCAGACCGACCGGAAGGACGCTCCGCCGGCGACCTTCGCGACTGAGGTCCCGCCCGTCGGTAGCCTCGCCATCGCGCTCGGCAATCCGCTCGGGTTCGAGAACAGCGCCACGGCCGGCATCATCTCGGGCAGTCACCGCGCGATCCCGGGCGCCGCCAGCCAGGCACCGGCACTCGTCGACCTTGTCCAGACCGACGCCGCGATCTCACCGGGGAACTCTGGCGGCGCTCTGGTCGGCTCCGACACCAAGGTGATCGGTGTCAACGTCGCCTACATACCGCCATCGGCGGGGTCCGTCTCGATCGGGTTCGCCATCCCGGCGCCGACCGTCACCGATGTGGTCGACCAGTTGCTCAAGAACGGGCGCGCTCAGCACGCGTACCTCGGCGTACTGCCGGAGGCGCTGACACCCGAGATCGTGCAGCAGTTCGGGATCCAGGTTTCGGAGGGCGCGCTTATCGTCGAGGTCCCGAGTGGGGGTCCTGCCGCCAAGGCGGGGATCCAGCCCGGTGACGTCGTGACGGGCGTCGGTGATACCGACGTCTCGACCGTCGAGGACATGCTGGGTGCGCTGCGCCAGCACAAGCCGGGCGATTCGGTGCCGATCACGATCGACCGCAACGGTCAGGAGCAGACGATCGACGTCACGCTCGGCGACTTCCCGACCAGCTCGGGTCAGTAGCCGTCCGCCCGCCGTCCGGCTCGCAAGGGCCGCGACCGGCGACGTGATACGGTCGCCACGGGCCGGTAGCTCAGTGGCAGAGCAGGGGACTTTTAATCCTTTGGTCGTGGGTTCGAATCCCACCCGGCTCGCCACCGTGTCCAGCATCCGCAATGCAGTGGCTGCGTCTCGGTGCGCGTCCTACACGCTCCTCCGCATAGCCTCGCCGCATGCTTTCGCGCCATACCAGGCTTCGGCTCCCTGCCAGGCGGCGGACCGGATACCGGCATCCCCAAGCCGACCGGATCTTCATCGCGACGCTCGTCGTGGGCTTCTTCGCGATCGCGCTCCTGCTGGTGATGCTGTATCCCTCCCCGCTGCACCTGCTCCGTCTGATCTGACACACGCCGGCGCGTGACGTTCGGCCCTTGACGGGGTGGTGTCGCGCGCGCGCATGATGCGGTCCGACGCGCGGACGGAGGGGATCACATGCGCATTCGGCCTGGCCTGCTCTTTTGGGGGATCTTCTTCCTCCTGCTTGGCGCGATCCCGTTGCTGGTTCGGGCGGGAGTCCTCGACGCCAACGTCCTGGCCGATGCCTGGCGCCTGTGGCCACTCCTCCTCGTCGCGCTCGGCGTCTCGCTGATCCTCGGCCGGACGTCGGCCGGCCTGCTGGGCACGGCACTCGCGGCGGTCGTGCTCGGGATCGCCGCAGGTGGCGTCCTCGCGTCCGGCACGAACTTGATCGGGAATGTCGGCGGCTGCGGGTCCGACACGGCGACCGATCAGCGACTCCAGGACTCAGGTACGTTCGGCGGTCCGACGACGGCGAGCTTCGATCTCGACTGCGGGGCGCTCGACCTGTCGACCAAGCAAGGCAGTGACTGGAGCATCGACGCGCGCTATCGCGGCGTGGCGCCCACGCTGGAACAGTCCGACACGAGCCTGGCCCTCAAGTCACCGGACGGGTTCGGTATCCGCCGGCAGGACTGGACCGCGGTGCTGCCGACGGATCAGGCCCGAGACGTCAGGATCGACGCGAACGCGAGCTCGGTCGCCGGAGGCTTCGGGGGCGCGCAGCTCACCGACTTCCATCTGAGCATCAACGCGGGCGACGCGCGGATCGATGCGTCGGAGGGGACGCTCGGCCGGATCGATGTGTCCGCGAACGCCGCCCGAGTCCGACTACGGCTCGGGTCGGATACGACAGGCTCGGTGTCAGCGAACGCCGGATCGATCGAGCTTTGCACGCCGCCCGGCGCCGCGCTGCGCTTCCAGCTGGCCGAGCAGCTGACGTTCGCCCACAACCTCGATGACCAGGGTCTCGTGAAGAGCGGCGATGTCTGGACGCGCGAGGGCGCGACGGGCGCGCCCACGATCGATCTGTCGATCCGCGGCAACGCCGCGAACTTCACGCTCGACCCGGTGGGCGGCTGCTGATGTCCCGTCGTCTCTACCGATCCCGTCGGGACCGGATGCTCGCCGGTGTCGCGGGCGGACTTGCCGAGATGTGGGGCGCGGACCCCTCCCTCGTCCGGATCATCTGGGCGCTGCTCGTGATCCTGACCGGGGGAGCGGCGCTTCTCGTGTACATCGTCATGGCGATCGTCGTCCCCGAGGAGGAGGCGGTCTATGGCGCCGGCGGTGCCCCGGTGGCGGATCGCCGCCCGTCCGGTTCGCGGACCGGCGGGATGCCGCCGGCGGTCCTTATCGGGGGCTTCCTCGTCGTGCTCGGGGGGTTCTTCCTGATCCGGGAGATCTTCCCGCGGATCGACTTCGATTGGATCTGGCCGTTGGCCCTCGTCGCGCTCGGCGCTGTCCTGATCGTGACGGCGATGAGCCGCGGGGGCGGTGGCGAGGCCCAGCGCGACGGCCCTCCGCCCGCGTCGCCGCCAGCACCGTCCGAGCGTCCAGCACCGCCGTCCGAGCCTCCACCACCGCCGCCCCCGGGCGCACCGCCCGTCGACGCTCCGCCGCCGGACGGAGACAGGTGAACCGACCGAACCGCGGCGCCCTCGTCGGCGGTACCTGGCTGATCGGGCTCGGTGTCGTCTTCCTCGTGCGCCAGGCCATGGACCTGTCGTGGAACGACGCGTGGCCGCTCTTCGTGATCCTCGTCGGCGTCGCCTCATTGGTCACGTCACTCATCGACCGACGACCCGGACGCTGGACCTTCTGGACGTTCACGTGGCCGCTCGTTTGGATCGGTGTCGGCGTCGTGCTCTTGCTCAGCACGACCGGTCGGCTCGCGACCGGACCGGGCGAGCTGATCGCGGAGTTCTGGCCGTGGCTGCTCGTCGGCTTGGGCGTCTGGTTCCTGATCGGCGCGTTCATCCCGCGTGGCCGGCCGCCCGACGAGGACCTGGCCATCCCGCTGGGCGGGGTCCGCCAGGCCTCCGTCCGTATCCGGTTCGGCGCCGGGACGCTCGATAGCACGGTTGCGGAGCGGGGTCATGTCGTCGACGGTCGATTCGTCGGCGGCGTCCTGCATCGTGGTGACGCCCGGAGCGGGATCGAGCTGGAGCAGGACACCTCGTACGGGATGCCCTTCCTCCAGCGCGAGTCGGCTTGGACGCTCGGCCTGACCGGTGAGGTTCCGCTCGAGCTCAAGGTCGACGCCGGCGCGAGCCGGACGCGACTCGATCTCTCGGAAACGAAGATCTGGCGACTCGAGCTCCGGACGGGCGCGAGCGAGACGACCGTCACACTTCCGCGCGCTGCGGGCGTGACCGACGTCAAGGCCGACGCCGGCGCCGCAAGTCTCACGTTCATCGTCCCGAACGGGGTGGCGGCGCGGATACGACCGAAAGTCGTGATCGGCAGCATCCGCGTCGACGAGGACCGCTTTCCGCGATCGGGCAGCGACTACCAGTCGCCGGACTTCGGCTCGGCTCCCAACCGGGTCGACCTCGAGATCAATGGGGGCGTCGGTTCGGTGCGCGTCCGCGGTGAGGGCTGAGGGGGGCCGGCCCTCGGCGACCCGCGTCGTCTACAGCAGCGGCGCCAGTGCCGACATCACGGCGTTGACGGCGCGGGCGCGCCAGCCGGCGGGCATCACGGCAGGCGTCGCGATCGTCACGTCCCGGTCGAACAGCTCGCGAGCGAACAGGTCGGCGACGGCATCGTCCTCGATCCGCAGCTGCATCTCCCAGTTCTGACGGAGGCTCAACGCGTCCAGGTTGGCCGTGCCGACGAGGACCGTGTCGTCGCTCAGCACGACCTTGGCATGTGCCATCTCGGGGTGCTCCCGGAGGTCGACACCGGCGTCGTGTAGCGCTTGGAACCAGTGTCGGACCGAGCCGCTCGCTGGCAGGGAGTGCGGGTCCGACGGAACGATCACACGTACCGTGACCCCGCGCCGGGCCGCGGCGACGAGGCCGCGAAGGATCCCGTGGTCCGACAGGTACGGGCTGATCACGAACAGCCGGTCGGTCGCGCCGTCGACCGCGGTCTGGAAGGCCGCCTTGATCGGAAGATGGCCTTCGCCTGGGTTGTTGTGGAGGATCTGCATGCGCGTCCCGGTCCCGGTGGCGTCGGCGATCGACGGGAAGAACCGGTCGAGGCCGGCGGCCGCGTCGAGCGGCCCACCCTGGAACCGCCACGACAGCAGGAAGACCGCCTGGAGCTGCGCGACGATCGGACCCTCGAGCCGGAGCATCAGGTCGTGGGTCCCCGTCGCGTAGTGATCCTCGATGCCTGGGCCACCCACGTACCCGATACGGCCGTCGACGACGACCACCTTCCGGTGATCGAAGTGACCCAGATCGTCGAGGCGCCAGTCGATGCGCCGCTGGCCGAGCAGTCCGTCGAGGTCCAGGAAGGCGCCCTGATTCGCGACGACCTGCACGCCGCCATCGACGAGCGAGCCGTAGAACGCTCTCGAGCCGAGGCCGGGTTGGCTGAACGCCGCCTCGGTGATAACGCGGACATCGACGCCGGCCGCGACCTTTGTCACGAGCGCGTCCCGAAAATGATCGCCGATCTCGCCGGCCTTGAAGCCGAAGATCAGGATATGGATGTCGCGCTCGGCGGCCTCGATATCCTCGAGCAGTCGAGGGAAGAACCGCGCGCCATCGATGAGCAGGTCCATGCGTGTCGCGATCGCGGGCTCGAAGTCCAGCGTGAGGTCCCGCCGCGCGGTTCGGCGCATGAGAGCTGCCTGGACGAAGCCGCGCGCACCTTCCGGAGACACGGCGGTCCCGCTGGCTCGCGACGGACGACGTAACAGTCGACCGACGAGCAGGCCAACGGCCGTGATGATCGTCCCGATGACGAGGAGTCGACGCATGGCTCCCAAGCCTACGTTGCTCGATGGGGCGGCAGTGCCCTTCCCGGACTCGATACGCTACGCGGACAGGGTGCGACGCCGACGGTGAGGGGCATGGGATCCGACCAACGACCGATCAGCGATACGGCTGACCTCGACGCCGCCGGAGGCGGTGACGACGAGAACGTCACGGCCCCGTCGCTGCCGAGCCGGCGGTCCGCGTTCCTGCGGACCGGTTTCATCGTCGTGTTCCTGTTCATCGTGTTCGGGGTCATCCTGCCGCAGTACGTCGACTACGCGGAAGTGTGGAACGCCCTCGCGGGCCTGACCCTGTCCCAGATCGCGCTCATGACCGTGATCGGCGCGATCGCCTGGTTCGTCGCGGGCCAGCTGTTCACGGTGCTCATCCCGGGGGTCTCGCCGATCCGCGGCAACGCGGCGTATCTGATCTCGTCCGGGATCGGATCCAGCATCCCCCTTGGGCCGTGGAACCTCGGCGTCATCTGGGTGGTGTTTCGCGGGTGGGGTGTCGCGCTCAAGGACGCGACGGCGGGCGTGGCCCTCTACGGGATCATCAACACGCTCGGTCGCTTCGCCCTTCCGTTGATCGCGATCATCGTCGTCCTCGCGAGTGGCGGGTCCGGCGGCGCCCACGATGCCGCGCTCTTGCTCGGCCTCATCAGCGTCGGGATCTTCTTCGTGTCGGTCGGCGTGATGCTGGTCGTCGTGAATTCCGACCGGGCGGCCGACTGGCTCGGGCGCGTGCTCGGTCGGCTCGTGGCGTCGATCCTCGCTCGGCTCGGTCGCAAGGAGCACCCCGATGTTCTCGGATCGATCCACCGGTTCCAAAAGGACCTCGGGGCGGTCGTGCATCGTCGCGGGCTGGCGGGCCTTCTGACATCCCTGGCCTCGCAGGGTCCGTGGATCGTCGCGTTCATCGTCGCGCTGCGGATGACCGGCGTACCGGCGGACGTCCTCACCTCCGGCGACATCGTGGCGGTGTATGCGCTCGTCGGCCTCATCACGATCATCCCGATCGCGCCAGGCGGTGCCGGGCTTCCCGAGATCCTGTACATCGCCGGGATGACGTCGATCGCCGGTGCAGGGTGGGAGTCGCAGATCACAGCCGGCGTGTTCCTGTTCCGGCTCTACGCCTGGTTCCTGCCGATCCCGCTCGCCTGGATCCTTCTCAAGGTCGTGCGGCGTGGCCAGCCGATGCTGCCCACGGGCGATGAGTTGCGAGGGATGGCCGCGGCAAGCGCCTGACGGCCGCGTGCCAGACTGAGCGGATGGACGCCACGCTCCAAGCGACGGCGACAGCGGAGGCGGCGGACGCTCGGGCGCGACCACTGGCGTCCCGGACGACGCTCCGCATGGACTGGATCCTGACCGCGCTGTCGGTCTGGCTGGTCGGCGGGTTCTACATCGACATCTGGGCGCACGCGCACGGCCGTGTCGATGACACGTTCTTCACGCCCTGGCATGCCCTTCTCTACTCGGGCGCCGCCTCATTCGGCGTCGTGCTCGGTGCGGCCGCGATCATGGGCCGGCCGCGAAGCGTGCCGATCCGCCAGACCCTCGCCCCGCCGTATCGGCTCGCCTTCCTCGGCGCGGTGCTGTTTGCTGCCGCGGGCGTCCTCGACCTCGCGTGGCACGCGGTGTTCGGCTTCGAGGTCAGCGTCGAAGCGCTGCTGAGCCCCACGCACCTGCTACTCGCGACGTCGGGCATGCTCATGGTCGGCGCGCCGATCCGCGCCGCCGGGGCGCGGCTGTTCACGGGCGTGCCACGCTCGTGGCGGACCGCGGGACCCGTGGCGATCCCCCTTGCCATGGCCGTGGCGATCCTCGTCGCGTTTACCCAGTACGCGAACCCGATCGTCGATGTCTGGGCGGAGGCACTTCCCGCCGACCGTTCGCCGATCACGCCACAGCTCTATGCCATGGCGTCGGATGGCACGGGACAACGGCGGTTGACCGTCGTACCCGGTCAGGCGCTCGGTCCGCGTTTCTCGCCCGACGGCACGCGGATCGCCTACACCTACCAGCCGAGCGCAGACAGCGACCGCCCGGATCAGATCACGCAGATCCACGTGATGAACGCCGACGGCTCGGACGATCACGCGCTCGCGACGGAGAACGCTGCGTTCCAAGCTGCGTGGTCGCCGGACGGGACCAAGCTGGTGTTTTCGCAGAACATCGATGGCGTGTCCGACCTCTTCGAGATGAACGCGGACGGAACGGGAAGCGAGCGCTTGACCGACGACCCGGCCTCGGACTGGGCGGCGGTGTGGGCACCAGACGGCAGCGCCATCCTGTTCAACTCCGACCG
Organism: Chloroflexota bacterium; assembly: GCA_045804645.1. Lineage (GTDB taxonomy): Bacteria > Chloroflexota > Limnocylindria > Limnocylindrales > CSP1-4 > SPCO01. The sequence continues at coordinate 36,968 of JBJMMR010000040.1, read as the reverse complement.
CGGCGGGACGTTCCATATCCACCGCCTCGACCTCGCGACGAAGGCGATCACCGCAGTCACGGCCGGCGAGTCGAATGACTACGAGCCGGCGATCTCGCCGGATGGGATGCGGCTTGCGTTCACGTCCGACCGCCGGGGCACCGATCACTACGACGTCTGGGTCGCCGGCATCGATGGGAGCGCACCGACCAGATTCACTACGGGAGCCAGCGAGGAAGTCGGCGACAGCTATATGGCTACCTGGTCGTCCGACGGCTCCAAGCTCGTGTTCACCTCGAACCGGAGTCGTGACTTCGAGGTGTACGTGCAGCCCGTGGCCGGGGGAGAGGCTGTGAACGTCAGCCAGAGCCCGGGTTCCAGTGACGGATGGGCGCGTGCCGACTGGTCGCCGGACGGCGCGACGATCGTGTACCCGTCACAGGACAACGCGCCGTCCTGGCAGGATGACTACGTCCGGAGTGGTTTCGGAGCGGCCGGCGTGGTCATCGGGGCGGCGCTGATGGCCGGGGCCGTCGTGTGGCTGCGTCGCCGCTTCGGGTCGATGCCGTTCGGCGCGTACGCGGTCGTCATCGGTGCTCCGATCGCCATGGCGACCGTCCTCGACGACCAGTACCGGCTCCTCCCCGCCATCGCGGTCGCGGCGCTCGCCGCGGAGCTCGTCGTGCGGCGCTGGCCCGCCGATCGCAGTCGCATCGGCGACGGCATCGTCGCGTTCCTCATCCCGGCGATCGTCTTCGCGCTCTACTTCGCCACGCTGATGATGACCGGGGGGATCGGGTGGTCGATCCATCTCTGGCTCGGGGCGATCTTCATCGCCGGGATCATCGGGCTGCTCTTCGACGAGCTGACGAGGGCAGTCCACCGCGGACCGAACGAGGCTGCGACGACCGTCTGACGTCCGCTGACATCCCGATCGCGGAGTCTCATGCCTTTCTCAGGGCAAGCCGGGATGCTCGTCGCATGACCGCCGTCGTTCGCCCGGACCGGGCACCGACCACGTCTGCATCGCGGCTTTCGATCCGCCCTGAGGACGTCGTCGGGTTCCTCGCCGCGAACATCATCCTCATCGTCGCCATGTGGGTCCGTCACGGCGGTCTCGATCAGCTCGGCACGATGGCAGGGCTCGCAACCGCGACAGGTCAGCTCACCGCGCTGATCGGAACGTTCCTTTCGCTCATCCAGCTGCTGCTCATGTCCCGCGCGCCATGGCTCGATGCCGCGTTCGGGCGCGATCGACTTGCCTTCGCCCATCGCTGGATCGGGTTCGCGACGCTCTGGCTCATCGCCGGCCACGCCGCATTCACGACCGTCGGGTTCGCGCTGTCGTCCGGCCAGAGCGTACTCGGGGAAGCGTGGCTGCTGATCACGACCTGGGACTTCGTCCTCATGGCGACCGTGAGTCTCGCCCTGCTGATCGCCGTGGCCATCACGTCGATGCGTCTAGCGCGGCGCAGCCTGTCGTATGAAACCTGGTACGGGATCCACCTCTACGCATATCTCGCGATCGCGCTCGGGTTCGCGCACCAGCTCGTGGTCGGCACGGACTTCGTCGACGATCCGATCGCCCGCATCTATTGGGTCGGCCTGTACGTGGCCGCGATCGGCACGCTACTCGTGTTCCGGTTCGGGGCGCCGATCGTCGCCAACGTCCGACACCGGTTCCGCGTCGCCAATGTCGTCCAGGAAGGGCCGGGCGTCGTGTCGATCTATCTCACCGGTCACGACCTCGACCGGTTCCCGGCTCGAGCCGGCCAATACCTGACGATCCGGTTCATGACGCGAGGTTGGTGGCGCTCGCACCCATACAGCCTGTCGGCGCAGCCGAACGGGCGGTGGCTGCGCGTGACGATCAAGGACCTCGGCGACGATTCGGCGCACGCCCACGAGCTGCCGATCGGCACGTGGGCCGTCGTCGAGGGCGCGTACGGGAACCTCACGACCGAACGGCAGACCGCAGATCGCGCCCTTCTGATCGCGGGCGGGATCGGCGTGACACCACTCCGCGCGATCCTCGAGGAACTCGCGGGACGGGTCCCGGTCACGCTCGTCTATCGCGCTCGGAACCAGCACGATCTCGTCTTCCGCCGCGAACTGGACATACTCGGGGCGAGGCCGAACGTCGTCGTCGACTACCAGGTCGGCTCGCGGCGGTCTTGGGGAGCTCGCGACCCGCTCGTGCCCGATGAGCTCGAGCGGCTCGTGCCGGACATCGCTCAGCGCGAGGTCTACCTGTGTGGACCCTCCGGGCTCATGCGAGCCGCCGAGGAGTCCGTTCTCGAGCTCGGCGTTCCGGCCCGCCGCATCCATCTCGAACGCTTCTTCGACGACTGACCCGATGCCATTCCTGTCTTCCTCGACCGCGATCCACGGAGTCCCGCGATGATCCCGAAGCGCGCCGTCGGCGCTCTCCTCTCCACTGCCCTCGGCCTCGTCCTGTTGCTGAGTTTCAAAACGCCCGAGACGGCGGGCGTCGCGGCATTGACCGGCACGGACCGGGCGGTCGTCGATCAGCCGGTCGGCCGGACGAGCCAGCCGGCGACGGGTGCGCACGCGAAGAGCGGTTACGCCGATGGGACGGTCACCGGGCAGGTCGTCTCGACCCGGTACGGCGATGTCCAGGTCGAAGTGACGATCTCGGGCGGCGCGATCAGCGACGTGAACGCGCTCCAGCTTCCCGGTGGCGACGGCCACTCCGCCCGGATCTCGAACATCGTCGAGCCGATGCTCCGCTCGGCGGCGCTGCAGGCCCAATCGGCGAACATCGACCTCGTCAGCGGCGCGACGTATACAAGCACCGCCTATCGCGAGTCGCTCCAGTCCGCGCTCGACGCCGCCGCGCGATGATCGTCCACGCGGAGCCGGCGATGGGTACGGTCTTCTCATTCCACCTGCCAGACGGAAACCGCGGGGCTCGCGCTCTTGCGGCCGCGATCGCCTGGCTGCACGACGTCGACGAGCGATTCAGCCCATATCTGCCGGACAGCGAGGTGACCGGTCTCGCCGACGGCCGACTGACCGAGACGGACGTCCACCCCGACGTCCGCGAGGTCCTCGGCCTGGTCGATCGCGCCGCGGCCGATAGCGACGGGGCGTTCGATGCCCGACGATGGCGAGCCGACGGCCGGTTCGATCCCTCCGGCCTCGTCAAAGGCTGGGCCGTCGACCGAGCCGCTCGGCAGATCGCGAGTACGGCGGCGGACGCGTTCGCGATCGACGCCGGTGGCGACGTCATCGTGCGAACCGGAGTCTCACGGTCCGACCCATGGCGCGTCGGCATCCGGCACCCAGACCGGCCCGAGCGCGTCGCCTCCGTCCTGCAGGTCCGCGACGGTGCCGTCGCGAGCTCGGCGGCGTACGAACGGGGCGCCCACATCCTTGATCCGCGGAACGGACGCGTGCCGAGCGAGGTCCGAAGCATGACGGTCGTCGGTCCGGACCTCACGTGGGCGGACACGTTCGCCACGGCGGCCTACGTCATGGGGCGCGACGGACTGGGATGGGTCGCGGCGCACCCCGGGTACGACGCGCTCGCGATCACCTGGGACGACGCGGTCACCTGGACCGCCGGCATGGACCGCTACCTCCTCGGCTGATCGCGCCGCCCCTATACCGCAACCATCGAGCCCGATCGCGGCGGAGCTCGCCACCCAAGCGACACCTTGTCGGTCCTGCCACGGGGCCGACCTCGAGAGACGCACTCCCTAGCGTTCCATCCACACCCGTCGGATCGGGTGTCGCGATGGCGCCGGGAGGGATACATGAACACGGGCGATACCGCGTGGCTCTTGATGTCGACGGCCCTGGTGATGATCATGCTGCCGGGGCTTGCGCTGTTCTACGGGGGCCTCGTCCGCCGGAAGAACGTCCTCTCGACGATCATGCATAGCTTCTTCGGGCTCGCCCTCGTCAGCGTCGTCTGGGTCATCGTCGGTTTCTCGCTCGCGTTCGGGACGGACGTCGGCGGGCTCGGGCTGGTCGGCGGCCTCGATCACGTCCTGTTCTCCGGGGTCGGTCTCGAGCCGTCGACGACCTACGCGACCACCGTCCCGTTCGTGCTGTTCGCCGCGTTCCAGCTGATGTTCGCGGCGATCACGCCGGCGCTCATCACCGGCGCGTTCGCCGAGCGCAAGCGGTTCGGCGCGTTCGTGCTGTTCACGATCCTGTGGTCGATCCTCGTGTACTCGCCGTTGGCCCATTGGGTCTGGTCCGTCGATGGCTGGCTGTACAAGCTCGGCGCGCTCGACTTCGCCGGCGGCACGGTCGTCCACATCAGCTCTGGGGTCTCGGCCCTCATCGTCGCCCTCCTCATCGGCCGGCGGGCCGTCAACGGGGAGCCGATGGAGCCGCACGACGTCCCGATGACCGTGCTCGGCGCGGGTCTCCTGTGGTTCGGCTGGTTCGGTTTCAACGCCGGGTCTGCCACGGCCGCCAACGGCATCGCGGCGAGCGCGTTCATGGTGACGAATACGGCCGCCGCGGCAGCCACCATCACCTGGGTGTTCGCGAGCTACCTGCACAAGGGCAAGGTCAGCGTCGTCGGAGCAGCGTGCGGGGCCGTCGCCGGCCTCGTGGCGATCACTCCGGCGTCGGGCTTCGTCGGGGTCGGCGGCGCGCTCGTCATCGGACTCATCGTCGGCGGGCTCTGCTACAGCGCGACGCTGCTCCGCTCGCGCCTCAAGATCGACGACGCCCTCGATGTGTTCGCCGTGCATGGCGTGGGCGGGATGTTCGGGGCGATCGCGACCGGCATCTTTGCGACGGCGGCCATCCAGGAGGCGTACACCGGCCTCCTCGAGGGGAACGTCGGGCAGCTTGCCACCCAGCTCATCGCCGTCGCGGCGACGGTCGCTTACGCGGTCGTCTCGACGTTCCTGATCGTCAAGGTCGTCGATTTGATCCTCGGTATCCGGGTCTCGGCACGCGACGAGGAGATCGGAATCGACCTCGCCACCCATGGCGAGGTCGCCTACCAAAGCTAGCTCGCCGACGGGCGCGGCCACCTTCGCCCGTCATCGCATCATGCGGCCCCGTCCTGCCAGGGCAGCGGCCGCTCCACCGCCTCTCGGAGACGCCGTGACGATGGACACGACCGACCGACGCGACAGCCGAGCCCCGCTCTACGACGCCCGGTTCGAGCACGACGCATGCGGTGTCGGGTTCGTCGCGGACGCCGGAGGACGAAGCGGTCGGCGTGTGCTGCCGCTCGCGCTGGCGGGGCTCGCCGCCCTCGCGCATCGGGGTGCGTTCGGTGCCGATGGGGAGTCGAGCGACGGTGCGGGCGTCGCGCTGCCGCTGTCGCCGTCGCTCGTGGATCTCATCTCCGGTGGCGGGACGAGCCGTCCCGGCGTCGTGATGGCGTTCCTGCCGCGGTCGCGTGCGGGCCGCACGAACGCACGGCGACTGCTCGAGCGCGTCTACGCGGACGCCGGCCTGCCGGTCCTCCGCTGGCGGAACGTCCCGTTCGATCCCGCCGCGCTCGGTGCGACGGCGTCGGCATCGCAGCCATTCGTCGCGCAGGCCGTCATCCCGCGCCGGGAGGGGATCAGCGACCGGACGTTCGAGCGCCGCCTCGTGATCGCGCGTCGTCGGGTCGAATGCGCGGCGCGGTCCGCAGGACGCGCCCTCGCGGGGATGTCGATCCCATCGTCCTCATGCTCGACGGTCGTCTACAAGGGCCTTGTCGCCGGTCCGCGCTTGCCGGACCTGTACCCCGACCTGCGCCAGGACCTCGACGTCGGGTATGCGGTCTTCCATCAGCGGTACGCGACGAACACGACACCCGTCTGGAGGCTCGCCCAGCCGTTCCGGTCGATCGCCCACAACGGCGAGATCAATACCGTCCGAGGCAACCGCGAGCAGATCCGTGGACGCACGCGGGACCGGGGTGGCGCACCCTTCGCGGCCGAGCTTCTCGATGCCGGACCGTTGCTGTCGCCCGACGGGTCCGACTCGCTGTCCCTCGATGAAGGGCTCGAGCTCCTCACGACGACCGGTTGGGACCTGGCGCCGGCACTGCTCGCCGCGATCCCCGAGGCGGTCGGGCTGCGCCGAGCGCCACATCCGCACGTCGCGACGCTCCGCCGCCGGACGGCCGGGATGGTCGCGCCCTGGGACGGCCCTGCCGCGATCGTCTTCTCCGATGGTCGGCGGGTCGGTGCGCTCGTCGACCGCAACGGCCTGCGCCCGGCGGCGTTCGCCATCACGAGGGACGGGGTCGTCGCGCTCGCGTCCGAGGCGGGCGCCGTGCCGTTCGAGGCGGCCGAGACCGTCCGGCGCGGGCGGCTCGGACCCGGCGAGATGCTCCTGATCGAGCCGGGACGCCGCAGCGTCCTCGAGGACACCGATGCCAAAGCCCACGTCCTGCGCCACCTGCCGATCCACGACGAACCTCGGCCGACCCACGACGACAGCATCGAGGCAGCGACGGCAGTCATCGAAGGGCGCGCGTCGACGGTGCCATCGGTCCGCTACCTCGCGGGGCTGGACGCCGAGAAGGCACGACTTGACATCAAGACGATGGCCCTCGAGGGCCACGAGCCGCTCTGGAGCATGGGTGACGACACCCCGACGCCCGGTCACGGTCGTATCGACCGACCGATCGCCGACCACCTCCGGCAGGCGTTCGCCCAGGTCACCAACCCCGCGATCGATCCCGACCGCGAACGCGCCGTGATGGATCTCCGGGTCGAGCTCGGACGGCGCCCCGCGTTGCTTGGCGGCCCGCCGCGTTCCCCTCGCACCGTCAGGCTCGATCGCCCGGTCGTCGCTGACCTCGACGGGTTGCTCGAGGTCCTCCTCGCGAGGGGGCGGCGCGTCCGCGTCCTTGATGCCACGTGGCGCGCGACGGATGGCGTCGAAGGGCTCGGGACTCGACTCGAGCGCCTCGCCGCCGACGCGGTCGAGGCGAGCCAGCGTGGCGTCGAGATCCTCCTCGTCAGCGACGCCTCGCTATCGATCGATCGACTGCCGGTCCCGTCGGTCCTGGCGATCGGCGCCGTCCATACGGCGCTCACCGATGCAGGCCTGCGCGGGCGGACGGATATCGTCGCCGATGCCGCGGACGTCCTCGATGTCCACGCCAACGCGATGGCCCTCGCCGTCGGATCGACCGCCGTCCATCCGCGACTCGCGCTCGAGCTTGCAGCCGAGGTCGCCGGGACGCGCGGCGCCGAGGACCTGACGAGGCCCGTCGCCGTGCAGAACGCGGTCGACGCGTTCGTCGCTGGCGTGCGCAAGACGCTCGCCCGAATGGGCATCAGCGCCGTCACGAGCTACATCGGTGGGTCGTTGATCGATACCGTCGACCTCGCTCCGGACGTGATCGAGCGGTGCTTCCCGACGGCTGCGGCTTGGCCCGGCCGAACGACGCTGGAGCACATCGCCGAGCGGATCGTGCGGCGCCGCGACGCAGCGATCGCCCTGCCGCCACCCGCGGCCGGTCGCGAGCAGCGCCTCCGTGACCCAGGCTTCGCCCGTTTCCGCGCCGATGGCGAGACCCACCTGTTCGCGCCGCGGATCGCAAGCGAGATCCAGCTCCTGTCGGGCGCGACGTCATCGCTCCACGCAAATCCCTCGCCCGACGACGGGCTCGGACGGTACGGGGCGGCCCTCGACCGACGGCCTGAACCGGCAACGCCGCGGGACGAGCTCCGGATCCGTCCGCTCGGACCTCCGGTTCCGGTCGGGGAGGTCGAGAGCGCGCGGTCGATCGCGCGGCGGTTCGTCGTGTCGGCGATGAGCGTCGGCGCCTTGTCGCCCGAGGCGCACCAGGCACTCACGATCGGGATCCAGCGGGCGGGCGGGTCTGCGAACACGGGGGAGGGTGGCGAGGACGCGGCGTGGTATGCGCCGGGAAGCGACGGGCGTCGACGCGACGCGCGGATCAAGCAGGTCGCCTCGGCGCGGTTCGGGGTCACGGCGACGTACCTCGCTCGGGCCGATCAACTGGAGATCAAGATCGCCCAAGGCTCGAAGCCCGGCGAAGGCGGTCAGTTGCCCGGCCGGAAGGCGACTGCGTATATCGCCGCGCTCCGTCGCGGCCAGGCGGGGCAGAGCTATATCAGCCCGCCGCCGCACCACGACATCTACTCGATCGAGGATCTCGCCCAGCTGATCGCCGACCTGCGCGCGATCAATCCGACCGCCCGGATCGGCGTGAAGCTGGTCGCCTCACGAGGTGTCGGCACGATCGCCGCAGGCGTGGCCAAGGCGGGCGCGTCGTACATCCATCTGTCGGGTCACGCCGGCGGGACCGGTGCCTCGCCGCTGTCGTCGATCAAGCACGTCGGCGCACCGTGGGAGTTCGGGCTGGCCGAGGTCCACCAGGTGCTGCTCCGGAACGACCTGCGCGACCGGGTCGCACTCCGTACCGACGGCGGTCTCCAGACGGGGCGCGACCTGCTCGTCGCGGCGCTCCTCGGTGCCGAGGAGTTCGCGTTCGGAACGTCGGCGCTCGTCGCGATCGGCTGCGACATGGCGCGCCAGTGTCACCTCGATACGTGCCCGACCGGGATCGCCACCCAGCGCGAGGACCTTCGTGCCAAGTTCCGTGGGACGCCCGAGATGGTCGAGACCTTCTTCCTCGCGATCGCGGAGGACCTGCGGCGCGAATTCTCGGCGATCGGCGCGACATCGGTCGGCGAGATCATCGGCGAAAGCCGCCGCGCCCTTCGCCCGTCACGCGCGGCGGCTGCCGAGCTCCGCGCCGTCGTCGGCGCCGCGCCGTGGGGCGCGACTGCGGCTCGGCGGGCGGACCCCGGGTCCGCCGCGCGCGCGACCCGGCATGCGCCAGCCTCGCCGCTCGAGGTCCGGGTGGCCGCCGCATTCGAGGGGCAGGGTCCAGTAACGGCCTCGGGGCTGCGCTTGTCGACGGGCGACCGTTCGTTCGGCGCCGGCCTGACCGGCGCCGTCGAGCGCGGCGAGCTGCGGGGTCCCGTTCGACTCGAGGTGCGTGGCTCCGCGGGCCAATCCTTCGGGGCGTTCGCGTCGCCGGCCATCGACCTGACGCTCGTCGGACAGGCCAACGACTACGTGGCGAAGGGGCTATCAGGGGGTCGGATCGTCGTCCGGCCGGGATCGGAGATTCCGGTCGCGGCGTCGGGAGAGGCGATCGCCGGCAACACGGTGCTCTACGGCGCGACCGGCGGCCGCCTTCATCTCGTCGGTCGGGCCGGGATGCGTTTCGCGGTTCGCAACAGCGGCGCGTCGGCCGTGGTCGAGGGGATCGGTGCCCACGGCTGCGAGTACATGACCGGTGGCGTCGTCGTCGTCCTCGGCCCTATCGGGGCGAACTTCGCGGCCGGTATGACCGGTGGTCGGGCGTACCTGTACGACCCGAACGGCCGGCACGTGGCGGCCGTCCACGCCGACAGCGCCCGGACCATGCGCCTCTCGGAAGCCATCCGCGCACGCGAGGACGGGACCGATCGATTCGACGAGCTGTTCGGGCTGCTGCAGGATCACGCCGCGATCGGATCGAGCCTCGCGCGGCGTCTCGTGCTGTCCGAGTCGCTCGCTGCCGACACGTGGCTCGTCGAGCCGGTCGGCGTTCCGGACCAGCGATCCGAGGCCGTCCTCGATCCCGCTGCCAGCGTGACGTCCGGCGCCGCCATTCGCGCCTGACACGACGAAGCCCCGCGGTCCGTTCCCCAGCGGACCACGAGGCTTCGCGCGGGAAGAGGGTTACGCGCCGGGCGCGGCCACCGGATGGTCGTTGCCGACTCGTTCGTGGCCACTGTCGGTCACGGGTCGTTCGTCGCGCATCCGGACCTCCTTGAGTCCGGCGACGAGGAGCGCCGCCAGCAGCGACGCGGCGACGCCCACGTAGAACGTGCTCGCGGTCGCGATCGAGACGGCCTGGTGGATCGCATCGACGATGGCCGGGATGAACGGCTCGACCTGGGCCCGGAACGCTTCCGGGACCTGGGCGAGGATCGCCGCTCCCAGATCTCCGACGGCCGTCGCGGCGTCGAGCTGACCGCCGCCGGCGGCCGCGAGGTCCGGCGGGATGCCCGCCGCGACCAGCTGCCGCGGCGCCTCCGCGGCGAGCGTCGACCCGAAGATCGTGCCGGTGATCGCGAGCCCGATCGTGCCGCCGACCGACTGGAAGAAGGTCAGGTTGCTGGTCGCCGTCCCGAGCCGTTGGATCGGGACGCTGTTCTGGACGACCAGCGTGAAGACCGCGAACGACGGACCGACGCCGATGCCGGTGATGAACATCCATAGCCAGACGAGCGGGATCGGGGTATCGGCGCGCAGGTTCGTCAACAGCCACAGCCCCGCAGCCATCGTCACCAGCGCGGCGAAGATCAGCGCCTTGTAGCGCCCGGTCCGCGCGACGAGTTGGCCGGACGCCGTGGCGGAGATGATCAGACCGCCGAGGAGCGGGAGGATCTGATAGCCCGACTCGGTAGCCGAGGAGCCGTTGACGACCTGGAACCAACGCGGCAGGAACACGACCGCCGCGAGGAACCCGAACGAGGCGAGGAAGAACGCGGCGACCGAGATCGAGAAGGAGCGGATCCTGAAGAGCTCGAGCGGGACGATGGGTTCACGCGCGCGCGACTCGGCGACGAGGAAGACGAGCCCGATGACGAGGCCGACGAGGATCAGCCCACCGACGATCGGGTCCGTCCAATCGGCCGACTGCTTGTTCGTGAGCCCGATGAGGATCGGGACCAGCGCCGCGGTGAACAGGGCCGCGCCGACGTAGTCGATGACAGGCTTGTCGCCCCCGAGGTGATACGAGGGCAGATTTCGCCACACCACGTAGAACACGACCGCGCCGATCGGCAGGTTGAAGAAGAACACGAACGGCCAGCCGACGGTGTCGGTCAGCAATCCACCGATGGCCGGGCCGATCAGCACCGACAGCCCGAAGACCGCTCCGAACAGTCCTTGATATCGCCCGCGCTCGGACGGGGAGAAGAGATCGCCGATGACTGCGAGCGCGATCGGGAACAGCGCGCCGGCGCCGAGACCCTGGATGCCGCGGGCTCCGATCAGGTGCCACATCTCCTGGGAGAGGCCGGCCAGCAACGAGCCCACCATGAAGATCCCGATCCCGAACAGGAAGATCGGCCGGCGTCCGAACAGGTCCGACAGCTTCCCGTAGAGCGGTCCGCTGATCGTCGACGTGAGCAGGTAGGCGGTGAATGCCCACGTGTACAGGTCGTTGCCGCCGAGGTCGGTGATGATCCGCGGCAGCGCGGTGCCGACGACCGTCTGGTCAAGCGCCGCGAGGAAGACGCCGATCATGACCATGAACAGGATCCGCATCCGTACGGGATGCGGAAGCTCGATCGGCGGCTTGTCCACGAATGGTGTCTGCTGGGCTGACGTCACTGGGTCCCTCCGTGCTTGCTTGGGCGGCTACGATAGCGCGTGATTAGGAACGTTTCGTTCCTAATCGTTCGTTAACTTCGGATCCTGATGGACGCCTCCGCCCGACTCCTTCGATTGCTCTCGCTGCTACAGACGCCGCGCGACTGGACCGGCGCCGAGCTCGCCGATCGTCTCGAGGTGACGACACGGACGGTCCGGAACGACATCGAGCGGCTCCGAGCCCTCGGCTACCCGGTCCACGCGACCCGAGGGTCGGTGGGTGGTTACCGGCTCGAGGCGGGCGCCGTGCTCCCGCCGCTCCTGCTCGATGACGACGAGGCGATCGCCGTGGCGGTGGGTCTGCGGACGTCGGCTGGCGGCGCGATCGCCGGGATCGAGGAGACGGCGCTCCGCGCCCTTGGGAAGCTCGAGCAGGTCCTGCCCGAGCGGCTCCGGCGACGGGTGAATGCGATCCAGGCGTTCACGGTCCTCGTCCCCGGCCGCGAAAGCGAGCCGACCGTCGATGCCGCTGTCCTGACGCTCCTCGCGGGCGCGTGCCGTGACCACGTCCGCCTGCGATTCGCGTATCTCGACCGCGAGGGAGCCGCCACGCGCCGCGAGGCCGAACCGTACCGGCTGGTCAATTGGGGTCGGCGCTGGTACCTGGTGGCGTGGGATGTCGACCGACAGGCGTGGCGGACCTTCCGGGTCGACCGGATCGAGCCACGGTTGCCGCTCGGGGCGTCGTTCACACCGCGCCCGCTGCCCGATGAGGATGTCGCGGCGTACGTTGCGCGCGGCGTGACCGGCTCAGGCTGGGGTTTCCGGGCGCGCGTCATGGTCCACGCGCCGGCCGAGACGGTCCGCGAGCGGGTCGGACCGTGGATCGGGACGGTCGAGCCGATCGACGAGCGATCGTGCCTCCTCGACGCTGGTGCCACCAGCCCCGAGATGATGGCGGTGTATCTCGGCCTGCTTGACGCCGACTTCGTCGTCACTGACCCACCGGAGCTCGTCGACCACCTCCGCCGCCTGGCGGAGCGCTATCGCCGCTCGACCGCCGCCTGAGGCGTGCCGCGGACCGCCGCGAGGGCCCGCTCGGCTTGAGCGACATGGAACCGGTCATGGCCCGCCGTCAGGCGGATCATCAGCCCGTAGCTCTCGGGACCGCGCTCGTTGTGCCGGCCGAACCGCTCGAGGTCGGCCGCGGAGCGCGTCGACAGCAGCGCGAGGTTGGCCGAGCGCAGTGCGTCGAAGAGCACGATGAGCGCATCTGGGTCGTCCCGGTCGTGATGAAGGCCGTCAACCCACAGATCCTGGTCGTAGCCGATGATCTGGGGCTCATCCTCGGCGAGGATCCAGCGGACGCGCGCGCTCGTCACGACTTCGGAATCGGTCAGATGGCCGATGCACTCGATGACCGACCATTCCGCGGGTTCGGGGCGAGTCCGGAGGTCGCCGCCGGCTTCGGCGACCAGCTCGCGGAGCCGAGCGACCGTCGCTGCCTGCACCTGCGCCGGGTCATCCTCGGCGAGGTAGCCGAGGAGCATCCGTCGATACCCGTCGGGGGACTGGATCGGGTCGGTGGCGGCGTCTGTCATCGAGCGATGATGGCGCATCGGCGAATGACGCGGACAGGTCCGGTGGCGCCGGCTCGAGCAGGACCGGCGCGACGAGCTCGCGGCACGTTCGGGCCCGCAGCCGGCGATACCGACCTGCAACCCTTCGGGATCCGTCGCGGTGCCGAAAGGCACCGTCCGGGGCGCATAGGCTCGCGACGATGATGGGGAAACGTCTCCCTGGGACGGCAGAGCATGCGTCCGGGACCCCGATGAGCGAGGAGGTGACCGCGATGCTCCACCCGTCCGGACCCGACGCGGAGACGCCTCTCGTCGTGCGTGATGGCGCGAGCGCTCCGGTGACCTGTGCCTCGTGTGGTTGTCGACTGGCGCAGACCGGCGAGGCGTGGTTCCACTTCAACCCGATCGCCGGACGCGATGCCCGCGGATGCCGCGTCGCGTGCGCAGACGCCGCCCACGATTCGACGGGGCGCGCGGTCTCGATCGCCGTCTAGCGTCTCGATCGCCGTCTAGCGAGGCCACCGGCCGGTCAGGCGCCGGGTCGCTTCTCCCCGTCTCCCACGATCCGATAGCCCACGCCTCGGACGGCGACGACGCGCGGCCCACCAGCCTCGTCGACCTTCGCCCGGAGCCGCGCGAGATGCGGCTTCAGCCAGAGCAGGTCCGGGTCCGTCTCGGCAGGCCAGCCGGCACGTGCCAGTTGGAGGTGGGGAACGATGTCGCCCTGGGCGCGGACGAGCGCTTCGAGCAGACGGAACTCCGTCGGCGTGAGCGAGAGTCCGTGGTCACCGACGCGGGCCTCATGCCGTCCCGGCTCCAGGACCAGGGCCCCAGCCTCGAGCGGGCCCGCGGGCCCGGTACCCGGACCAGCGCGATCGACCCGCCGCATCACCGCGGCGATCCGCGCCAGCAACTCGGCCTTGCCGAACGGCTTCGTCAGGTAGTCGTCGGCCCCGATCCCCAGCGCCCGGACCTTGGCCGCCTCGCCGCTTTCGCCCGAGACCACGAGGATCGGCGCCTGTCCGACGGCTCGCATCTGGCCTGCGACCGAGAATCCGTCCGGTCCTGGCATCGCGAGATCGAGCAGCACGAGATCCGGGTGCTCTTCGCGGAACCGCTTCACCGCCGTCAACCCGTCGTACGCGGTGATCACCTGGTGCCCCTCGGTGCCGACGAGCGCGGTGATCGCGCCGACCATCGCCGGGTCGTCGTCGACGACGAGGATGCGCAGCGGACGGGTCGTCGTGGTCGCCATCGATCAGATCGCCGCAGCAGCCGGCACGGCCACGACGAAGCGCGCGCCATGCGGGAGCGCCGGTTCGCACCAGAGATGGCAGCCCATCGACTCGCCGAGCCGCTTCGCGGCGTACAGGCCGATGCCCGACCCTCGCGCCGTATGGGTATCACGCCGAGCGTAGGGCTCGAAGATCCGCTCGCGCCACTCATCGGGGATGCCCGGGCCTTCATCCGCCACGCCGAGGTGCACGATCCCCTCGACCAGGGCCCAATCGATCCGGATCATCGTGTCGGACGGAGCGTACTTCACGGCGTTCTCGACAAGGTGCTCGACGATCTGGCGCAGCCGCGAGGGATCGGTGAGCGCGTGGAGCCTGACGGGTCCGCCGGCGACGACCTCATGACGCCCGAGCAGCGGAGTCAGCGAATGAAGCACCTCCCGGACGAGCGCCTCGACGTCGACCGGTTCGAGGGTCGCGGCATCGTCGGGCACGACACGGACCGACGCGAGGATCGAGTCGACGAGTCGGTCCAGCCGCTCGATCTGTTCGAGGGTGGCGTCGCGCCACTCCGCGCGTGTGCGCCGCCGTTCGACGTCGCGTGACTGACGCCCTTCGAGCGCGGGTTCCTCCGCGAGCAGGTCGGTGTAGGCGCGGACGACGGCGAGCGGCGTTCGCAGCTCGTGGGTGACCAGCGCGATGAGCTCGCTGCGGGCCTCGTCGATCGCCTTGAGCGCCTCGACCCGAGCCTCGGCCTCGGTCTGCTGGCGGCCCTTCTCGACGATCCCCGCAAGCACGTCGGCTACAGCGCTGAGCTGCGCGACATCGGACGCGCTGAACTCACGGCGGTGCTCGGTCTGGACGTTGAGCACCCCGACGGTCTGATCGTGCCAGGTCAGCGGAACGCTCAGCATCGACGTCACGAACCGCCGCTGGTCGATGCCGCGGACCCACAGGAAGCGCGGGTCCTCCTTGACGTCGGGGATCACGAACGGGAGCTGGCTCTCCGCGACCGAGCCGGTCACGCCCTCGCCGAACGGCACACGAGCCCGTCCGATCTGGAACCGGTCGAGACCATTCGTCGCCGCAAGCGTCAGGTACGCTCCATCGCGGTCGAGCAGGTACAGCGAGGAGACATCGGCATGGAGCGCGTCACGCGTGCCGTCGACGACGGTCTCCAGGAGTTCGTCCCAGGTGCGCGCCGTCGTGGCGAGCCGCGCGACCTGATGGATGAAGCGGAGCTGGTCGAGCTGATCCGTCTCGCGTCGACCGCGCGGGGCATCGGCCGGGCGCCCGTCCGGACCTCCCTGCCGACGCTCGTCCACGCTCGCGCGCTGCTGCATCACGCCCATCACCTTACAAGGGTAGGAACGCGAAAGCCCGAGCAAGGTTGCGACGGAGTCGTCGCTGGGTTGCGCTACCGAGCGGTCGTTCCGTCGCGGCGAAGGGTCGTGGCATGACCACGTCTGGGAAGCGGGCCCGGTCGGCCCGGGCTGCGGAACCGGCCAGCATCGGTTCTGCCCACGCCCGTGACCCGCTTGCCCTCGAGATCCGGCTGCTCGGCTCGTTGCTCGGCCAGGTGATCACGGAGCAGGCCGGCGAGGGCATCTACGACCTCGTCGAGCGATTGCGACTTGCCGCGATCGACTTCCGGCGGAGCGACCAGCCAGACGTCCGCGAGCGCCTCGAGGGTGAGCTCGACGCCCTCGAGCTCGAGGATGCCGAGGCGGTCATCACCGCGTTCTCGTTGTACTTCCAGCTCGTCAACCTGGCCGAGGCGCGCGCCCGGGTCCGGGCACTTCGTCGCCGGGAGCGCGCCGCACGGGACGGCCTGCTGGATGACTCGGTCGCGGAGGCCGTCGCACGGCTTCGGCGGCGCGGTCGGTCCGACGCCGACATCGACGCCATGCTTGGCAGGCTTCGGATCACGCCGGTCCTGACGGCCCACCCGACCGAGGCACGTCGCCGCACGACCCTCGTCGCGCTGCGTCGGTGCGCGGTGCTCCTGGAGCGCCTCGACGATCCACGCCTTACCCCGTCGGAGGACCGCGAGATCCGGCGTCGCCTGCGCGAGGAGATCACCGTCCTCTGGCGCACCTCGGACCTCCGAAGCGTCAAGCCCGAACCGCTCGACGAGGTCCGGACCGCGATGGCCGTCTTCGATGCCACCTTGTTCCAGCTCGTGCCGCGGCTCTACCGCGGGATCGACGCGACGCTGGACGCGGATTCCGGCGTTCGCACCCCGCGGACGCCGGCATTCCTCCGGTTCGGGTCGTGGATCGGCGGCGACCGCGACGGCAATCCGGCGGTCACGTCCGACCTGACCGGTCACACGCTGAGGATCCAGGCCGATCACGTCCTCCACGGCTACGAGGCCGTCGCCCTGCGGCTCATGCAGACCGAGGCAGCCACGACGCCGCACGACCGTCTCGCGAAGCCATTGGCTACCCGCCTCGCTCGCGACGCCGAGGAGCTTTTGGAGATCGACCGTCAGCTACGTCGGCGCTTCCCCGACGAGCCGTATCGGCAGCGGTTCGGGTTCATCGCCGAGCGACTGCGTAGGACGCGCGCGGTGCTGACCGGCGAGGCCGGTCCGCGCGCCGGCGCCTACGACGGTCCGGGCGCTCTCGACGTCGAGCTACGCGAGATCCAGGAGGCGCTCGAGGTCGACGGGATGGGACGGGTCGCCTGGGGTGAGGTCGCCGAGCTTCGCTGGCAGCTGGCGACGTTCGGGTTCCACCTCGCATCGCTCGAGGTCCGGCAGCACAGCGCGGTCCACCGCGCGGCGCTCGCAACGCTCGAGAGCGGCGGCGATGTCGCGGCCGACGTCGCACCGGGGGTCACGACCGCCGAGGTGCTCGCGACGTTCCGGTCCATCGGGGAGGGGCAGCGCCGGTACGGCCCCGAGTCGGTCCGCCGGGTCATCGTGTCGTTCACGGACGAGCCGCGGGACGTCACGGACGTCCTTGCACTCGCCGCCGCAGCGCGAGCGACGACCGACATCGATGTCGTGCCCCTGTTCGAATCGTCCGACGCGCTGACTTCCGCCGGTCCACTCCTGGACGCCGTCCTCGGCGACGCGGGCTATCGGGCGCACGTCGCGCGGCGTGGCGACCGCCAGGAGGTGATGCTCGGATACTCCGACTCGAACAAGGAGTCCGGATTCCTCGCGGCCGCGTGGATGCTGCATCAGGCACAGGCCGCCCTCGTCGAGACGTCGCGCTCGCACGGCGTCGAGCTGACGCTCTTCCATGGGCGCGGCGGCGCGATCGGACGCGGCGGCGGCCCGGCGAACCGGGCGATCGTCGGGGGTGCACCTGGGTCCGTCGATGGGCGGCTCAAGCTGACCGAGCAGGGCGAGGTGATCTTCGCGAACTACGGCGACCCGGCGATCGCCAAGCGCCACCTGGAGCAACTGACGGGCGCCGTCCTGATCGCGTCCACGCCGGAGCACGATGCCGCGGCCGCGGCGGCGGTCGAGGCCGGTCGGGAGATGATGAGCGAGCTCTCGGTGACTGCCCGCGCTGCGTACCGGGCGCTCGTCCATGACGACCCGGGGTTCGCGACGTTCTTCCGCCAGATCACGCCGATCGCCGAGCTCTCGGACCTCAGGCTGGGGTCACGCCCCGCGGCCCGCGGCCGCGCCGGCGCCGATCCCGACGACGCGCCACCGATCGACTCGCTTCGCGCCATCCCCTGGACGTTCGCGTGGTCGCAGTCGCGCATCAATCTTCCGGGCTGGTATGGCCTTGGGGCCGCCCTCGAAGCCTACGCGGCGTCGCACGGGGACCAGGGGATCGGCGAGTTCGCCCGACTCTATCGGTCGTGGCCGTTCCTCGCGTCGGTCATCGATAACGCCGAGATGATCCTGGCCAAGGCCGACATGGGCATCGGGCGCCGGTATGCGTCGCTGACGAGCGGGTCGGACGCCGAGCGCTGGTGGACGACGATCGAGGCCGAGTACCACCGGACCGTGACCTGGTTGCTCCGGATCACCGGCCGAGAACGGCTGCTCGACGGAGCGCCGGTCCTCCAGCGGTCGATCGCGCTACGCAACCCGTACGTCGACGCCCTCTCCGAGGTACAGGTCCGGCTACTCCGCCGCCTGCGCGCCTTGCCGCCCGACGACCCGGACCGTGAGCTTCATCGCCGGCTGGTGCAGCTGTCCGTCAACGGCGTCGCAGCCGGCCTGCAGAACACCGGCTGAAGGTGGGACCCAGCGGCCGCCGAGGTCGGCACAGCCAGCAGTCGAGACTCGCTAGCGGTTGAGGCTTCGGTATCGGCGGACCGCAAGCGGGCCGAAGACGGCGAGGATCAGCCCGATCCACACGAGCGTCACGAGGACGGGGTTCTCCGACGGGAAGCTTCCCGTCGCATAGGGGTTCGGGTTTCCCCACAGGTCGCGAAGCGACGCCGTCAGCGTGCTCGTCGGGTTCCACTCCGCGATCGGCTGGATCCACTCCGGCAGCGTCTGGGGCGGGACGAAGACGTTCGAGATGAACGTGATCGGGAAGAGGACCGTGAAGATCACCTGGTTGGCGACCTCGACGGTGGGCACGTTGAGCCCGAGGAAGATGCCGAGCCACGACATCGCGAACGCGAACAACAGGAGGAGTGCGATACCGGCGACGAAGCCACCGATGCCCGTCCGCACCGTCCAGCCGACGAACAGGCCGGACACGACGAGCACGACCATGATGCCCGCGTTGTAGATCACGTCCGCGAGGGATCGACCTGACAGGAACGCCGAACGGGCCATCGGCAGCGAGCGGAATCGGTCGATGATCCCCTTCTGGGAGTCGTCGGTGATGCCGATCGCCGTCGTCCCGCAGGCGAAGACGATCGTCTGGGCAAAGATGCCGGGGATCAGGAACTCGTTGTAGTTGCCGCCGCCGGGGATCGGGATCGCGCCCCCGAAGATGACCGAGAACAGGACCACGAACATGATCGACTGGAGGATCGCGAAGATCGCGAGCTCCGGGATGCGCGGGATCCGCTTGAGGTTCCGCCACATGACGATCAGCCCATCGCGGACCATCGAGCCGAAGCCCGCGCTCGCCGCTGCGGGTCGCGTGGCCGTCGACGCCGTCATGCCGCGGCCTCCCCGGTCGGATCTTCTTCGGCGACGTGTCCCGTCAGGCTGAGGAAGACGTCGTCGAGCGTCGGTCGGCGTAACCCGATGTCGTCGATCACGATGCCCGCCTCATCGAACTCGCGGATGACCGTCGAGAGCCGCTTCGATCCCCCGTCCGACGGCACGGTGACGCGACGTGTGTGTTCGTCGAGCGATGCGGCGCCGATGCCGATCTGGCCGAGGAGCCGCTGCGCCTCGTCGATGCGCGCACGGTCGTGCACGATCACCTCGATGCGTTCGCCGCCGACCTGCGCCTTGAGCTCGTCGGCCGTCCCTGAGGCGATGATCCGGCCGTGGTCGACGACCGCGATCGTGTCGGCGAGCTCGTCGGCCTCCTCCAGGTACTGCGTCGTCAGGAGCAGCGTCGTCCCCTCGCGTACGAGCGACCGGATCACGTCCCACATCCCGAGGCGGCTGCGCGGATCGAGGCCGGTCGTCGGCTCGTCCAGGAACAGGAGCTGGGGTCGACCGATGAGCGCGCTCGCCAGATCGAGCCGGCGGCGCATCCCGCCGGAGTACGTCTTCACGACGCGATCCCCGGCATCGAGAAGATCGAACTGCTCGAGCAGCTCCTTGGCTCGCGTCGTCGCGACATCGCTGGGCAGCTGGTACAGCCGCCCGAACATCCACAGGTTCTCGCGCCCCGTCAGGTTCTCGTCCACAGCGGCGTACTGACCCGACAGCCCGATCAACGTCCGGATCTTCTGGGCGTCTCGGACGACGTCGAGACCGGCGACCGTGGCGTGGCCCGCATCCGGACGGAGCAGCGTCGCAAGGATGCGGACTGTCGTCGTCTTGCCCGCGCCGTTCGGTCCCAGCAGTCCAAGGACGCTGCCCTCCGCTACGGCGAGGTCGAGTCCGTCGAGCGCACGGACCTCGAGCTTGCGGGTCTTGTAGATCTTGATCAGGCCCTCGGCCGTGATGACGTCCACGCGGCGGCGTACCTCGGATGGGGGGACGGGGAACCGGGAGTATACCGAGGCAGGTAGCGGCGGCATGTTTCCGGCAACACATCGCCGCCGACAGGTTGCGGGCCGGTACGCTTTAGCGTCCATGCTCGACCGTCTCCGTGCCTGGCTCGACCGCTGGGGCGCGATCCTCCCGCTGCTCGGTGCCGAGTTCATCGTGTGGCTCGGATTCGGTGGTTTGCTGCCGATCCTGCCGATCTATTTCGCCGACCAGGGCGTCGACCTGAGCACGCTCGGCCTGGTGATCGCCGCCTGGCCCGCCGCGCGGCTCGTCAGCGAGCCCGTGTTCGGGTGGCTTGCCGACCGAACCGCCCGAGTCCCGCTCATGGTCATCGGGCTCGTTGCGACCGGTGTCTTCGGGGCGCTCCCGTTGGTCTGGACGGGGCCCGTGGCCTTCTTCCTGCTGCGCGCCGGCGCAGGCCTTGGCGCGGCCATCTACGACCCTGCGGCGCGCGGCTTCCTGACCGATGCGACACCGACGGATCGACGCGGCGAAGCGTTCGGGCTGTACGGGGCGGCCCAGATGGGCGGACTCCTGCTCGGCCCGACCATCGGCGCGTTCGGAGCGGAACGCTTCGGCGGCATCGCGTTCGTGTTCGTGTTCAGCGCGGTCGCCGCGATCGTCGCCGCCGTCGCGATCGCGTTGCGCGTGCGTGAGCAGGGCCCTGCCCATAAGGCCGAAGCATCCCCATCCCCGGATCGGATGACGATGCCGCCCGACTCCCCGTACGTCGAGGGTCGAGCCGCAGCGGCCCTGGCTGCGGAGCAGCGCGCTGCCACGGCCGCCGGTGGCAGCCAGGCCGCGCCCGCGACGCCGACCCGTCTCCTCAACCGTGGCCTGATCGCCGCCATCATCCTCAACGCGGGCGGCTTCTACGGGGGCGGCACGTACGAGGTGATCTGGAGCCTGTTCCTGCGCGGGCTCGGTGCCGACCTCGCCCTGATCGGTCTGACGTTCGCGATGTTCGGGTTGCCCGTGCTGGTGCTCTCGCCCTTTGCGGGCCGGCTGGTCGACCGGCGCGGGTCATACGCGTTCATCGTGATCGGGATGATCCTGCCCGCCGTCACGGGGGTCCTCTACACGCTGATGTCGGACCCGGCGCTCGCCGTGCCGCTCATCCTGGTCGAAGCGACCGGTTTCGCGTTCCTGAACCCGGCACTGTACTCGGTCGTTGCGGCGAATTCGCCCCCTGGGCGCTCGTCGACCGCGCAGGGGCTGTTCGGCGCCGCCGGTACGCTCGGATTCATCGTCGCGTCGGTGACGACCGGGATGCTCGCGGAGCAGAGCATCCTGCTGCCCTTCTATACGTTCAGCGTGGTGATGATCGTCACCCTGATCGTCGCGACGCTCGTCGGTGGGAGTCGACTGCGCGATCGGACGACCGTCACCCCGCCCGATCTGGGCGCTTCGGAGCTGACCGCCGAACGACTTTGAGACGTCGTCACCGCCTCCTCCATTTGACCGATATCGGGACCGTCCCTATCATTGGCGGTCGCGGGGTGGAGCAGCGGCAGCTCGTCGGGCTCATAACCCGAAGGTCAAGGGTTCGAATCCCTTCCCCGCAACCAATACGCCTTCTTCCTGAACCCCGGGTCCCGACCAACCCGGGGTTCATCCTTTCCGACGACCTGTGTCGGGACGACCAAGCTGGCGCGTTCGACATCCGGCGGCCCCCGTCCTCGCTACCGGCGGCCCCCCTCACCGCTCGATCACTCGGGGCAAGCGCCGATCACTGCGCGACCCGTTGCCAATCGATGTCGGGCCCCGACTTCCAAGGGACCGTGGTCCAGTCCCCGCCGTTCGGGTCGAGGACGTAGGCATTCGTGACGGTGCTGTCGTCCGCGTGCATCAGGATCTTCGACGAGTCGGGCGACCACCAGAAGTGCGCTGTACTCGACAGGACCGGTCCTGTCTGGACGATCGGGCCTGTGCCGTCGGCGCGGATCACCGCGATGCCGTTTGTCGGTCCGACGTTCGGGTGATGCCAGAACGCGATCCTGGTCCCGTCGGGCGACACGTGCGCGACACCGTCCCACGCCGTACCGGGGTTCTCGATGAACTCGTGGTAGTCACTCCCATCCGCGTTCATCGCGTACATCTGGCAGCAACCTGGATCTCCGGCGCTCGCGTCATCCGTCCACTTCTGGAAGAAGATCCGGTTGCCGTCAGCCGAGTACACGAAGTTGCCGAAATCGAGACCGGGATCGGCCCGTCTTCGAGCGGGCCGATGGCGTGAGGATCGGACCCGTCCGCGCCCATGACGAACAGGCCGTATCTACTGTCCTTCACGCCGAGGTACAGGATCTGGCGGCCGTCGGGTGGACGCCACGTGATCTCGATGATGCCGTCAGCCATCGGGAAGCGTTGGATCGGTTCGTTCCCGTACGTGGGGAGGATCTCCAGCTGATTCACGGAGCAGATCGTCACACCACGGCATCCACCGGTCGGCTGTCCGGGCTGGATGATGGCCATCCGCCCGTCGGGCGTGTAGTTCGCGTACGTCATGTCTTGTATCGGCTTCGGATTCACCTTTCGGAGCCCCGAGCCGTCCGGCCGTACGACGTAGATGTCGGCATCGGTACTGCCGCCCGCACCTGGAACGTCACGGATGAAACCGAGCTGCGTGCCGTCGTACGAGAACGACGCTCCCCAGTCATGTTCCGGTCCGCCGACGATCAGCCGAGTCTGGCCCGTCGCGAGGTCGCCCAGATAGATGTCGCCGGCCTGCTCGAATGGGATCAGGCCGTTGGCCGCCGGCCCGAACGGAGCCGGAAGTCGCTGCTGATGCGTTCCCACGTAGACGGCAAGTGCCGCTGCGAGCAGGAGCGCGATGAGCGCGAGCACACCAAGCTGGCGCATCGGGAGGCGGGTCGTAGGCACCCGCGCCGTCGTGAGTTCCACGGGAAGCCACCTTTCGAGGGAGGCCCAGGCGGGTCGCTGCCGCGTGGCGGCGGTCCGCCCGAGGATGTCGGTCAGGTAATCGGGGGTGGCGGGCGCTGCGAGATCAGTGAGCGCCGACGGCAGATGCCGTTCGAAGGCGTCGATCGGGGTCATGCCAGCCGCCCTTCGGGCACCGTCGTCGTCTCGACGACGGCATCGCCCTCGACGGTCAGCCGGAGGAGACCGATCGCGCGATGCAGCCGCGACTTGGCCGTGCCGAGTGGGATGCCGAGTGCGGAGGCGACTTCCGGGAGCGGCATCCCGAGGAAGTAGTGGAGCACCACGATCGCGCGCCAGCTGGGCTCGAGTGCCCGAAGGCCGCGATCGAGGAGGTCGCGATCGACGACGGCCGACGTGAAGTCGCCTGTCGTCGGGATGTGGATCGGAGTGAGCTCGACCTCGATGGCGCGCCGCTTCCGGCGCCGCACGATGTCAAGACAGGCGTTGACGAGGAGTCGATGGAGCCAGGCGTCGAACCGGTCGACGTCGCGCAACGTCGGCAGGTCCCGCCAGCTCCGGACCATCGCCTCCTGGACGGCGTCTCGCGCGAGCTCGCCATCGCGGAGGATCAGGCGTGCGGCCGCATCCAGCCGCGCGATGGACGCCGTGGCAAGCAGCGAGAAGGCGTCATGATCGCCTCCCTGCGCTCGCTCGACGAGTCCTCGCTGGTCCACGGTCGCCTCAGGGTGTCGGCACGACCGAGGTGGCCGTGCTCGACATCCTATGGCGCCGTCATCACCCGAATCGTTCCGGGCGCTCAGGAATCATGGAGCCAGCCGCTGCCACTCCACCCAGTCCGGGAACGCGGCGTTCCAGCTCGGTCGTCGTCCCGGGCCTCCCGCTGGATCGAGCAGCCAGGGCGTCGACGATTCCCATTCCGCTGCGAGGATCAGCGTCCCATCGGGAGCCCAGTCGTGCTGGACGGCCTTCGCGAACGTCGGCCCGGTAAGGGTCACGTGCGGGGACGGATCGTCGGCAGGGACGACACCGATCTGGAAGGTCTCTGGCGCGTCCGACAGCCAGGTCATCACCGATAATCGCGAGCCATCCGGCGACCACCGGGGAAACATCAGGCCGATCCCGGTGTCGCCCTCAAGCTTGGTGTCCGTTCGCGTCTCGACGTCGAGGATGTGAACCTCCCTTGCCGGGTAATCGCTGTAGGCGAGGCGCGAACCGTCGGGTGCCCACGTGACCCAGAGGTATTCGAAATCGGATCCGTCGAGGGGCGTGATCGCGTCGACGTCCGAGCCGTCGGGACGCACAAGGAACAATCCGGCCTTGCCGTCGTGGATACCGCGGACGGCCAGCTCTGCGCCGTCCGGTGGGCGCCATTCGATCTCCGCCTCGGGGCTGAATCCGAGCTTGAGTGCCTCGGCGCCTGAGCCGTCGGCGTTCGCGACCCAGACGTGCCCGCTCGAGAGCAGCGCGAGCTTCGTACCATCCGGGGACCACTGGATCGAATCGGTCGGGCCGGGAATGACGGCGACCTGCGTCGGAGTGCGCCGCTCCAGGTCGACGACCATGAGCTTGGTACCGTCTGCGTCTGTCCGTTGATAGGCGACGCGCGTCCCGTCGAGCGAGAACGCTGGAGCCCGGTCCGGCTCCGTGTCGGCGACGAGGACCTCGGTCGCGCCGCTCTCCGGATCGGCGACGGCGATGTCGCCACTTGGCGTCACGTAAGCGATGAGGCCGTTCGCCGCCAACCCGAACGGAGCGGGCAGGTGTGTCTGGTGCGTTCCGACATAGACGACGAGGGCCGTCACGACAAGGATCGCGATCAGGAAAAGCGCGCCGAGTGCGCGCATCGGTCCACGGGTCGTCGCGACCCGCGCTGACGTGAGTTCCACAGGGAGCCACCTTCCTGCGAACGTCCAAGCTGGACGCTGCGGTCGTGACGAGGCGCGCTCGATGGCGGCCTCGAGATAATCAGGTACTCGCGCCTCGGCGAGCTGATCGAACAGCTCGGGCAGCGCCCGATCGACGCGGGCGGATCGATCCATCGTCATGAGATCGGCCCTCCGGCCGCGGTCGGGGACGTGACGTCATCGATCGCCATCGAGGATCGAAGGATCCCGAGGGACCGATGGAGGCGCGATTTCGCGGTGCCGTCCGGGATGCCGAGCATCCGGGCGACCCGCGGCAACGGAAGATCGAGATAGAAGTGCAGGACCACGACGGCCCGTGCCTCCGGCTCGAGGCGAGCGAGGGCGCGGTCGAGGAGGTCGCGGTCGGCGACCTCACCGGCGTGGTCGAGCGCTTCGCTGAAGTGGATCGGGGTCAGCTCGACCTCGACGACGCGGCGCCGGCGCTTGCGGGCAAGGTCGATGCAGGCGTGCGCCACGAGGCTGTGCAGCCAGTGGTCGAACGTCTCGGGATCACGCAGCCCCGGCAGGCTGCGCCACGCCCGGATCAGGGTCTCCTGGACGGCGTCCTGGGCGAGTTCCGGGTCGCGAAGGATGAGGCGGGCCGTGGCATCCAGGCGCGCGCCGGAGACGCGGATGAGCTCGGCGAAGGCGTGCCGGTCGCCTCCTCGAGCTCGCTCCACGAGTTCCGATCGGTCCACGGTCGCCTCTCGGTCAGCGGCACGACCATGGTGGCCGTGCTCGCTAGCCTACGGCGCTGGCGTGGCCGGCAATGGTTCCCACTTCGATGTGGCGACGACTCGGACCCCTTTCAGCGCGCGACGCGCTGCCACGCCGGAGAACCCGACGCCTTCCACGGCGCCGGCCGGATCCGACCGGTCTGGGAATCCGCGATGAACTGGGTGGCCGTCGACTGGCGAGAGCCGATGAGCATGCTGTCGTCAGGGGACCAGGTCCAATCGGCCGAACAGTCGCCAAGCGCCCCGCCTGGCGGACATTCGAGCACGATACCGGCGTTCGAGCGATCGACCGGGACGATCGCGCTGTGGGTCGTGTCGTCGTCGTAGAAGCGCTGGATGATGAGCCGGGTGCCGTCGTTCGACCACAGACCTCCCCAGTCTCCGATCGTGAGGCGATCGGTGTCCACGGGGATATCGCCAGAGCCATCCGACGACACGACATGGACGCGGTTCGAGAACCCCTCCGCGGTCGTGTCGTGCATGTTGTAGCTGATCATCGATCCGTCCGGCGACCACGCGGCTCCGCTGATATCCCGTGACTCCGGCGCCGTGATGATCGCCCTCGTCGTGCCGGTCGCCGGATCGAGGCCGAAGACCCCTCGGCTGTCCGCTCCGGGCTCGACGCCGATGAACATGATCTCGGTGCCGTCTGGCCGGAACTGCGGCGGTGAGTCCTCGCGTGTCGCGGGAACGTCGAAGATCCTCGCCTCGCCCGACCCGTCGGTAGGGATGACGAGGATCGATGGGTCCTCATCGCCCACCAAGGCGGTCAGTGAGCGTCCATCCGGGGAGAAGCTCCAGGCGTCCAGTCCGCGAAGCGGCTCCCGGGTCAGCTGCGTGAGACCCTGGCCATCCTGGAGGGCGACGAACAGGTGGCCGGGGCCACCAGTCCTCGCCTTTCGCTCGAATGCGATCTTCGTGCCGTCGGGTGACCAGACGGGAAAGCGATCGGTCTCGGGACCGGTGACGATCGTCGCCGACTCACCGTTCACCGGGTCCGCAACGACGATGTCGCCGCCCTCGGTGAAGAGGATCTTCCCGTTGGCGGCCAGGCCGAACGGCGCCGGCAGCCGCGGCTGCTGCGAGCCGACGTACACGGCGAGTGCGCCGGCGATGAGGATCAGCAGGAGGGCCAGCACACCGAGCTGGCGCCAGGGCAGACGAGTCGCTGGGACCCTTGTCGTCGTGATGTCCATAGGAAGCCACCTTTCGGGGAACGTCCAACCCGGTCGCTGGCGGCGCTGGGCCGTGATCGAGAGGACGTCATCGATGTACTGGGGATAGGAGCCCATCGCGATGTCACCCAAGTGGGAGGGGAGGTCGCGCTCGAGGCGCTGCTCCGTCGTCATGCGAGCTGCCCTCCGGGGACGGTCGCTGGATGGGGCTGGTCGGTCACGTCTCTGATGGCGTGGCGCATGTCGCCGAGGGCGCGATGCAACCGCGATTTCACGGTGCCGACAGGGATCCCGAGCGTGGCCGCGACCTCAGTCAGCGGCATGCCCAGGTAGTAGTGCAGGACCACGATCGCCCGGCCGTTCGGGTCGAGCGATCGCAGGACGTTCTCGATGAGGTCGCGTTGGCCGATGACGGCCGTAGCGTCCACGGTCGAGGGATGGTCGATCGGCGTGAGCTCGACCTCGATGGGCCGCCGCCGGCGGCGCCGCGCGAGATCGAGGCAGGCATTGACGGTAAGGCGATGGAGCCAGGCGTCGAACCTGTCCGGATCACGAAGTCCAGGCAGGTCGCGCCAAGCTCGGATCAGCCCGTCCTGGACCGCGTCGCGTGCGAGTTCCGGGTCCCGGAGGATGAGGCGCGCCGCCTGGTCCAGCCGCACGACGGCCGCTCGAGCGAGCTCGGAGAAGGCGTCGTGATCGCCCTTCCTCGCTCGCTCGACAAGCCCTCGCTGGTCCACGGTCGCCTCGGCTGTGATGCGACCGGAAGGTCGCCCTCACAGCCTATGGCGTCACCGTGGCGGGAACGGTTCTTGAAAGCCTCCGTCGATGGCGTCGCGTTCAGTCGCGCGCCAGGCGCTGCCAGTCGGGAGGTGCGTCGACGGGGACGCTGATCGTCCGGCTGCTGCCGCCGGCGACGTCCAACAGGAGAGGCTCGTCCTTGGTGGTGCCGATACTGTCCGGCGATCGACGAGGGAGCCACATGATCGATGCGCCGTCCGGGGAGAAGGTGAATTCGGCCCCCTCATCCCCCGGCTGCGGGCCGATATCGCGGACGATGCCCTCGTCGACCGACACGATCCCCACTGGACGGACGCGCCATTCGCTAGTGGAGGCGTCGAAACGCCACCGGTTGAATGCGATCTGCGTGCTATCGGGCGACCAGAACATGTCGCATTCGCACTCGATCCCTGTTTCCATGGTCAGCCGGTGGAGCCCGGTGCCATCAGCGTTCACGATGTAGATGCGGAACTCGTCGGACAAGTCGGGGTGCATCCGGAACGCGATCTTCGATCCGTCCGGCGACCACTGGTACCCGGAGTAGTCGTCCTCGCGCAGGCTTGTGCCGCCCGACGGGAAGACCGGACGGGGACGCGTCCCATCCGTATCCATGATCCGCAGCGACCAGCCGTCGGCCGTGACGGTCCGAAACAAGAGCTCGCCTTCATCCGGTGGACGGAAGGCGATGATGTCGCGGACATCGGGATAGCTGATCTTCTCCGGCGGTGCGTTCCCGACGGTATCCAGGCGCGTCACGTGCCCGTGGATGTCGTCGAGGATGATCGATCGACCGTCGGCCGACCAATTGATCGAGTAGTCGAAGGTGATCGGGTCGGTCGAGATGACTCGCTGTCCGGTGCCGTCGGCGTTCGCGACGACCACCTGATAGGTCGTCGGCGTCGTCCCGGTCTGACGGAAGAAGGCGAACCTTGTCCCATCCCGGGAGTACATGGCGATCTGGTCAGTCTCTGGGCCGGTCACGAGGGCCGTAGAGAGGCCGGTAGCCGGATCCAGTCGGTAGATGTCGCCGCCTGACCCGTACAGCATCGCCCCGTTACGGGCCACGCCGAATGGCGGCGGCAGCTTCTGCTGATGCGTCCCGATGTACGCGGCGAGCATCGCCGCGACGAGGATCGCGATCACGGCCAGCACACCGAGCTGGCGCATCGGGAGGCGGGTCGTCGGGACCCGCGCGGTCGTGAGCTCCATGGGAAGCCACCTTCCTGGGAACGTCCAAGCGGGGCGCTGGCGAGTGCCGGCGACCAGTCGGACGAGGTCATCTCGGTAGTCGGGTGTCCCGGCGAGGTACAGCTCGGCGAGGAGCACCGGCATGTCCTGCTCGAACCGTCGAGGCGAGGTCATGTCAGTCCTCCTGCCACCGTCGCCGGCACCGTGTCGGGTTCGGCTGTCACGCTGATCCGCATCGCGGCGAGCGCGTAGTGGAGCCGTGACTTGGCCGTCCCGAGCGGGATACCCAGGGATGCCGCCACCTCGGGCAACGGCATCCCCAGCAAGTAGTGCAACGCGACGACCGCCCGATGCCCGGGTGCCAGCCCCGCAAGGGCCTGGTCGAGCAGCTGGCGGTCGGCGAGGCCGGTCGCGATATCGACCGTGGATGGTGCGTCGATCGGCGTGAGCTCGACCTCGATCACCCGCCGCTTGCGGCGCCGGACGAGATCGAGACACGCATTGGCGAGCAGCCGCTGCAGCCAGGCGTCGAACCGGTCCGGATCGCGGAGACCGGGCAGGTCGCGCCAAGCGCGGATCATCGTCTCCTGGACGGCGTCGCGCGCGAGCTCGCCGTCGCGGAGGATCAGGCGGGCGGCCGCGTCCAGCCGCGCGAGGCGCCCGTCGATGAGGTCGGCGAAGGCGTCATGCTCGCCCTGCCTCGCTCGCTCGACGAGTCCTCGCTGGTCCACGGTCGCCTCGAGTGCGGCACGTCCAGGGTGGTCGTGCTCGACAGGGTATGGCGTCCGTGTCGGTGGAAAGGTTCAGTTCGATGCTGCAGGCTCAGCGAACTCGAAGCTCTGTACGATCCGCATCGCCTCGGTGACGTAGGAGTCCCATCGAGCTGCGTCGACGGCGAAGATCTCGATCCCGACGGCGTCCCCGTGCCCGATGTCGAGCACGATCAGTCGTTCCCGGGCGTTTGCATCGACGGCGCTCAGCCCCGTGTTCGCGTAGAGGATCGGCGCGATCGGGCTTCCGTCATGCCACTCGCAGCTCTTCGTCCAGGAGGGATCGAGCTGGATGTCCGTCCAGAGTCCCGGCCGACCGTTGATCGTGATCAGCTCCGGCGGAGTCGTCTTCAACGAAGGCCGACTCGTTATCGACGCCATGATCGCGGCCGGCGTCACCCCGACGCCCTTCTCAGCCTCCATCGGACAGCCCTCGTCCTGCGACGCAGCCTGGGGATGCCCGAAGACGTACAGCCCATCGAGGGCTTCGCCATCGTGTAGCCGAGGATATTCCGCCGACGGCATCAGCCAGAAGCGCGTCGCGTTGTCGGCGACGTGTGACCACCCGTCCGGGACCGTGAACGTGAGCCCGCCGTAGACGATCGGGGGCTCGCGATCGAGGATCTCGAACCGGAGGTCGACCGCTCGCGACCGGTACGTCCCAGCCTCCAGATCGCCGTAACAGTCGTTGTCGCCCCCCGCGATCTGCGGCCCGGTCCGGCAATCGACGCGGACCCAATCGCCCGCGGCGGCGATCGACCGCGCCATGCACGGATCATTCTCGACGGTGAGCGTCAGACGCTTCTTGCCGGGCGAGATGACGAAGTCGTAGGTGCCGACGTCGCCCTTCTGGCACGTCAGGTTTGAGTCCTTGACGGTCAGGGTCAGTCGACCTGGACCCGTCGTGGTGATGCTCGAGGTCAGCCCGGTCGGGACGCTTGCTCCGCTGATCTGCCACAGGCCGTCCTTCCGGAAGCTGGAACGGACGATGGAGCCTTGCGCGTACGCGATGCCGGTCGTGGTGTGTGGCGCTCCGGCCCACGCGGCCAGGAGGGATGGATCGACGTCGGCAGGCACCGCCGACGGCGACGGACTGGGATGGGCGACGTTCGCGTTCTCCCTGAGGAGCAGCGAACCGCCGATGACGAGCGCCAGCAGCAACGTGCCGACGACCGCGAATGTGCGGGGTGACATGCGGATCTGCCTCCAGGCGGACCATCGCCACGGCCGCCGCACCTGCGGGGTCGTCTCGATGGCTTCGAGGACGGCCGCGACTACGCGATCCGGCGCCTCGTTCGGAGCGACAGACAGCCAGGCCTGAGCGATCCGGTCGAAGTCTCGTTCGTGCGTCATGCCAGCCGCCCTTCCGGGGCGAGCGGTTCTGCGTCGGCCGCGATGGCTGCGCGCAGGACCCGCGTCGCGTAATGCAATCGCGAGCGGGCCGTCCCAGCCGGGATGCCGAGCGTGTCGGCGATCTCGACGAGGGATCGGCCCTCGTGGTGGTGCAGCACGAAGACCGCGCGCTGCTCGACGCTCAGGCGCCGGAAGGCGCGGTCGAGCTGGTCGCGATCATCGATGGTGACGATGTCATCGGCGCCCGCCGGCCCGTCGACCGGCAGGACCCGAACGTTGGCCGCCCACGACCGACGACGCCTGGCCTCGGCGTAGCAGGCATGGACCAGCACCTTGCGGACCCACGCGTCGAAGCGGTCGGGGTCCCGGAGATTCGGGAGTTGGCGCCACGCGTTGATGAGAGCGCCCTGCAGGGCATCCTCGGCGAGGTCGCTGTCGCGCAGGATCCGGGCAGCCAGCCCGTACAGTCGGTCGCTGATCAGGCCGACCAGCGCACCGAATGCCTCGTGATCGCCGTTCTGGGCTCGTTCCACGAGATCCCGCACGGGACTCCCTCAGGTAGCGACGGTGCCAGGGTGGCAGCGTCGACCTCAATGAGTATCCAAGGGCGCGGAACGTTCACGGATACGGCCAGCCCTACCGCGAAGGCGCCGTCACTCCCAGCGGAAGAAGCGCGCCGTCGCGACCGCCGCGCCGAACCCCCACACGGCGACGATCGCGACGCTTTGCCAGAAGCCGCTGCCGAAGCCGAGGGCGTAACGGAACACCTCAGCGAGCGCCCCGACCGGCGAGAGCAGCGCGACCGTCTGCAGCGCCGCCGGAAGATCGGTGAGCGGGACGAGGACGCC
The DNA here is from genome assembly GCA_045804645.1 of Chloroflexota bacterium. Lineage (GTDB taxonomy): Bacteria > Chloroflexota > Limnocylindria > Limnocylindrales > CSP1-4 > SPCO01. The sequence continues at coordinate 5,075 of JBJMMR010000040.1, read as the reverse complement.
GCCGAGCACCAGCGCGACGAGGAACAGGACGTTCGCGACGACGAGCGTCGCCTCGGCCCGGAGCGTGCCTGCGAGGAGCAGCCCGAGTGCGGAGAACGTCGCGGTCCCGATCGCGATACCAGCGACGAGCGCGAGCGGGGAGGCGTCGGGCCCGGGACGGAACCCCAGCGCGAGCGCCAGCGCGCAGAGCACGATCACCTGCGCGACACCGACCACCGCGACGACCCCGAGCTTCGCGACCAGCAGCCCATCGCGCCCGAGGGGCGAGCCACCAAGACGCTTGAGCACGCCGTATCCGCGCTCGAAACCCGTCGCGATCGCGACGTTGACCAGGCCACTCGCGACGAGTGCGAGCGCGAGCACGCCCGGGAGGATCGAGTCGATCGACCGGTTCGTGCCGGGGAGGGAGCCGAGGAACCAGAGTGCGGCGGCGGGCAGGATGATCATGGCGAGCAGGTTCTCCCCCCGCCGGAGCGTGAGGCGCCCTTCGACCGCCGCCTGCGCGGCCACGACCCGCCCGAACGACGCCGGACGGCTCATCGCGGCCTCTCGGGCTGTTCGCCGCGACCCGGCGCGACGAGACCGAGGTACGTATCTTCGAGGGTGCCGCCTGACGTCTGTGACCAAAGGATGAGGCGGCCCGCGTCGGCGCACCACGACGCGAGCGCCGCGACGAGCGCCGGCGTCGGCGGGACGTCCGCGACCTCATAGCCGCCGGTGGGTCCGCCCGGCAGGACGCGGCAGCCGAGCACACGAGCGAGGGCCTCGACGCCACCCGGATCGAGCGATCGGTCGAGTCCGAAGCGGAGTGTCAGCGTGCGCGCGGCGGCGAGCTCGGAGGCCGAACCGCTCGCCACGATCCGCCCAGCGACCAGGATGTAGATCCGGTCAGCCAATCGCTCGACATCCGGAAGCTCGTGGCTTGTCAGCAGGATCGCGCGACCTTCGCCGCGCGCCGCTTCGATCCTGCGTCTCACCACCGCTCGGGCCTCCGGGTCCAGCCCGGCTGTCGGTTCGTCGAGGATGAGGACCTCGGGTCGGCCGACGAGCGCGACCGCGAACGCGAAACGCTGCCGCTCCCCGCCCGACAGCCGCCGATACGGCGTCCGAGCCACCGCCCGCAGCCCAAGCTCGTCGAGCAGGTCGTCCGGCGAAACGGGGTCCCCATGGAACGCCGCGTACTGCCGAAGCGTCTCCGCGGGTCGTGCCCGCATGTCGAACCCACCCGACTGGAGCATCAGGCCGACCCGCGCGCGATGTGCCCGACTCGCGCCCCAGGGATCGGTGCCCAGCACCCGCACGGATCCCGTGTCCGGACGTCGGTAACCCTCGATCATCTCGACCGTCGTCGTCTTGCCCGCTCCATTGGGTCCGAGCAGCGCGACGACCTGGCCTCGGCGCACCTCGAGCGAGACACCGTCGACGACGGACCGGCCGCCGTAGCGTTTCGCGACGTCATCCACGACGACCGCGGGATCTCCCGTGGCGACGCTCGCCACGTCAGCGGATCTTGTCGTAGTGACGCTCGAATTCCTCGTCGGTCATCGGTCCCCCGATCTGGCGCGAGCGGATGACGCCCGAGCGGTCGATGAACCAGGTGAACGGTCGCCCGACGACGCGGTACGCACGCTTGAGCGACTCGTTCGGGTCGATGACGGTCGGCCATGTCGCGCCGTAGTCGGCCACGAACTGCCGGGCGGGCTCGGGCGGATCGTCGGTCAGGACACCGACGATCGCGAGGCCGTCAGCGCTGTGGGCGTCGAGCTCACGCAGGAACTCCGGGAATTCGTCCCGACACGGGATGCATGAGGGACCCCAGAAATTGACGACGACCGGGCGGCCACGCAGCGACGCAAGGTCGAACGGCTGGCCGTCGAGCGTGGTGCCGACGATCGGCGGTGCGACGTCACCGACGGCGGCGTGGCCCTCGGACGAGTTGCCGTTGACGAACCACCACACACCGGCGGTCGTGGCGACCGCGATGGCGAGAGCGACGAGGATCAGGCGACGCGACGTGATGGACCCGCGGATCAGCGGCTACTGGACGGTCGCGGTCCCCGTCATCGTCGGGTGGACCGTGCAGAGGTAGGGGTACTGGCCCGGGGCGAGCGACGGGACCTTATAGGTGGCGGTCTTGACCCCGGTGACGATGTCGCCCTTGAAGATGACGTTCCCCCCACCGTCCTTGATCTCGATGTTGTGGGGGATCCCGGCGTCCTCGTTGACGAAGTCGAGCTCGAATGCCGTGTTGGCGGGCGCCTGGAACGTCTGGTCGACGAACTGGATGTCCTTGGCGTGGACGGTCGGCTTCGCACCGGCGACGGGTGAGGTGCCGGGTTCACCAGGTCCACCTGGCTCGACCGGCGCGCCCGACGCCCCAGGTGCCGGAGACGCCTCCTCGCCCGAGGCGGGCGGGATCCATCCGATCTGGATGACGAAGGCGGCGACGAGCATGATCGCAAGCCCGGACAGCAGGACCTTCGGCGTCCGGGGCTCGGGGATGTTCTCGAGATGCCCGGTCTCATCGGCCTCGACGGTGTTCTCGTACTCCGCCCGCGCGGCACCCATCCACCCCACCAGCGTGAGGATCAGCGCGATCACGCCCGCGGCCAGGATCCAACCGCCGAACACCAGCCCGAGGAAGAGCAACGCGGCCCCGAGCGCGGCGAGGAACGGCAGGAACGACGGACCCGGCATATGGACACCGGCAGGCGGGCCGGTGTGAGCGACCTCGGGGAGTGCCGGGACGGTCGACCCGAGGTCGTGGTCGTAGAGGCGGACGGCCTCGACCAGCCAGTACAGCAGCGTCACCGTGAGCCCGATCGCGCCGACGATCAACAACGGGCCGCCGAAGACGAGCCCGAGGAACAGCATGAACGCGCCGAGGGCGGCGAGCGGCGGGGCCCACGACGGGCCTGGCATGTGCACGCCGGCGGGCGGGACCGGTTGGACCTTGACCCTGCCGACGCGCGGCTTCGGGTGCCGCCAGATGTTCAGGAACAGGATCGCGATGATCACGATCGCGCCGGCGAACACCAGGACGGGCAGCATCGCGATGACGGAGCCCCAGTCGGGGATGACGAACTTGCTCGTCAGCTCCAGGATGCCGTTCCAGAGGTCCTCGAACATCGACGAGGATCAGTCGTTCGGGGAGCCGGCGATCAGGACGTAGGCCATGATGCTGACGGCCACCCCCAACAGGAGCAGCAGCGTGACTCCCGCGATGTCGGCATGGAAGTTCGCGCTGTACTGCGCGAACCAGTAAACGACGCCGATGAGCGAGAACATCAGTCCGACGACGATCGCGTTGCGCGGGTGGCGGAGGGGATGCACGGTCAAACCCCCGCCGGCGACTTGCCGGGCAACAGGTAGAGGAGCGAGAACAGCAGGATCCAGACGACGTCGACGAAGTGCCAGTACAGCGACACGGCCTCGACCGCGTCGTGATGGCGCGCCGAGAACTGGCCAGCCAGGCCTCGATAGAGCACGACGCCGAGCATGATCGCGCCACCGAACACGTGCGCGCCATGGAACCCGGTGAGCGTGAAGTAGGTCGTCCCGAACGTCCCGGACCCGAGCGTGATGCCCTCGCCGTACAGGAGCGTGTAGTCGATGGCCTGCATGATCAGGAACGTCACGCCGATCGCGAACGTGACGCCGATGTTGCGCAGGAAGGCGGTTCGGTCCCCGCGCCGGATCGCCCACACGGCGAACTGGCACGTGAACGAGGACAGGATCAGGAGGACGGTGGCGGGACCGACGAGCGGCAGGATCTCGAGGTGGAACGCCTCGCCCGTCTCCGCGTTGATCGGGGGCCACTGCGGCGCGTTCGCTCGGACGTTGAAGTAGGCGGCGAACAGGCCCGCGAAGAACATCACCTCGGAGGTGATGAACAGCAGCATCCCGAGCACGACATTGCTGATGCCGCCGCGCTCGTCGTGCGCGAGGCCCCCGACCGGGCTGTGATCCTCCGGCGTCAGGGCGTGGCTATCGGTGGCCATCGGTCAGTGACTCGTCGACGCGGACTGCGGTACGACCGCGGTCGCCGCCGGGGCGGCGTGACCGTGGCGCAGGTCGAACAGCGGCCGCTCCGAGCGGATCTCGGGCAGGTGGTCGAAGTTGTACGGGGGCGGTGGCGACGAGGTCGCCCACTCAAGGGTGTTCGCCTCCCACGGGTCGTCACCGGCGGGCTTCCCGCTACGCAACGACACGAAGATGTTCCACAGCAGCGGGACCATGCTGGCGGCGATCGTGAAGCCGCCGATCGTCGCGAGGAGGTTCAGGTCGTTCCAACCGGCAGTCGACGAGTAGTCGGCGATGCGACGCGGCATGCCGGCCAGCCCGAGTTGGTGCATCGGGAAGAACGTCAGGTTGAACCCGATGAACATCAGCACGAACTGGATCTTGCCGAGGCCCTCGCTCAACATCCGGCCCGTCATCTTCGGGAACCAGTAATAGAGGCCGGCCATCACGCCGAACACCGATCCACCGAAGAGCACGTAGTGGAGGTGCGCGACGACCCAGTACGTGTCATGGAGCGCGAAGTCCACCGGGACCGCGGCTGAGAACGCGCCGTTGATGCCGCCGATGAGGAACATGCTGAGGAAGCCGAGCGCGAACAGCAGCGGTGTCGAAAGCCGGAGCTTGCCACGCCACATCGTGAAGATCCAGTTGAACATCTTCACGCCCGTCGGGACGGCGATCAGGAACGTCATGAGGCTGAAGAACGGCAGGTAGACCGCGCCGGTCGTGAACATGTGGTGTGCCCAGACGGAAAAGCCGAGGGCACCGATGGCCGCGGTCGCGAAGACGAACGCCTTGTATCCGAACAAGGGCTTCCGGCTGAAGACCGGTAGGACCTCGCTGATGATGCCCATCGCGGGCAGCACCATGACGTAGACGGCCGGGTGGGAATAGAACCAGAACACGTTCTGGTAGAGAACTGCCTGGCCACCGTGCTCGGGCAGGAAGAAGGAACCGCCGAGATTCCGGTCGATGTACAGCATCACGAGGGCGCTGGTGATGACGGGCGTGGCCATGACCACGAGGACGCTCGTGACGAGGATGGTCCAGAC
>JBJMMR010000039.1:0-80981 GCA_045804645.1 Chloroflexota bacterium | reverse complement strand
AAGAGTCAGGAGCAGGTCCGCAAGCTGATCGCCGGGCAGGGCGTCTACATCTGCGACGAGTGCATCAACCTCTGCCAGGAGATCATCGAAGAGGAGATGCTCGAGGCGCCGAAGGCCAAGCCCGCGGTCGCCAAGCTCCCGAACCCACGCCAGATCAAGTTCGCCCTGGACCAGTACGTCATCAGCCAGGACCGCGCGAAGAAGGTCCTCTCGGTCGCCGTTTACAACCACTACAAGCGGGTCAACGCGGGCCACGCCGTCGATGACGTCGAGCTCCAGAAGTCGAACGTCCTGCTCGTCGGGCCGACCGGATCCGGCAAGACGCTCCTGGCGCAGACCCTCGCCCGCGTTCTCGACGTCCCGTTCTGCATCGCCGACGCCACGTCGCTCACGGAGGCGGGCTACGTCGGCGAGGACGTCGAGAACATCCTCCTCCGGCTCATCCAGGCGGCCGACTTCGACGTCGCCCGCGCCCAGCGCGGGATCATCTACATCGACGAGATCGACAAGATCGCGCGCAAGGCGGACAACCCCTCGATCACCCGCGACGTGTCGGGCGAGGGGGTCCAGCAGGCGCTGCTGAAGATCCTCGAGGGGACGATCGCCAACGTCCCGCCGCAGGGCGGCCGGAAGCACCCCCACCAGGACTTCATCCAGATCGACACGACGAACGTTCTGTTCGTCTGCGGCGGGGCGTTCGACGGGCTCGAGAAGATCGTCGAGGAACGCGTCGGCCGGCGGTCGATCGGGTTCGGCTCCGAGGCCGGCGTGTCCAAGGTGGATCGCGGCAAGATCCTCGAGCGGCTCATGCCCGAGGACCTGTTGAAGTTCGGGCTGATCCCGGAGTTCATCGGTCGCCTGCCGGTGATCGTGACGCTGACCGCGCTCACCGCGGACGATCTCGTCCGGGTCCTGACGGAGCCGAAGAACGCCGTGACGCGCCAGTTCCAGAAGTTCCTCGGGCTGGACAAGGTCGAGCTCGTGTTCACGAACGGGGCGCTCCAGGCGGCGGCCGACGTCGCGCTGGAACGGAAGACCGGCGCTCGAGCGCTGCGGTCGATCGTCGAGGAGGCGCTCCTCGAGGTGATGTACGACATCCCCGAACGAGCCGACGTCCGGAAATGCATCATCACCGAGGAGACGATCCGGGAGGGCCGCGTCCCCCTCCTGCTCACGAAGACCGAGGTCGACAAGGGCGTCGACGAGACGAACTACGAGGAGTGGCTCGCCGAGCGAGGCGAGACCGCCTGAGGCCCCGCGGCGCGCCCAAGGCGCGCCGCCGACGTGCCGAGGAAGGTCAGGAGACCTCGATCGGCACTTCGTAGACCTGCGGCGTCGGATGGCCCGCGCGCTCGTGGACGCGCATGACCGCCTCCTTCGAGGGGCCCGTCGCAAGGCAGAAGACCTTTCCAGCCTCCGGGTCGAGCCACGCGTGCTCGTAATGGACGCCGTCCTCGCCCTCGGTATCGAGGTCGCGCTGGTGCGCCTCCGCGAGTTGCTGCGCGGTCACACCGAAGAACCCGTCATGGACATCCATGTATTTCGGCAAATCGATCTCCTCGTCGGCGCGCGGCCACCGCGGCCGCCTTGGCGGAAGGTTGCACCGAACGGGCGTGACGCGCATCGGTCATCTGACCGATATCGACCCGCGCCGCGCATGGATCGCCGCCCTCACCGGGCGGGCGCTGGAACGGCCCGTGCTACACTCCCGCCCTCACGGCGAGGACCGAGAGGAGTAGCGTCGGGACGGCCCCGAGCGAGCGCGGGACGGTGTGAGCCGCGCGGCACCGTCGGCGTGAACGTCACTCGCGAGCCGGACGGGCGGCGCCCGATAGCGCGTCGAGAGGGCACCGGACCAAGCCAGCGTGATGAACGCCTGACGGCCCCGGTCGCCGAACCAGCAGGTGGTACCACGACCCGCTCGTCCGCTGGACGGGCGGGCATCGTGTTTCTTGGGGAGGATCGACGGTCCGATGGCGGAGCTACCGAAGGCCTACACCCCGCGCGACGTCGAAGGCGAGATCTATGAGCGCTGGCTGGCGGCTGACGTTTTCGCGCCTGATGGTGCCGGCTCGACTGCGGATCCCGCCCTGCCGCCGTTCACGATCATCCAGCCGCCACCGAACGTGACGGGCTCCCTCCATCTCGGGCACGCCCAGAGGACGGCCGTTGAGGACCTCCTGATCCGGCATGCCCGGATGCGCGGCAACCCGACGCTCTTCCTGCCAGGCCTCGACCACGCGAGCATCGCGGCGCAATTCGTGCTCGACGGGATCATCGCCAAGGAGGGCGAGACCCGCCAGTCGCTCGGTCGCGAGCGCTACCTCGATCGTATGCGCGTCTTCTCGGACTCGACGAGGCCGGTCATGCTCGGCCAGCAGCGCCGCGTCGGCGCCTCCGCCGATTGGGGCCGGCTGCGGTACACGATGGACGAGGGCTCCGCCAAGGCCGTCCGTGTCGCGTTCGAGCGGCTGTATCGCGACGGCCTGGCCTACCGGACCGAGGCGCTGATCAACTGGTGCCCGGGCTGCCGGACGAGCGTCAGCGATCTCGAGGTCGTCCCGACTCCGGAGACGGGCACGCTCTGGTCCGTCCGCTATCACCTCATCGACGAGTCGAGCGGACAGCCCAGCGAGGACGACACGATCACGGTCGCGACGACGCGCCCCGAGACGATCCTCGGCGACGTCGCGGTCGCCGTCCATCCGGACGACGAGCGATACCGAGCAGACGTCGGACGCCGCGCGCGCATCCCGTTCGTCGAGCGCGACGTCCCGATCATCGCCGACGACGTGGTCGACCGCGACTTCGGCACCGGCGCCGTCAAGATCACGCCTGCGCACGACCAGGACGACTACGCGACCGGCAAGCGCCACGACCTCCCCATGCCGACGATCCTCGCCGATGACGCCACGATCACCGACACCGGTACCCACTTCGATGGGCTCGATCGGTATCAGGCGCGGGAGATGATCGTCGCCGAGCTTGCCGCGCGGGGCGACCTCGTGGACCAGAAGCCGCACGAGATGATCATCGGCCGCTGCCAGCGCAGCAACGACGTGCTCGAACCGCGGCTCAAGACGCAGTGGTTCATCCGCACGAAACCGCTCGCGGAGCGGGCGTTGGACGCGACGCGCGCCGGGCGGACCCGGATCGTGCCTGAGCGGTTCGAGAAGACCTGGGAGCACTGGCTGACTGATATCCGCGACTGGAACGTCTCGCGCCAGCTGTGGTGGGGCCACCGGATCCCGGCGTGGTACTGCCCGGACGGGCACGTGACGGTGTCGTCCGCCGAGCACGGGCCGGACGCGTGCGAGGTGTGTGACCGCCCCGCCGCCGAGCTGACCCAGGACGCCGACATCTTCGACACCTGGTTCAGCTCCGGGCTCTGGCCCTGGTCGACGCTCGGCTGGCCGGACGACACGCCCGACTACCGGACCTACTACCCGACGTCCGTGATGGAGACGGGCTACGACATCATCTTCTTCTGGGTCGCCCGGATGATGATGCTCGGGCTGCACCTCACCGGGCGCGAACCGTTCCACACCGTCTATCTCTCGGGGCTGATCCGCGATCCCGAGGGCCAGAAGATGTCGAAGACCAAGGGGAACGTCGTCGATCCGCTGGCGGTCATCGACGAGACCGGCGCGGACGCACTCCGCTTCGCGCTGATCCATGGCGCCGCGGCGGGCCAGGACCAGCGCTTCGGGCGGACCAAGCTCGAGAACGCGCGCAACTTCGCCAACAAGCTCTGGAATGCGACGCGCTTCGTGGTCGGAGCCCGACCGGCGACGATCCCGCAGGACGCGGAACGGCGCCTACCGGCCGTAGCCGGTCTCGGGCCGGCCGAACGCTGGATCCTGTCGCGGGCGAGTGCGACGACCGAAGCCGTCGATGAGGCGATGGCCGCCTTCGCGTTCGGCGAGGTGACGCGGCTCCTGTACGACGCGATCTGGAACGAGTTCTGCGACTGGGGCGTCGAGCTGGCCAAGGTCCGGCTCGCGGACGATTCGTTGCCGGCGGCGACGCGTGAGGCGACATGGTGGGCCCTCGTCGAGGCACTCGACACCTACCTGCGGCTCCTGCACCCGGTGATGCCGTTCGTCACCGAGGAGCTGTGGGGAGCCATCCCGCATCGCGCCAGCGATCCGGGGCTCCTGATCGTCGCGCGCTGGCCGGCTCCGACCGGTCGCGACGAGCGAGTCGAGACCGAGGTCGGGTCGATCGTCGAACTGATCCGCGGACTGCGCAACGCGCGCGCGGAGTCACGGGTCGAAGCGAAGACGTGGCTCGCGACCGAGGTCGCGGTGCCGGGCGCGATGGGCCCGACCTTCGAGGCACTCCGGCCTGCTGTCGAGCGCCTCGCCAGGGTCCGGCCGCTCGAGCGTCGACTGTCACGCGAAGCGCTGGGGCAGGGGAGCGCGTCCGGTGACGGAACGCTGACCGTGATCGCCGGCGAGCTCGAGGCGCTGGCCCATCGCGGCGACGGGACCGGCGACGCCGCGGCGCCTGATGCGGAGCGCGGGCGGCTCGAGCGGGAGCTCGAGGAGGCCCGCGGCTGGCTCGCCAGCGCCCAGGCCCGGTTGGCGAACGAGGCATTCGTCAGCAAGGCGCCACCCAACGTGGTCGAGGGCGCTCGGGCGCGCGAGGCAGAGCTGGTCGACCAGGTGGAGCGGCTCGAGGACCGGCTAGCCGACCTCGGCTCGTAGGACAGCGACCACCGGGAGGTGGTCGGACGCGTCTCCAGCCTCGCTCACGACCCGGACCTCGTCGACGCCGAAGCCACGGACGAGCACATGATCGATCGCGAGCGCTCCGCACGAACGTCGCCGGGCGTCACCCGGCGCGATGCCGATCGCCGCGAACGCATCGGTGAACGTCACGGCGAGTGAGCGCAGCTCGCTCGCATCGATCGCGGCGTTGAGATCGCCGAGAAGCACGAGCGGACCATCCCGCTCGGTGGCGCTCGCGACGAGCGCCTCAGCCTGGGCCGCTCGCTGGCGGCCCCCGGCGTACGCAAGGTGGGTGGACACCACGGTGACGTCGCCGTCACCGTGGGCAGTGAGCCTCCCACCCACGGCGCAGCGTGGCTCGCGCGTGCCGTACGGGGCATCCGAGAACCGCATCCCCGCGAGCGGGAGGCCGCTGCCGTCGGGTTCGACGAGGTCATCGTCGCCGCCGACAGGGAGCGCGAGCGTGAACCCCTCCCGGATCGGCTCCCTGGTGAGGAGCGCGTTGCCCCACGTCGCACTCCCGATCGCGCGCCCGGATCCGGGTTCGATCAGCGGGTATGCGTGGACCGCGCCGTAGCAGACGAGGCGATCGGTCAGCCTGCCGAGGGCGAGTGGCTGGTCGTGTACCTCACCGTGGACGTCGTAGAACGCCACCTCCTGGAGCGCGACGACGTCCGCGTCGAGTCCGCGGATGAGGGCACAGATGCGCTCGAAGCGCTCGTCGGTGAATTGCCGCCACCAGCCCGCTGGAAACGGCTCGCCGGGGCCGATCGCGGCCCGGATGTTCCAGGTCGCGACCCGCAACGGGGCTTGGGCTACTTGACCGAACCTGCCAGCAGCCCCTGGACGAAGTACCGCTGGAGGCTGAAGAAGACGATCAGTGGCACGAACATCAGGATGAAGGCGCCGGCGGCCAGCAGGTGCCATTCGGTGCCGTACTGGCTGAGCAGGTTCTGGATCGCCTTGGTCATCGGCCACATGTCGCCGCGCTGGACGAAGACGAGCGCCATGAGCAGGTCATTCCAGACCCACAGGAACTGGAAGATGCCGTACGCCGCGATGGCCGGCACCGAGAGCGGCACGACGATCTGACGAAAGATGCCGACCGTCGACGCGCCGTCCATCCGCGCGGCCTCGATCAGGTCACGCGGTAGCGTGATGAAGAAGTTGCGCAACAGGAAGATCCCGAACGGCAGCGCGAACGCGGTGTGGGCGAGCCAGATCGCACCGTAGCTGTTGAGCAGCCCTGTGGGGGCGAACAGCTTCAGCAGCGGGATGAACGCGACCTGCACGGGGATCATCAGCAACGCGACGACGAGCAGGAACAGTCCGTCGCGGAAGGGGAAGTTGAGCCACGAGAAGGCGTACGCCGCCATCGACGCGAGGACCAGCGGGATCAGCGTGGAGGGGACCGCGATCCAGAGCGTGTTGAAGAACGCTTCGAGCATGCCCTGCGACGAGAGGACCTGCTGGTAGTTCTCGAGGGTATAGCGGAACTGGAGGAAGCTCTCCCACCAGCCCGTCACCTGGATGTCCTGGCGCGGCCGGAACGACGTCACGAGCAGGCCGATGGTCGGCGCGAGCCAGATCAGCGCGATGATCCCCAGCGCGATGTGCACCGGGCTCCTGTTGATGAACCGGACGAGACGTTCGCTGGCGGTGCGCGAACGCTCGGTGGGGCGGGACCCAGCGACAGCAGTCATCTAGACGACCTTCGAGCTGCGGAATCGGCGGATGTTGAAGGCCATGATCGGGATGAGCAGGAGGAGCATGACCACGGTGATCGCCGCTCCTCGCCCGAACTGGCCCCCGGGGATCGACTCGTAGTACATCGTGAACGCGATCACGCGGCTCGACACGCCGGGACCGCCATTGGTCAGGACGTAGATCAGGTCGAACAGCTTGATCACGTTGACGAGGAGCGTCACTGCCAGCACCGAGATCGGCAGGCTGACCATCGGCAGGATGATCCGGAAGAAGATCTGCCGTTCGTTCGCGCCGTCGGTCCGCGCCGCTTCCAGGACCTCGCCCGGGATGCTCTTGAGCGCCGCGGAGAGGATGACGGTCGCGAACCCGACCGAGCCCCAGATACCGGCCGCGATCAACGCGGCATTGACCAGGGCGGGACTGCCCAACCACGAGATGCTGCCCGACGTGAAGGGGTCGAGGATCGCGTTGAGCAGCCCGATGTTCGGGTCGGGCGCGTAGACGAAGTTCCAGATGATCGCGAGCGCCGTCGCGGCGATCGCCATCGGCAGGAAGACGACGGCCTTGATGATCGATTCGTACCGGACGCGTGACGCGAGCACGGCCACGACCAGGCCGAGGAAGATCACGAAGCCCGTGTAGAAGATGGCCCACAGCACGTTGTTCCAGATCGCGCCGGACGGCGGGAACGTGCTGAGGTTGATGAACGCCTTGTCGTTGAGCAGCCCGATGTAGTGCTGCAGACCCACCCATTCGGTGAACTCGCCACGACGTCCGCGGTTGAAGCTCAAGGCGATCGTGTAGATGGTCGGGTAGATCAGGAAGACCAGCATGAGGAGCGCTGTCGGGCCGAGGAACAGGAGGACGGCCCGATCCCAGCGACGACCGGCGATGGGCGTTGCGGGCGATGCCGCTGGCGCCTTGGTCGTTGCCACGCCGGCCGGGTCGAGCCCACCAGGCGTTACGACAGCCATCTGCTCCTCCTTCCCGGAGATAGGACACGGGCGGCCCGAAGGCCGCCCGTGTCAGGTCGTGCTAGCGGATCGTTGCGGTCACTCGTTATCCCAGGCGGCCTTGACGCGCGTCTGGAAGTCGGCCCAGTCCACCTTCTCCCCGGCGATCGCTCGCTGGAGGGCCTGGCCCATCTGCTCGCCCTGGATGCCCGCCGGCAGGAGGTCGGATCCGTCGTACCGGATCTGCGCCGCCTTCTGGAGGGACTCCGCTTCTCGGACGACCAGTTCGTTCGGATACGAGTCGGTGCCGACGCCCTTGTGCGGCGACACGATCGCGCCCGTGCTGGCCCAGACCTTGTTGGCGTCAGGGGTGATCAAGTACTGGATGAACGCCTTGGCGCCCTCGCTGTCCGTCAGCGCTCCCACGACATCACCACCGAACGTCGTGACGTCCTCGGTGTTGCCGATCGTCGGGAACGGGTACCAGTCGATCGTCTCGCCGATCTTGAGCTCCTTGTTCGTCTGACCGGTCGCGATGCCGCCCACGAAGCCACCCTCGTAGAAGGTGCCCGCCTTCGGGGTGGGCCCGAAGACCTGCGCGATCGCGTCGGTCCACGCGCGGCCGACGGCGGCCGTGATGCCACCGACCACGTACTTGTCGTTGACGACCTCGAGCATGGTGTCGACGGTCTTCTGGACGCTCGGGTCGGTCCAGTCGCCATCCTTGCTGAACAGCTTGTCGTAGGCGTCGACGCCGGACTGGCGGATGTAGATGCTCTCGAACCAGTCGGTCAGGTTCCAGTCATCCTTGGCCCCAAGCGCCATGGCGCCGGGGTTGTCCTTGGTCTTCTCGAGCACGGCCTTGTAGTCGTCCCACGTGGTCGGCTTGTCGACGCTGTTGTCCTTGTAGACGTCGGGGCGATACCACATCGTGCCCTTGTTGTTGTACTTCGCCGGGAGCGCGTAGAGCTCGCCGTCGACCGTGCCGGCCGCGAGGAAGCCCTCGGGGTAGTCCGAGGTCAGCGTCGAGGCGTCAACACCCAGGTCGGAGATCTTCTTGAGCGAGCCATCCTTGGCGAAGCGGCGCAGGAAGCCGATGCCCGGGATGATCGCGATATCCGGCGGGTTGCCACCGGTGATGCGGGACTGCAGGGTGGTCGAGTACGTCTGGCGGTCAGCCTCGTACTTGACACCCCAGCCCGTCTTCGCGGTGAAATCGGCGAGGACCTTCTTGAAGGCCTCTTCCTCGCTGCCGCCCCACAGGGACAGGACGTTGATCTCACCCGCCGCGCCGCTGGTGACCGGCCCGCCACTGGCGCCACCGCTGGCGCTCGCGCCAGGCTCCGACGCCGCCGGAGCACTGCTACTGCCTCCACCACCGCCACCACTGCACGCAGCCGCGACGAACGCGGCCGTGAGCAGGATCGCGGGGAATCGGAGAGTCCTTGTCATCGATTCCTCCTAAGAACGGACACCGTATGCCCGACGAACCGGGCGTTCGCTGGCGCGATCGACGGCGACAGAGCCCGTCCACTCGCGCTCTCCTCCGCCGGTCCCCGACCTGCCGAGCGGGCCTCGGTTCTCATCCGATTGGCACCGACCGTGTCTGGGTCGCGACCGGAGCCTCCGGCCGTCCACCCGACGTGGTGCGGTACGGTCGAAAGTGCCGCGAGCCTAGAGCCCGGTCGTATGACTGTCAACGTTGCAGCGGCATCACAGCGCCTGCGCCACGCGGCGGGTGGAAACTCCCCGCCAGCGTGACGGCTCAGCGGACCTGGACGGTCTGGATCTCCCACGGCCCGAGGTCGAGCGCGAGGCCGTCCCCGGATACGGGCAGTGGATCCCTCGGACGCCCGAGCAGGTCGGCCGTCCGAGCCTCGGTGAGGCGCATCTCGAGCGACGCTTGTGACGGCGTGCCACCCTCGTTCACGACGCGCACCTCGAGCCAGTCGTCACGCCGGCGCACGCCGCTCAGCACGACCCCGTCGCCCCGTAACCGGAGTCCCGGGACGGGCGCGGTGGGCGCGTCGGCGGGTCCGGTCGATCGGACGACCACGAACGGATGGCGATAGCGCTCGGCCGCGGCGCGCGCGCCGGAGTCGAGCCAGCTGCCAGCGTGCGGGAACAGCGCGAAACGGAACGACCGCGGCCCGAGGAGCTGTGCCGCTGGCACGGGCACCTCCGGTCCCGCGGGGTCCTCGCGGTACGGGTTCGCGTTCCGGCTGATCAGCCCGAACGAGCGGAGCAGCGTCAGGGCGATCTCGCGCCCGTCGACGACCTCGTATTCGGTCACCTGGTCGAGCAGCACGCTGCACCCATCGACGCTCATGAACGCGACCGCCGGGAACGTCGGCAGCGGCACCTCGCCGTGGCCTGCCTCGAGCTCCAGCCCACGCTCGACGACGGCGAACTGGCCCTCGGCCGAGGAGCGTGTCACCGGCGCCGGCAGCGGAACGTGGAACCGGACGCGGTGATCCGTCGAGTCGTTGTCGAACGCGACCGAGACGCGCACGAATGGCTCGTCCGCGCGGAGTTCAAGGGAAGTCGTGACCGCTGTGGGGACCGTTTGGGACGTCCGCGCCGTCGCGTCGACGGTGAGGCCACGCGGCCAAGCGAAGGTCCGCACGATCGTGAGGTCCCCGCGAAGCGGTCCGTGCTGCCCGCTGCGCACCTCGACCGACTCAGGGACCGCGACGATGCGGTCACCCGCCGGTGCCCCGTAGTTGTAGCTGTCCCCGGCGTCGCCGCCGTCCACGATCCGGCCCACCCCGTCGAGCATGACGCCGCCGCCGGTGAGCCGGAACGTGCCGTCTTCTGCGACCGTGACTTCGACGAGGCCATTCCCCAGCGTCCGGTCGCTGCCGTCGACCGGGTTCGGGATGGACGCCGTCTCGACATCGCCGGCGTCCACCTCGGTCGCCCAGGCGTAGCCGAGCGGGGGCGCAGGCAGCCGCGCCAACACGCGTCTGCGTTTCGCGACGTCGAACGTCACGTCCCACAGGTCGTCGGGACGCTCCTGGCCCGCACGCTCGATCGCAGCAACCAGCTCGTCGACATCGAGTTCCGGCGGCTCGGCGACGCGGTCGAGGTGCACGACGATGCGCGGCGGCGTCGAAGCGGCATCGATCTCGGATGCGTTGATGAAGCGGCCGAGCAACTCACGGCCGTGTCGTCGACGGTGGAAGAACCGCTCGAGATCGGCGCCACGAACGCGGTATTCGCCTTGAGCGGCGCCTTCGCGGACCAACTCCTGGGTCGGGACGAGTTCGTCGCCCACCCTCACCGCGACAGCCGGCCACTCGGACGGCACGGCGACGTCGAGCTCGACCACGTCGCAGCGGTCGACGGGGGAGGGGTTGACGACTGCCCAGCCGCCTGCCGGCAGCCGTGCAGCGACTCCGCGCAGTGCCGAGGTGACCAGCCCGGTCGCGATCTGCTCCGCCTCCGCATACCGACCGATGACCTGGGCCACGACCTCGTCGTGCGAGCAACCACAGATCGAGTCGTGCGCGGAGTTCTCGACGAGACGTCGCCAGGCGAGCTCCAGGAGTCGGGCGGGCCAGGCCGTCCCGTGCAGGGCCGCCAATGGCTCGGCGTAGCGCTCCAGTCGTCGTTCCGCCCGGGCGGCCGCGGCCTTGAGATCGACCCGCGCCGAGACGACGTTCATCAGGATGTTCGCGCGCGCGCCGGACCGAAGCTCGCCTTGCCATGTGGGGGCGTCCCCGGCGGGGCCCGGATGGAGCGCTCGATCGCGATCGAGGTACTCGGTGAGCGTGGCGAGCCGGACCTCGAGGTCACCCCCGCTCGCATTCACGAGCTCGACCAGGTCGGCGAGCTTCGGTGAGGGGACGGCGTGATCGGTCCCGTACATCGCGAGCAGCGACCGGTCGCCGTACGTGACCGCATTGTCCCGTCGGTACTCGCCGAGCTTCACGCCGAGACGATCCGGCACGTCGAAGAGGTAGGCGCCGTTGCCATAGCCGCCGACGAGGTACTCCGTATCGACGACCGATCCGTCGGGCGAGCGCCACAGGAAGTGGTGGCGGTCGATCGAGGCCGGGACGCCACGCCAGACGACCGCCCGGTCGATCCCGGCGCGCCGCAGGATCTGGGGCATCTGGGCGATGTGACCGAACATGTCGGGGAGATACCCCACGCGCATCGATCCGCCGAGCGCTTCGGCCCGGGCCCAGCCCATCTCGAGGTTGCGGACGATCGTCTCGCCCGACACGAGGAACTCGTCCAGCAGGATCATCCACGGTCCGATCGCGAGGCGGCCCTCCGCGATGAGCTGCCGGATGAGGTGCTCCGCCTCCGGGCGGATCTCGAGGTAGTCGTCGACGGTCGCCGTCTGGCCGTCGAGCGTGAAGCGCAGCCTCGGGTCGGCCGCCATCCGGTCGAGCAGCTGGTCGATCAGGTCGACGAGCCGCATCCGGAACACCTGGAACGGCTCGTACCACTCCCGATCCCAGTGCGTGTGCGGGACGAGATGGATGACCGCGCGATCCGTCACGCCGCGGCCTCGCCCCCGATCTGAACGCCGCGCCCGCGGGCGAGGGCCGCGATCGCCCGCTGACAGGTCACGATGTCGGCTCGTCCTTCGATCGCTCCGGCGGCAGGCGTCGCCCCAGACACGACCATCGCGTGGAATGCGACCAGCTCGGTTTCGAAGGCCTCCGCGATCGAAGTCCAGACCTCGTCGTCCCGTCCATCACCGTCGGGCGAGGTGATGCGCATGACCGTGGGGCGGTGCAGCAGGT
Source organism: Chloroflexota bacterium (assembly GCA_045804645.1). Classification (GTDB taxonomy): domain Bacteria; phylum Chloroflexota; class Limnocylindria; order Limnocylindrales; family CSP1-4; genus SPCO01. Next base: position 68,828 of record JBJMMR010000039.1, on the reverse strand, counting down.
ACGGGGAGGGGAATTCGAGCTCGATGGTCACCCGCTCGTAGACGACACGGATCAGCTCACGGTAGGCCGCGTACTCCGGCAGGTAGTGCCAGCGGATCGAGACGCGCCCGTCGGACGGCAGGATGCCCGTCATCTCGAACGACGGCGGCCAGGCGCCCTCCGGCCACACCCACGACCCGTCCACAGAGGTCGGGTCGCCGGCGAATGCGCGGACGAGCGCGAGCTCATGGACGACGCTGCCGAGCAGGATGTCGGTGTAGAGCGGGCCGAACGCGTCGGCAGCCGCGTCCCCGAGAGCCTCACGCTGGAGCACGCGGGTCGATTCGCTCAGCCGGTCGCGAACCTCTTGCCGGATGTCCACCGGCGCGGGGAGAAGGTGCGCGAACGCGAGCTGCGACTCCCCGGTCGGGTGCAGGACGGTGACCTCGATCGCCCGCGGCGAGCCGTATCGCCGTTCCGCGGCAAGCTCGACGGCGCGCATCACGGCTGGGTCGTATAGCTTCATGTAGCCGAGGTGGAGCCGCTCACCAGTCATTCGGGCGAGCCGCGCGTCGATGCCGTCCATCTCCTGACGCGTGAAGGCGAGCGGCTTCTCGGAAAAGACCGGAAGGCCGGCATCGAGCGCGGCGTCGACAGCGGGAGCGTGCGATCCCGAGGTGAGGATCGCCAGCGCGTCGAGGCCCGGCGCCGCCACGAGCTCCTCGACCGTCGCAAAACGACGCAGCTCGTCCACGCGGTACCGCTCACCGATGGCCGCCGTCAGGGTCGGGGAGAGGTCCGCGATGGCGTCGATCGTGTAGGCGTCCCGAAGCCGCTCGATGAGCGGGAGATGGACGGCCTGGGCGACGGCGCCGAGCCCGGCGACCCCGATGCGCACACGGTCGGCCGGCCGGCCGGCGGGTCGCTGGGAGGTCATCGCGCGGAGTATATCGAGGGTCGCCGGTACCGTAGGCTGTCGGCCATGACGAAGCAGATGGTCGTCCCGGACGAACCCTCAGGCGTGGTCGGCGCAAGGTTCGGCGACGAGTGGTGGCAGCACGGGATCACGTACCAGATCTACCCGCGCAGCTTCGCCGACAGTGACGGCGACGGGGTCGGTGACCTCCCTGGGATCATCGCTAAGCTCGACTACCTGCGCGACCTCGGCATCGACGCCATCTGGCTCTCCCCGATCTACCCGTCGCCCGGCCGCGACGTCGGCTACGACGTCAGCGATCACACCACCGTCGACCCCCTGTTCGGTGGCGACGAGGCGTTCCACGGGTTCGTCGCCGAGGCCCACCGACGCGGCTTGCGCGTCGTGCTCGACCTCGTCATGAACCACACGAGCGACCAGCACCCGTGGTTCATCGCGAGCCGATCGTCCCGCGAGAACGAGTACGCGAACTGGTATCTGTGGCGTGACCCCGTCGGCTACGACGCAGCGGGGAAGCCGATCCCACCGAACAACTGGCTGTCATGGTTCGGCGGCTCGGCCTGGGAGTGGGACGAGCGGCGCGAGCAGTTCTACATGCACACGTTCCTGGTCGAGCAGCCCGAGCTCAACTGGCGGAACCCCGCCGTCGAGGCAGCCCAGTTCGCGATGGTCCGTGGCTGGATCGAGCGGGGCGTGGACGGGTTCCGGCTCGACGTGTTCAACGCCTTCCTCAAGCACCCCGAGCTGCTCGCGAACCCCGAGATCGAGGGCGCGACTCTGTGGGCGCGTCAGCAGCACCTGTATGACCGCGACCAGCCCGACTTCCCCGAGCTCATCGGGCGGTTCCGGTCGATCCTCGACGAGATGCCGGGACACATGTCGGTCGGGGAGCTGTTCTCGAGCGAGGCGGAACGAGCGGTCGCCCTCACCACCGACCGACACATGGTCTTCGACTGGGCGCTGCTGCAGGCACCGTGGGCGGCGGACGCGTTCAACGACGCGATCTGGCTGCGCGAGAAGATGTTCGGGCGCGACAGGTGGCTCGCCAACGTCCTCTCGAACCATGACCAGTCGCGCCAGGCCAGCCGCCTGTCCGCGTCGGCCGGCATCGCCGACACCGACGCCGTCGCGCGAGCGGCCGCGGTGGTGCTGCTCACGATCCGCGGCACTCCGTACATGTACTACGGCGAGGAGATCGGGCTCCTCGACGTGACGATCCCGACCGACGAGATCATCGACCCACCGGCGCGCCGGACGCTGATCGACCCTGACTTCCACTGGTGGAACCGCGACCAGTGCCGGACGCCGATGCCGTGGGCGCCCGGACCGGGGCACGGCTTCACGAACGGCCGGCCGTGGCTGCGGTTCGGGGACGACGCCGACCGGCGCAACGTCGCGACACAGCAGGCGGACGAGGGCTCCGTGCTCAACACGTATCGACGGCTGATCGCCTTGCGACGAGAGTCCGAGGCGCTACGTTCCGGGGCTCTGCACGTCGCGTCGCTCGGCACGCCCGACGTCCTCGGGTGGCATCGCGAGGCACCCGGCGACCACATGCTGATCGTCGTGAACTTCGCCGAGGCGGAGCGCGACGTGACACTCCCGAACGGCGACGGCCAGCGGTTCCGCCCGGTGTGCGGCTCGCACGTCGACCCGAGCGCCCCGAACGCGGCCGAACAGCTCCGGCTTCGGCCGCTCGAGGCTGTCGTCCTCCGCGCCGGGTGAGGCCGCCGTGCGGGCGCTGCTAGGATGACGGGCGCATGACGCTCGATCCGACCGGGGAGGTCGCCACGTGCCGCTCGATTTCCTGAAGCGCAAGAACACGGCCGAGCCCGCTGCCGGGCAGCCCGCAGCGCCCCAGCCGGCGATGACGGGGTCGTCGATGCTGCCCGAGGAAGTCGTCGCCCAGGACTTCCAGCTGAAGCTCTACTACGCCGGCAAGACGAGCGAGGGCGTCCGGATGCAGACCGGACCCAAGGCGATGGCGGAGCTACCGTCGATGCTGATCGGACTGGCGAAGGCCGAGATCGAGGTCGTCGAGCCGCTGCCGATCGAGTTCAGCCAGGCGACGCCGACGATCGCGCGTCCCTCGGAAGCGATGCAGTGGCTCAACGCCCACCACATCCACTCACCGATCACGCGGCATGCGCTCGTCGTCCTCGAGTCGATCGACGCCATCGACCTCGCGTTCGACACGTTCGTGTGCTCGCTCCTCGACGGCGAGATCGATACCAGCGGCTACCCCGAGTACAACGCCATCGTCGGCGGTGTCGCCTCCCACTGGGACGAGGCGACCGGCGACATGATCTGCCGCGCCGTGGTGGGCTGGGGCGGACGCGGCGTGCGCGGCGATACCGACCGCATCGGCAATAAGCTGCTCGCCAGCCTCCTGACCAACATCCTCGCGAACCAGCACGCCGTCGGTCTCACGGCGATCGAGCGACCTGTGCCGGCTGCCGGTCGAGGCGGTCTCGTCTGCGCGCACTGCGGCTTCGCGTCGGCCCACGAGCGGGCGTTCTACTGCCCGAAGTGCGGCATGCGCCTCCTTCGCGGCTGACCCGACTCCCCAACGTGCCGCTCTACGACTACATCTGCGCCGCCTGCGGGCGGCGTTTCGAGGTCATCCACGGCGTCAACGATCTGCCTCCTGAGGCGTGCCCGCTGTGCGGGTCTGGCCCGATCCGAAAAGCGTTCGCGCCACCGACGATCGTGTTCAAGGGGTCGGGCTGGGCGAAGAAGGAACGCCGGGCGACCTCGGCTGCGGCGAAGAAGGCATCTGACGACGGCGAGGAGAAGAGCTCGGCGGCTTCTTCGCGCGACAAGACCTCGTCTGGCGAGACGGGCTCGTCTGGCGACAGGGCCTCGAGCGGCGACAGGAGCTCGAGCGGCGACAGGAGCTCGGGCGGCGACACGACCTCGGGCGGTGACAGGAGCTCGGGCGGTGACAGGAGCTCGAGCGGTGACAGGAGCTCGAGCGGCGACAGGAGCTCGGGCGGTGACAGGGGCTCGGGCAGCAACGCCGGGTCATCCTCACCTTCGACGCCGACGAACTCGACCTCGTCGTCCTCGTCGAGCGACTGACCGGGCCGCGGGGATGAAGGTCCCGGCGGTCCTCGAGCGGTTCATCGACCGACCGGCGGTCGTGGTCGGCCGGCGCGTACTCGAGATCTACGGTCTTGCGCCCGGCGGGCTGTTGGCCAACGGACTCGCGTTCACGACGCTGTTCGCGGCCGTGCCGATCGCTCTGGTGACGCTCGGCGTCGCGGGGCTGTTGGTCAAGGATCCCCAGGTCCAGCAGCAGCTCGCGACGGCGTTGTCCTCGCTGGTGCCGCCGCTCCAGGAGCTGATCCAGGGCGCCCTCGTGTCGATGGCCCAAGGTGCCGCCGTGACGTCGCTCATCGGCGTCGTCGGTTTGATCTGGACGGTGAGCCAGTTCTACGTGACCCTCGACGTCGCGTTCTCGCGGATCTTCACCGACCGACCTGAGCGGGACGTGTTGCGGCGCACGGCGCGCGGCTTCGTGTGGGTCGCCGGACTGATCGGCGTCGTCGTGGCATTGATCGTCGCGGGAGCACTCGCGGGGGCCGCGGAGGCGCTCCTCCCGACGACATCGACCTGGTTGACGGCGTTCGGGCAGATCGTTTCGTCACCGCCGATGGTGGCGCTGATCACGGTTCTGGTCGTGCTCGGCGTGTACCAGCTCGTTCCGCCTCGGCGGCCGCCGCTCCGCGCCACCATCCCCCCGGCGGTCGTCGCGGGACTGGCGATCTTCCTGCTCGGTCAGCTCTTCCTGTTCGCGGCACCCCGGATCGTCGGGACGGCGGCGCTGGCGGGACCGCTCGCCACGGCGTTCATCGCGCTAGCCTGGCTGTCGTTCTCGTACCAGGGGCTGCTGTATGGCGCCGCGTGGGTGCGCGTCCGTGACGACGAGATCACCGGTGGTCGCGCGTCGCGAGGCACGACGTAGTGAGGGTGGTGCCGACCCTCATCGTCCGTTCGATCACCCCGTGACGGAACCAGCCAATAAGCCGCTGGATCCGGACGATCGTCCGGCCGTTCGATCACCGGGTGACGGAACCAGCCATGAAGCCGCTGGATCGGGACCTTCATCGGCCCGTTCGATCACCGGGTGACGGAACCAGCCAATAAACCGCTGCATTCGGACCACCATCCGCCCGTTCGATCACCGGGTGACGGAAGCCCGAACGAGCCGCTCGCTTCGGACCACCATCCGCCCGTTCGATCACCTGGTGGCCCAACGGGCCACGGAGCCGCTCGATCCGCACCGGCGGCCACCTCTCGGTCACTGGCTGGTGGATCGCTGCCGAGCCAGGTCCGGGCCAAAAACCGAAGGCGCTAGCCTTGACGCGTGCCGCACCGCCGGCAGAACCGAGCGTTCGCCGAGAGCGACAAGCCGCAGCTGACGCACGGCTGGACGCCGCCCGGCTTCGGCGCAGCGGTACCGGCGTGCGGCACCTGGCTGAGGCTCGAGACCTCGTGAGCCGAGGCTGCCCACAGCGCATCGATGCCGCCGGTCGCGGCCGCGGGTCGCCCGAGGAACGGGAGCCCGGCTGCCGCGTCGCGATCAGGCCATTGCGGCTCGCCGCTCGCGGCGATCGCATCAGCGGGCGGCTGGCTGGGCTGCTGCAACGGCGCTGCGGGTGTGCCATTCGTCGCCGGGGTGCCGTTCGTCCCGGGACCGTCCGGCGCGACGATCTGCCAGGTCGGCTGCGGGACGTAGTCGACGCGAGGGTCGCCGGCAGGGAATGGCGCCTGCTCGGCGGCGACCGGTTCCATGGGGACGGGGTCCGGGGCGACGGACTCCGGCCATGCTGGCTCTGCTTCCGGCTCGACCGCGGCCGCGGGTTCGGGCTCGAACGTCTCGACAGGTGCCGCTTCCGGTTCGGGATATACCGGCTCCGTCTCGGCCGCCAGCGGCGCACCTGGTTCCGTCGCGATCGTCTCCGGCTCGGGCATCGCGGCAGCAGCCGCGGCGGCCGCAGCTGCTCGCGTCGTAGCGTCGGCTTCCTGCCCGCGTTCATATGCATCGATCTCGTCATCGAGACTCTGACCGGGCCGGAAGCGTTTGAACAGATCCGACGTGTTGGCGGCAGCGGCGACCGCAGCGGCCGCGACGCCGGGGTGATCGAGCCCTTCGTCCGTCGTGTCGGCGACCTCCGGGTCGACAGTCGCAGCGGCGACCTCGGGCACCGCGACCGGCTCGACCGGCGGCTCGGCCACCTGCGGCTCCGCCACGGGCGGTCCGTCGACTGCCGCCGTCACCGTCGCAAGCCGAGCGGCGAAGTCGAAGCTTTCGTCCTCTGGTAGTGGCTCGTCCTCGAACGGCGCTGCCTGCGGCAGCGTCTCGTCGCCGAACGCGGCCGCCTCCGATGCCTCCAGCGCGTCGGCGGCGAACGCCGGGTCGGCAGCGAACGCCGGGTCGGCGGCGTCCGGCACGTCCCGTGCGAACGCGGGGTCGGCGGCGAAGGCCGCATCCGCGGCGTCCGGCACGTCCGCCGTGGACGTCGGGTCGGCGGCTGCTGCGGCGACAGCGGCATCGAACGCGCCGTCGGGTGCGTCGAACTCGAACGCGACACCGGCCATCGGGCCTGGCTCGGCTGCCTCGGCCTCGCGCATCAGGTCCGACGTCGGCCACGCGAGCGGCTCGGCCGGCGCCGACGCGAGGCCGTAGACGTTCCGATCCTGACCGATCGACTCCGGGTCGGTGAGGCTCATCGCGCCACCCGCCGCCACCTCGCCGAATGGCGCCGGCATGATCTCCTGGCCCAGATGAGGGGCGCACGAGAGGCAGCGACCCTCAGCCTCATTCCAGCAGTTGCCGCACGTGTACTGGCGGCAACTCATGCAGAAGTTGAACGTCTTGTGGAACGCGTCGAGCTGGTGGGACGTCTGCTCGCGGTCGGTCTCGTTGCGCGCCGCGGCCATCGCTTCGTCCATCGACGTGTCGTCGGACAGGACGAAATTGCGGAAGCCGCGCGACATCACTTTGAGGCCCTTGAGCCTGGCCTTGGGCGCGGCGGATTCGAAGGTGTAGCGCGTGCCACACCGTTCGCAGAATGATTCGGTCAGGATCTCCGCCATCGGTCCCCGGATGTGCGCGTGACAAGCTCGGACGGACGTACCGTCATGCGGGGCGAGAGTATAGCCTAGGGTCTTGGGCGCCCCTCGGCCGGGGGTACTCCGATGTGCGCGCGGATGGTCCGGTATCAGGCGAAGGGCCGGTCACGGACCCTCTGCTAGTCTGCGACCGACCATGCCGCCGTTCGCCGCCATCGAGCGGTTCTTCGAGCGCCTTTTCGAACGTCCTTCCGCCCGCCTCTTCCGGGCACGTCTCCAGCCCGTCCAGCTGCAGCGACGCATCGAACGAGCGATGGAGGCGGAGCGACTGGCGACTGCCGATCGCACGCTCGTCCCGAACCGCTTCGTCGTCCACCTCAATCCCGACGACCTGGAGGGATTCGGCGACATGACCGCGTCGCTCGCCTCGGAGCTCGCGGACGGCGCGCTCGTCTTCGCCCGCGCCCGGCGATACACGCTCGTCGATCGCCCGCGCGTCACGCTCTTCGCCGATCCGAACGTGGAACGTGCGGACATCCGGGTGACGGCGAGGTTCGCCGACCCGATCGCCGGGAGCCAAGGCACGGCGACCCCCGTTGACGGGTCGCACGATGGCGGGCCGAGCGTGGCGGTGCATGGCGACACGATGGTGTTCACCGTGCCCCGCCCGACCGCGCCCGCGGCGCGCCTGCGCGTCGTCGACCGCGACGGAGCCGAGCACATCCAGGAGTTCGACGGATCGCAGCTGACGATCGGTCGCGCCGCCGACAACGACCTCGTCCTCGCCGATAGCCGGGTCTCGCGCCATCACGCTCGGATCGCCGGTCGACGCGGCACGCTGGTCTACGCGGACCTTGGCAGCACGAATGGGTCACGGGTCAACGGGGTCCAGGTGGGCGAGCTCGTGCTCGGGGCCGGCGACCGGATCGAGCTGGGCGACACGGTCATCATGGTCGAGGTGGCCGGGGACGTCGGCTGATGGACGCCCCGCTCCTGATGGTGTGGGTCGTCAGGCTGCTCTTCCTGGCGCTGCTCTATCTCTTCCTTGCTCGCGTCGTCCGGTCACTGTTGACGGATCTCCGCGCGGCGGCCCGTCAACCCGGCGCGTCGCTGGGCCGGCTGATCGTCGTCGAATCACCTGGTGGTGACCCGGAGGCCGGCCGGTCATTCGATCTCGACGCGATCACGACGCTCGGCCGCGACGTGAACAACGCCATCGTCGTCGAGGACCCGTTCGCGTCATCTGAGCACGCCGTCCTGACCTACCGGGGACGGGGTTGGTACGTCGAGGACCTCGGTAGCACGAACGGCACGTTCGTCAACGGACGCGCGATCGCCTCGGTCGCGCCGGTCGGTTTCGGGGATGAGGTGTCGATCGGCCAGGTGCGGCTGCGGCTCGAACGGGCACGATCCGCGTGACCGGCGCGAGCCGGCCGGCGGAGCGACGTCCCGTCGAGCTGCCCCGCATCCTTGGCGACATCCATCCGCGGCCGCGCTGGAGCGAAGCACGGCTGTTGCTCATCGTCGGTGTGGCGCTGGTCGTCGGCAGCGTCTCGCTGGGTGCTGGGCTCACCGGTCGCATCGCGCCGTACCAGCCGGTGCTCCTGGCGATCTACCTTGTCGCGCTCGGCGGTGCCCATATCGCTCACGTGCTCGCGGGTCGTCGGTCCGACGAGGTGCTTCTGCCGGTCGTCGGGCTACTCGGCGGGATCTCGCTCCTGCTGATGCAACGCCTGCCTCAGGACCTCGTGACCATGGATGTCGCCGGGTCGACGCTGGGTCTCGGCGAGGTCCAGCTCATCTGGCTGGTCCTGGCGATCATCCTCGCGACGACCCTCGGCATCGTCGTCCGTTCTGACAGCTGGCTGCGCCGATACAAGTACACCTGGGCCGCCGCAGGCATCGCGTTGCTGCTGCTGACGTTCGTGTTCGGCACCGACGTTGGCGGTCAGCGGCTCTCGCTCCGGCTCGGGCCGTTTGCGGGTCAGCCGTCCGAGCTCCTCAAGGTGATCCTCGTGGTCTTCCTCGCGGGATACCTGTCCGAGAACCGACCGCTCCTGATCGAGCAAGACACCCGGATCGGCCCGATCCGCGTGCCACCGTTGCCGTACCTGGCGCCGATGGTCGCGATGTGGGCGATCGCCCTGCTGATCGTGGTCATCCAGCGCGACCTCGGTGCCGCGCTCCTCTTCTTCGCGGTGTTCCTGGCGCTCGTCTATGCCGCGACCGGCCGGATCAGCCTGGTCGTGATCGGCGCGATCCTGTTCTTCGCGGGATCCACGCTGATGGCGAACATCTTCCCGCACGTCCGCGATCGCATCGACGTCTGGCTCGACCCGTTCGCGGACCCGCTCGGCTCCGGCTATCAGATCGTCCAATCGCTCCTGGCGTTCGCGCGGGGCGGTCTCATCGGGGTGGGCCTCGGCGAGGGGCTGCCCACGGTCGGCGGTCGACTGCCGATCCCCGCGGTCCACACGGACTTCCCGCTCGCGGCGCTCGGCGAGGAGCTCGGGCTCGTCGGGGTGATCGCGATCCTCGGTCTCTTCTTCGTCGTGATCGAACGGGGCCTGCGGATCGGTGCGTCGGCTGCCGACGACTTCAGGGCGATCCTGGCGACCGGTCTCGCGCTCGTGATCGGCGTCCAGGCGTTCATCATCGCGGCCGGCAACCTGAAGGTCCTGCCACTCACCGGGGTGACGTTGCCGTTCGTCAGCTACGGCGGGTCGTCGCTGCTCGTCAACGCGATCGTCGTGGGGCTGCTCCTCGCTCTCTCAGACCGAGGCGTGGAACCGCCGCCACCTCCGAGCCATGTCCGCCGGTGGCGCGACCGGCTTCGCCCCGGGCGGGCCCGCTGATGCTCGCCTCCGGAACGCGTCGCCGCCCGCTCGGACGCACGATCGTCCACGTCGCGCTCGTGCTGGCGCTCGCCTTCGGCGTGCTTGCCGGAGCCGGCGGGTACTGGTCCGTCGTCCGCTCGAGCGAGCTGTCGCGCTCGCCGTACGACCCGGCCGTCATCGCCGCGAGTCGTCGGGTGCCGCGGGGCGACATCGTCGACCGTGACGGGAATGTACTGACGGGCAACGAGAAGGATGCGAACGGGGAGCTGTATCGGACCTACAGCGGGGACGAGATCAGCCACGTCGTGGGGTACGCCTCGCCGCGCTATGGACGGGTCGGGCTCGAGCGGGCATACGACGCCGAGCTGTCGGGCCTCGCGGGCGATCCGTTGGCCGACGCCTTGCGCAAGTTCGGTACGAACCCGTACGACCCCAAGGACCTCCACCTGTCGATGTCGTGGGATCTCCAGCGTGCCGCCGTCCGCGCACTGGGAAGCCGCCGCGGTGCGGTCGTCATGCTCGATCCCCGAAATGGCGAGGTCCTCGCGCTGGCCTCGACGCCGACGTATGACGCGTCCGCGATCACGAACCCCCAGACGGCGGATCGCGCGTTCCAGGCGCTGCGCGACGATCCGACGCAGCCGCTGCTGCCGCGAGCGACGCTCGGAAGGTACGTACCCGGGTCCGTGTTCAAGATCGTCACGGCGATCGCCGGGCTCGGGTCGCGCGCGATCACGCCAGAGACGACGTACAAGGAGCAGCCTCCGGCCGAGAAGGACGGGCTGCTCGTCGAGGGGTTCCGCATCCGGGATGGCCACCACCCGCAGACCGGCGACGAGCGACTGGATCTCACGAGTGCCACGGAGGTGTCGTGCAATATCTGGTACGCGCTGACCGGCCTCCAGACCGGCGGCGAGCAGCTCGTCGCGTACGCCGCCCGGCTCGGGTTCGGATCGTCGATCCCGTTCGACCTCCCGACAGCTGCGTCGCAGGTCACCAACGGTTCCGGCTCGGCGCCGGGCGGTTTCGTCGACGACGTCGAACTGGCGAATGCGGCGTATGGCCAGGGTGAGACGTTCGTGACGCCGTTCCAGATGGCGCTCGTGGCATCCACTATCGCGAACGGCGGCGACCTGATGAAGCCGCGCATCGTGACTTCGATCAGCGGCCGCAACGGGAGCCGCGCGGTCAGCGCCTCGACGATGGCGCACGTCCTCGCCCCGAATGACGCCGCGGCGATCAATCGCGCGATGGTCCAGGCCGTCGAAGGGCCGCTCGGTCAGCAGTTCACGACCGGGGCGAAGGTGCCCGGCGTCATCACCGCCGGCAAGTCCGGCACGGCCGAGCTCGGCGGGAGCGGCGAGCCCCACTCGTGGTTCATCGGCTTCGCCCCCGCGGCATCCCCGACCGTCGCGATCGCCGTCCTGGTCGAACAGGCCGGACGAGGGGCCGAGGTCGCGGCACCGATCGGCGGCCGCCTGCTGGCGCAGGCCCTCGAGATGCAGCGGTGAGCGACCCGATCGCCGACCCGGATCCGGCCGATGGACCGGCCACCGAGGCACGGGATACCGACGGACGAGAAGCCGACGGACGAGGCGCCGACCGAAGAGACGCCGACGCAAGAGACGCCTACGGACGAGACGATGGCGACCTGCCTGAAGGCCCGCATCCCCGGCGGCCGATGATCGAGCGGATCGGCCTCGCGCTCATCGCGCTCGTCATGGCGGCGGCATTCGGCGGGGTCGCAGTCGCCGCGTGGGTCGGCGGCGAGGTGTTCCTCGCGGTGATGGGTGCGGTCGGCTGCCTGATGACCGCGTGGGTCGGCGGCGTCACCGTCATGCGTGGCTGACGAGGTCCCGCGACCGCGTCACGCAACGTTCGAACGTTTTGCCCTTCCGCGACGCCTATAGGTATGCGGGGTCGGCTCCCCCAGGCCGTCCGGAACCGATTTGACGGAGCCGACGTACTATGCCCTGACACCGCCTCCCGTCCCGAGGGGTTCCGTCGCCCTTTTCCCCCAGTGCCCGAACAAGGCCGGTGCCGCGCACCCGCCGTTCCATGAGAGAGGCTCATGTCGAAGATCCAGGAGACCGGGGACAAGGTCCTCGCCAACGTCGAGCACGTCATCGTCGGGAAGCACCATGAGGTCCGCCTGGCGCTCGTTGCGCTGCTGTGTCGCGGACACCTCCTCATCGAGGATGTGCCCGGGACCGGCAAGACGGTCATGGCGAAGGCGATCGCCCGCAGCCTCGGCTGCTCGTTCCGACGCATCCAGTTCACGCCGGATCTGCTGCCGTCTGATGTGACCGGCCTGTCGATCTACAACCAGAAGACGCAGGAGTTCGAGTTCCGGCCCGGACCGATCATGAGCCAGGTCGTGCTCGCCGATGAGATCAACCGGGCGACGCCGAAGACCCAGTCGAGTCTCCTCGAGTGCATGGAGGAGCGCCAGGCGACCATCGATGGCGTGACTCACCAGATGCCGGATCCGTTCCTCGTCATCGCGACGCAGAACCCGATCGAGTACGAGGGAACGTTTGCGCTCCCCGAGGCCCAGCTCGACCGGTTCATGCTCCGTATCCGGCTCGGGTATCCGCAGCCGATCGAGGAGATCATGATCCTCGACGAGCAGAAGCGGACGCACCCGCTCGAGGAGCTCGGCGAGGTCCTAGGCGTCGAGGAGCTGCGTGGGCTGCAGGAAGCGGTCCGCGAGATCTACGTCGACTCGACCGTCGCCGACTACATCGTACGGATCGTCAACGCGACGCGTACGCACCCCGACGTCTACCTCGGCGCCTCGCCGCGGGGCTCGATCGCGCTGTATCGCGCCGGTCAGGCGCTGGCCGGTCTGCTCGGTCGCGACTATGTCATCCCGGACGACGTGAAGGCGCTCGCCGAGGCGGCGCTGGCTCACCGGCTGATCATCAAGACGAGCTCGTCGATCCACGACGTCCAGGCAGCTCAGGTCGTGCGCGAGATCCTCGACAGCACCGCGATCGAGGGGGTCCGCCCGACCGGCGGCGGCCCGACGGAGATCCGACCGGCGACGCCAGGCGTCAAGGCCGGCCCCACCGCCTAGCGTCCCGTCACCAACTTCCTCCACCAGGCGGCCGATGTTCCGACGTCTCCAGGCCATCGCTCTCGCGACGATCCTCGTGGTCGCCGCGTTCTCGACCGGCCAGGACTTCCTCTTCTACTTGCTCTATCTCGGGATCCTCGTCGTCGGTGGGTCGTACGTGCTCGTCAGGCTCGGCCTCTCCGACCTCGAGGCCGGCTACGCGGTGAGCCAGTTGCACGGGCACGTCGGCGACCGCATGCGCGTGACGTACACGCTCCGAAACAGCAGTCGGTTGCCGAAGCCGTGGCTCGAGATCCATAACCCCACGACGCTGCCGGGCGGTCTCCCCGGGCGCGCCATCACGCTCGGTGGACACGCCGAGCGTTCGTGGCTGATTCGCGCGCCGCTCACCAGACGAGGGCACTTCCGGATCGAGCCGCTTCATATCCGGACCGCTGATCCGTTCGGGTTCTTCGAGGCTGCGGCGACGGTGGGGCAGGGGATCAGCGTCGTCGTCTATCCACGTCTCGAGCCGCTCCCGATGTGGCGCCTCCCGGCGGCGAGCCTCGAGGGCAGTCACGCGTCGCCGGAACGGACACTGCAAACGACGCCACTCGCGACGACGGTCCGCCCATACGCGCCCGGCGACAGCATGAATCGCATCCATTGGCGCTCGACGGCCCGTCACGGCGAGATCCAGGTCAAGGAGTTCGACCTCGAGCAGACCGCCGACGCGTGGCTCATCCTCGACCTCCAGCGCGGGATCCAGGCGGGACGTGGCGAGGAATCGACGACGGAGGCCATGATCCGCGCGGCCGCCTCGATCGCGGACAAGGCGCTCACCGAGAACCGGGCCGTCGGCATGACGGTCAACGCCGGGCGGATGGCGTACCTCCCGGCCGACCGCGGTGGCCGACAGCACCAGAAGGTGATGCAGCTCCTCGCCGCGGTGGATGCCGACTCCAGCACGCCCCTGGTCGAAACGCTGATCTCATCGGTGGGCCGCCTTCGTCGCGGGATGACGGCGGTGGTGATCACCGCCTCGACGGATGCAGCCTGGATCCGGCCGCTCGCCTCGCTGCGCACCAGGGGGATCGGCTGTGTCGTCGTCCTGGCCGATGCCGCTCGTTACGCCGCGTATGAGGCGGCCGTGAAGGCGGAGGCGACGGGCGACGAGGTGCCGCACGACCCCGTGTCCGAGGAGGCGGCCGCCAAACGGCGTCGCGCCATCAACCACGCGCTCGCCGAATACGAGCTGAGGGCCCACACGATCGAGCCGAACCGTCCGCTCGGGGAGATCCTCTTCTCATGAGGACGCGAGACGACCGAGCGCTGCTCGATTCGCTGAGGCGACCCGATGGCTGGTTCACGATCGGCCTCGTGCTGCTCGTCTGCGCGACCCTTGCGTGGTCGCTCGACGATGCGTTGCTCGTGCTTGGTCAGGACCAGCTGACGGACTTCCTGTTCTGGGCCGCGATGGGCGGTGCCGCCATCGGGCTGATCGGGCCGCTCGTCGGCTGGGGTCGATGGAGGACGTACGCCGTCGGCGCGGTGTTCGCGGCGCTGCTCGTCCCGCTGCTCGTGGGGTGGGCCCTGAGGCCGGAGGGCGGATCAGCCGCAACCCTTTTCCAGGCAACGACCGATGAGGTGGTCCGAGCGTTCTCGGATCTCATCGTCCTGCAGCTGCTGTTCACGCCCGCCTACGGCCATCACCTGCTGGTGCTCGGGCTCATCACGTGGGGCACCGCGCAGTTCGCGAGCTACGCAACCTTCGGCCACCGCCGGCCGATCAACGCCGTGGTCGTCATCGGGCTACTGCTGATCGCCAACATGTCGTTGACGGTCCGGCCGCAGCTGACGTTCATGGTGATCTTCTCGATCGCGAGCCTGTTCCTGCTCGTCCGCTTCCACACCCTCGACGAGCAGGCCGATTGGCTCCGGCGCCGCATCGGCGACCCGACTGCCATCTCGGCGCTCTACCTGCGGGGCGGGACCGTCTTCATCATCGCGGCCATCACGGCCTCGCTCGCGCTCACCGCAGGCGCGAAGTCGGCGCCGCTGGCCGGCGCGTGGACCGGTGTCGCGGCCCGGGTGGTCGACTGGGGCCAGTTCCTCCAGCGCTTCCTGCCGGTCGCTCCGAACGCGAACGGGCTCGGGCCATCGTTCACCGATAACTCGACCATCACGTCCACGTGGAATACGAGCCCACAGGAGCAGCTGCGCATCGACTTCCCGGTCGCCGAGGACTCCCCACCATTCCTGGCGGCCGTGTATTACGACCAGTTCCAGCTGCGGGGATGGACGAGCACGCAAGGCACTCAGGTCACCCCGGATGGTGCGGCCGACGTCCTCGCTGGGACTGCCGAGGACGTCAACCCCGACGGTCACCGGACGCTCGTCGCGACCATCACCCCGTTGATTCCGAGGCGCGAAGTCTTCACGCCGGGCCTCCCGACCAGCATCAGTTCGCCGGTCCGGCTCCACCTGACAGCAGACGCCGGATACCTGACCGGCATCGACCGCGACGTGAGCGACGCCGCCTACACCGTGACGACGCTCGTCGAAGCTCCAGAGGGGCAGGGCGGCTTGACCCAGGAACGACTGCGTGCCGCCGGCACCGACTACCCCGCCGACGTGGTGAGCCTTTACGGCAAGGCCACGCTGCCTCCGGAAGCGATGGGGCCCGAGTCGCAGAAGCTGCTCCAGCAGATCGTCCAGGCCGCCCCGAACACGGACCCGTACGATCTCGCGTCCGCCATCGAACGGACCCTGCGAGACAACAACCAGTTCGAGTACGACACCGATCTCACCGACAACCGCTGCGACGACCCGTCGGTCGTCGAGTGCTTCGCGCTGACGCGGCACGGGTTCTGCCAGTACTACGCGTCGATGATGACCGTGTTCCTGCGCGAGCTCGACATCCCTGCGCGGTACGTCCAGGGGTTCCTGCCGGGCAAGCCCGACCCGGTAGGGAACTCGCGGACGGTCCGGTCATCGGACTCGCACGCGTGGGTCCAGGCGTACTTCCCAGGCTATGGCTGGATCGACTTCGACCCGACGGGCGGACCCGTCGACGAGCGACCACAACTCGCGCCGATCCCCTCGGGTGTGCCGCAGGCGAGCGGGACGGCGAAGCCGTCCGGGGCGGCGTCGACGATCCCTGAACGACCAGACCCGACGGACCGAGCCCAGGGCGGGCCCGGCGGCTCCATCGATCGGACAGCTGGCGGGCCGCCCGTCGGCCTGTTCATCGGGATCACCATCCTGCTCGCGGTCGTCGTCGGCTCGATCGCGGCCGTCGCCTGGCGCCGCTCCCCGAATGGTCCGGTCTCGCCGAATGACGTCTACGGCTCCGTGTCCCGCCTCGCGACGCGCCTCGGGTTCGGTCCCCGCCCGAACCAGACGGTCTATGAGTACGCCGGGGCACTCGGCGATGAGTTGCCGATGCTCCGCCCGGAGCTCGAGACCGTCGCACACGCAAAGGTCGAGGTCGCGTACGGCGGTCGCACGCTGGCCGACGACCGCCTGGGCGCACTTCGCGCTGCGCACCGCCGGCTCCGGTTACAGCTCTTCCGGCTCGTGCCTCGGCGACGCCGCCGGAGAGGACGCGTCGGCCGGAGCCGCTAGCCACGAACGCGGCGGGTCGGGGCTAGAGCGCGCCGCTCCGGCTGCGTTCCTCCTGTTCCTCCTGCGCCTCCTCGTCGAGGAGTGGGGCGAGATGGCCGGTCAGGTTGTGCGCCCGGAGAACGGGCCGACCCGCGCGGAACTCGACGACCGTGATCGCCGCGAGATCCATCGTCCACATCCAGAACCGCTCGAGCGGCAGGTCGAACAGCGTCAGCAGCGCGATCTTGAACACGCCATCGTGGGCGACGGCGATCGACCACGGATGGGTCGGCAGCTCGTCCATGTAGCCCGAGACCTGCGAGCGCTCGAGCGACCCGGGCACGCCGCCCTCCGCGAGCGTCGCGAGCATCCCGGCGACGGCCGGTCGGACGCGGGCCTGGACCGCGGCGAGTGACTCGCCACCGGGTGCCCACGCCGTCATTGGGGAGCGTCGCCATGCGGCGAGGATGTCGCCGTAGCGTGCCGCTACCTCGTCCCGGTGCAACCCTTCCCACTCGCCTTGCGCGATCTCGAGCAAGCCAGGCTCGGCACGCATGGGCGGCGACGTCGCGAGCCGCTCGACGATCGCCTCGGCGGTCTGGGTCGTTCGCCGCAAAGGCGAGTGGACGACCTCGAGCAACGGGCCGACGGGGAGTGGCAGCGCGGGTGGGTCGTGCGGGTGCGCCAGACGCTCGGCGACGAGCGCCGCCTGGCGCAGTCCGACAGGCGACAACGGCGTTTCGGCGTGGCCCTGGAACCGACCCTCGGCGATGAACTCCGATTCGCCGTGGCGGACGAGGACCAAGGTCGCGTCGAGCAGCTCAGGGATCAAGGTCTCGGACGCGGCCCCCGACGCAACGTCGCTCGCACCACGACCGACCCCCGCGTCAGCCATCGCGTCCGAGTCGGATCGTCCAGAGATCGAGCACCGCGTCGAGATCGCGGATAGCTCGTTCGACGTTCGCCGGCACGTCATCGTCGAGCGCAAGGATCATCAGGGCGTCCTCGCGCGGCCGTGTCCGCGCGAGGTGCATCGCGCTGATGTTCACGTCGGCCTCTCCGAGCATCGCCCCGACGCGCCCGACCATCCCTGGCTTGTCCGTATGGCGGGTGATGAGCATGACGTCGGTCGGTTCCATGTCGAGCCGATACCCGCCGAGCCTCGTGATCCGCGCCTCACCGCCGGCGACCGTGCCACCGACCGTGATGCCCCGACCGCCCGGAGATCCGTCGCTCGAGAGCGTCAGCTGGGTGGCGTACGCACCGCCGTCGCGCGTCTTGCGCTCGACCAGCGAGATGCCCCGTGCCTTCGCCAGCGCCCCGGCGTTGACGAGGTTCACCCGCTCGGTCGTGACCGTCTCCAGCAGCCCGCGGAGCACGGCGGCGGTGAGCGGCGACGCATCATGCTCGGCGAGCTCGCCGGCGATCTCGAGCGTGAGCGTTCGCACCCCGCCGCGTGAGAACTGGGCGAAGAACCGGCCGAGGATCTCCGCGAGCGGCAGGTACGGCCCGATGACGCGGGCCGTCTCGGGCGTTAGCAGCGGCGCATTGACGGCATACCGAGCGCTGCGTCCCTCGAGGACGTCGAGGACCTGACCCGCCACCTCCTCGGCGACGAGGACCTGGGCTTCCGCCGTCGACGCGCCGAGATGCGGCGTGAGCAGCGTGTTCGGCGCCGACAGCAGGGGCGAATCGGTCGGCGGCTCGGTCTCGAAGACATCGAACGCCGCGCCTGCCAGATGACCCGTCTCGAGCGCCGCCGCTACGGCCGCCTCATCGACGATCCCGCCGCGTGCCACGTTCAACACGATCGATCCGCGCTTGAGCCGCGCGATCTCCTTCTTGCCGATCATCCCGCGGGTCGCCCGGGTCAATGGCACGTGGACCGTCACGACGTCAGCCCGCTCGAGGAGCGTCTGCAGGTCGACGAGCTCGACCCCGTGATTGGCCGCCTGCTCCGCAGTCAGGTACGGGTCACTGCCGACGACGACCATCTCCATCGCGCGTGCTCGGACGGCGATCGCCTGACCGATCTTGCCCAGACCGATGATCCCGAGCGTCCTGCCGCGCAGCTCGAGCCCCGTGAACTCGCCCCGCTTCCATTCGCCCCGCCGCAGGCTTGCGTCCGCCGCCGCGGTCCGTCGGGCGACGCCGTACAGCAGCGCAAGGGTGTGTTCGGCCGCCGCGATCGTGTTGCCCGTCGGCGCGTTGACCACCGTGATCCCGGCCCGCGTCGCCGCGTCGAGGTCGACGTTGTCGACGCCGACACCGGCCCGGCCGATGACCACGAGCCGGCCCCCGGCCGAGATGAGCTCCGCGTCGACCTGGACCTGGCTCCGCACGATCAGCGCGTCGTACTCGGGGAGGATCGCCGCGAGCTCGTCGCGGGTACAGCCGATCCGCTCGTCGACCTCGTGCTTCGCGGCGAGGAGGTCGATGCCCTCGCGAGCCACGCTCTCGGCGATGAGGACCCTCACGCGGTCGTCCCGACGACGGGGAACCTCACGCCGTCGTGCCCGCGACCGACATGCTGACGATGCCGCTCGACGCGAGTGCGGCGCGCTGGGCAGCGGCGACGGCGGTGCCCGGCTCGACCGGGCGGCCGAACTCGATCGACACGCGTTCGAGCAGCGCGATCGCCCCGAGGATCTCCTCGACCGTCACCGAGCCGAGATGGCCGAGCCGGAAGATGCGGCCCTTGAGCTTGCCCTGGCCGCCCGCCAGAACGAGGCCGCGATCCTTGAGCGCGCTGTTGAACGCCTTCCAGTCGAGGCCGTCGGGTACGCTGGCGGCGGTCACCGTCCGCGAGTAGTGCCGCTCGTCCGCGAACAGCTCGAAGCCGAGCGCGGCGAGGCCGGCGCGCGACGCAGCCGCGCATGCCTGATGGCGCGCGAAGACTGCCTCGGCGCCCTCCTCCTGCATCAAGCGCAGGCCCTCGTCGACCTGGAAGACGACCGCGATCGCCGGCGTGAAGGGCGTCTCGCCGTCGACGGCCGCTGCGCGATGGGCGCGAAGGTCCAGGTAGAAGCGCGGCATCGTCGCGTGTTCCATCGCCGCCCACGCACGCGGCGAGGCCGCGATCATCGACAGTCCCGGCGCGGCCATCCACGCCTTCTGCGATCCCGTGACGACGACGTCGACCCCCCACGCGTCCATCTCGAACGGGACCGCGCCGAGACCCGACACGCTATCGACGAGGATCAGCGCGTCGGGCGTCTCCTCGCGGATGGCCGCCGCCAGCTCCGGGATCGGGTTCATGACGCCCGTCGACGTCTCGTTGTGGGTGAGCAGCACCGCCTTGGCGTCGCGCATCCCGCGTAGGCGCTCGCGGATCTCGTCGGCGGCCGCCGCGTAACCCCACTCAGCGTCGAGCTTCGTGACATCGGCGCCGTAGATCCCCGCGATCTTGGCGAACCGGTCGCCGAACGCGCCGATGCTGACGCCGAGGACATGGTCGCCGGGCGACAGCGTGTTGACGATGGCCGCCTCCAGGCCGCCCGAGCCTGCTGTGGTGAGCATCGCCACGTCGGACGTCGTGCCGAAGAACGGCTTGATGCCGTCCAGGATCCGGTCGAGCATCGCCGCGAATTCCGGGCCTCGGTGGTTGATCATCTGGCGAGCGCCGGCCGTTCGGACGCTCGGCGGAAGCGCGGTAGGGCCGGGGATGCGGAGATTCGGCTCGAAACGGTCCACGGTGGGGCTCCTGGCGTGACGGCAAGCGTCGGGCGACGGTCGAGACCGATGGTGCCACAGGCGCGCTCCGCCCATGGGTTCGGACACCGGTTGGACGCGTTTCGCCGCGGGCGGTACGGTCGTCGGAGGTCGATCCATCGGCGCGCGCCAGTAACGCCGCGTGACTCCCGTCCGTCTTGACCCTGACGCCCCAGGCGAACACAGGAGCCCATGTTCGTGTCCCGATCAAGCCGCCGCGCCACGAGCCGCCTCCGACGCTTTCTCGTCGGCGCGGTCGGCATCTGTGTCGTCGGGAGCATGCTCACGGCAGCCGCTGTCGCGACGAACACGTTCGGGGCGGGCTCGGTGTGGCTTCGTGTCGTCAATCGGGCCGAGCGGTTCATGGCCGGGCCGGTGCCGGACCGCCCCACGGTCGCCACGGTGAAGGTGACCGAGCCACCGGAAGAGACCATATCGCCCACGCCCGAACCGACACCGACCCCATCGCTGAAGCCTGGCGACAGCCCGGCCCCGACGCCCGAGCCGACGCCGAAGCCGACCCCCAAACCCAAGCCGAAGCCGGTCGATGTCGACATCGTCCGCGATCCCAACAACGTGTTCGCGCACGAGCTCCGGCCAGACTGGTGCGCTCCGGCGGGCGTGCAAAGCGTGCTCGCGATCCTCGGGCGTGTGAACACCTCCGATGCGACGCAGCGTGAGATCGCCGGCCGGGTCCACGAATGGGAGGCGTACTCGGACAGTCACAATGGGGAGTGGGGTCCTGGCGCGATGGCCCTGGCGCTCGATGCCTACGGCGCGCCGGGGTACGAGGTGCGCGCCTTCGAAACGCTGACGTATGCCCTTCGAGACGCCGCCACCGCCATCAAGAAGACGCACTCGCCGGCGATCCTCCTCGCCTGGCGCGGAGCGCATACGTGGGTGATGACCGGGTACCGCGCGAGCGGCGATCCGGCGACCTTCCGCAACACTCGGATCGAGGGCGCCTACATCCTCGATCCCTGGTACCCGGATGTCTCGTCGATCTGGGGACCGTCCAACCCGCCCGGGGCCTTCACGACGTTCAGCGAGCTGCAGGACAACTTCCTGCCTTGGCGGCGGCCGGAGGGACAGTACAAGGACCGCGACGGTCTGTTCATCACCGTCGTCCCGACCAAGCCGCGGCCCGGCTGATACGGCTCCGGGCTACGCCGTCGCCGAGATGGACTCGGGTGGGGTCGCCCGACCGATGGCTCGGACCCGGCGAACGAGAAAGGTCGCGAGCAGGACGTCCTTGACGATCATCCCGAGCGCGTAACCCACCGGGATCGATAGCAGGCCGAGGCTTGGCGCGAGCAGCGTGGACGTCGCCAAGACCACGCCGAATCCGGCGAACGAGGCACCGACCTGGCGGATGGTGTCGTGCGTGGCGTATAGACCGCGGGAGAGGGGATACGCCAGCGAATCGAACGGCACCGACACCGCGAAGGCCGCGACGATGGTCGCGGTGATCGCAACGTCCTCGGGCCCGAACTCGCCACCGCCGAGAAGGACCTCGACCAGGGTGGGGGCCGCGATGAACAGCGCGATCCCGGCCAGTGTCGTGAGGACCCCGATCGTGACGACGTTCCGGGCGAGGACGTCGCGAAAGGCCACGCCGTCGCGGTCGGCGAAGGCCGTCGACAGCGTCGGGAACACAGCCAGCGAGAACGAGATGCCGATCAGGCTCACCGGCACGACCTGATAGTCGAGCGCGAAATTGACCGTGCTGACGCCCCCGACCGCGATCGTCGTGGCCAGGGCGGTGAAGAACGTGAACGTCAGGGGCTCGATGGGATGGCTGATCATCCTTGGCAGCATCAGCCGGATGAACTCGCGGAAGGCCGGCGTATGGAAGCGGAACCCTGGCCCGGGTCGGAAGCTGGTCGGGAGGATGCCAAGGGTCCGGACGCCGAGGTGGAGCATCGCTCCGGCGACTGCACCCCACGCGGTCGCGACGATCCCGAAGCGTTCCGCGCCGAGCACGGTCCCGAGCACGATCCCAGCCGTGTAGAGGATCGGCGCGAGGGCGTAGAAGAGGAACCGGCGGTTCGCGACGAGGACCTCGCCGAGGCAGATCGAGGCCGCGAACAGGATCTGCGCAAGGCAGTTGATCCGCAGGAGATCGATATAGAGCTCGCGGGTCGGCTGGTCGAATCCCGCGCCGATCGTGGTCGCTAGCCAGGGTGCGGCGAACAGGATCACGACGACCGCGATGGCCATCACCGCGACGGCCGCGGTCAGGACCGTCCGACCGAAGTCGTTCGCGGCCCGCTCGTCGTCGTGCCGAAGCGCCGTGTAGATCGGCACGAACGGTGCGGTCAGGCCGGCCGCGACGAGGACGTCGAGGGCGATCTCGGGGATGCGGAACGCGGCGTTGTAGGCGTCGAGCTCGGGTCCAGGGCCGAACGTATTGGCGAAGACGCGATTCCGGACGATCCCGGCGATGAAGTAGACGAAGCTCAGGAACGCGAGCAGGAGCGCGCCGCGCGGGAAGACGCGCTCGATGAGCGAGCGTGTCAGCGCGACGGGCGATCGCGACACGGCGGCCTCCACTCCCGCGGCCCGTGCCGCGTCCTGGCCAGTGTGACGGGCGGGACTCGCCGGGCGCGACGGAGGCGTCTAGGACGCCTCGAACGCCTAGCTCGCGTCCTCCTTCTCGGTCTGTGCCAGCTTCTTGCGGTTCGCCTCGCGCGTCCGCATGAGGTCCCCGCCGGCGCCCTTGGCGACGTCGGGCTTCGGCAGCGCGGACCGCTGCGGCCTGCCAGCCGCGCGCTTCTCGGTACGGGCGTCCATCCGGTTCGCGATCGTCGCCTCGTAGCCCTGGTCCGTCGGCAGGTAATAGCGCCGGTCCGCGAGCTCGTCGGGCAGGTACCGCTGGTCGACGTCGGCGTCCTCGAAATCGTGCGGGTACTGGTAGCCGACGCCGATCCCGTGCTGGCGCATCAGGCGATGCGGGGCATTGCGTAGATGGAGCGGCACGGGCAGGGAACCGCGTGCCTCGACGTCACCCGCTGCGGCCCAGTAAGCGGAACCTGACCGGTTCGACTTTGGTGCGGTCGCGATGTACGTCGTCGCCTGCGCCAGCGCGTACTGCGCTTCCGGCAGCCCGACATGATCGAGCGCCTGGGCCGCCGCGACGGCGACCTGCAGCGCTCGGGGATCGGCGTTGCCGACGTCCTCGGATGCGCTGATGATCAGCCGCCTCGCGATGAAGCGTGGATCCTCACCGGCCGCGACCATCGACGCGAGCCAGTAGAGCGCCCCGTCCGGGTCGTTGCCGCGCAGGCTCTTGATGAACGCCGAGACGGTGTCGTAGTGGCCGTCGCCCGCTCGGTCGTACGCCAGGACGCGCTGTTGGGCGGCGCCCTCGACGTCCTCAAGGCGCGGCGCGACTCGGCCATCCTCGTCGTGGTTGCCCTCGGCCTCGGCGAGCGCGACCGCACCCTCCAGCACGTTGAGGGCGGACCGTGCATCGCCGCCGGCGAGCCCGACCAGGTGGTCGAAGGCTTCCTGTCCGAGCGTCACGCCGCCCTCCGGACCGAGCGGGCCGGCAAGGCCTCGTTCCTGGTCCTCCAGCGCGCGTCGGACGACCGTCGCGACGTCCTCGTCGGTGAGTGCCTCGAGCCGCCACACCCGCATCCGTGACAGGAGGGCCGAATTCACCTCGAAGTAGGGGTTCTCGGTCGTCGCACCGATCAGCGTGACCGTGCCGTCCTCGACATGTGGCAGGAGGGCGTCCTGCTGCGCCTTGTTGAACCGGTGGATCTCGTCGAGGAACAGGACGGTGCGCGTACCGTGGAGCGCTAGTCGCTCCTGCGCCTCGGCGATCGTCGAGCGGACGTCGGCCACGCCCGCCATCACTGCTGACATCGTCGAGAAGTGCGCACCGACCTCACCGGCAAGGAGTCGCGCGAGGCTCGTCTTGCCGGTCCCGGGCGGACCCCACAGGAGCAGCGACGCGAGATGAC
Organism: Chloroflexota bacterium; assembly: GCA_045804645.1. Taxonomy (GTDB): domain Bacteria; phylum Chloroflexota; class Limnocylindria; order Limnocylindrales; family CSP1-4; genus SPCO01. Next base: position 44,654 of record JBJMMR010000039.1, on the reverse strand, counting down.
CGCGCGCGATCGACCGGCGGAGTGGGCCGCGCTCCCCGACGAGATGCTCCTGGCCCACGAACTCGTCGAGGGTCCGCGGCCGCATCCGGGCGGCGAGCGGCTGACGCTCGGGCGGGGGCTGGAAGAGCGCCTCGGGCTTCGCGCCTCCGGTGCGTGGACGTGCCGACGGCATCGGAGCCAGTCTAGGACCCCGGACGGCTCACTCGGGCTCCCAGAGCTCGATCCGGTTGCCCTCGGGATCGAAGGTCCGTGCGAACCGACCGACGTCTGCCCTCAGATCCGCCCGACGCCCGTCGCCTGGAGGACGACCCACAGGGCCAACAGGAACGCGATGAGCGAGCCGCCGATCATGACGATCCGCCGGACATCGCGCTGCACGTACGCGTATTCATGGCTCGCTCGCTCGGCGATCGAGCCGCTCCGGACTCGGACCTCTCCTTCGACAGGTCGTCGGGAGCGTTCGCGCGCGCGCGTGGCGTTCGTATCCGCGGCTCGCTCGGCCGCCACGATCTGCGCCTCGAGCTCGGCCGCGCGCGCCTCTTCGCTGGGTGTCAGCGAAACGGAGCCCGCCGTCGGAGTCGGCGTCGACTCGGTGGTCGGTCGCGCGGTCGTCGTCCGACGCTGCAGCCGTGGCCGTTGTCCCGGGCGGCTCGATCCGCCGCGTACGCGCTTGGCCATGGTCGTCGGTGATCCTCCGGACGGTCGGTCGAAGGGCGGGGACGTCGATCGGGTCGCCGCCAGCGGCAGAGGATAGCACCGCGCCCTCGACGGCCATCCGATGTGTGAGCGCCAAGGACCGACTGCTAGACTCGCGCCGACCCGCCCGTCGGAGGACGCTCACATCGACCTCAACGCGACCGTGGCCGCCAACATCGGGCCGATCGTCATCGTCCTCATCGTCGCGGTCGTCGTCCTCCTCCTCCTGGTGCTGTGGCTCACGCGCCAGCTGAGCCAGCTGCGAAAACGGGTCGTCGGTCTGACGCGTGGCGAAGATGGCGACCTCGGCGACGTACTCGGCGCGCACCTCGACCGGGTCTACGAGCTCGGCCGCGAAGTCGAGCGGCTGGGGACGCGAACGAATCGACTCGAGTCCACGACACCGCGGGCGTTCCAGCGGGTCGGGCTCGTGCGCTTCAACCCCTTCGAGGACACCGGCGGGAACCAGAGCTTTGCGCTCGCGCTGCTCGACGCCGACGGGAATGGCTGGGTGCTCTCGAGCCTCCACGCGCGCACTGGCACCCGCGTCTACGCCAAGTCGATCAGCGGCGGTCGATCCGACGGTGCGCTGTCGGACGAGGAATCCGCGGCGATCAAGCAGGCGATGGCCTGACAGCCTAGGTGTCACGGGGGTCGGCGATGGTTCGCACATGGCCCCCATCGTCGATCCACGGACCCCACCGGTGACACGTCCGACGGTCCGCGCGCGGCGGCGCGGACCGGCTCCCCTCGAACAGATCCCTGCATGGCGCGAGCTCGTGCCCGTGATGGACCCATCGATCGCGACGCCGCCTGTCCCCGAGGGGATGGACGGCTTGCTCGGTGGGCTCGACCCGGACCAGCTCCGCGCCGTCACCCACGACCAGGGGCCGCTCCTCGTCGTGGCGGGGGCGGGGACCGGCAAGACGCAGGTCATCACTCGTCGGATCGCCTGGCTGATCGCGACGCGGCGCGCCAAGCCCTCGGAGATCCTCGCCCTGACGTTCACGGACAAGGCCGCGGACGAGATGGCCGTGCGGGTCGACCAGCTTGTCCCGTATGGCTACACGGATACGCAGATCGCGACGTTCCACGCGTTCGGCGATCGGGTGATCCGGGAGCATGCCCTCCAGCTCGGGCTCGCGCCGGACGTCCGGGTGCTGTCCCGCGCGGAAGCCGTGATCTTCCTGCGCGAGCACCTGTTCGAGTTCGACCTCGACGCCTATCGCCCGCTCGGCGATCCGACGCGTTTTCTCGCCGCGCTCGTCTCGCTCTTCAGCCGATGCAAGGACGAAGACATCAGTCCGCAGACGTACGAGCGCCATGCCGCGCGATTGTCAGCGGAGGCGTCGCTCGTCGCGCAGACGGTGGGAGTCGATGGGGCAGCAGCTGTCGAGGAGGCTGCGCGCCAAGCCGAGCTCGCTCGCGCCTACGCCCGCTACCAGGAGCTGCTGGCGGCGAACGGTTTCATCGATTTCGGCGACCAGGTGGCGCTGGCGCTGCAGCTCGTCCGCGAGTCGGCCTCCGCGCGTTCGGCGATCGCCGGGCGGTTCCGCTACGTCCTCGTGGACGAGTTCCAGGACACGAACAGGGCCCAGGCAGAGCTCGTGACTGCGCTGGCAGCGCCGCATCGGAACATCACCGTGGTCGGCGACGACGACCAGGCGATCTATGCCTTCCGCGGCGCGGCGATCGAGAACATCCTCGAGTTCCGGGACCGCTATCCGACCGCACGGACGGTCGTCCTACGCCGGAACTACCGCTCTCTCGGACCGATCCTCGACGCCTCGTACCGGCTCGTCCGCTTCAATGACCCGGATCGGCTGGAGGTGCGGACCGGCATCGCGAAGCGACTCCGGCCGCAGCGACGCGAGGCCGCCCCGCCCGTCAGGCTCGAACCGTTCGCTACCGGCTCCGAGGAGGCCGACTGGATCGCCGCCGACATCGCCCGTCGCGTCGCCCATGGCGCGGCGCCGAGGGACCACGCTGTGCTCGTCAGGGCCAACGGGCAGGCAGATCCGATCCTGCGAGGCCTCAACATGGCCGGCGTCCCGTGGCGGTTCTCGGGTTCGTCCGGGCTGTATGCCCGCCCGGAAGTGCGTCTGCTGCTCTCGTTCCTGAGGACCGTGGCCGACCCGCATTCGAGCGTCGACGTCTATGCCCTCGCCTCGTCCGACATCTACGCCATCGCGGGCGACGACCTCACCTCGGTCGTGAACATGGCCAGGCGCCGCAACCGATCCGTCTGGGACGTCCTCGAGGACGTCGACGGGCAACCCGGGATCCTGCGGCTCGCCCCGGCGTCGCGCGCAGCGATCCACCGGCTCGTCGCGGATGTCGCGCGCTTCATGTCGATGGCGCACGAGCGCCCCGCGGGCGAGGTGCTGTATGCGTTCCTCCGCGACAGCGGCGTGCTTGCGCGGCTCGCGGCCACGGCCACGACGGCTGCTGACGAGGGGCTCGGCAACGTCGCCCGCTTCTTCGACCTGATCCGGGCGCAGTCGGCGGTCCTCGCGGACGACCGCGCGGTGTTCGTCGCACAGCATCTCGAGACCCTCATCGAAGCCGGCGATGATCCGGCCACCGCCGACCTTGACCCCGACGCCGACGCCGTCGCAGTCCTGACGGTCCACAAGGCGAAGGGTCTCGAGTTCCCGGTCGTCTACCTGCCCGGGCTGGTGGCAGGACGGTTCCCGGGCAATGGGCGAGGCGAGCCGCTGCCGCTTCCCGTCGGGCTCGGGCGAGGGGAACCGACGACACCCGAGCGTGGGCTCGCCGAGGAACGGCGGCTGTTCTACGTCGCGATGACGCGTGCGCGCGACGAGCTCGTGCTCACCCACGCTGCCGATTACGGCGGTTCGCGGGCTCGGCGCGTCTCGCCGTTCGTGCTCGAGGCGCTGGATCTGCCGGCATCGGCAGCGACGCCCGGCGCCGGTGCCGTCACCCCCGGCCCTGAAGAACGCCTCGCGCGGTTCGCGGCGGTCGAGGTCCCCGTCGCCGCTCGGCCCGTGCCTCGGACTGAGCCGCTGATGCTGAGCTATGGCCAGGTGGATTCCTACCTGAGCTGCCCGCTTCGGTACAAGTACGGCCACGTCCTTCGCATCCCGACGCCGCCGCATCACGCGCTCATCTATGGATCGGCGATGCACAAGGTCGTGCAGGTGTTCCATCACCGCCACGCACGCGGTCACGTGATGTCCGATGCCGAGCTCGACGAAGTGCTCGATTCGGCCTGGTCCAATGAGGGATTCGTCAGCCGCGAGCACGAAGAGGCGAGGCTCGAGGCAGCTCGGGCGGCCCTGCGCCGGTTCCGGGAGGAGCAGCTGCGCCCGGATGCCGTGATCCCGACTTACGTGGAGCGTGAGTTCGCCTTCGACATCGACGGTGACCGCGTCCGCGGTCGCTGGGACCGCGTGGACATCGAATCGGTGTCGCACGACACAGCGAACGGCGGCGACACTCGGGTGGGTGATATATCCGGCGGGGCCGTATCGGCGGCAACGGCGGATGTCGTGACGCCGACCCTGGGGATCATGGGTCGCGAGCGGGTGACGATCACCGATTACAAGACGTCCGACGTGCGCGATCCCGCGAAGGCGAAGCAGCGTGCACGCGAATCGCTCCAGCTCCACATCTACGCGATGGGCTACGAGGCGATGACCGGGCGACTCCCCGACCAGGTCGCGCTGCATTTCCTCGATTCCGGCCTCGTCGGGAAGGTCGACGTCGATCCGAAGCGGGTCGCCAAGGCGCGGACTCGGATCTCGGAGGTCGCGAGCGGCATCCGTGCTGGCAGATTCGAGGCGACCCCGGACCCGATGGTCTGCACGCGCTGCCCGTTCCGGGACATCTGTCCGTCGAGCGTCGCTCGAGCGAGATAGCCGTCAAGCGTCGCCCGAGCGAGACAGCCCGCGGGCCCCCGAGTCGCCCCTCTAGACTCGCTCGTGATGGAGGCCCGCGACCGGCTGTCGAACTTCGCCGTCCTGGGCACGGCGGCGGTCGTGTGGGTGCTCGTCGCGCTGATCGTGATGACGCGGGATCCGGTCGCAGAACCGGTCGCCGGGTTCATCGGCGCCGCGCTCATCGGTCTGGCGGTCGCGCTCACGCTCACCCCGATCTTCTGGCTGGTCGTCTTCGCGCGGCACCGCCGGATCGCCTACCGCGGCGATTGGGTCCGGGCGGCGAGGCGAGGTGGGTGGATCGGGCTCATCGTGGCGATCTTCATCGTGCTGCGACTGCAATCGGCGCTCGAGCTGCCGATCGCGCTGTTCATCGTCGCCCTCGCCGCGGTCGCCGAGGCGACGCTGTCGGCGGAGCGCTGAGCGGAGCGGGCGCGTCGGCCGTACCATCCGCCGTCGGACCCGTCCCCAGTCGGTCCGATCCATGCCACGCCCGGAGGACCTGTGCCCCACCGAACCGCCGTACGCCCTGCCGAGCCGTTCATCGAGCTCAAGGAGCGCGTTGCCGCCGCCGTCGAGGCGGCTCGGGACGAGATCATCGACCTCTCGCACCGCATCCACGCCGACCCCGAACCGGCGTTCGAGGAGCATCACGCGTCGGCGTGGGTCGCCGACATCCTCCGCGGGCACGGATTCGAGGTCGAGTACCCCGCTGGTAGCCTCGCGACGGCTGTCCGTGCGGTGAAGCGGGGGGGTCGCGGCGGCACGAAACCACGGATCGGGATCCTTGCGGAGTACGACGCCCTGCCGGGGCTGGGCCATGGCTGTGGGCACAACACGATGGCGGCCTCAGGTGTCGGGGCAGCGATCGGGCTCGCCGCGGTCGCCCACGAGCTGCCTGGCGAGATCGTCTTCCTCGGGACGCCGGCCGAGGAGCGGGGCAGCGGCAAGCAGATCATGATCGACGACGGGTTGTTCGACGGCGTCGACGCGGCGCTGCTCTACCACCCGTGCGACCGGAGCCATGTCGAGAGCTTTCCGCTCGCGTCCGAGGACGTGACGGTCGTGTTCCATGGACTCCAGGCGCACGCGGCATCCGACCCATGGAAGGGCAAGAACGCATTGGACGCGATGATCCAGCTGTTCACCTCGGTCGGACTCTGGCGCCAGCAGCTTCGAGATACCGCGCGAGTGCACGGCATCATCACCGAGGGCGGCACCGCGGCGAACATCATCCCCGACCGTACTGCCGCCTGGTTCATGGTCCGCGCCGACGACCAGGCCTACTACGACGAGATGAAGGCGCAGTTCACCAGGATGGCCGAAGCAGCGGCGCTGGCGACGGGCACGACGGCCGAGGTGACGTACTCGGGCGGTGCGACGACGATGCGGAACAACGGACCGCTCGTCGAGCGGTTCAGGGCGAACATGGCGGCCTACGGCGTCGAGGACATGGGTGATGACCCGAACGCGGGCAGCACCGACATGGCCAACGTGAGCTGGGTCGTCCCCGCCATCCACCCGGACCTCGCCATCTGCGACGAGGGCGTTCCCACTCACTCGATCGCCTTCCGAGACGCCGCCGTCAGGCCGCGGGCCGACGAGACGACGCTCCTCGCCGCGACACTCATCGCCCAGACGGCGATCGATCTGTTCGAGGACCCGGCGCTCGTCGCACGAGTCTGGGCGGCCTTTCGCGCGGCTGACTGATCCGACCGATCGCGGGGTGTACGATCGGGCCGGCGCGCCCCGCTGGACGCCCGATCGCGAACCGGCGGCGCCCCGAACGTGACGGATCCCATCAGGCGGCCTTGACGTCGGCCGTGTCCGTCCCCGGGAGGACCTCCGTGGCCGAGCGCCCCCACGTCCCCGATCTCGCGAGCGCGAACGGTTGGGATCGTGAGTACGAGACGTACAGCGACTTCGACCTGCCGACGTACGTCGGCGCCGTCAGCTTCATGAAGCTCCCATGGATCACCGACGCGACCGAGCTCGCCGCACGGAAGCCGGACGTGGCGATCGTCGGCGCACCGTTCGACGACGCTGTGAGTCATCGATCCGGGGCAAGATTCGGTCCACGCGCGATCCGCGAGGCGCAGTACACCTCGGGTTCCGTCAACTCGCTCCAGCTCGGCATCGAGCCATTCGAAGTCCTCGACGTCGTCGATGCCGGTGACGCCAACATCATCCCCGCCTGGATCGAGCGGGCGCACGCGCTGATCTACCGCAAGGTCCGCGAGGTCGCCGCGACCGGCGCGATCCCGATCGTCCTCGGCGGCGACCACTCGATCACCTGGCCGTCGGCCACGGCCATCGCCGAGCTCCGCCGTCCGAAGAGCATCGGGATCGTCCATTTCGATGCACACGCGGACACGGCGAATGACGACTGGGGCGTTCTGGCGGGTCACGGAACGCCGATGCGCCGATTGATCGAATCTGGCGCCGTCGCCGGGCGGAACTTCGTCCAGGTCGGTCTGCGCGGGTACTGGCCGCCCGTCGAGACGTTCGAATGGATGCGGGCGCAGGGCCTGCGCTACCACTTCATGCGCGAGATCGAGGAGCGCGGCGCGGAGGCGGTCATCGCCCAGGCGATCGAGGAGGCTCTCGACGGGCCGGATGCGATCTACCTGAGCCTGGACATCGACGTGATCGACCCGGGGATGGCGCCGGGGACGGGGACCCCGGAGCCCGGCGGGATGCTGACCCGCGAGGTGCTGCGGGCGGTCCGCCAGATCGTCGGGGCAGTCGAGCTGGCCGGCATGGATGTGGTCGAGGTGTCGCCGCCGTACGACCATGCCGAGACGACCGCCATGGCCGCGAACCGCGCGGCACTCGAGGCGATCAGCGCACTCGCCGTCCGCAAGGCCGCCGGGACGGCGGTCCGCTGGGAGCCGTCGGCGGGGTGATCGGGCCTCAGGGCGCGGCGACGGCGCGCGCCCTCGCGCGTCTCTACGACCTCGACCTTCAGGAGGATCCCGGCGATCTGGACCTGTACCGCGCTCTTGCGGACCGCGCCGACGGGCCGATCCTCGAGCTCGCGGCCGGGACCGGCCGCCTCGCGGTCCCACTCGCCGCCGCCGGCCACGTCATCACCGCCGTCGACATCGACGAGGCGATGCTCGATCGCGCCCGCGAACGTGCGACCGACGCGGGGCTCGCGCCCGAAGCCCTTCGATTCATCCAGGCCGACCTGCTGAGTCTTCCCGAGCCCGAGCCTCCGACGGCGCGTTACGGCCTCGCGTTCATCGCCCTTAACTCGATCATGCTCCTCGCGAGTCGTGATGCCCAGCGGGCGGCCATCCGCACGCTCGCGACACAGCTCGGCCCCGGTGGCATCGCGGCGGTCGACGCGTGGCTTCCCGACGCCGACGACCTCGGCCGGTTCGATGGCCGTGTCTTCCACGAATGGATCCGCGAGGATCCTGCTTCCGGGGCGCTCGTCACGAAGACCGGATCTGCGATCCACGACGCCACCAGCGGGTCGATCGTCCTGACCGCCGTCTTCGACGAGGCGCCCCAGGGCGAGGCGCCGCGGCGCTGGATCCGCCAGGACCGCCTCCGCCTCATCTCGGCGGACGAGCTGGCGGCGTTCGCCGAGGACGCGGGGCTTCGTGTCGAGATGGTGGCAGGCGGCTACGACCTGACACCGCTCGGATACGGCGCCGAACGGGCCGTCCTGATCGCCGAGCGTCCGTGATCGCCGGGGACGGCGCGCTCCCGCTCATCGGCGGTGCGCGGGCGAACGTCCGCGGTGCGCGGGCGCACCGCCGGTCCGAGCCCTAGCGCGTGGTATCGTCGAGCCCGATGTCCAGTGGTTCGAGCAGCGACCAGACGCGGCTCCTGATCGTCGAGGACGTGCCGCAGGTCGCGCAGTACATCCGCGGCCTCCTCAATTCGCAGCAGGCAGTGAAGCTGCTCGACGTCCTGTCCGATGGTGGTCGCGTCGTCGACGAGATGCGCCAGCTCCGACCGGATGTCGTCATGGTCGACGCCCTGCTCCAGGGCCGGATCAAGGGCCCCAAGCTCGTCGAGCAGATCCAGGAGGCGGGACTGCGTGTCCCCGTCATCGTCCTGACGGTGCCGCAGAACCCGGTCGAGGTCGACCCTGCCAAGGGCGTCCACGCCGTCCTGTCGATGCCGTTCTCGGGCTTCGAGCTCATGAACAAGATCTCCGGCGTGCGCAAGCAGTACGCGGAGACGACGTCCGTAGGGGTCACACGCATCACCTCCGTCTTCGCTCCAAAGGGCGGCGTCGGCAAGACCACGATCGCCTTCAACCTCGCCGTCGCGATGGCCCAGCTCGAGCAGAAGACCGTCCTCATCGACGGCAGCATCCAGTTCGGCGATCTTCGCGCGCTCCTGAAGGTCCCTACCGACGCCCCGTCGATCCTCGACCTGCCGACGGACCGGATCGCCGAGTCCGACCTGTCGGACGTGCTGTGGCGCGATCCTTCGGGCATCGACATCCTGCTGGCCCCGCCCCGGATCGAGATGGCCGAGATGATCACGCCGCGCGACATCGAGAAAGTCCTGTCGCTGCTGCGGCGGGTCTACAACGCGATCGTCATCGACATGTCGAGCTCGATCAACGACATCAACCTTGGTTTCCTCGACGCCAGTGACACCATCATCGAGATCGTCACGTACGACTCGACGACGATCCACAACACGATCGCCATGGCGGACACGTTCCGGTCGATCGGGTATCCGGCCGCGAAGGTCCGCTATCTCGTGAACCGCGCCGACAGCCCCGGCGGCATCGAGCCCGACGACCTGCACCGCGCCCTCGGGCGCGTCCCCGAGCACCGGGTGATGTCCGACGGCCAGCTCGTCGTCCGCTCGAACAACGAGGGCGTGCCCTTTATCCTCGCCAACCCCTCCGCACCGATCAGCGGGGACCTGATGCGCGTCGCGTCGGAGCTGATCGGCTCCCCGCGGGTCCCGGTCGGTGCCGGGCGCGGCTAGGAGCCCTGTGACCGATCCACGACCGATCGGCATCTTCGATTCCGGGGTCGGGGGGCTGACGGTACTGCGCGAGATCATCCGGCGCACCCCGCTCGAGCCCACGCTGTACCTCGGCGACAACGACCGCGCGCCGTACGGCACCCGCTCCGACGACGAGGTGCTCGCGTTTTCCACGCAGTCGCTCGACGCGCTCGTCGAACGCGATGTGAAGGCGCTCGTCGTGGCCTGCAACACGTCGACCGCGGTCGGGTTGGCCGCGTTCCGTCAGCGCTACGACCTGCCCGTGCTCGGCGTCGTCCGGCCCGGAGCAGCCGCGGCTGCGCTTGCGACCCGGAACGGCAGGGTCGGCGTCATCGCGACGCCCGCCACGATCCGATCGCACGCGTACCTTGACGCGATCAAGGTCGAGAACCCCGGCGTGAACGTGGTCGAGCACGCCACCCCGGCCCTCGTCCCGATGGTCGAGGCCGGCGAGCTCACTGGTCCGACCGCACGGGCGACGCTCGCCGCATCGCTCGCGCCGCTGTTGGCGGGATCGGAGTCGGGCTCGGCCGTGTCGGGATCATCGCGCGCGGGAGGTGACGACGACAGCCGCCCGCCGGCGGACGCGATCGACACGCTCCTGCTGGGGTGTACTCACTACCCGCTGCTGCGGCCGCTCTTCGTCGACCTGCTCGGCGACGACGTCGCGATCGTCGATTCGGCCACCGCCACCGCATCCGCGCTTGCCGAGCTGCTGAGCGTCAACCGTCTGGAGACGCCCGCCGGAACGACGCCGTCGCATGTCCAGATGACCACCGGCGACCCGGGTCGGTTCGAGGCAGTCGCAGGACGGCTCTTCGGGCCAGCGTTCGTATCGGTCGAGGCGGTGGAGCTCGGAGCGCTCGCCCGATGAGCACCAAACGGGCGTCCGACTCGTGGCGCGATGACCGCGCCTGGCAGGCCGGGATCCTGATCGGATCGGCGCTCGGTGCCGCCGCGACGGTCGTCGGCCGGCAGATGGAGCGGCGAGCGCGCCAGGGTCTCGTCGATTGGGCGACGGTCGAGCGGCTGGCCATCGGTCGGCTGGGCAGCGCTCCCGGTGCGCTGAGCCCCGAGGACTTGCGTTCGACCGAGCCCGAGTATGCCGCCGCGATGGACCGCATCGTGCCCGCGCTGTCCGGAGCGCTCGAGACCGAGCTGCCGGGCGTCGTCGAGCGCTCCGGTGTCGTCGATCGAGCGGGCTGGGTCCGCGCCAACACGGCGTCGTTCGCGTCGCTGATCGGCAAGCTCGAGCATGACCTGCTCGACCAGGTCGTGCCGGTCGGCGGCGGGTTCACGGTCGCGGCGATGGCGCTCGCGAATCGATGGATCACGACACGCCAGCTCGCCGTCCTGCTCGGGTTCATGGGACAGCGTGTGCTGGGCCAGTACGACCTCGCGCTGCTCTCCGCGGAGGCCGCGCCAGGGCGGCTCCTGTTCGTCGAGGAGAACATCCGCCAGACGGCCAAGGCGCTCGGCGTTCCGCTGGCGTCGTTCCGGACCTGGATCGCGCTTCACGAGACGACGCATGCGTTCGAGTTCGAGGCGCACCCCTGGCTTCGGCCGTACCTGGCGTCGAGGCTGGAGCGACAGCTCACGCTCTTCGGCCGCGATGTACGCGGGATGGGCCAGGAGGCGATGAAGGGTCTCGGTCGCGCACTCCGCGGTGAGGGCGGCGGCGAGCACTGGATGGAACGCATGATGACCGACGAGCAGAAGGCGCTCTTCCGCGAGACGCAAGCGGTGATGAGCCTGCTCGAGGGCTTCAGCGACTACGTGATGGACGAGGTCGGGCAGGGGCTCGTGCCGGACGTGGAGCGGATCCGCGCCAAGTTCGACGAGCGACGGACGCGACGGACACCGTTCGAGCGGGCCATGTTGCGGCTGACCGGCATGGATCTGAAGCTGGAGCAATACAAGAAGGGCGAGCGGTTCGTGCGGGCCATCGCCGATGCCCGCGGTCCCGAGGCGTTGCAACGACTTTGGGCAGGTCCCGAGAGCCTGCCGCGGGACGGCGAGATCGAGGCGCCGGATCGCTGGATCAGGCGCGTCCTCGACGGGATCCCGACCCATCCCGGCGGCCTGCCTGGAGCGCCGGCGAGGCCGTTGCTGGCTGATCCCGTCGACGGCGCTGACCGCTCGGCCCAGTGACGACGGCCGGTCCAGGCAGCGGCCCCGGCGGTGCGCCGACGGCCATCGCCCTCAGCCCGATCCTCTCGGCGCGCTATCGCTCGCGAGACCTCGAGCGGATCCGTGCCGCGGCGCCGGGAGCACGTCTCGTCACGGTGTCGATCGAAGGGCTTGCGGACGGACCGCTCGACGACGTGGAGGTGATGCTTCGCGGATGGCTCAACTCGGACGCGTTCGACCGGTTGCTGGCGCGTGCGCCGCGACTCGCCTGGGTGCATTCGGCGACCTCCGGGGTCGAGCGCGCGCTGACACCGGCCTCACGCGAGCGCGGTCTGATCGTGACGAATGCCCGGGGCGTCTTCAGCCGACCGATCGCCGAGTACGTCCTGATGATGATCCTCGCGGTCTCGCGGCGGCTCCCGCAGCTCCTCGAGCTACAGCGCGAACGGACGTGGCAGCCGCTCGAGGGGACCGAGCTGCGCGACGTCACGGTCGGCATCGTCGGGCTCGGGTCGATCGGCCGCGCCGTGGGCGCGCTGGCAACGGCGTTCGGCTGTCGCGTGATCGCCGTCCGGCGGCGGCCGGAGAGCGCGGTCGAGGCGTCGCGCGAGGGCGATGACCTCGCGTTCGGCGAGGCGATGCTCGACAGGGTCGGCGGGCCGGAGATGCTCGCCGAACTGCTCGGCGAAGCGGACTTCGTCGTGCTCGCCGCCCCGCTCACGCCGGAGACCGAGGAGATGATCAACGCCGAGACGCTCGCGATGGTCAAGCCCGGCGCCTGGCTCATCAACGTCGCGCGCGGTCGGCTCATCGACGAGCGAGCGCTGCTTCGCGCGCTGCGGGACGGCCCGTTGGGTGGCGCGGTGCTCGACACGTTCCGCGAGGAGCCGCTGCCTACGTTGTCCTCGTTCTATGAGCTTCCGAACGTCATCGTCACGCCGCACACGGCCTGGTCGAGCGGCCGCGTGCTCGACCGGAGCGTCGACCTCTTCTGCGACAACCTGCGTCGGTTCGCGAACGGCGAGCCACTGCTGAACGTCGTCGATCCCGCCGCCGGTTACTGACCGTGCAGATCGCGATCGTCGGGCTTGCCGGCAGCGGCAAGACCACCGTCTTCAACACGCTGACCCGGGGCCACGCCGAGACCGGTGGGTACGGCGGCGTCACGCTGAACGTCGGGGTCGTGAAGGTCCCCGATGAGCGGCTCGACCGACTCGCCGAGATCTTCAAGCCCAAGAAGATCGTCCAGGCCGATGTCACCTACGTCGACCTGCCCGCGCCGCCCGCGTCGTCCGAAGGGCGGGTCGGGACCGAGGAGCTGCCCGCCGACCACCTCGCGCGGCTGCGCGAGTCGGACGCGCTGCTGCACGTCGTCCGCGCGTTCGAGGATCCGGCGCACCCGCACCCGGCCGGATCAGTGGACCCGGCGCGCGACCTCGAGCAGCTTGACCTCGAGTTCACGCTCGCCGACCTGGCGATGGCCGAGCGGCGACTCGAACGGTTGAAGACGAGTGGCCGGCACGGGACGCAGGCGGAGCGTGAGGCCGCGGAGCGCGAGGAGGTGGTGGTCCGGCGGATCCACGAGGGACTCGAGGCCGGCACGCCGATCCGCGATCTCGGTCTCGACGATGACGAATCGAAGGCGATCCGCGGGTTCCGGTTCCTGACCGAGAAGCCCGTCCTCGTGCTGCTCAACGTCGGCGAGGGCGACCTGGCGGGTGCTCGCGCACTCGTCGAGCGTGTCGCGGCTGGCTATCGCCATCAGCACGCCTTGATCGACGCGCTCTCGGCGAAGATCGAGATGGAGCTCGGCGAACTCGAGCCCGACGAAGCAGCGGTCTTCATGGAGGAGCTCGGCATCACCGAGTCGAGCCTGGATCGTGTCATCGCGTTGTCGTATCGACTGCTCGGACTGGTGTCGTTCCTGACCGCAGGTCCCGACGAGGTCCGTGCATGGCCGATCCCGGACGGTTCGACCGCTGTCGATGCGGCGGGCGCGATCCACAGCGATCTCGCGAAGGGCTTCATCCGCGCCGAGACCGTCGCCTACGAGGACCTGCTGAGCCTCGGCTCGATGGCGGAGGCGAAGAAGGCGGGCCGGCTCCGGTCGGAGGGGAAGACCTACCGCGTGAAGGACGGCGACGTCCTGGAGATCCTCTTCAGCCGCTGACTGCGGCCCGGGGGTCGCGCGGGGGTTGCGGGGGCGCGGCCCTAGTTCGGGCGGCCGAGGTCCGGATCGAAGTCGGCCAGCATCGTCCGGTACTCGTCCTTGAACCCGTCCTTTTCGTCGTCATCATCGTCATCGTCGTCGTCGAGGTCGGCATCGAGCTCGGCGAGGAAGTTGTCGGCGTCCTCCTTCGACACGTTCACGGCCGCGGCGAGTCGATCGTCACTGACGTAGATGAAGCCGTAGTCGCGCTCAAGGACCAGCGCGATGGCTTCGGCCAGCGTGTCCTGCTCGTATCCGTGCTGGACGTCGTGCCGGACGCGCTGGACGAGCTCGAAGAACTCCTGCGGCTCCCACTCCGATTCGCTCACGACGAGGACGTCGGAATAGACCTCGTCGTCGCCTTCGTGGAGTTCATAGAAGAACACGGGAGCCTCGCGGTGCTGGTCGGGTGCGGCAGTATACGCCGCACGCCCGGGGCGACCCGGCGCCCGTCACGTCGCCACGAACGCTGTCGACCGGAGGTCCGATGCCGTCACCCGCCGTCGAGGTCGTCCATATCGGGTCGGCCGCGCGCGACATCGCGCCAGACGATCCGCGTGGCTGGCGGCTGGGCGGGGGCGTCACCTACGCGGCGCTGACCACGGCGAAGCTCGGTCTCCGGACCGCCGCGGTGGTCGGCGTGGATCACGAGGCGTCCACCGCCGACGAGCTCGACGCGATGCGCGCTGCCGGCGTCGACATCCTGAAGGTCAAGTTGCCGGAAGGGCCGATCTTCCACAACATCGAGACGCCCAAGGGTCGCCGGCAGGTGTCGATGGCGGCGGGGGTTCCTGTCGAGCCCGTCGCGCTGCCGTCGTCGTGGATGGAGTCGCGGTCGTGGTCGCTCGTGCCGGTCGCCAACGAGGTCCCCGACTCGTGGATCGACGTCATCCCGCATGACGCGATGGTCGGCGTCGCGTGGCAGGGCATGCTCCGGCAGATGGTCCCTGGGGGCGATGTCCAGCGAGTCGCACCAAGCGAACGCCGCATCCTCAAGCGCGCCGACCTCGTCGGGTTGAGCCATCTCGACGTCGCCCGCGACACGTCGCTCGGGGACCTCGCGCGGTTCCTCCATCCCGGCGCACGCCTGCTGGTGACGCAGGGCGGGCACGGCGGTCTCCTGGTGACCACGGACGACGATGGACTCGTCGAGGTCCTTCGCTACCTCCCGACACCGACCGAACGCGAGGTCGACCCGACCGGGGCAGGGGACACGTTCCTCGCGGCGCTCCTCGCCGTGCTGGTCCGTCCGAGCGTCGCAGCGTCACCGGGGCGGTCACCCGCTCGTGCGCTTCGGTTCGCGGCCGCGGCCGGCTCGCTTGCGGTCGAGGATCTCGGGTTGGCAGGCGTCCCCGATCAACGGGCCGTGCTCCTCCGCCGTGCGCGCGAGCGCGTGAGGCGAGCGGTCGTGCCGAGCCTGACCGCGCAAGTCGGCGTCGAGGATCCGCGCCAGTAGGGCTCGCGAGCAAGCCCAGCTGGCACGCAGGCCAGCCGCGGGGTCTGCCCCTAGCCCGCCCCGGACCCCGGCGCCGGCCCTGTCGAATCGCGGACGTGGAGGTCGACCGGCAGTTTCACGGTCGCGGCTTCCGCCTCGTCTTCGCCGACGAGGCGCTCGACCGCCCAGCGGCCCATCTCTTCGGTCCGCTGCGAGATCGTCGTGAGTGCCGGGTCGACGTAGGCCGCCACCGCGACGTCATCGAAGCCGACGACGCTCGCGTCGAGCGGCACCCGTCGGCCGCGTTGGCGCAGGGCGCGGAGCGCCCCGATCGCCATCAGGTCGTTGTAGGCGAGGATGGCCGTCGTCTCGGGCGCGCGTTCGAGCAGGTCGATGGCTGCGGCCTCACCGCCGCCGACGAGGGCATCGCCGTGGACGACGGTCAGCGCATCGTCTCGACATCCTGCTGCATGGAGCGCGGCTCGCACGCCCATCAACCGGGCGGTCGCGTCCACGTTCCGTGGCGGCGGCATCAGATAGCCGAACCGCTCGTGGCCGAGCGCGAGGAGGTGTTCGGTGGCGATCCGCCCGCCACCCGTGTTGTCGGAGGTGATCGTCGGCAGCCCGGCCTCCGGCGCCTCGGTATTCACGAGCACGACCGGGATGGGCGGTGCAGTCAGCCACTCGCCCTGGCGGACACCGATGCTGCTCGCCGCGATGATCAGCCCGTCGACGCGACGGTCGACGAGCAGGTCGAGGTACGACGCCTCGCGCTCGGGGTCCTCGGCGGCGTTGCAAAGCAGAACGGTGTAACCGGCGGCACGGGACGCGTCCTCGATCGACCGCACGAGCTGCGGGAAGTAGGGGTTCTCGATGTCCGTGATGATCAGACCGAGCGTCTGCGTCGATCGTCGCTTCAGCGAGCGGGCGATCTCCGACGGCCGATAGCCGAGCTCGTGTGCGGCGTCGAAGACGCGCGCCCGCGTCTCCGGTCGAGCACGGCCGAGACCGGCCAGCACGCGACTGACCGTTGCCGTCGATACGCCGGCCTTTGCCGCGACGTCGGCGATGGTTGCGGTCATCGTGCTGGTGCTCCGGAGGGGCCCGATCCGCGACGCCCGCGCGCCGCGGCGGTCGGTGGTCGTGGTGTCAGTGCGTGACGGTGCCGCCTGATGCGTCCGTCGTCGCCGGTTCCGTCGTCGTCGGCGTCGCCGATTCGGTCGTCGCCGCCGTCGCCGCCGCCGCCGCTCGGCGTTCGCTGTGAGCGAGGGCCTCCAGCTCCCGCGTCAGCTCATGAAGCTCGTCGCCGCCGCCCATCTGGGCGTGCAGTTGGGTCTCGTCGACCTCGCCACGCTTGAATTGCCCGCCCGTCCGGCCGCGCGACAGGATCGTGAAGGTGTCGCCGATCGGCAGCGCGTGCGACACGTTGTGCGTGATGAAGATCACGCCGAGACCGCGATTGCGGGCCGCGACGATGTGGCGCAGGACGATCGCCGATTGCTTGACCCCCAGCGCGGACGTCGGCTCGTCGAGGATCAACACGCGCGCCCCGAAGTACTCGGCACGCGCGATGGCGAGCGTCTGGCGCTCGCCGCCCGATAGCGTGCCGACCGCCTGGTCGGTGTCGCGCAGGTCGATGCCGATGCGCTTCATCTCCTCCCTGGCGATCCCGGCTGACTTCTTGATGTCGAACCGCTTGAACGGCCCAGCACCGACCGTCGGCTCATTGCCGAGGAAGAAGTTGCGCGTGACGCTCATCAAAGGCATCACGGACAGGTCCTGGTAGACGGTCGCGATCCCGGCGTCGAGCGCGTCGCGCGGCGAGCTGAACTCGACGGGCTGTCCGTCGACCGCGAGGGTGCCCTTATCGGGCCGATGGACACCCGACAGGGTCTTGATCAGCGTCGATTTCCCGGCGCCGTTGTCGCCCAGAAGGCACGTGACCTGCCCGGGGCGGACGGTCAACGACACCCCCTCGAGGGCGACGACGGCTCCGAAGTACTTCGAGATGTCACGCGCCTCGAGCAAGGGCGGCGCGTCCGCCAGAGCGGGAGCCGGCGCCTTGTCCATGAGGGCGTCGGTCATCGGCGTCGAATCCATGGGTCGGCCCTCCTACGTCAGGCCGGCGAACCGGCGCCGGATCCAGTTGTTGAGGACGACCGCGACGAGCAGCAGCGTGCCGATCGCGATCTTGTACCAGTCGGCGTTGATGTCCGCGAAGACGATGCCCTGGCGCGCCATCCCGAGCGCGAGTGCCCCCAGCGCCGTACCAGCCACGGATCCGTAGCCACCGGTCAGGAGTGAGCCGCCGATGACGGCGGTCGTGATGGCGTCGAGCTCGTAGCCGGTCCCGCGCAGGATGTCGGCCGATGTGAACCGCGTGGTCTGGATCGCGGCGAGGACCGCGGCCGAGAGCGCCGTCAGGGCGAAGAGCGTGATCTTGACCCGCGCCACCGGCACGCCGAGGTTGCGGGCTGCCGCCGTCGAGCCGCCGACGCCGGCGATCCAGTTGCCGAACCGGGTCCGCCCAAGGAGATAGACGCCCGCGATCGCGATCACCACCCAGAACACGATCGAGACCTGGACGCTCGTGATGCTGCCGTCAGCGTTCGTGATCGTCGCGCTCCAGCCGAAGATCTGGGCCAGCGGGTCGCTCTTGAGCAGCGTGGGGTCGATGGGGATGTAGGTGATCGGGCTCACGGTTGACGTCAGGACCGACGAGACGCCGCGGATGATGAACAGCGTCGCCAGGGTGACGATGAACGACGGCAGCCCGGTGCGGACGACGATGATGCCGTTCAGCACACCGAGGATCGTCGTAAGGATCATCGCGAGGATGATCGAGAGCCAGACGGGGAGCCCCCAGATCGTGACCCCGATCGCCATGATGATGCCGGCGAAGCCCACCATCGATCCGATGGAAAGGTCGAACTCCCCGGCGATCATGAGGAGGGCGACCGAGGTCGCGAGGACGCCGATCTGGGCCGCGACGTCGAGGTAGTTGAGGGTGCCCGCGAGGCTGAGGAACGCCGTATTGCCCCGTGCGAGTGAGAGCACGAGGAACACGACCCAGACGAAGATGACGATGATCAGCGCGCCGGCCGCGGGGCGGGAAAGGACGCGCTGGGTGAGCGAGATCTGCCGGAGTCGGTCGGAACCCGGTGCGCTTGGGGCCACGGTCGTTGTGCTCGCCATCCGTCTCCTCCAGGTGTGGTGAGGGACCGGCAGGTGCCGGTCCCTCCCGATGCGCCGGCGGTACCGGCGCGCGAGCTACGGGTTAGCGGAGACCCTTGGCCGCGAGCGCGATGACGTCGGCTGCGTCCTTCTGGGTCACGAAGCCAGGGCCGGTCATGATGAGCCCCTCGCCGTTACCGGTCGGAAGGTTCTTCGTCTCGGCATAGTTCGTGAGGATCACGATCGGCAGGTAGCCCTGGAGGAACTGCTGCTGATCGATGGCGAAGTCCATCTTCCCGTCCTTGATCGCCGTCAGCACGTCTGCGCTGAGGTCGAAGGTCGCGAGGTGGATCTGCTTGCCGGACGCTCCGACGGCGTCGAGCGCCGGCTTCGCGACCGAGGGGCCAAGGGTCAGGATGCCGTCGATGGTCGGGTCGGTCTGGATGGCCGACGAGATCGTGGCCTGCATGCCGGCCGGATCGGAGATGCTGCCCTGCAGGACCTTGCCGTCTTCCTTGCCGGTGAGGCCCATGAAGAAGCCGTTGCAGCGCAGGGTCAGCGCCTGGTTGCCGACTTCCTGGTTGAAGCACACCCCGTTCTTGACGCCGGCGTCCTTGAACCGCTGGCCTGCGCCGAGGCCCGCCTCGTACTCGGTCTGACCGACGTGCACGAGGACGCCCAGGCTCTTGAACACGTCAGAGCCGGAGTTCATCGAGACGACCGGGATACCCGCGTCGACGGCTTTCTTGATGGCCGGACCGAGCGCGTCCGGGTTCGGGATCGAGACGACCAGGCCGGTCGGCTTCTTCGCGACCGCGGCGTCGATCAGCGAGACCATGCCGGGCATGTCGCTCTCGGCACCCGGAGCGCTGTAGTTGGCCGTCACGCCCATCTGTGCCGCACCGGCCTTGACGCCGTTGCGGACGACGCCCCAGAAGCCGTCCTGTGCCTGGCCGTGGGTGACGATCTCGATCTTGATGTCGCTGCGCTTGACGAGCGCGCCGTCAGGCCCGGACGCGCTCCCGGTCGAACCCGACCCGGATGGCGTGCCCGTCTGACAGGCGGCGACGACGATGGCCGCGCCCGCGAGCGCGACGAGGACCTTGCTCCTCACAGTCATTCCGTTCGTTCTCCTCCATTGTGTCCTTGCCGCGACGTGTGCCGCGGCCCGATGTCATCCACCCGTTCGGTGGAGCCGAGGGATGGGTCTGGCTTCGCGGCCACGCTGGCCGCCATGGACACCTCCTTTCGTCCCGACGTTCCGAAGGGCTGGGCGGAGCCCGCCCCTCAGCCGGGGATCTCCGCGAGCGGCACCGGCCGGTGCTCGTGGAGCGAGCGAGTGGCCGCTTCGGCGATGCGCAATGCCGCGACGCCGTCCTGGGCCGTACAAGGGCTGGGGATGTCGCCGCGAGCGAACGCGACGAAGGCTGCGAACTCGGCTGCGTAGGCCGATTCGAAGCGCACGAGGAAGTCGGGCCAGAGGGGACCGGCGGGCGGAGGCACGCCGGGCTCCACCGAGCGGATCGGGGTCTGCGGGCCGAGCCCGACGGCGATGCTGTCCTTCGAGCCGAAGATCTCCGCCCGGACGTCGTACCCGAGCGGGTCGTGGCGCGACACGGTCAGCACGGTGGAGGGGCCATCGATCAAGCGGATCGCGACCATCGCTGAGTCGACATCGTCGTATTTCTCGAAGACCGGGAACCCGCGGACGGCGCCATCGGCGTAGACCTCCTCGACCTCGCAGCCGGTCATGAACCGCAGGACGTCGAAATCGTGGACCGAGAAGTCCCGGAACAGACCCCCGGATTGCGCGATGTAGGCCTCGCTCGGCGGCGCAGGATCGTGACCGGCCAAGCGGATCGCGTAGAGCGTGCCCATAGCCCCGCTCTCGATGAGCCGATGGGCCTCTGCGTATCCCGCGTCGAACCGGCGCTGGAATCCGAGCTGGAACGGGACGCCGGACGCGTCGATCTCCGCGGCGATCGCGATCGTCTCCTCGAGGTCGGCGGCGAGTGGCTTCTCGCAGAACGTCGGGATGCGGTGTTCGATGCCTTTGCGGATGAGCGCGGCGTGCGCCGTCGTCGTCGCTGCGACGACCACGGCGTCGGCACCGTCGAAGGCGGCGTCGATCGATGGGGCGGCGTCGATGCCGGCATCGCCCGCGACGGCCGCCGCGAGCTCGGCGTTGACGTCGGCGATGACGACCGATCCGATGCCGTCGGTGTCGCGCAGCAGGCGGGCGTGCAGCTTGCCGATCCGCCCGGCACCCATCAGCGCGACCCTCACGCGACCGTCCTCATCGCTCGTCCCGTGGCGGCATCGTCCCGGCCGAGGCGGCGCAACGCGGCCGCGAGCACGCGTCGACCGATCGCTGCCGCCTCGGACGGCGGCCCCGAGCTTCGGTCCTGCTCGACCATCAGCCAGCCGTCGTAGTCGCGCGCCGCCAGGGTCTCCAATGCGCCGTCAAGATCGAGCACGCCAGCACCGAGCTCGGTGAACAGTCCGTCAACGACGGCGTCCTCGAGCGTCGCGTAGCGGCCCGCGCGGAGCGCCTCGAGCACGACGGGATCCACGTCCTTGAGGTGCACGTGGCGGACGCGCTCGCCGAGTCGCCGCAGGTCGGCGACGGGGTCCGCGCCGGCGACGATGTGATGCCCCGTGTCGAGGCACACGCCCACTCGATCAGGGTCCGTCGCGGCGAGGAGCCGCTCGATCTCGGCTGGTGTCTCGACGTACGTGCCGGCGTGCGGATGGAACACCGTCGGGTGGCCGAGGGCCGCAGCCTCATCGGCGATCGCATGGAGCATGTTTGCGAGCGCGCCCCACGCCGCATCGCTGAATGAGGCAGTCCCGGGCGCGTCGGCGCGTCCTCCCGCCAGGTCCCGGTCGGTCGAGCCGTCGACGGCGACGCACAGCACGTCGCCGCGGGCCTCATGCAGCTCGCGCAGACCGGCGCGGGCGATCTCGAGACCGCCGTCCATCGGACCGTCGACGGTGCACGGGACCGCGGCGTACACCTCGGCAAGGCGCAGCTTCCGGCCGGCCAGTTCGTCGCGGAGCGCGTGACCTCGCGGGAAGTCATGGCCAAGCTGCGTCCCCTCGTAGCCGAGCCTGGCGATCTCGTCGAGGATGGTCGCGCCATCCCACCCGGGGTCGTCGCCCGCGTTGTACCAGAGGATCGGGACCGTCCCGATCGACGCCTGGGAGAGGGCATCGTCAGCCGAGCGTCGTCGCGCGCGCGCATCGCCATCGACGGTGACGGCCATCGACCCTCCTCGACCAACCCCCTCCAGGCCGCGCGCTGCGGCGATGGTATCCCGGCCCGGTGGCGTATCGTGGACGACCGCGGGCGCGTCGGGCAACGTCCCCTCCTCAGCGGTCGCGCGTAATCGATTACGCTGAGACCGGGTTCGGACGGTATCGCGGCCACGGACCAGTGTCAATGCGGTGAGCGGGAGGTTGCTCGGTGGGAAGCACGACGCAGACGATCAACCGTTCCGTGACGCCACCACTGGGCGACTCGCCGCTCGGCCGGACGATCTCTTCGACCGCCACAGACATCTGGAACGACTCCTGCTCCGTCCCCGAGCTGGAGTACGCCGTCTCGTACGGGGCGGTCGGGGCGACCGCGAACCCGACCATCGTGCACGACGTCTGGAAAGCCGAGCCGGGGTACTGGCGCGACCGAGTCCGGTCGCTCGCGAACGAGCGCGCCGAAGCGACCGAGATCGACCTCGCCTGGGCGGTCGTCGAAGAGATGTCGCTGCGCGCGGCGCCCCTGCTGCTACCCGCCTTCGAGGCGACCGGTGGACGCCAGGGCCGGCTGTCGATGCAGACCGACCCGACGCTGTTCCGTTCGTACGATCGGATGCTCGCCCAGGGCGAGCACTTCGCCGGGCTCGCGCCGAACATCATCGTGAAGTTCCCGACGACGTCTGTCGGCGTGCGGGTCATGGAGGAGGCGACCTACCGGGGCGTCAACGTCAACGCCACGGTCTCGTTCTCGGTCCCGCAGGCCGTCGCGGCCGCTGAGGCCGTCGAGCGCGGGTTGAAGCGCCGCGAGGCTGAGGGTCTGCGGGTCGACGACATGGGGCCCGTGATCACCGTGATGATGGGCCGGCTCGAGGACTGGCTCCGAGTCCAGACCGAGAGCGACGGGATAATCGTCGACCCGAGCGCGCTTCCGTGGTCCGGTGTCGCAGTGTTCAAGCGGACCGTCGAGGAGTTCCAGCGCCGTGGTCTTCGCGCGCGCCCGCTCGGCGCGGCCATCCGGCATCAGCTCCATTGGTCAGAGCTGATAGGTGGGGACGTGATCATCACGATCCCGTCGGCCTGGCAGCGACGGTTCAACGCGTCTGATGTGGAGGTCCGGCCGCGGATGGACGACCCCGTCGAGCCGCGCATCATCGACGACCTCCGCCGACATTTCCCCGACTTCGTCCGGGCGTACGAACCGGACGGACTGACCCCCGACGAGTTCGATGCCTTCGGGCCGAGCGCGAGGACGTTGCGCGCCTTCATCGGCTCGTACCACGAGCTGCTCCACCAGGTCACCGACGTACTGGTCCCGAGCCCCGATCTCAAGCCGGCGTGACGGCCGCCGCGTCGTCGCTGTACCGACCGGCAGGGTCGCTCGCCGAGGCTGACTGGTCGGTCGTCCTGACGCCGGAGTCGGCCGGCTGGCGTTTCAGCGGGATGCGTGCAGCGACGCTTCCGGCTGGCGGTCGCGTCGCCTTCGAAACGGCTGGGGACGAGGTGATCGTCCTGCCGCTCACGGGCTCGTTCGAGGTCAGCGTCGACGGCCGGATGTATGAGCTCGAGGGCCGAAAGAGCGTATGGGCCGGGCCCAGCGACTTCCTGTATGTCCCACCGGGATGCAGCGTCGACGTCACCAGCGCCGCAGGTGGCCGGTTCGCCGTGGCAGCAGCGCGCGCGGAACCCCGCTACGACGTTCGCCACGTCCCCGCCGCGGAGGTCTCGGTGGAGCTCCGCGGCGCTGGCGCCTGCTCGCGCGAAGTCCGGAACTTCGCGTCGGCGCTGCGGTTCGAGGCCGACCGGCTGATCGCGGTCGAGGTGCTGACACCCGGCGGCAATTGGGGGTCATACCCGCCGCACAAGCACGACGAGGAGCGCGAGGTCGAGACCGAGCTCGAGGAGATCTATCACTACATCGTCGGCGACGGGCCGGCGGGCCCGGGGCTGGCATACCAGCACATCTATGGGACGGCGGACCGGCCGATCGACCTGCTGACGACGGTCGCCACGGGCGACACGGTCCTGGTGCCCCACGGCTGGCACGGGCCGGCGATGGCCGCGCCGGGCTACGACCTCTATTACCTCAACGTCATGGCCGGCCCGGGCGAGCGCGCCTGGCGAGCGCCGGACGACCCATCGCACACCTGGGTCCGGGAGACGTGGAGCGACCAGGGGATCGACCCGCGTCTGCCCTTCGGGAAGGCGTCCGCGCGGTAGGAACGCGCCCGTTCCGGAGGCCGCCGTACGGTACGATCGACCGACCGCCGACCCGTATCGCAAAGGGGCCTCCCCAGATGGGCTCTCCCGAAGTTGATCGTGTCCCGCAGGAGCTCAAACGACGATGGCCGGAGATCCGGCCGGAGGACCGTGCCGCCGTCGCCGCCGTGCTCGAACGCGGCGTCCTCGGTGGTGTCGGCGCGCCGGAGATGACCGCGCTCGAAGACGAATGGGCGGCCTTCGTCGGTCGTGACGCGTGCCTGCTCTTCAACTCGGGGACGGCCGCGATCCACTCGGCCCTCTATGCGATCGGGATCGAGCCGGGCGACGAGGTCATCACCACCGCCTACACGTTCGCCGGCACGTGGCAGCCGATCCTCCACCAGGGAGCCGTACCGGTCTTCGTCGACATCGACCCGCGCACGTTCGATCTCGACCCGGCACGCATCGAGGAGCGGATCACGCCGAAGACGCGGGCGATCATCGCGGTCCACATCGGCGGGATGCCGGCCGATCTCGAGGAGATCATCTCCATCGCCGACCGGCACGGCCTGTACGTCATCGAGGACGCCTGCCAGGCCCACGGCGCGACGTACCACGGCCGCCAGGTCGGCTCGATCGGCGTCATCGGCTGTTACAGCCTCAATTCGAGCAAGATCCTGTCGGGCGGTGAGGGCGGTCTCCTCGTCGCGGACGATCCCGACATCCTCGCCCGGGCCCGCCGTTTGCGAACCTTCGGCGAGGACATCCCGGAGCTCGCCAAGCTGACCGGCTGGAACTTCCGGCCGTACACGGGTTTCTCGATCGGGTGGAATTATCGCCACCAGGAGATGCCGGCCGCGCTCGCACGGTCCCAGCTGCAGCGGCTGCCCGAGTACATCGCGACCGGGCAACGGAACGCCGCGATCCTCGACGAGGCGCTCGGCGGCCTACCCGGGATGACGCCGCCGTACGTACCGAACGACCGCACCTCCTCCTACTACCACTATCGGGTCCGGCTCGATCCGTCGGCGATGGGCCTGGGCCATGTCGAAGCGACGGTCTTCCGCGATGCGCTCGGGCAGGCGCTGCTGGCCGAGGGCGTCGGATGCGAGCTCTGGCACACCCAGCCGGCGCCGGCGTTCCCCGTGTTCCAGGAGCGCGGCTACGACCCAGCTGACTACCCCGAAGCGAACGCGATGCTCGATTCGTCGCTCGTCATCTGCGAGGCCCGGTACCCGATCTTCCTCCAGCCGGCCGAGCTGATCGAGCGCTACGCCGAGACGATCCGGTCCGTCATGGCCGATCCCGAGCGGTTCCTCGGCGAGGCGGCGAGCCCGCCGCCCGTGCCGGCCTGAGTCCGAGCGATGTCCGACCCGATCCGCATCGGACTCCTCGGTGCGGGGTGGATCACCCGCGCCCACGGCCACGCGCTCCACACGCTCAACCATGTCACGCCGCTCGGCCGCCCGATCGAGCTCGCCGCGCTTGCCGGGCGCACGCCGGATCGGGGCGCCGCGATGGCGCGGGACCTCGGCATCGAGCGGTTCACGACCGATTGGCGCGAGGTCGTCGACGATCCGGACATCGATGTCGTCGCGGTCCTGCTCGGTGAGACCGCCCACCTCGAGGCGACCGAGGCGGCCCTCGCGCTCGGCAAACCGGTGCTCTGCGAAAAGCCGCTCGGACGCGACCGTTTCGAGGCGGCCGCCCTTCTCGACGCCGCGCGTCGGGCGGGGGTCCACGCAGCGGTCGGGTTCAACTACCGCTATATGCCCGCCATGCGGCTCGCGCGCGAGATCGTGGACAGCGGCCGGCTGGGTCGCTGCCTCCAGTTCCGCGCCGTCTATCTCCAGGACCATGCCGCCGGGACCTCGCCGAGCCGGAAGCCGAACGCCTCGCGAGCGATCACCGACTACTGCCACATCATCGATTTCATGCGCTACCTCGGGAACGAAGCCGAGGCCGTGCAGGCGACCGCGGCCAAGCTGACCGCGTCCGACGTCGGCGTCGGTCTCGAGGACGCGTACGTCGCGGCGGTCGAACTGCGCGGCGGCGGGATCGGGTCGCTCGAGGCGTCGCGGGTCGCGTGGGGGTGGAAGGGCCGGCAGGTCATCGAGTTCAACGGGACCGAGGGCTCGCTGTGGTGGGACATGGAGGACCTCAACCGCCTCCATGTGTTCTACCCGGGCGATGAGGCGGACCGGACGGGCGGCTTCCGCGACATCCTGGTGAGCCAGCCCGATCATCCGTTCATGGACATGTGGTGGCCACCCGGCCACACGGTCGGCTGGGAGCACAGCTTCGCGCACGAGTGGCGCGACTTCCTGACCGCCGTGATCGAGGACCAGCCGCTTCCCGTGGAGCAGGCAAGCTTCGAGGATGGCTACCAGGCAGCGCTGATGTGCGACGCGGTGATCACGGCCGCGACGGAGAAGCGGCGCGTGACGCTCGACGAGATGGCGGCGACCGTCGGCGCGAGCGACGTCCCGGTATGACGAGCCTCGAGCGGTGACGCCGGCCCGTGAGCTCGGGATCGGCATGGTGGGTGCCGGCACGATGGCCGGTGCGCACAGCCTGGCGCTGTCCATGCTCGCGCCGCTCTTCTCCGAGCTGCCGATCCGACCTCGATTGATCGCGGTCGCGGACGTCAACGAGCGACTCGCCTCCCGGTTGGCGGAGCGCTACGGCTACGCTCGGGTCGCCGCCGACTGGCGAGCCCTCGTCGATTCGCCGGACGTCGATCTCGTCGTCACCTGCCTCCCGCCCGCATACAACCGCGAGGTCGTTCTGGGCGCCGCCGCGGCAGGCAAGCACGTCGTCAGCGAGAAGCCGCTCGCGACCGACGCGGAGGCCGGCGCAGAACTGCTCGCCGCGTGCCGTGCCGCAGGTGTGTTCCACGGGCTCGGCGCCGCATATCGATGGACGCCGGCCCTGCGCGCGATCCGGGAGCTGATCGAACGCGGCGAGCTCGGCGAGATCCGCAGCTTCCGTGCGACCTTCCTGCTCGACTACGCGGCCGATCCCGATGTGCCGCTCCTGTGGCGGTTCCAGAAGGCACTCGCCGGCGGCGGGATCGCGATCGATACGGGCTACCACCTCGCCGACACCGCTCGCTTCCTCGTCGGCGAGATCGAGACGGTGCAGGGTCTGACCGCGATCGCCTACCCGGAGCGCCCGTTGCCCGCCGCTGACGCGATCGGCAACCGCGGTGGTGGGTCGGGCGACGGCAACGGTGCCGTCGCGATGGGCGTGGTCGATGTCGAGGACGCCGCGGCGGCGATCGTCACGTTCGAGAGCGGTGCGTACGGGGTCCTGGAAACGAGCCGCGTGACCCGCGGCCGGCGAGTGGCCATGGAGGTGGAGGTGTCGGGGACGGTGGGGTCGGCGAGGTGGGACCTCGAACGTGGCAATGAGTTCCAGATCTGCCTGCCGAGCGACGAGGCGACCCTTGGCTATCGGCGGGTGCTCGTGAACGCACAGCATCCCGGCGCCGCCGAGTTGCTCGTCGGGGGCGCGGACGGGACGTCGGTCGGCTGGATCGGCCAGGTGTGCGCGATGTGGGCCGAGTTCGTCACGGCGATCGAGCAGGGCCGCGGCGCCCACGCCGACTTCGAGGACGGCGTCCGCGACAGCGCGGTCATCGATGCGCTGTACGCATCGGCGACGACCGGCGCTCGAACGCGGGTCGTGATCCCGACCGCAGCGGCACCGAGGGCGGTGACGGCATGACGACGCTCGATCGACGGCCGAGCCGCGAGGCCTTCGACTGGCCGATAACGACCGACGCATCGGCGGCGCTGCACGAGCGCGCGAGCCGCGTCTCGCCGGGCGGTGTCCAGGGGGAGGGACGGGGCGCCCGGCCCTACCCGCTGTTCATGACGCAGGCTCAGGGTGCGCGCATCCGCGACGTCGACGGAAATGAGTATGTGGACTTCCACTCCTCGTTCGGAGCGGTCCTGCTCGGACACAACGACCCCCGAGTCAACGCGGCGGCCCGGCGGGCGATGGACGAACACGGCGTGTCGTTCTCCACGGCGAACCCGCTCGAGGTCGAGCTTGCCGAGCGCCTCGTCGGGATGATCCCGTCGGCCGACCAGGTCGTGTTCGCGTGCACCGGCACCGAGGCGACGTTCCATGCGATCCGCCTCGCCCGCGCGTTCACCGGGCGCGAACGGATCCTCAAGTTCGAGGGCAATTACCACGGCTGGCACGACTACGTCGCGTGGAGCCACCACTTCGCGACGGAAGACGATGGCGAGCCGACACCGGTCCCCGCGTCCGCCGGCATCCCGGCGTCCGTCCAGGACCTGGTCGTCGTCCGCGAGTACAACGACGCCGAGGGTGTCCGCGAGACGTTGCGGCGTGAGGGCGACACGATCGCGGCCGTCATCCTCGAGCCCGTGTTCCACAACGCGGGCGTCGTCCTCCCGGATCCCGGCTTCCTCGAGACGCTGCGTGAGGCGTGCACCGAGGCCGGGACGCTGCTGATCTTCGACGAGATCATCACCGGGTTCCGCCACGCACCGGGTGGCGCGCAGGAACGCTTCGGCGTGACCCCGGACCTGACGACCCTCGGCAAGGCCATCGCCAACGGCTTCCCGATCTCCGTCCTGTGTGGCCGAGGCGACATCATGGACCGGCTCGGGCCGAAGGGCGACGTCCTGTTCGCCGGCACGTTCGCCGGCCACACACTCGACGTCGCGGTCGCGCTCGAGGTCACGGGCATCGTCCAGGAACGAGCGATCCACGAGCATCTCGCGGTGCTCGGTCGCCGCCTGACCGATGGGATCTCGACGACGATCGACGAGACGGGTGCGCGGGTCCAGGTCCGCGAGTCGGCCGGGGTCTGGACGATCTATTTCACCGACTCGCCGATCCGCAAGTTCCGCGACTTCGCGCGGTTCGCGATGGACAAGGACCATCCGATCCAGCGTGCGTACCGCGGCTGGCTCCTCGAGCGCGGCATCTACGTGCATCCGCACTACATGATCCGCGGCTTCCTCACCGGGGCGCACACGGAAGACGACGTCGATCGGCTCGTCGAAGCGACGAGCGAGTTCCTCATCGCCCATCGAGACGAGCTCGCGGCGCCCGACTGAGGCGGGGCCGGCGGCCGCCGGCTAGCTGCCACCCGCAAGCTGCCGCCGGCTAGCTGCCGCCGGGGCGCCCGCTAGGCGTGGATGATCGGCCGCATGAAGTCGGCGGCCTTCTCGACCGACGCTTCCGGTGGCAGTCCCGCGTCCTCGTTCTCGATCGACAGTGCGTCGTCGTAGCCGGCCGCCCGCAGCTCGTCGACGAACGCCGTCCACCAGGTGCGGTCATGGATCGCGCCAGCGGTCCGGAAGACCCAGCCTCGGTGGGTCGGGTCGGCGAACGGGCGCGAGTCGAGCACGCCGGCGATGGCCGCCTGGTCAGCCACGATCTCGGTGTCCTTGAGATGGACGTGGCGGACGGCAGGGCCGAGCGAACGGACGACGGCCAGCGGGTCCATGCCCTGCCAGAAGAGGTGCGACGGGTCGAGATTCACGGCGATGATCGGCCCGATGGCGTCGCGCATCCGCTCGTACGTCGGGACGTTGTACACAAGATGCAGCGGATGGAGCTCGAAAGCGAGTGCCTCGATGCCCGCCGCCGTCGCCTCCGCCGCGAGGTCGTGCCACAGCGCGATGGCGTCGTCCCACTGGCGCTCGAGCAGCGCCATCGACTCCTCCGGCCACGGGTACCACACGAAGTTGACGGCCGTGCCCGCTCGACCGTCGCCAGGATTCCCGGACATCGTGACGAGCTTCGTGACGCCGAGCTCCGCCGCCAGCCGTATCGTCGAGCGGATGATCGCGACGTGCCGCTCGCCGACCGCGGGGTGGAGCGGCCACGCGGAGCAGTTCAAAGCCGCGATGCGTAGGCCGCGGCTCGCGAACGCCTCGCGGAACGCGGTCCGCCGCCGCGGATCTCCAAGAAGCTCCTCCAGGCGGAGATGGGGCGCGCGCGACTGGCCGCCGGTGGCGATCTCGATCGCGGTCGCGCCGACCCGTGCCGCGACGTCGAGCGCCTCCTCGAAGGAATGCTCGGGCAGCGAGTCGGTATAGAGGCCCAGCTCCATCGACGCGGTCGGCGATGCGGGCTTAGCCGGCCATCAGGCCGGCGTGACGACGACCTTCGTCGCCGCGCCAGAGCGAAGCAGGTCGAGACCCTCGGTCAGCCGGTCGAGCGGCATGACGTGCGTCACGATCGGGTCCAGGTTCAGGGCTTCGTTCTCGACCAGCCGGATCGCCGTCGGGAAGGTGAACGCCGTCACGTACGAGCCGAGGACCGTCAGCGAGCGCTCGGTGATCGTGTACTGGTGGATCGGCGGACGGGCCTGCTGGTTCTGGCCGAACAGGACGATCCGCCCGCCGAGCGCCGCGTGCTCGACCGCGGTGCCGAACTGGCTGCCGACGGCGTCGACCACGATGTCCGCTCCGTGTGGCAACAGCTCGCGGCGGCGGGCGTCGAGGTCCTTCGGATCGACGACGAAGTCCGCGCCCACGGCGGTCGCTACTGCAGCGCGATCGGGCTGCGGTTCGACGACGATGACCGGTCCCGCTCCGGCGGCCTTGAACATCGCGAGGAACAGGCAGCCGATCGCGCCCGCGCCGAAGATGACGGCCGGCTCGCCAGGGCGCGGGTTCGCCTTGTTGACGCCGTTCACGACGCAGGCGAGCGGCTCGATGAGCGCCGCGATCCGCGCCGACGGCCCGTCCGACAGCGGGAACACTGCGTGCGCCGGCGCCTTCGCCTTCGCTGCCAGGGCACCGTCCCGGAAGATCCCAAGCGCCCGCACGTTCTCGCAGCTCGCCGGTCGTCCGGCGCGGCATGGGCCGCACACCCCGCATTTCGGGTCCGGATCGACCGTCACGCGTTGCCCGACCGAGACACCTCCGACGTTCGCGCCGATGGCGCTGACGCGCCCGATGAACTCGTGGCCCATGACCACGCCCGCGTCGGCCGGGTGACCAGGCGGCACCTTCAGGATCTGCAGGTCGGTGCCACACACGCCGCACGCCTCGACGTCGATGATCACGTCGTCGTCCGCGTCGACGCCGGGCTCCGGGACGTCCTCCAGCACGACGACACCGTCGCCCTTGAACACGGCGGCGCGCATCAGTGGCGGGTCATGCGGGCGGGGCGGCGCGGCGACGACGACCTGGGGAGCGACGCGTCCGCCCGAGTGCCAGCCCCGCGATGCCGAAGATCAGCAGCGTCGCAAAGAGCATGACCGTCCCGACGGCGTTGACCTCCGGCGTCACCCCGAACTTGACCTTCGTATAGATGTAGGTCGGAAGGGTCGGCTGGTTACCGACCGTGAACCAGGTGATGACGAACTCGTCGATCGAGAGCGTGATGCAGATCAGCGCGCCGGCCAGGATCGCAGGCGCGATCAGTGGCAGCACCACGTGACGCAGTGTCCGCCGCGGCGAGGCACCGAGGTCGGCCGCGGCCCACTCGAGCTTCCGGTCGAAGCTCTGGAGGCGCGAGGCGACGATCAGGACGACGAACGGGACCGTGACGACGAGCTGCCCTGCGATCACCGTCATCAGCGACAGATTCGTGTGCAGGGCTCGAGAGAAGAAGACCAGCAGCGCGATGCCGATGAGCACACCCGGGACCATGATCGGCAGCGTGAAGATGATGCGGATCCCGTTCGGGAACCGGAGCCGCCCGCGGACGAGGACGAAGGCTCCCATCGTCCCGATGATCGTCGCGAGGACGGAGACGATGAGCGAGACGCTCACGGTGTTCTCGACCGCGGTCAGGAGCTGACGGTTGTTGATCATGACGTCGTACCAGTGGAGCGTCGGCCCCTGGATCGGAAGGCTCGGCGTCGACGATGCGTCGAAGGAGAAGGCGACCATGAAGACGATCGGCAGGTACAGGAACAGGACCAGGAAGGCAAAGACGAGCCGCAAGCCCCACCGGGTCAGACCCGCGTAGCGGCTGACCGGCATCGTCTCGAGCGGGTCGACGTCGCTAGCCACGGGCGTACACGTCCTCGACGCGCAGGTACTTGCGGAAGATGACGAGCAGCACGGTGACGAACGCCACGATCAGGAAGCCGAGCGCCGCGCCCTGGGGGACCAGCGCGTTCTTGAAGAACGTCTGGATCAGGTTGGCGATCAGCAATCCCGACGCGCCGCCGACCATCGACGGGGTCAGGAACTCGCCCAGGATCGGGATGAACACGAAGATCGCGGCGGTGATGAGGCCGGGCCGGATCTGGGGCAGCAGGATGTAGCGGAACGCGCGCGATGGGCTGGCGCCGAGGTCCTGTGCCGCGGTCAGCTGCGTGTAGTCGAACCGCTCGAGCGACGCATACAGCACGAGGATCGCGAACGGCATGTAGACATACGTGAGGACGATGAACGTCCCGATGTCGTTGTACACGAACAGTCGCGAGGGCTCGGCGATCAGGCCGAGACCCACCAACAGCTGGTTGAGGGCCCCCTTCTCACCGAGGATCGCCTGCCACGAGTAGACGCGCAGCAAGTAACTCGACCAGAACGGGACGATGATGACGAGCAGCGCGAGGCGCGCCCAACGCCGCGAGATGTAGCGCGCGAGGAAATACGCCACCGCCACCGCGATGACGAGGCAGATCGCGGTCACCGCCGCGCCCATGATCACGGTCTTGGCCAGCGTCCGGACGTACGCGCTGCTCCCGAAGAACCGCGTGTAGTTGTCCAGATTCCAGACCGGCACGATGTCGAGGTTCGCGTTCGTCGTCCATAGCGAGAAGACGAACATCACCGCGAGCGGCGCGAAGAACAGGATCCCGAGCAGCAGCGCTGCCGGGAGAAAGGGTGCGAGCTCCCGCAGCCGCGCGGAGCGACTGCGGGAGGCGACGGTCACCGGGGTCGGTTCGACCCCGGTGACCACTTCGGCTGTCATGTCGGACGATCAGCCTCCGCCGAAGACCTCGTTGAACAGCTGGATCGACTTGTCCGTCGACGTGCCGGGGCCCTTGAGGACCACCTTCGGCAGCACGTCACCGGCCTTGCTGTAGAGGTAGCGGTCGGCCTGATCCTGCTTGCCTTGATCCTTCAGGATGCCGTACGCCTTCTCGTTGAAGAGCGGTCGCCCATTGGCCAGGAAGTTCTCGGCGATGAGCTCCGCCTGCTGTGAGACCTCGAGGAACGGCTTGATCAGCGCCTTGTTGGCGCCCTCCTTGACGATCATCTCGCCGTCGTGCCAACCGACGGTGCCTTCGCTCGGGACATAGCCCTTGATCTCCGGTCCGCCGCCGTCCTTCACCCGGTCCTCGTTGCCGAGGTTGCCGGTGATCAGCCAGGCTTCGCCGCTGACCATGGCCGCCACGCTGTCGGTCGCCTGTTGTGCGAACTTCAGGATGTTCGGCTTGAGCTTCTCGAGGTAGCCCTTCACGGTGGCGAGCTGGTCGTCGGTCAGGTCGTACGGCTTGTCGAAGCCGGCCGCACGGCCCATGTAGGCGACGATCTCCTCCGGCTGGTTCTCGACGACGACGCGGCCCTTGTACTTCGGATCGAGAAGGACCTGCCAGTCGGTCGGGTCTCCGCTGACCTTGGCCGGGTCGTAATAGATCATGATCGGCGACCACCCGAACGGGTAGGCCATATAGCCCTCGGAGCTCTGCCAGTAGGGGAACTCGCGAGCGAACGAATAGAGCTGCGAGGAGACCTTCAGCTCGTTGATGTCGAACGGCTCGATGAGGCCGTCCTTCGCGTACGCGTTGGGGACCCACATCGCATCGCCCGAGATCTTGTCGAGCTGGCCCTTGACTTCCTTGAGTTTCGCGTACCCCTCGGCGTTGCCCGAGAGCTCCTGGATCGCGGTCGAGATCTTGGTGTCCGCCGCGATCTTGTCGAGTTGGGACTGGATCCAGTGGTCGCTCCACGTCATCCAGTTGAACGTCCCGGTCGTCGCGGCGGAACCGCCTCCGATGACGTTGCACGCCTGAAGCACGCCTCCGAGCGCCGCCGTCGCACCGACGGCACCCGTCAATTGCAGGAATCTCCGACGTGAGTGGGTCTGCTCAAGCACCGTCATACGACTTCTCCTCCTCCGCCATCTGCCCCCTCTTGGGTGTGCGGCTCGTCACCGGCGGCGACGACCGTCGATTCGCGTGGGTCCCACCAGACGTTCACCTCCTGATCGACCATATCCTCCTCGGCTGCCCCTTCGTCCGACTCGCGAAAGTGGATGGCGACGAGGGTCCCGGCGTCGGTCTGGACCGTGATCCTCGTGTGGGTTCCCATGAACGCAACGTGGCTGGTACGGCCCTTCACGACAGCCGGCGACCGGTCGCCGTCTGGTGGCGCGGCACCGATCGAGACCGATTCGGGACGGACCATCAGCTTGACCGGCCCATTCGGCGGCGTGGACGGCACCCGGGCAGGCAGGATCGTGCCGTTCGATAGCTGGAACGCGGGCGCCCCGCCACCGTTGGTCACCCTTCCATCGAGGAAGTTCGACTCCCCGATGAAGTCCGCGACGAACCGGTCGACCGGGCGCAGGTAGATCTCGCGCGGCGGTCCGATCTGACGCACGTGACCGCCGGACATGACGGCGATCCGCGTCGCCATCGACAGCGCCTCCTCCTGGTCGTGCGTCACGAACACGAAGGTCGTGCCGACCTGGCGATGGATCCGCGACAGCTCGACCTGCATCTGCTTGCGCAGCTTGAGATCGAGCGCGCCGAGCGGCTCATCGAGGAGCAGCACGGCCGGACGCTTCGCGAGCGCGCGGGCCAGGGCGACGCGCTGCGCCTGGCCGCCGGACATCTGCGTCGGGTAGCGATCGTGATAGCTGCCGAGCCCGACGAGATCGAGATACTCGTCGACGCGACTGGCGATCTCGCCCCCGTCCAACCCCTCCATCCGGAGCCCGAACGCGACGTTCTCGGCCACCGTCATGTGCGGGAACAGCGCGTAGTTCTGGAAGACCGTGTTCACGTTGCGCTGGTGGGGCGCGAGGTCGTTGACGACGCGGCCTTCGATCCGAAGCTCCCCGGATGTGAGGGGGATGAACCCGCCGATGAGGTTGAGGGTCGTCGTCTTCCCGCAGCCCGACGGGCCGAGCAGACAGAAGAACTCCCCGGAGTCGATCCGCAGCGAGACGCCATCGAGCGCGATCGCGTCCCCGTACTGCTTCGTGACGTTGACGAGCTCGATCGCGGGAGCCTCGGTCCCGGTCATCGCCGACTCGTCCCTCGGCCGGCGACCGCGGCCGGCCCTGAGCGATCGCGACGAGTCGTCGGCGGGGTGGACCGACCGAGCGGGGGCGTGCTCTCGCCGATGATCAGCTCGACAGGCACCACCTCCGACGCAGCGGGGCTGCCCTCCTTGATCGACGCGAGGAGCATCTCGACGGCACGTCGTCCGAGCTCGACGGAGGGCACGTCGACGGTCGTGAGGCGTGGTCGTGACTGGCGCGCGGCAGGGATCCCATCGAAGCCGACGAGAGCGAGGTCGCGCGGGACTTCGAGCCGCGTCGCGCGGAGCGCGTCGAGCACGGTCAAGGCGAGCTTGTCGTCATAGCAGATCACCGCCTCGGGGGGATCCGCGGCAAGGCGTTCGGCCACGTCCCTCGGATCGCGCCAGCCGTTCGCGCCGCAGTCGATGAAGCGTATCGGACCCAGGCGGCGGCGGTCGAGCACCTCGCTCGCCGTTGCACGGCGCAATGCATCGGCCGAGCCCGTGCCGGGACCCACGTACGTGATGCGGCGATAGCCGCGCTCCACGATGTGTTCGACGGCTGCCGTGAAACCGCCGGTGTCGTCGCTGCGGAGGACGCCCCTGGCCGGCGGCCCGGCACCGTCGGCGAGGGCAGGATAGTCGGGCTGGACGAAGACGACGCGGTCCTTCGACAGGCGCCGGAACACATCCGCCGGATCGCTGACGCACGACGCCAAGGCGACGCCGTCGGCGCGGTGCTCGGCAAGCACGGTCAGGGCGCGCTCCTCGCGCTCCCGGTCGTGCAGGCCGGTCATCATGAAGACGGCATATCCGTGGCTGGCAGCAGCTTCTTCGAACCCTGCCGCGACCTTGCCGTGGACGGGATCCGCCAGGTCGTCGAGGAGGAGGCCGAGGATGTGCGTGCGTCGCGCACGCAGGCTCCGCGCCGCGGCATTCGGGACATAACCGAGCTTCTTCGCGGCGGCATGCACGGCCGCCCGCGTCGTCTCGCCGATACGCGGGTCGTCCTTGAGGGCGCGGGAAGCGGTCGCTTCAGAGGTGCCCGCCAGGCGGGCGACGTCGGCGAGGACGACCCGGCGTTCCGGCGCGCGCCGCATCAGGCTCTGCTCAGCTCTGACGTTCCGGGGTCACGGTCGCAGCGACGGCGATCCGCGACGGGCGCTGGCAAGCGTCCCCACATCCAACTGAGCGATGCCCCTCCACGGCGCTGCATCCAGTCGCTTGTGCAATCGGTTGCGCGGACGCTAGCATACCCATAACGGAGGGTCAACGAACGTGTCGGCGGAGGGTGAGACGGTCCCTGTGGCGCGACGACCCGACAGCCCCTGGAACGCGTGACGACCCCCCACGCGACCGGGCTGGGAACGCCGGTCGATCTTGGCTCGACGCCGCGAACGAGCCCCGACCGCCTCGCGAAGTCCCTCCACCCCGCCTACCGGGAGGCCGTCCATCGACTGCCGGCCGGTCCCACCGTCCTGCGCGGCCTGCCGTTCGACTTCGCACCGGCAGCGGTGTCATCGCGTTGGCTGCTCCTCGAAGGCGACGCCGAGATCGACCTAGGCGAGGCCTGCCGCGACGGCGCGACGCACCTCGTCGTCGCCCATTTCTCCGATGCGTGGCGTGACGCCGTCTCGGGCCGGCCCGCAGACCTGCCGATCGGTTGGGTGACGCCCGTCGGCCAACCACTCGCCCGCTATACCGTCGAGGGTCGGTCCGGCCCTGTCGTCGAACGCGTGATCCGCCGGCGCTTCGAGATCAACGAGGGGATCGTCGGCTGGGGCCAAGGTGCGTTCGGCGCGGTCCCGCATACCGTCGACCAGCCGCTCGACTGGCGCGGCCCGCATCCGGTACCACCTCCGGGCGGGTATGCGGCGCCTGGCGAAGCGGGCCTGCTGGGCATCCTGCCCGGGAGCTGGGGACCTGACCAGACCGGCGTCGGCGACTCCGTCCCGAGCCCGACTGGTGACATCGCCTTCTGGCTGTTCGCGATCGAGATCCCCGCCGACGCCGGGAGGCTCGAACGACTGCGCATGGAGCCGCTCGCACCGATCGACGAGGGCGGCGGTGTGGTCGTCGCCGCCGTCACGGCATTCCGCGGGACCGCATCGCCGCTCGCGATCCGACCGCGCCGGACCCTCCGTGTCGAGATCCCCGATGGGAACGACGCCGAGGTCAACGTCGATCTCGGCCAGGTCTTCCGCCGACGCCCAGCGCCGACGCCCCACGAGGACGACGGTACCGCGGACGGGGTCGTCGGTTGGGGGACGCCACGTCGCGACGGCGACACCGGTCGCGACGGGGGCACCGGTCGTGGCGGGGACACCGGTCGGGCGCTACTGGTCGATCTTGCGATCGCTCCGGACGCCACCCTCGCGGTCGGCTCGTCCGTGCGGATCCCGGCCGCTGACCTTCCCCCCGAAGGGGAGCGAACGACGAGCCGTGGCGTCGCGATCGAAGCGCTGCCCACACCCACCCGCCGCGTCGAGGTCGAGGTCGTCGATGCCACGACCGGCCGGCCGATGCCGGCCCGAGTCCGCTTCCTCGCGCCCGACGGTCGCTACCTTCCGCCGCTCGGTCATCGCGACGAAGTGAACCCGTGGCTGAATGAGGACTCCGGCGCGGACGTGGTCCTCGGCGATTCGACGTACGCGTATGTCCCGGGCCGCTTCCCGATCGCGCTCCCACCGGGCCCCGTGGAGATGGAGGTCGTCCACGGGTTTTCGCACCGACCGGTCCGCAGGACGATCGAGGTCGACGGCGACCGTGCGCCGCTTGTCGTGCCGCTCGAAGCGGTCGACGCGGACGGCTGGACGGCGGTCGACGGCCACGTCCATTTCATCTCACCGACTTCGGCCCTCCTGCAGGCGCGGGCCGAGGGCGTCGCGATCGTCAACCTCCTCGCGACCCAATGGGGCGACCACCACACGAGCCTGAGCGACCTCCCCGCCAAGGTCGTCGCAGACACCGACGGCGAGCACCTCGTCGTGATGGGCAGCGAGAACCGCCAGAACATGCTCGGACACATCGGGCTGCTGGGCGCCTCCGATCCGGTCCTGCCGATGGCGAGCGCAGGCCCACCCGAGGCACGGATGGGCGACCCGCTCGAGTGGCTGATGCGCGACTGGGCCGACGCCTCGCGCGCCCAGGACGGGCTCGCGGTGGCTGTCCATTTTCCGCTGCCGTACGCCGAGATCGCTGCAGATATCGTGTGCGGCCGAATCGACGCGGTCGAGCTCCAGGCGCTGACACCCGCCGTCGACGGGCCATCGATCCGGGAGTGGTACCGGTTCCTGGCGTGCGGCTACCGGCTGCCGGTCGTCGGCGGCACGGACAAGATGTCGGCAGAGGTGCCGGTCGGTGCGATCCGGACCTACGCGCGGCTCGATCCGGAACAGCCGCTGTCGTTCGCGGGCTTCGCCGAGGCCGTCCGGGCGGGACGGACGTTCGTCTCGTCGGGGACGCTCATGGACATCGAGGTCGACGGGCACGGTCAGGGCGACGTCGTGGAACTCGGCGCGGGCGGAGGAACGGTCGACGTGAAGGTCCGCGCGTGGGCGGCGCAGCCATTCGTCGACACGATCGAGCTCATCCACGACGGGCGCGTCGTCGCCACGGCAGGCGATGGCACGCCCACGGAGCGCATCGAACTCGCGGAGCGCGTCACGATCGGCGCGAGCGGTTGGCTCGCTGCGCGCGCGACGAGCCGCGCCTATATCCATTCGGCCTTCTCGACCAGCATGGGTGCTCATACCTCGCCGGTCTATCTCGACGTCGGCGGGCGGCGTCCGTACTCGAGCGAGGACGCGCGGACGATCGCGACGATCATCGATGGCGCACGGACGTGGGTCGAGACGGTCGCGGCGGTCCATTCGTCGGACGAGCGTGCACGCCTCGCGCACTACTTCACGTCGAGCCGGGCGACGCTCGACGAGCTGGGGCGGGCCGCCACCCGGGAGTGACCTAGACGATCGTCCGGATCTTCTCGAACGGCTGCCCGAGGCCCTCCGGCCCGAGCGTCCGGTAGCCGCCATCCACGAGCAGCTCGGCGCCGGTGATGAACGACGCGCGGTCCGACAGCAGGAACGCCGCCGCCTCCGCGATCTCGCGCGGCTCGGCCATCCGCCCGAGCGGCTGGAACTCAGCTGCCAGGGCGTCGGCCCGCTCGCGTGTCCCGTACCGGCGCTCGATGTTGCGGCTCCATGTCCAGCCCGGCGAGACGGCATTGACGCGGATGCCCTGCTTCGCGAAGTGGTTCCCGCCGCTCTTCACGAGCATCAGGAGGGCGGCTTTCGAGACGTTGTAGACGACCCGCAGCGGCTGCGAGACGTGTCCGCTCACGGACGCGATATGGACGATCGCACCGCCGGGGCGCATGACCGCGGCGGCTTTGGTCGTCAACACGGCGGCCGACGCGACATTGACGTCTAGGACGCGTTGCCACATGGCCCGGTCGCTTGCCATGCGCTCGTCCTCGAAGTTCGCGCTCCCGCCGACGACCCCATCGAGCCGGCCGAAGCCATCGATCGCCGTCGAGATCAGCCGGTCGAGCTCGGCGTCGCTCGCCACATCGGTCTGGAAGAACTGCGCGGACGGACCCAGCCGTTGTGCGACGGCGTTGCCGTGCTCTGCGTCTCGATCCGCCAGGATGACCGAGCCGCCCTCCTCGATGAGGACCTTGCCGATCGCCTCGCCGATGAACGAGGCCGCCCCGGTCACGACGATGACGCGGCCGTCGAACTCGCCCACGCCGCGCCTAGACCCCGACGCGCTGATGCTGTTTGGCGTCCTCCCACGCCTCGCGAGCGGCGTTGACCGCCGGCCGGTCGCTGACCTCCGGGACTCCGACCTCCCACCATGCGCCACCTTCCGTCCAGGTGTACTGGTCGATCGGGACGACGATCACGTAGCTGCGGTCTGCGGCCTTGGCGCGTGCGAACGCGGCGTCGAGGTCGGCCACGGACTCCACGCGCTCGGCGATCGCGCCCATCGACTCGGCGTGTTTCACGAAGTCGACCTGGAAGTAGCGCTCGTGCCGCGTCGTCGAGAGGAGGTTGTTGAACTCGGCGCCGCCGGTGTTGACCTGGAGGCGGTTGATGACCGCGTACCCGCCGTTGTCGCAGACCATGAAGATGACCTTCTGACCGGTCAGCACGGTCGAATAGATATCGGAGTTCATCATCAGGTACGAGCCGTCGCCGACCCACGCGATGACGTCGCCCGTCGGCCGGGCGAGGCGGGCACCCCACGCGCCGGCGATCTCGTAGCCCATCGTCGAGTAGCCGTACTCGGAGTCGAACGAGCCCACCGACTTCGACCGCCAGCCCATGCTGAGCTCGCCGGGGAGACCACCCGCGGCGGACAGGATGTAGTCGGCAGGCTCCGCGACGGCGTTGATCGCCTGGATGACCTCGGCATACGCCGGGGGACCGTCGTGCTTCCGGCCGGACCAGGAATCGAGATAGGCGTGCCATTCCGCGATGTGTTCGTCGGCCATCGACAGCCAGCCGGGCGCGGCCGCGTAGTCGCCGAGCGCCGCATCGATCGCCTCGAGCGTCACCTTGGCATCGCCGATGACCGGGACCCCGCCCTGCTTGTGGGCATCCCACGATGCGGTGTTGATCCCGATGAACCGGACGTCCGGGTCGCGGAACACCGACCACGAGCCGGTGGTGAAGTCCTGGAGGCGCGTGCCGACCGCGACGACCACGTCGGCCTGTTCGGCGACGGCATTCGCGGCGCGCGACCCGGTGACCCCGATCGGGCCCGCGTAGTTCGGGTGATCGTGGGTGAGCGTGGCCTTGCCCGCCACCGTTTCCACGACGGGGATCGCGTGGCGCTCGGCGAATGCGCGAACCGTCGCGGTCGCGTCCGAGTAGTGGACGCCGCCACCGGCGATGACCATGGGCCGCTTCGCGCGGCCGATGAGATCAGCCGCGCGTTCGACGTCCCGCGGATCCGGCCCGGGTCGGCGGATGTAGTGCTCCCGTGGCTCGAAGAATCGCGTCGGGTACTCATACGCTTGGGCCTGCACGTCCTGGGGCAATGCGAAGAACGCCGGGCCGCGGGTCGCGGGGTCGAGCATCGTCGCCAGCGCCTGCGGCAGCGACTTCACGATCTGGGCCGGGTTCGTGATGCGGTCCCAGTACCGGCTGACCGGCTTGAACGTGTCCGCGACCGTGATCGTCGGGTCGTCGAAGTGCTCGACCTGCTGGAGCACCGGGTCGACGATCCGGTGCTGGAACGTGTCGCCCGACATCAGGAGCACCGGCAGCCGGTTGGCATGGGCGACGGCCGCGGCGGTGACCATGTTCGTCGAGCCGGGCCCCACCGACGAGGTCGCGATCATGATCCGGCGACCGCGCATCGCCTTCGCGTAGGCCACGGCCGCGAGGGCCATGGATTGCTCGTTCTGGCCGCGCCACGTCGGGAGCTGGTCCTGGACGGGCTCGAGCGCCTCGGCGAGCGACGTCACGTTGCCGTGCCCGAAGATCCCGAACACGCCCGCGAAGATCGGCACATCCTCGCCGTCGATCCGGGTCCGCTGCGCGAGCAGCCAGCGGACGATGGCTTGAGCGGTCGTCAGGCGGATCGTGTCCATGGCGTCAGCCTCGCACGTCTCGAAGGTGCGCGCGCATCCCGTCACGCAGGAATGGCTCGAGCGACGTGGTGAAGTAGCGGGCCCCGCGGTCCAGCCATTCCTTGGTCATGTCGACGGTCCCGGCGTAGATGCCCAGGGTCTTGCCTGACCCGACGACCGCGTCGGCCACCCGGTCCATGGCGGCAACCACATCCGGATGTCGAAGATCGCCCGGATAGCCGAGTGATTGGGACAGGTCGGTCGGCCCGAGGAACAGCACATCGATCCCGTCGATCGCGAGGTACGCGTCGATCGCGTCGACCGCGTCCTGCGTCTCCACCTGGATCACCACGAGCGTCTCACGGTTCGCACGCTGGACGTACTCACCGATCGGCTCGCGCAGCCCCCACTCGGATGCTCGGCTGCCCGCCAGCCCGCGGATCCCGCGAGGCGTGTACTTGACCGAGCGCACCGCCCGCTCCGCGTCGGCAGCTGTGTTGACCCACGGCACGTGGACGCCGTGGGCGCCCGCGTCGAGGAAGCGCAGGATCGTCGGCGCATCGTTCGTCGTGACGCGCACCATCGGCGTCGTGCCGCGTGGCTCGATCGCTCGGCACAGATCCTCGACCTCGCGCGGCTGCAGCGCCCCGTGTTCGGCATCGAACACGAGGAAGTCCCAGCCGAGCATGCCGACGTACTCGCTCAGCTGCGGCTCCGCGGTCCGGACGAAGCATCCGAACGCGGGCTCACCTTGGGCGAGCTTGGCCTTGGTGCGGTTCTCCAACATCGCTCGTCCCTCAGTCGAGCCGGAGGCTCGTGACGTCTTCCCACCGTTCCGAGGTCCAGGAGCGGACCATCGCGGCTGCCACCGAGGCGTTGGCGACGGCGTCACCGAAATCGGGGTGGTGTCGCCGGTTGGCGTCGACCGAGCGCAGGAACTCGAACGCCTCGATCAGCTTCATGTCCTCGTAGCCGACCGAGTTGCCGCCGCCCGGGACGATCTGGCCCTGGTTCGGATGCTTGTCGCCGCCGAGCACCTCGATGAAACCGTCGGTCGGCTGCTCCTCGGGGAGGTACAGCTGGAGCTGGTTCAGCCGCTCGTGGTCCCACGCGGCCGCGCCCTTCGACCCATTCAGCTCGAAGGCCATCGAGCTCTGCGGGCCGAAGATCGACCGGTCGGCCTCGAGCGTCCCGCGGACCCCATTCTCGAACTGCACGAGCGCCCCGACGTAGTCCTCGTTCGTCACCGGCCCGGTCGGATCACCGGGCTTGCCACGGTCGTAGTGAGTGCCCTGACCGGGGACCGGCAGCGGTCGCTCGCGGACGAAGGTCTCCTTGACGGCGACGACGCGGCGGATGGGGCCGCACATGAACTGGGCCATGTCGATGGCATGCGACATGATGTCGCTCAACGAGCCGTAGCCGGCTTCCTCCTGCAGGAATCGCCACGACAACAGCCCGAGCCGATCGCGCCCGTACATCGAGAAGAACCGGCCGCGGTAGTGGGTCAGATCGCCAAGACGACCATCCGCGATGAGCTGCCGCGTGTACTGGACGAGCGGGGCCCAGCGGTAGTTATAGCCGCAGCTACTGATCACGCCGGCATGCCGGGCGGCCGCCTCGATCGCCGCCGTCGCCTCCGGCGAGATCCCGACCGGCTTCTCGCACGCGATGTGCTTGCCCGCCGCCGCGGCGGCTTCGACGAGCTCCTGGTGAAGGGCGTTCGGCGCCGTGATGTCGACGACATCGATATCGTCGCGGGCGATCAGCTCCTGCCAGTCGAGCGTCCCGCTCTCGAACCCGAAGTTCTCCTTGGCGAGCTCGACCCGTGCCGGGATGTTGTCCGCGACGGACACGAGCCGAGGCCGGATGCCGCTTTCCGGGAAGTAGACGGGGATGTCGCGGTAGGCGCGTGAATGCGCCTGGCCCATCCATCCGAACCCGATGACACCGACACCGATCTCCGTCACCTGTCGACTCCTGCAGCGGTCGCACCTACGACGCGATCCCACACGTCGGGGTTGACGAGATGCGCAGGTCGCTCGCCACGGAGCGCGGTCATGGCCTGCTCGACCGCAGCTTCGAGGATGCGCACCTTCCCATCGGCTGTCGCTGACGCGATGTGTGGCGTCACGACGACGTCATCCCGGCCGAGCAGGGGATGATCGGGCGGGAGCGGCTCCGGGGTCGTGACGTCGAGGCCCGCGCCGACGAGGTGTCCGGCGTCGAGCGCTGCGAGGAGGGCGTCGTGATCGACGAGGCCCCCACGCGCGGTGTTCACGAAGACGGCCCTGCGCTTCATTGCGGCGAAGCGTCCCTCGTCGAACATCCCGCGTGAGGCGTCGCTCAGCGGCACGTGGACGGACACCACGTCGGCCTGGCCGAGGAGCGCATCGAGTGTCGCGACCGAGACGAACCCCGACGGGATACCGGTCGGGTCGCAGAACGGATCGAACGTCATGACGCGCATCCCGATCGACTCGGCCATCACACCGACCCGTCGCGCGATCCGCCCGCAGCCGACGAGGCCGAGGACCTTGCCGCTGAGCTCGATGCCCTCGTGTCGTGCGAAATAGCCCCCTGACGTACCTGTCGTCAGCGCGGCCTCGGCGGGCTTCACCTTCTTGGCGACCGTCAGGATCAGGGTGAGGGCGTGCTCCGCAGTCGAGATCGTCGGGCCGTCGGGCGTGTTGCAGACGGCGATGCCGCGCGCGGTCGCGGCCGGGACGTCGACGCCGTCGACGCCGATGCCGGTCCGCGCGATCACCCGCAACCCGGGGGCGCGATCCATGACGGCAGCGTCGTATGGGGCGGCGCCGGCGACGGCGGCGACCGCCGTCTCGATGCCTGCGTAGCGGTCGCTGTCGGTTCCCGGTCCGAGCACGGT
>JBJMMR010000038.1:0-9351 GCA_045804645.1 Chloroflexota bacterium | reverse complement strand
CACGACTGGGACGTCGCGACCGAGGTTTCATTCAACCTCCGCGGTGATCGTGGGGTGATCGACATCCTCGCGTTCCACCGTCCCACTCGTTCGTTACTCGTGATCGAGATCAAGTCGGTCGTACCCGATCTCGGCGCGATGCTCGGTACGCTCGACCGAAAGGTGCGTGTGGCGGCAGAAGTCGCCCGTGATCGAGGCTGGCACGCGAGGACCGTCTCGCGTCTTCTGGTGGTTCCGGCTGATCGCACCGCGCGTCGACGGGTCGCGATGCACGCCGCGGTCTTCGACGCGGCACTCCCGGCCAGGACAGGTGCGACACGCCGGTGGA
The DNA here is from genome assembly GCA_045804645.1 of Chloroflexota bacterium. Taxonomy (GTDB): domain Bacteria; phylum Chloroflexota; class Limnocylindria; order Limnocylindrales; family CSP1-4; genus SPCO01. The sequence continues at coordinate 9,023 of JBJMMR010000038.1, read as the reverse complement.
TCAAGCGACCGGCCGGTGTTCTTGCCGGTGTCCTATTCCTGCCACATGTTCACCAGGCGAGCACTCGTCACCGCGTGGCATCGAGAAACGGCTCGCCCACGCAGGGCCCCCAGAGCCAAACATGACAAACGCTCCCCACTGCCACCTTTTGTCAGCTATTCACTGACGAGTGCTCGTGTGAGGAGCGTTTGGCACAGATTCGGGCGGGGCTGGCACAGATTCGCGCGCCGGGGGGCACAGATCCGCGCGCCGGCGGGGTCATCGATCCACGAGGCCACGGAACCCCCGCTACGCCACGGGAAGCCCCGCTAGCCGACGGAAGCGCGGTCGCTAGCCGCGGGAAGCCCACGGAACCCCCGCGTCAGGCCACAGGAACACCCGCGCTACGCGACGGGAAGCCCCACCCGGCGACGGAGGCGGGAAGCGCGGTCCCTAGACCTCCTTGAACTCGCCCTCGACGGCTTCCTCGCCCTCGGGCTCGGCCGAGCCCGCACCATCGGCGGCACCCTCGCCAGCAGCACCGGGACCCGAACCGTCCGCACTGCCGTCGGCCTCAGCTGACCCGTTCGTCGGGCCAGCCTCGGATGCCGACGCCTGGTAGGCGGCGGTCGAGATGCGCTGGAGCGTCTCGGCGAGTGCCGTCATACCGGACTGGATCGGGCCGATGTCGGAGCCCTTGAGTGCCTCGCGCAGCGACGACACCTGGTTCTCGACCTCGAGCTTGTCCTCGGACGGGACCTTGTCGCCCAGGTCCTTGAGCGTGCGTTCCGCCTGGAACGACAGCGCCTCAGCCTGGTTGCGGGTCTCGACCTCCTCGCGCCGCTGCTTGTCCTCGTCGGCGTGCGCGGCGGCGTCGCGGACCATCTCGTCCACAGCGTCCTTGGACAGCATCGACGAGGCCGTGATGCGGACCTGCTGCTCCTTGCCGGTCGCCCGGTCCTTCGCTTTCACATCGAGGATCCCGTTCGCATCGATGTCGAAGGTGACCTCGATCTGGGGCACGCCGCGAGGGGCGGGCGGGATCCCGTCCAGGATGAACCGGCCGAGTGTCTTGTTGTCGGCCGCGAAGTCGCGCTCGCCCTGGAGGACGTGGATCTCGACCTGCGACTGGTTGTCCGACGCCGTCGAGAACACCTGCGACTTCGATGTCGGGATCGTCGTGTTGCGCTCGATGAGCTTGGTCATCACGCCACCGAGCGTCTCGATGCCGAGCGACAACGGCGTGACGTCGAGCAGGAGGACGTCCTTGACGTCACCGGCCAGGACGCCGGCCTGGATCGCGGCACCGATCGCCACGACCTCATCCGGGTTGACGCCCTTGTGCGGCTCCTTTCCGTCGAACATCTTCTTGACCGCCTCGACGACGGCCGGCATGCGGGTCATCCCGCCGACGAGGATCACCTCGTCGATGTCGCCAGGCTTCAGCCCGGAGTCCTTGAGCGCGGCCTTGACCGGGCCCTCGGTCTTCGCGACGAGGTCGGCGACGAGGTCCTCGAGCTTGGCTCGGGACAGCGAGACGACGAGGTGCTTCGGCCCCGAGGCATCAGCTGTGATGTACGGAAGGTTGATCTCGGTGGTCGACGTCGACGACAGCTCGATCTTCGCCTTCTCGGCTGCTTCCTTGAGCCGCTGCAGGGCCTGCTGGTCCTTCGAGAGGTCGATGCCCTGGTCCTTCTTGAACTCGGCCAGGAGCCAATCGATGACCCGCTGGTCGAAGTCGTCGCCGCCGAGGTGCGTGTCGCCGTTGGTCGCCTTGACCTCGAAGACACCCTCGCCCAGCTCGAGGATCGAGATGTCGAACGTGCCGCCGCCGAGGTCGTAGACCGCGATCTTCTCGTCGCCCTTCTTGTCAAGCCCATAGGCGAGGGCAGAGGCCGTCGGCTCGTTGATGATCCTCTTGACGTCGAGACCGGCGATGCGCCCGGCGTCCTTGGTGGCCTGGCGCTGCGTGTCGTCGAAGTAGGCCGGGACGGTGATCACCGCCTCGGTCACCTTCTCGCCGAGATACGCCTCGGCGTCGGTCTTGAGCTTCTGGAGGATCATGGCGCTGATCTCGGGCGGCGAGTAGGTCTTGCCGTCAGCGAGCTTCACGGTGATGCCGTCCGAGCTCGGATCCTTCTCGACCTTGTACGGGACGAGCTCGCGCGACCGCTTGACCTCGGGGTCATCCCAGCGGCGGCCCATGAACCGCTTGATCGAATAGACGGTGTTGGTCGGGTTGGTGACGGCCTGGCGCTTCGCGAGCTGTCCGACCAACCGCTCGCCAGTCTTCGTGAACGCGACGACGCTCGGGACGGTCCGGCCGCCCTCCGCGGACGCGATGACGGTCGGTTCGCCGCCCTCCATGACGGCGACGACGGAGTTCGTCGTGCCGAGGTCGATACCGATGATCTTGGCCATGGTCTCTGTCTGCTCCTCGTCGGATAGGTTCGGTTCTTCTGTCAGCTTCTCGTCGGGGTTCGTGGATCTGTTCCTAGTTCGGGCGCTCCGCCTCGGCCGACCCCGCTTCGCCGCCACCCGCGACAGCCACGAGGGCCGGCCGCAGCACGCGATCGCGGAGTCGATATCCTCGCCGGACCTGCTCGACGATCTCGCCCTCAGCCCGGCCGGTCCCGGGCACGTTGGCGATCGCGTCGTGCTCCCGCGGGTCAAAGGTGGTCCCGGGCTCGGCCGGGATCGCACTCACGCCCTCGCTCTCGAGAAGGGCGCGCAGCTTCCGGTCGATGGCCGCCAGGCCTTCGAACCACGCCTCCGCGGCGATCGATTCGGGGCGCGCGTCGATGGCGCGATCGAAGTCGTCGGCGACGGCCAACACCTTTCGGATGAGATCCTCGCCCGCGAGGCCGAGCTCGCGCTCTCGTTCCTCCGCGGTCCGCCGCTTGAAGTTCAGGAACTCGGCGCGCTCACGCTGCAGCGCAACGAGGTACTCGTCCGCCTGGCGCTTGGCGTCCTCGAGCTCCCCGCGAAGCTCGTCGATGTCGGCCAGCAGCTTCGTCGGCCGGACGTCGAGGTCGTCCGCGCGCTCCTCAGCGCGCGTCCGCTGCGCCCCGCGGGGCGCGGGTCGGGGTTCAGGCATACAGATGGTCCACCAGTTCGTCCATGAGACCGGACACGAAGGAGACCGTGCCGATCGCGTTGGGATAGCTCATGCGGGTCGGGCCCAGGACACCGACCACGCCGATGGCGCGGCCTGGTCGCCCGTACGGAGCGAGGATCAGCGTCACGTCGTGCATCTCCTCGCGCGGGTTTTCGGCACCGATGACGATGCGGATCCGACCGGACCCCGCCACGCTGCCGACGAGCTCGCCAAGGTAGGCGCGGTTCTCAAGCGCGCTGAAGACCTGCCGAAGCTTGTCGCTCTGCGCGAATTCCGGCGCCTCCATCACGTTCAACAACCCGTCGGAGAAGACCTCCTCGACGGCGGCCGCGTCGTAGTCGCGCAGGATGCGGAGGATCCGATCGCCGACCCGCTGGGCCAGCCGCTGGGTCCGCTCGGACTCGTCAAGCTTCGCGAGGATCTGCTCGGCCGACGTCGCCGTCCGATCGAGCAACCGCTCGTTGAGCAGACCGGCGACGGCGTTGAGCGTCGCCTGATCGACCGCCTCCGACTCGTCGACCGTGATCGCGGCCTGCTTGATCGCACCCTCGCGCAGCACGAGGATCAGGCTCGCCATCCGCTCGTTGACCGACACGAGGTCGATCCGTCGGATGTGCGCGGCGTTCGGCTTCGCTGGCGTCGCGATCCCGGCGGCGCGGGTAAGCCCGGCGAGCGTCGTCGCGGCGAGGCGGAACCAATGCTCGCTCGCGAACTCGACCTGGCCGAACTGGTGCCGAATCATGAGCTGCTCGACCGCCGGCAACGGGACGGCATCTGCGATCGACTCCACGAAGAAGCGGTAGCCAGCGTCGGTCGGGACGCGACCGGCGCTCGTGTGGGGATGCGTCAGCAGACCGGCCGCTTCGAGCTCGGCAAGGATGTTGCGCACGGTGGCGCTCGACACGCCGAGGCCGTATCGATCGACGAGCGCCTGGCTCGCGACCGGTTGTGCCGTCGAGACATATTCCTCGATGACGGCCCGAAGGATCGCCTGCGACCGGAGGTCCAGCGGGCCGAGTGGGCTGCGGACGCGTCGCGCCAAACTCGTTCTCCCGTGGCGTTAGCACTCTATGGGTCAGAGTGCTAACAGATGTGCTGGCATCGTAGCAGCGCCTTGCGGCGAGTGTCAACGCGGCCGCACCCCCATCCGATAGCAGCTCAGGCGCGGGCGCGACATCTGCCTAACGATGCCATCGACGGATGTCCATGTCGGAGGGGTGGCCCTCCGGGGATGCTGTCGCGATGCGGCGTCCGCGGAGGAGTGGTCGTGAACCAGGAGCGCATCGAATGACCCCGCGACAGATCGATCTGATCCGGATGAGCTGGTCAGCGGTCGAACCGATCTCGGACGCGGCCGCACGCCTCTTCTACGACCGGCTCTTCGAGCTCGATCCCGCGATCAAGCGTTTGTTCGCCAAGACCGACATGCCGGCGCAGCGGGCGATCCTTATGCAGACGCTCGCGTTGCTCGTCTCGAGCCTCGACGATCTCGAGCGGGTCGTCCCGGTCCTGATGGCACTCGGCCGCGTGCATGCCGGATTCGGCGTCCGCCAGCGCCACTACGACACGGTCGAGGCCGCACTTCTGTGGGCGCTCGATCGCGGGCTGGGAGACGCGTTCGATGACGAGACTGCCGATGCGTGGGCGACCGCGTACAGCGCCGTGGCGTCGGTGATGATCGAAGGTGCGGCGGCCGCGGAGGACGAGAGCGCCGCCTGACGCCGGCGTGCGGCGGGCGATCGCGCGCTGTCGCGGACTCGGCCTCAGACGAGGCGCGAGAAGACTTCGTTCGACAGCAGCCGTCCGCGGGTCGTGAGGACGATGCGGTCGTTCTCGGTCACCGTCAGGAGCTCAGCAGCGAGAGCCCACCCGAAGACGTCGGCGAGCGGCGGTTCGTGGGCCGAGGCGAGCGGCACACCGGTGTCGAGCCGAAGGCCCAGGATCAGCGCCTCGACCGCGGCGTACGCGTCATCCAGCCGCTCGGCGCCGCCGGGCGGCAGACTCGGCGGAGCGGAGGCGAGGGCCGCGACGTACGCGTCGAGCCGCGCCGATGTCCAGCGACGGTCGCGGCCATCGAAGGCGTGGGCGCCGGGACCGAGCGACTCGTGCGGGCGGCGGAGCCAGTACGTGAGGTTGTGACGGCTCTCATGGCCCGGCCGCGCCCAGTTCGAGATCTCGTAGCCGCGATAGCCGGCGTCGTCGAGCAGGACGACCGCATGGTGGTACTGCCCGGCGGCCCGATCCTCGTCCTGCTTCGGCCGGACAGCGTCGCGCCACCGCCGGGCGCCCTTCGTGGTGACGAGGTGGTCGCCGTCGGGGCCGGCCAACCCTTCGGCGACGGGGTCGTCGAGCGACAGCGCGTATAGCGAGAGGTGATCCGGCGCTAGGTCGATGGCCGTATCCAGCGTCCGCATCCACGTCGCCATGTCCGTATCGGGGATGTCGTACAGGAGGTCGATATTGACCGAAGGGATGCCGGCGTCACGGGCGCCCTCGACGGCTTCGGCGACGTGGCGCGCGCGATGGCGGCGGCCGAGCTTGCGTAGCTCCGTGTCATCGAACGACTGGGCCCCGACCGAGATCCGGGTAACGCCAGCACGCCGAAACGCGGCGGGATCACCGCGCTCGTCGGGTCCGGGGTTCTCCTCGAGGGTGATCTCCGCGTCATCCGTCAGGCCGAAGCGTGCACGGACGCGCCCGAGCAGCCGGGCGATCTCGTCGGGCGGCAACAGCGATGGGGTGCCGCCGCCGAGATAGACGGACTGCAGCGGTGGCCGACCGGGACGTCCGACCTCGCCGAAGGACCCATCCAGCGCGTCGGCGCGCAGTTCGAGCTCGATGAGCACCGCGTCCAGGAACTGCCCGATCCGGTTGCGCGGACCGCGCGCCGCCGATCCCGCGATGACGACGAAATCGCAGTACGGACAGAGCGAGACGCAGAACGGGAAATGGACATACAGAGCGACCGGGGGTCGCACGGCCGACGTAGCGGTCGGGCTCATCAGTCCTGTTGCGCGGACTCCCGTGACCCGATGACCCGCCAGCCGTCCGGTGGTCGGCGGCGGCGGTCGATCTCCTCGACCTCACGCCCCTTCGGCAGGGTCTGGCCGGTGTGGCCGGTAGCGAGGAACACCGCGAAGCGCGTCGCGGCGTGGCCAAGGAACGCTGCGGCGATCCCGCCGGTGACGGCGGTCAGCCATCCGGCGATCAGACCGATCGCGAGCGTCAATACCAGCAGGTAGCGGTCGCGCCCCGGCGCACCGAGCCGCGTGGTGAGCGCGTACAGCAACGTCTGCATGATGTTGGCGAGGTTGGCGTCGAGGCCGACCGCGAGGAGCGAACCGAAGATCGCGCCGCGGAACGTCGCCTCGTCGATGAACGCGGTGGCGGTGGAGTTCAGCAGCGCCCCGGGGTACGAGCGGATGTCGGGGAAGCGGATCCTTTGGTAGCGGAGCGTCGCGAACGCGAGCGCCTGCGCCACGCCGAGCGCCGCGAAGATCAGCCCCCCGGTGACGGCCCCGAGACGGTCGCCCGTGCCGAGGAACAGATCGCCCTGCGGCGACGGATGGATGTAGGCGATCGCGAAGACCAGTGCGGTCCCGAGGCCGTACCACGCGAGACGTCGCCGGACGCGCGGGCGCTCCCCATCCCGCGTCGATTCGTAGTACTCCGCCGTCCCGAATCGCTCGGCGTCCAGCCGGAGCAGCACGAGCAGCAGCGTCAGCCCGATGACGATCAGCCCGCGCGAGACGTCGAAGATCGCCTCCATCGGACTACGCCTCGTCCATCCGCAGCATCGCGAGGAATGCCTCCTGCGGGATCTCGACCGACCCGACCCGCTTCATCCGCTGCTTACCCTCTTTCTGCTTTTCGAGCAGCTTGCGCTTGCGGGTGATGTCGCCACCGTAACACTTGGCCAGGACGTTCTTGCGCATCGCGCGGACGGATTCGCGCGCGATGACGTTGCTCCCGATGGCCGCCTGGATCGGCACTTCGAACATCTGGCGCGGGATCAGCTGCTTCAAGCGCTCGGCCAGCGCACGTCCCGTCGCCTGGGCACGATCGCGATGGACGATGATGCTGAGAGCGTCCACCGGCTCGCCGTTCACCAGGATGTCGACCTTGGCGAGGTCCGCCGGGCGATAGCCCAGCTCCTCGTAATCCATCGAGGCGTAGCCCTGGCTTCGGCTCTTGAGCTGGTCGAAGTAATCGACGATCAGCTCGGCGAGCGGCATCTCGAAGTGGAGGACGACACGGGTCGGGTCGAGGTACTCCATATCGACGAACGTCCCGCGCCGGTTCGTCGATAACTCCATCAGCGCGCCGATGTACTGGCTCGGCGTCACGACGCTGAGCTTGACCCAGGGCTCCGCGATCGACTCGATGTCGGACGGGTTCGGAAGAAGCGCGGGATTGTCGACAACGACCGTGCCCCGGGCGTGCTGGAGCTCCACGTGGTATTCGACCGATGGCGCCGAGGCGATCAGGTCGAGGTCGAACTCGCGCTCGAGCCGCTCCTGGACGATCTCCATGTGGAGCAGGCCGAGGAACCCGCACCGGAAACCGAATCCGAGCGCGACCGAGCTCTCGGGCTCGAAGGTGAAGCTCGCGTCGTTGAGGTGCAGCTTGTCGAGCGCGTCGCGCAGCAGCGGGTAGTCCTCGCCACTCACCGGGTAGATGCCGGCGAACACGAGGCTCTTCGCCGGCTGGTAGCCGGGTAATGGCTGTGCCGCCGGCCGGGCCTGCGTCGTGACCGTGTCGCCGACCTGTGCCTCACGGACGTTCTTGAGACCGGTCGCGATGTAGCCGACTTCGCCGGCTGCTAACTGCTTGACGGGGACGAGTTGCGGCCGAAAGACGCCGAGCTCGAGCGGTTCGGCCACCGCGCTGCTGCCCATGAGCCTGATCGGGTCACTCGCCGTGAGCGTGCCCTGCTCGAGCCGGACATAGACGATGACGCCCTTGTACGCATCGTAGTGGCTGTCGAAGATGAGCCCCTGGACCGGCGCGCTCGCGTCGCCCTGCGGGGCCGGGATCCGCTCGACGATCGCTTCGAGGATCTCCGGCACGCCCGTGCCGTCCTTGGCGCTGGCGAGGATGACCTCCTCGCGCGGGATGGCGAGAACGTTCTCGAGCTCCTCGATGATCGTGTCGGGATCGGCCGACGGGAGGTCGATCTTGTTGAGGACCGGGATCAGCGTCAGGTTCTCGCGGAGCGCAAGGTGGACGTTCGCAAGGGTCTGCGCTTCGATGCCCTGGGTCGCATCGACGACGAGGATGGCGCCCTCGCATGCCTGCAGGCTATGACTGACCTCGTACGAGAAGTCGACGTGACCGGGCGTGTCGATAAGGTTCAGCCCGTAGCTGAACCCGTCCCTCGCGGTGTACTCGAGGCGGACGGCGCGCGCCTTGATGGTGATGCCCTTCTCGCGCTCGAGATCCATCGAATCGAGGACCTGGCTCGTCATCTGGCGGCGGTCGATCGTGTGCGTCAGCTCGAGCAGCCGGTCGGCCAGGGTCGACTTGCCATGATCGATATGGGCGATGATCGAGAAGTTGCGGAGACGAGCCTGGGGGATGGTCACGACGCGGGAGTGTAGCCGGTGCCTGCAGGCTCCCCGCGGTAGCCTGCAGCGCGATGCCACGCCACCAGTCGTCCACATCGTCCCCGCCCCGTCTGCCGCTGTCGTATCGGCGAGCCTTCGTGCAGCGCCATACGCGGTTGCGCGAGATCGACGGCCTCGCAGGCGTCCGCCTCCATCTGGCCGACACCGTCGAGAAGGTGTGGCACGCGACCGAGGAGACGCTCGGGGTCGACGGTGCGCCGATCCCGTTCTGGGCGTTCGCGTGGGCGGGCGGGCTGGCTCTGTCGCGCTGGCTGCTCGATCACCCTGCCGAGGTCGCGGGGAGGACCGTGCTCGACTTC
>JBJMMR010000037.1:0-14912 GCA_045804645.1 Chloroflexota bacterium | reverse complement strand
CAGTGCCGTGCTGGCGTTCAAGCCGCGCCAGTCGGATCTGCCTCTCCAGGTCGCGTTCCCGATCCTGTTCGCGAACCTGACCGGCGAGTTGATGGGAACCTCGACCGCCCCGACCGAGGCGATCGCGCCGGGCACGCCCGTGCAGCTGCACATCCCGTCGCGCGCGATCGGGCTCTCGGTCGTCGCGCCGGACGGCACCGAGACGCGCTTCGCTCCGAGCTCGACCGACGCGGGCGGCACGGCCGTGACGTTCGCCGCCACCGATCGACTCGGGATCTACACGGTCACCCCGATCCGCGATCCCGATGCCACGACCGCTCCCAGCGCGTCCGCGGCCACGCCGCGCGCCTCGCCTTCTCGCAGCGCGGGCGCCAGCCGGAGCGCCTCTGGCGCGCCGGAGGTGGTGACCGTAGACGACCCGATGGCACCGGTCCGGTTCGTCGTCGCGCTGTTCGATGTCGACGAGTCGACGATCGCCCCCGGGAGTCCCGCGACGATCGAAGCCCTGGGGTCCGCCGGCGTGGCCGGATCGCCCGCGCCTGGAGCGAGCGGCGCACCGGCGCCCAACCCATCGGCCGTGGAGCGCCCGACGACCCACGACGAGCTATGGGTCCCGATCGTCCTCCTCGTGCTCGTGGGGCTCTGCGTCGAGTGGGCGCTGTTCCACCGGGATGGGCTCGTCCGGGCGCGGCGCGCGCTTGCTGATCGGCTTCGACCACCCTCGAAGGCGAAGGCCTGATGGGCGTCAGCTTCGACACGCCGCTGGCGTTGCTCCTGCTGATCCCGCTGCTCGCGATCACGATCGGGCTCTATCTCAGCGCGCGCAGGCGAGTCGGCGCGGGGCGACGGCGCGTCTCGCTCGTCCTAAGGACCGTGCTGCTGACGGCCCTCGTGCTCGCCCTTGCCGGGTTCCGGATCGTCCTACCGGTCGATCGCCTCGCGACGGTCTTCGTCGTCGACATGTCCGACTCCGTGGGGAACGCCGGGCGCGAGGACGCGCTCGCATTCATCCGAGAATCGCTCACGGACATGCCGAAGGGAGACGTCGCGGGCATCGTCGCGTTCGGCAAGCAGGCGCTGGTCGAGCGGCTCCCATCGGAGGTCGCGGAGATCTCGCGACTCGCGTCGACCCCGGTGACGACCGCGACCGACGTCGGCGCGGCCCTGCGACTCGCGACGGCGTTGTTCCCGGACGACGCCCAGAAGCGGATCGTCCTGCTGTCCGACGGCAACGATACGACCGGAGGCGGCCAGGCGGAAGCCGCGCTCGCCGCGACGCGCGACATCCGCATCGAGACCCGGACGATCGGGCTTGGTGCGGGTGACGAGGTGCTGGTCGAGCGGGTCGTGACGCCCTCGACGGCAAACCTCGGCGAGACGATCGATGTCGCGGCCGACATCCGCTCGTCTGTGGGGCAGCCGGCCATGGTCCGGCTCTTCGCGAGCGGCGAGAACGTCGCGACGAAGCGGGTCGACCTCGAAGAGGGGGTGACGCACATCACCTTCGAGGTCACCCCGACCGAGGCGCGGCTCCACACGTTCCGTGTCGTCGTCGAGGCGGCACGCGACACGTTCAGCCAGAACGACCGAGCCGACTCGGTGACGATCGTGAAGGGCGAGCCACGAACGCTCGTGTTGGCGGGGAACGAGCTCGTCGCGAACGAGCTGGTCCACGCGCTCACCACCCAGCGCCAGAAGGTCGACACGATCGTCCCGGAGCAGCTGCCGACCGACTTCACGGAGCTCGCGAACTACGACAGCATCGTGCTCGTCGACGTCCCGCGGACGCGGCTATCGGACAGACAGCTCGGCGCCCTGCAGGTCTACGTCCGCGACATCGGCAAGGGCCTGGTCATGATCGGCGGGCCGGATTCCTATGGTGCCGGCGGCTATCAACGGACCCCTCTCGAGGAGACGTTGCCGGTCGACATGGGCGTCCGCGACCGCCAGAAGCAGCCGGACGTCGCGCTCGTCGTGGTCATCGACCAGTCAGGTTCCATGGATGCCTGCCACTGCAACTCGTTTAACGGCGGCCAAGGCGGCGGTACGGGCATCGGCGGGGTGCGCAAGGTCGACATCGGCAAGGAGGCCATCCTGCGCGCCGCCGCGGCGCTCACCGAGCGCGATGAGATCGGCGTCGTGTCGTTCAACGAGCAGGCCCACTGGGTCGTCCGGACGCAGCCGCTCGGTCAGGTCGGCGACCTGCAGGGCAAGATCGCGGGCATCTCGCCGAACGGCCAGACCAACATCTTCGCGGGGCTCGAGCAGGCGGTCGACTCGCTCGAGGGCGCGACGGCGACCCGGCGCCACATCATCCTGCTGACCGACGGCTGGTCCCGCTCAGGGCAGTACGACGAGATCCTCAAGCGGATGAAGGCCGCGGGGATCACGCTCTCGACGGTCGGTGCCGGAGGCGGGGCGAACCCATTCCTCCAGAACCTCGCCGAGCAGGGCGGCGGCCGCTTCTATGACGCAGCGAATCCGGCGAGCATCCCCGACATCTTCCTCAAGGAGACCCAGCAGGTCTCCGGCCAGCAGATCATCGAGGAGCCGTTCTTCCCGATCCTCACGTCGTCGTCACCGATCCTCCGCGGCCTCGACCAGGGCTTGCCGCGACTCCGCGGCTACAACGGGACCACCGCGAAGGCCGCCGCCCAGACGGTCCTCGTCACGTCGCGTGACGATCCGCTGCTCGCGCAGTGGCAGTACGGACTCGGGCGGTCAGTCGCGTGGACGTCCGATTCGACCGGAAGGTGGGCTCGTGACTGGCTTGGCTGGACAGGCTTCTCGCGGTTCTTCAGCCAGCTCGTCGCATGGACGTTCCCCGGTGAGGAGACGGGGGGCATCGAGGCGGCGTTCGACACGAAGGGCGGCCAGACGACGCTGCATGTGGAAAGCGTCGGTGCGGACGGGTCGCCGCGCGACTTCTATTCCACCTCGGCCGTCGTCGTCGGGCCGGATCTGACGCCCACCGAGGTCCCGCTCGTCCAGGTCGCCCCGGGCGTGTACGAGGCCCCGCTGGGCGAGATCGACTCGGGCGCCTATGGCGTGCGCATCACGCAGACGCGGCCGGGATCGACGCCACTCGGGCGGACGGTCGGTCTCGTGGCGCCGACGGCGGCCGAGTACCGGCTACTCGGGACGAACGAGGCGCTGCTGGCGTCGCTCAGGGGTGCGACCGGCGGCACGGAGGTCAAGACGCCGCTCGATCCCTGGATCCACGACCTCCAGACGACCTCGACCTCGACTGACCTGTGGCCGTGGCTCCTCCTGCTGGCACTCATCCTGTGGCCGCTCGACATCGCGTTGCGCCGCGTGATGGTCGGCCGGCGAGAATTCGCGGCGGCGGGCAGCTGGGTACGTGGCTTGCCGCGGCGGCGCCGAGCGACGGCCGCACGGACCGCGACCAGCGAGACGATGCTCGCGACCCGGGGGCGGGCGACGTCGATAGAGACTCGTGCAGCGCTTCGGCGAGCACCGACGGAGACGGCGGCGCCTGCCGCTTCGACAGCTGTGACGCCAACCAAGGCGGTGCCCACACCGCCGAGGCCAGCCACAGCAGCGCCGTCCGCGCCACCTCCGGCGGCGGCGCCAGCCCCGAACACAGCCGCCGAGGTCACGGCGCCAGTGAGTGCCGACACGCTGGCACGGCTACGCGACGCAAAGCGACGGGCGCGCGACCGCTAGATCAGACTCCCGCGCTCGACCGGTCGATTGCCCGGAGCCTCGGCACGACATCGGTGGCGATCCGTTCAAAGGTCGGCACCTGGCGTTCGTCGAGCGGGTGGTACAGCACGATCTCGTCCATGCCGAGCTCGATGACGCAACCCACCATCTCCTCGAAGCCATCGACCGACTCGTAATAGTCCATCGCCCCGCCTCGCGGGCGTGCCCTGGCGTCGAACATCGTGTACGAGCGCCGCAAGGTGTCACGCTCCCGCCCGACCGCCTCGCACGCCTCGTCCATCAGCTCGACGCGCTCTCGGGTCTCGGCCACCTGCTCGTCGAAGGACTCCTTGAACGAGAGGCTGTTCCACGTGTCGGCAAGCCGAGCGGCATGCCGGATCATCACGGGGCCGAGAGCGCCGACCGTGATCGGCGGCCGTGGCGACTGCACGGGACGCGGGTTCATGATCGCCCCATCGACTTGGTAATACTCGCCCGCGAACGAGGTGACCTCGTCGCGCAGCAGCCGATCGACGATGTGCACGTATTCAGCGAGCCGGGCGACGCGCTCGCTCCCCTCCCAGTCCGGGACGCCGACCATGGCCAGCGACGGATCCCTGGCAAGTCCCGTCCCGAGGCCGACCTCCACCCTGCCGTTCGAGATGTGATCGAGGGTGAGCGCCTGTCGCGCGAACATCGCCGGGTTCCGGAGCGGGATCTGCGTGACACAGGTCGTGAGCCGGATCGACCGCGTGGCCGCCGCCAACCCGGTGAGGGCGGTCCACGACTCGAACCACGGGCTCGGCGGCTGGGTCCAATCGACGAAGTGGTCGGGGAGCGCCGCTACGTCGAGACCGAGCTGTTCGAGACGGACGAACCGCTCCCGCAGGTCCCCCCACGGGACGTTGGGCAGGCACAGGACCTGGAACCGCAGCGGGGGACGCACGCCGGCATTCTGGCATGGCCCCTCGCGGCTTCGAGCACCACTTCGAAGAAGCCCCGAGCGCTAGTCGACCGGCGTCCGCTTTCGGGCCAGGCCACTGCCGGCCGGCAGCTCCTCGATCTCGGGCATCGCGTCCTGGTCCAGCGTGCCGAGTGACCACGGCGTCGGCTCGAATCCACCTGGCCGACGTCCGGCCGCACGCAGACCACGCGCCGCCACGATGCCGAGGAGCGTGAGAGCCACGATGAGCGCCCATGGGAACTGCCGATAATCGACCCCGCCGACGACTGAGAAGTCGCTATCGGTCGCGTTGCCGGACGCGTCGGTCGCGGTCAGCCGGATGTCTTGGGGCCAGGGCGCCAGGCGGGTCTCGACCGTGAACCGGCCGCGCTGGTCGACATCGATCTGCGTGGATCCGTCGATGGTCACCTTCGATCCGGGCTCGGTGCGGCCCGAGAGGTGCGTCAGGAATGGCCAGACCGGGTTCGTGAAGGGCGTCTCGAGGTTGAGCGTGGGGCCCTTCACGTCGCGGGTGACGGTGCCGACGACGGGGTCGCCGACCTCACCCCAGTCGTTGATCGCGACGACCTGGAGCCCCCAGTGGCTCGTGGACGCCGCTCCCGCCTCCTTGATGTCGCCGAGCGACAGCGTGGTGTAGGCGCCGTCCCTGCCGGACTCGTTCCCCGGCGGGACCGGCACCCGGACGATCCTCGTGACGGCCTCATTCGACGTCGACGCGACGAAGGCGTCACGGATCCCCGGCACGGTCGTGGGTCCGTCCTCGTCGTCAGCGAGCGGCTGCACGGTCACGAACATCCGGGTGCCGGTGAACCCCGGCATCGTCGTCATCCCGTCCTGCCCGGTGGTCGGTTCGATGGTCGCCTTCGGGACGGGGAAATCGCGGTAGTACACGACATCGGTGGCGCGCGTCTCGGAGACCACGAACGGGCTCGACGGACCGTGGCGCCACCACCCGGCAGGCGCTGCCGCCCACGGCGTGGGGGATGTCGGGATACCCACCACGGGGTCCCAGCCGATCCCGGCGGCGACGAGCGCGGTCCGCCGGCCGTCGACCGGCAACACCGTCACGAGGCGGGTCGCGACCCACGAGGCTGCCGACCGGAGCTGGTCGGAACCGCACGGTTCGATGGCGCCGGGGACGACGAGATCGGGGCAGTCAGCCTCGGCGAGGTCGCCCAGCCACGCGCTCGCGACGCCGTGGACGCGTACGTCGACAGCGGCCGCCGCAAGGATCAGCGGCCAGCGGGCCGCCCCTACGTCGCGAGGTCCGAGCGAGCCGACGTCATCGGTCGCAGCCGATCCGTCGCGACCGACGCGGATCAACGCCGAGTGGAGGCCGTTCTTGTCGAGCCATGCCATCCGCGTGATGTCACGCCCGGACTTGTCCGGTCCGGCGACGATCGGCGTTCCACTCCCGGCGACGATCGTGCGCGGCGCGTGGCCGTACCCGTCGAGGACCCCGATGCCATCTTGCGTCGTGACCACGGCAGCATCGCGATCGCGGGTCCCACTGATCCGGAGCGGCGGCGGGAAGGACGTCACGTCGCGCGAACCGGCCTGGCCCTCGATGGTGGTGACCGTGCCGTCGCGAAGCCGGATCGCGAACACGCCCGAGCCTGCCGGGCCACCGGGGGGGCAGTCGCGGGCGGCATGCACAAGGAGGTCATCGCCCGGCATGGCGTCGAAGCGACCGATGACTCCGTATCCCAGGCGTCCGGGCCGCTGGATCGACCGGCGTACCGCGAGGTTCGCGGAGTCGAGGATGTCGAGTGACGTGGTCCCGCACGAACCCGACGTGTCGTACTTCGGTCTGAGGCCGAGCACGAGCTCCGGCCTGCCCAGCCCGTCGACGTCGGCGGCCCCTGCGTCCTCCACGGCACGATCGATCGTGGATCTCGCCGACTCGACCAGCGTCGGCGCGCCAGCTTCATCGCGCACTTCGATACCGACGACGACGGCATGACCGTCGCCGGGCGCCGTCGTCGGGCTGGTCGCGATCAGCGCGTAGTGACGCTCGCCCAGGCCGACCAGCCAACGGGAATCGAGATCCGTCTGTCCAAGCTCGACGTCGTGCACCGCGACGCGGTCCCAGGTACTGCCGCGCCGGAGGATCGAAAGTCGCGCCAGCGTCGGCTCGACCCGGTCGGCATCGAGGACGAGAAGCGACGGAGTGGTATCCGCTGGGGAGCCGGGCGTCGGGTCGATGACCGCGAGGTCCGCCATCGGCGATTCGAGACGACTCTGGGGCGCCGGCTGGTCGGCCGCCAGCGCGCCGGGGACGACGCCGACACCGAGGACGATCCCCAGCGCAGCTGCCCATCCACACGTCCGTCGCGAACAGTTCGGAGCGGTCATGGCGCCCTCACTGGCCGGCATCGTACCCCGGAGGGCGCCGACCGCCCTTCGATGCTAGCCTCGGCCCGTGGGCCCCATTCGCGTTGCGATCGCCGCATGCCTGCTCGTCCTGCTGCTTGCAGGCTGCGGCTCGGTCGCCGTCACCCCGCCCGCGCCGACGCCGGCCGACTTCACGGGTATCGCGACGGAGCTGACGAAGCGCGGCCTCGTCCTCGACAAGCTCGTGTCGGGCGATGCGGGCTGCACGGACCCGACGCTGACCCAGACCGCGATCGGCTTCGATGCCAAGGGCCTCGACCAGGCCGATCCGGTCCGCCTGCGCATCTACATCTTCCGGAATCGCGAGGCCTTCGATCGATTGCGTTCGACGGTCGACACCTGTGCGCGGTCGTACGTGACTGATCCCGACACGTACGAGGCGCTCGAACAGTCGCCCTACGTCCTTACCGGCGTCGGCCCGTGGCCACCCAAGTTCAAGGCGGTGCTCGAGGAGGCGCTGAAGGGAGCGGCTGGGACCGGGGACTAACGTCAGGGGTCCCACCTTCCCATGCTCGATGGGACGTCTGAGCCACGGTCACCGGCGGATGAAGCCGAGAACCTGCGGCCATGCCCACCGCCCCTCGACCCAAGCGGTCGTTGCTGGCCCTCTTGCTGGTCGCCAACCTCGTTGCGATCACCGTCCCGACGGCCGCGCTTGCCCTCCAGCGTGCGGGCGACGAGCGCGCACCGATCGCGCCCGCCGTCTGGCTGCCGGTCGCCGCGGATGCGGCAGACCGCGCCGAGGCGGCGATCAACGAGGCCGCCGCCTTCGACGAAGCGCGACCCGTGTTCGCACCGATCCCCGAAGGATGGACGGCCCGGCCGGCGGCCGACGTCCCGGCGCCGAAGCCCACGACCGTCAAGAAAGGCGCTTCGAAGAGCGCTTCGAAGACCAATTCGGGTGCCGCAGCTTCCGTTCGCTCGTCCGGCTTCCACGGCCGCAATCACGTGTGGATCCCGGCGCTCGGCATCTCTCGCTCGACCACCGGGTATTCGTGCTCATCGTCGTTTTACCCGGGCAACCGCGTGTACCGCTGGGGCTGCGCCGGCCGGAACAACATCTACCTGTTCGGCCATGCCCACAGCGTCTTCAAGCCACTCCACGACGCGTACGTCCGTGGCAAGTTGCGCAAGGGCATGAAGGTCTACTACGCGGACGCCGGCGGGAAGGTCGCGACCTACGCCGTGCGCTGGTGGCGCCTGACGACGCCTGCGAACGGCGCCTGGGCGTATGCCGGACAGTCGCGCCCGAGCTTGACGCTACAGACGTGCGTCGGGGCGCAGAGCCAGTACCGCTTGATCGTCCGTCTCACGCGCGTCTAGCCGCCAGCCGCTTGGCGGCCTGCGCGCGCCTCAGACGACGCGGAGTCCGAGGATCTTCCGCGCGATCACGAGTCGCTGGACCTGGCTGGTCCCCTCCCCGATCTCCGTCAGTTTCGCGTCGCGGAGGTAACGCTCGACCGGATAGTCGGTCGTGTAGCCGTAGCCGCCATGGATCTGGATCGCGGCGTTGGTGGCACGCGAACTGACCTCGGACGCGAACAGCTTCCCCTCTGCTGCGACGAGCCCGTAGTCGCGGCCCTGGTCCTTGAGCCAGGCAGCCTTCCACACGAGCGCTCGCGCGGCCTCGATCTCGGTCGCCATGTCGGCGACCATGAACGCCACGCCCTGGAAGGTGCCGATCGGCCGACGGAACTGCTCGCGCGTCTGGGCGTACGGGATACTGGCATCGAGCGCGGCCTGCGCCAGCCCGACGGCCAGCGCGGCGATCGAGATCCGCCCGCCGTCGAGGATCTTCAGGAACGTCCGGAAGCCGTCGCCCTGGGCGCCGAGGAGGTTCTCGGCGGGGATCCGCGCGTTCTCGAAACGGAGCTCGCCGGTCGCCGACGCGTGGAGGCCGAGCTTGTCCTCGAGGCGACCGACGCTGAAGCCCGGCGTGTCGGCGGGGACGATGAAGGCGCTGATCTCGGCGTCACCCTTGTCGGTCGTGCCGGTCTTCGCGGTGACGACATACGTGCCGGCGTAACCGGCGTTGGTGATGAAGCGCTTCGAGCCGTCGAGGATCCAGCAGTCGTCCTCGAGCCGCGCGGTCGTGCGCGTGCCGCCCGCGTCCGAGCCGGCTCCCGGTTCCGTGAGGCCGTACGCACCGAGGACCTTCCCGCTCGCCATCGGGACGAGGTAGCGCTGTTTCTGTTCGTCGGTCCCGGCGAGGTGGAGTGGGCCGCAGCCGAGGCTCGTGTGGGCCGCGACGATCAGACCGAGCGAGCCCCAGACGCGACCGATCTCCTCGACGGCGATCGCATAGGCCAATGTGTCGAGCCCGGCGCCGCCCTCATCCTCGGGAATCGGGATGCCGAGCCAGCCGAGCTCGCCGATCTTCCCGACGATCTCGGTCGGGAAGCGCCGCTCGCGTTCGTGCTCCTCGATGACCGGCGCGACCTCGGTCGTCATGAAGTCCCGGATGGTGTCGCGCAGCAGGGCGTGCTCCGGCGCGAGGTCGAGGTCCATCGCGGCCGAGCCTATCACCGGAGCAGGTCTCGGACACCGGTGCTAGCCTTCCCGGACGATGACCGAGCCGCGGAGCGCCCACGACGCGCCGGCCGCCAAACAGCTCCTCAATGGAGCGATCGGTGGCTCATCCGGGCTCAGGCAGAACCTGCTGATCCGGCTACGCCAGGAAGGCCCTTCCGCGCCCGAGGAGCTGGCCGCGGCGCTCGGCGCGAGTCGTACCGGCGTCCTTCAGCAGCTCCACGCGCTCGAGACATCGGGTCTCGTCAGTCGCCGAGCGGTGCGCCACGGCGTCGGTCGACCCCGCCACGTCTACGACGTCACGGAGGCTGCGCAGGATCTCTTCCCGACGAACTACGACGGGCTGGCGGTCGGGTTGCTCGCCGCGATCCGGTCGATCGGTGGAGAGGGACTCATCGACGACGTGTTCGAGGAGCGCCGGAAGACGACGACCGAGCGTGTCCGTCGTCGGCTCGCCGAGCGCCTGCCGGCCGATGCGCCTTTGGTCGACAGGGCTCGCGAGCTCGCGGTCATCCAGGACGAGCAGGGCTATCTCGCCGAGGTCGTGCTCGGGACCGACGGGGTCATCCGCCTCGTCGAGCGGAACTGCGCCATCCACCGGATCGCCGCGGATACCGGCGCGGCATGCCGCGCGGAGCTCGAGCTATTCCGTGAGTTCCTGGGTCCCGACGTCGTGCGCGAAACGCACATCGCCGCGGGCGACCGCTGCTGCACCTATCGGATCGGCGGCCCGACCGACTGATCCGGCGCGTCGCGGGCCCCCTCGACGATCTCGCCGATGAACCGCGGCAAGGCAAAGCTGGCCAGGTGAAGCTCCGGCGTGTAGTAGCGGGTGTCGAGGCGGGCTGCATCGAATCGCTTGCGGAGCGCCGTTAGTGGGACGGTCCGGAGCGCTGCATCGTCCGTGCCCCAGCCGAACGCCATGAACCCGCCGATGTAGGTCGGCACGACCCCGAGATAGCACGTCGCATCGGCGAACAAGCCGCCGAAGATCCGCATCGTCGACCGGAGCTCCTCGGGCTGGAAGAACGGGACGCCGTTCTGCGTCACGAGCACACCGCCCGGCTGGAGTATTCGCTTGCAGTTCCCATAGAACTCGGGAGTGAACAGGGCCGCACCCGGACCGATCGGGTCGGTCGAGTCGACCACGATCACGTCGAACCGCCTGTCGGTCGTCGCGACGAAATCGGCCCCGTCGCCGAGCACGATCTCGACGCGGGGGTCGTCGAATGCCCCGCGGCTCAGATCCGCGAGGTGCGTCCGGGCGAAGTCGATGACGCCCGCGTCGAGCTCCGCGATCGTCACTCGCTCGACGGTCGAATGCTTGAGGACCTCCTCGACGAGGCCGCCGTCACCGCCACCGACGATCCCGATGTCGCGCACAGCGCCGTGGGCGAGGATCGGGACGTGCGCGAGCATCTCGTGGTAGACGAACTCGTCCGCCATCGTCAGCTGCGTGACGCCATCAAGCGTGAACAAGCGCCCGAACCGCTTGCTCTCCGCGACGACCAGATGCTGATGGTCGGTCTGGCTGTCGAACAGCACCCGATCGACCTTGATCGACATCCGGACGTCGTCGTACAGCGTCTCAGTCAGCCACGTCTCGTCAGACCCCATCTGCGTAGCGTACTGGCGCGGACCAGTCGTTCGACTTGTCCGCGCCTATGGAGTCTGGGGCGACGTCGTCACGTCGCAGAAGATCCCCGTTGGCGAGGGCTAGCCGGATTTGTCCGCGCCCACTGGGGTGCGTGCGTCCTTGTGGGGGTGCCCGCAATCCATGAGCGTTCGCTCGCGATGCGTGCAGTGGGCGTCGCCGACACCGCGAGGGTCTCGAGGTCACCCTGACGTCCGCCCGTTCGAAGGGACCTGATCGCCATGACAGAGGTCGCTGACACCGTCGTCGCCCGGGCGACGCCCGCCAACCCGGTGCCTGGGAAGACGATCGACCGATCGATCCCCAGCCCTGAGCGCCGCAATCTGCCGCCCGAGCTCGGGCCCGACGCCATCGCCATCCTCGAGGGCCGGACGTTCATGTATTCCGACGCCGTCGGCGATGTCGTCCGCGGAACGATCGGGGGCCTCATCCACGCCGACACGCGGTTCCTCGACCAGTGGGTCCTGACGGTCGATGGTGAGCGGCTGCTCGCGCTCCGGTCCGGCACCGTCGATCACTACTCGGCGGCGTTCTATCTCACGAATCCGCGGATGGAGCATCTGATGCCGAACGCACTTGGCATCCGGCGGCTTCGCTTCGTGGGCGACGGCCTGCACGAGCGGATCGAAGTGAGCAGCTACGTGGAACAACCGTTAAAGGTCGAGCTGCGACTATCGGTCGGCAACGATTTCGCCGACCTATTCGAGGTCAAGGCCTTCGTGCGTGACCGGTCCGCCCAGATCACCCGAGATCATGCGGCCGACGGCTCACGGCTCGTCTTCCGTTACACCAACGAGGCCTTCGCGGCTGAGACGCTCGTGGAGCTCTCGAC
This sequence comes from Chloroflexota bacterium, assembly GCA_045804645.1. Taxonomy (GTDB): domain Bacteria; phylum Chloroflexota; class Limnocylindria; order Limnocylindrales; family CSP1-4; genus SPCO01. Next base: position 2,873 of record JBJMMR010000037.1, on the reverse strand, counting down.
CCCAGCAGACCGGGTCGAGGCAGACGAGCTCGTGTGGGACCTCGATCTGCCCGCACGCGGTGAGTGGCTGTGCGAGATCCGTGTCCCGCTCCGCCTTGGACCGCGCGAGATCCAGCCGCTCCACCGTGATTTCGGAGAGGCGTTCGCGTCCGAAGGCGACGATCCGGTAAGCCGCTGGCTGGCGCAGCTTCCGAAATTCGAGACGGATTCGGCTGTCCTGTCCCAAGTGGTCACTCGCAGTGCTCGCGACCTGCTCGCGCTTCGCATCGCCGTCAAGCACGACGGCGAAGAGATCGTCTTGCCAGCCGCTGGCTTGCCCTGGTTCCTCACGCTCTTCGGGCGAGACACGCTCCTGACGGCCTACCAGGCGGCGGCATTCGGGCCCCGACTCGCGAGAGGCGCGTTGATCGCCTTGGCCGCACTCCAGGGGACGAAGCGCGATGATTTCCGCGACGAAGAGCCGGGCAAGATCCCGCACGAGCTACGCGCCGGAGAGCTGACACGGCTCGGGCTGAAGCCGCACAGCCCGTACTACGGCACGGCAGATGCCACGATCCTGTGGCTCATCCTGCTGTCCGAATACTGGCGCTGGACTCGCGACGACGACCTCGTGGTCTCATTGAAGGACAACGCCCTCGCTGCGCTGCGCTGGATCGATGAGTCCGGCGACCTCGACGGCGACGGCTACGTCGAGTACGCGACCCGCTCGGCGCAGGGCCTTGGCAACCAGTGCTGGCGCGACTCGTGGGACGGGATCCAGTTCGCGGACGGTGCGATCCCACCCTTGCCGATCGCCACCTGCGAGATCCAGGGCTATGTCTACGACGCCAAGCTCAGGCTGGCCGAATTGGCCGACGGACCAATGGCCGACAGCGCCCTGGCCACGGTGCTCAGGAAGGAAGCCACGGTCCTGCAGGAGCAGTTCGAGCGCGACTTCTGGATCGACAGTCGCGGCGGCTTCTACGCGATCGCCCTCGACGGCGACAAGCGCCAGGTCGATTCGCTGACCTCGAACATCGGCCAGCTGCTGTGGAGCGGCATCGTCCCGAAGGAGCGCGCGGGGATCATCGCCGGCCAGCTCATGTCCGATGCGCTCAATTCGGGCTGGGGAGTCCGGACACTCTCCACCGATGATCATGGCTTCAATCCGATCGGGTATCACCTCGGCACGGTTTGGCCGCACGACAATTCGTTGATCGCCTTGGGTCTAGCTCGCTATGGTTTCCGAGACGAGGCCAATAGCATCGCGACGGCGTTGCTGCAGGCATCCACCTTCTCGAACTATCGGCTGCCGGAAGCCTTCGCCGGTTACGAGCGATCGACGAGCCGGTTCCCGATCCCGTATCCGACGGCATGCAGTCCCCAAGCTTGGGCCACGGGCGCGCCTCTCGCGCTGATCCGAGCGATGCTCGGGCTTAACGCCGTGGACGGGAAGCTCGTCCTCGATCCGCAGCTGCCGGACGAGATCGGGCGGATATCCATCAGTGGCCTGCCCGCGTTCGGTCGCAAATGGGACGTGGAGGCCGTCGGTTCGAATGGCTACGTCCGGCTAGCGCGCTGACGAGCGCGGGCTCGACGGCGTCGCGTCCCGACGGCCAGCGCCCGCGAACCTAACCCCGGTGCCTCTTACCTCACTGGGTCAGGCCTCTTCGCGCTCCACCGTGACACGGGCAGCGGGCTGGAGCGACGGCGCCGGCACGTCGGAGACGTTCGGAACGAACGAGGCCGCCAGTGAGGTGGCCGCCGCGGACTCCTGGTCCTCGACCGACAGGATCCCGAGGCGTCCCAGCGTCGCCATCTCGTCGCGGATGTAGGTCTTCAGCATCTCGGGGCCGTCGGTGTTGATCGTGAACCGGACGCCGTTGCGCCGGAACGTGTCGAAGATCCAGCGGAACTCGTCCCAGCCCGAGACGACGCGGGTATTGAGGTTCGATGTGGGACAGAGCTCCAGCACGATCCCACGCTCGCGGATCATCTCCATCGCCCGCGGGTCGTAGGCGGCCTTCACCCCGTGCCCGATCCGATCCGGCTCGAGCAGCTCGACGACCCGGGCGATCTCATCGACCGGCCCGGCCTCGCCGGTGTGCACGGTGATACCCAGGCCGTATTGCCGGGCGCGTCGGAAGAGGCGGCGGTAGTCGGCCACGCGGAACGTCGATGACTCAGGGCCTGCGATATCGACGCCGACCACGCCTCGATCGCGCCAGCCGATCGCCTTCTCCGCGATGATCTCGTTGAGCTCGAATGGGAACGCGCGGTCGAGGCAGAAGATCAAGCCGGGCTTGATCGGGTATTCGAGCGTCGCCTTGTCCATGCCCCGGACGGCCGCCGCGATGATGTGATCGAGGTCCTGCTCACCGCCGCGATTTCGCTTCATCGGGTTGAAGCGGAGCTCCATCGTCGTGACGTTGTTCTTGCGGTAGGCGCCGCCGACGACCTCGTAGACCGCCCGCTCGACGGCGATCGGCGAGCTCTGGATCAGCTCGGTCCAATGGAACAGCTGCAGGTAGCCATCGAAGCTCTGGGACCGCTTCGAGACCGTGATCATGTCCCGGAATTCCCAGTAGTCCTTGGTCGGCAGCTTGATCCCCTGCGCATGGGAGATGCCCCACATGATCGCCGGCGTGACGGCGCCGCCGAGGTGACAGTGGAGCTCGGCGAGGGGGACCTTGCGAGAGAGCTGACGGACCATGGACCGAGGATAGCCTAGGGCGCCGTCCCGGAGGCCTCGACCGTGTTGCCGAGGCATGCCGTCAGCACCTGCGTCCTGCCATCGCGTTCGAAGGCGACGTTATAGGCCGCAGTCGGGAGCGTCTCGGCATCGACCGGGGCCACCACCGACAACCCGGGCAGGACGGACGGGGCGGTCACGA